>NZ_CAMEFG010000020.1 GCF_945915435.1 uncultured Paracoccus sp. | reverse complement strand
CACCTTTGAAGAGGACGCGGGCGCCTACGACCAGAAGGACGCGGCGGGCTTCATCCACCTCAATGCGCTGCGGCTGAAGCTGATCGCAAACCGCAACGCGCGGGTGAAATAGGCAAGCGCCGGAATGGCGAGGTCCCGCCGGGAAACGCCGGCGGGGTCCCCGGCCCGAACCGGCAACATGGGCGTCTTTGCGCAATGAATCCGAAACTCACCTTCGAGAAATTCGGCCCGCAGCATTTCGACGACTACCTGCGCATGGTCGGCGATGCGCAGGTCATGGCCATGATCACCGAACGCGCCATCCCGGCGGATGAGGCGCGGCGTGACTTCGACAAGCTGCTGGCCGGCAATGCCATTCACCCGGACCTGGGCCAGTTCCGCGTCCTCGACGCCGCAACCGGTGATTTCATCGGCCTTGCCAAGCTCGAGGCGACACGGGCGGACCGGGCCGAACTGGGCTATATCCTGCTGCCCCGATACTGGGGCCACGGCATCGCCAGCCGCATCGCCGCCACCCTGATCGCCAAGGCCCGGCAGCACCCGACGCTGCGCAGCCTTTTCGCCATCATCGACCCGGCAAATATCCCGTCACGCAAGATCCTGACCAACAACGGCTTCGTGTCGAAGGAACTCGGGGATTTCGACGGCCTGCCCGGCGAAGTGCTGGAACTGCGCTGGTAGCCGGGGCGATCCGCCCGCCTTTCTTCATCATCCAAATACCCACGGCCCGGCGATGCAAGCGGCCTCTGCCCGGCAGAATTGGCCCCGGTCCTTCCAATCCCGCGCGAAATGCCGATATTGGGGCGGAAAGGAATCCCTCGATGACCGACAAGACCGCCCATATCGCCATCCTGACCGTCTCGGACCGCGCCCATAGCGGCGAATATCAGGACAAGGGCGGGCCGGGGGCCGAGGAATGGCTGCGCGCCACCATCACCTCGCCCATCACGATCACCCGGCGCATCATCCCCGACGGGCGCGACCATGTCGCCGCCGCGTTGCGCGAATTCGCCGATGGCACGCTGGGCACGAAACGCGCCGACCTGGTGCTGATCACCGGCGGCACCGGCCCCGCGCCGCGTGACGAGACGCCCGAGGGCATGGCCGATGTCATCGAAAAGGAACTGCCCGGCTTTGGCGAGGAAATGCGCCGCGCCAGCCTGGCCGAGGTGCCGACCGCGATCCTGTCGCGCCAGACGGCGGGAATTCGCGGCAGGACGCTGATGATCACGATCCCCGGCAAGCCCTCGGCCATCGCGACCTGCCTTGACGCGGTTTTCGCAGCCGTGCCCTACTGCCTGGACCTGATCGGGGCGGGCTTCATCGAAACCGATCCCGCGCGGATCAAGGCGTTCCGCCCGAAGCAGTAAGGCGGCTGTTGGTGAAACCCCGCGCGCGGTGGGGGCGTTTTGACGATGAGACGAAAGGGACGGCATGGCCAGTGATCCGAACGATCCTTACAAGGCGCTGGGGCTGACGAAATCCGCAAGCCAGGCGGATATCAAGAAAGCCTATCGCAAGATCGCCAAGACCGACCACCCCGACCTGAACCCCGATCCTGCGGCGGCTGAACGCTTCAAGGCGGCATCCGCCGCCTACGACCTGCTCAAGGACCCCGAACAGCGCGCCCGCTACGACCGGGGCGAGGTTGATGCCTCGGGGCAGGAACGCCCGCAGCAGCGTCATTATTACCGCGACTATGCGCAGGCGGGCGACAATCCCTATCGCCAGCAGGGCGGGTTCGACGATTTCTCGGACGTGTTCTCGGACCTCTTCGGCCAGCGGGCACAGTCGCGCAGGGGGGCGCACAGCTTCGACATGCGCGGCCCCGACCAGCGGTTCACGCTGGAGATCGACTTCATGACGGCGGCGCGCGGCGGCTCGACCCGGATCACCATGCCCGACGGCAACACGCTCGAGGTCAAGATCCCCGAGGGCGCCCGCGACGGGCAGACCATCCGCCTTCGCGGCAAGGGCGGCCCCGGCATGGGCGAGGGCGGGCCGGGCGACGCGCTTCTGACGCTGACCGTGGCCGAGGACCCCGAATGGCGTCGCGATGGCGACGACGTGGAAATCACCCTGCCCATCACCATCGACGAGGCCGTGCTTGGCGGCAAGGTCGAGGTGCCCACCATCGACGGTCCCGTCATGGTGACCATTCCCCAGGGCGCCAGTTCGGGCCGCAAGCTGCGCCTGAAGGGCCGGGGCATCAAGGGACCCGGAGCAAGGCGCGGCGACCAGCATGTGGTGCTGCGCATCGTGATGCCGCCCCAGATCGACGAGGATCTGGCCCGTTTCTTCCGCGAGTGGCGCGAAAGCCACGCCTATGACCCGCACAGGAGGACGTGATGGAGCGCCGCTTTTCGGTTCGCGAAACGCTTGAGACCGTCTCGGACCTGACGCCCGAGCAGTTGGACCGCTATATCCGCGCGGGCGTCGTCCAGCCCGTCCAGTCGCAGGACGGCCCGCTGTTTCGGGAAATCGACATCGCGCGGCTCAGCCTGATCGTCGATCTTGCCGAGGGTTATCACCTGAACGACGAGGCGATGGCGCTGGTCATGTCGCTGCTGGATCAATTGCACGGGCTGCACGGCGACATGCGCGCGCTCCTGGATGCCGTCGCGCAGGAACCGCCCGAGACGCGCGCGCGCCTCAGCCACACCATCCACGAGGTCCGGGTGATCCTGCGCCGCTGAGGCCGGTTGCCGGAAAGGCCACGACCCATTTGCCCGAAGCGCGCGGCGGATGTTTTCGCCCGGCCCCTGGTTCATCCCTGCAACCCCGCGCGTGCGATTGACGTTTTTTGGGTATTTGGATGATGAAGAACATGCCTGCCGCGCGCCGTCAGCCCAGGTAGCGCAGCCGGTCCAGCAGCCCTTGCAGGATATAGCCCGCCGCGACCTGGTCCACGACCTCGGCGCGGCGCTTGCGCGAGGTGTCGTTTTCCAGCAGCGCGCGCTCGGCCGCGACGGTGGACAGGCGCTCGTCCCAGAAGGTGATGGGCAGGTCGGTCAGCCGCGACAGGTTGCGGGCAAAGGCGCGGGTGGACTGGGCGCGCGGCCCTTCGCTGCCGTCCATGTTGCGGGGCAGGCCAAGGACCAGCCCGACAAGCGCGCGCCCGGTGGCCAGTTCCAGCAGCGCCCCGGCGTCGGCGGTGAACTTGGTGCGCCGGATCACGGTCAGGGGCGAGGCCACCTGCCGCAGCCCGTCGCTGACCGCGACGCCGATCGTTTTGGTGCCAAGGTCCAGCCCGGCGATGGCGCCTGCGCGGGGCAGGGCGGTGACGAATTCCTCGGGCGTTTCGCAGATCATTCGGCCAGCCCCGCGCCGGTCGCGGCAGCGTCCACCAGCGCAAGCGCGGCGGGATCGTCCGCGAAATGGTGGCGGGCTTCCTGCCAGATGGCGCGGGCCTGATCGCCCCGGTCCAGCACGTTCAGCGCACCGATGAGCTGCGCCCATTCCTCGGGCGAACCGCCCTGCGCGGCCAGCCGGGCCATGAGGTTGTCGACCATGCCCGCGATCATCTGCGAGCGGTCTTCGTCGCTCATGCCCTCGGCGGCGGCGATGGCCGCGGCGTCGGGTCCGGGCAGCGCGGCGGCGGGTGCGCCGGGGGTGGGGGCCTGATAGCCCGGCTCGCCCGCAAGCCAGGCCAATTCCTCGATGACCTCGGCGATGGGGGCGATCCAGGGCGCATCGGCAGGCCCCTCGGCCAGAAGCGAGGCCCAGACGGTGAACGCCCGGTCGGGCCGCCCGTTCTGGATGTTGAGCAGCCCCAGCATGTAGCGCGCATGCCCGTCGGTGGCATCCATCTGCAAGGCGGCGGCGATTTCCGATTCGGCCTGCGCGGTGATGATGCCGCCCGCGCTTTCGATCATCAGCGCGGCAAGGCGGGCATGTTCGGCGGCGGTGGCGGTATTGCCTAGAACCGCGATCAGGCGGCGCTGCGCGTCCTGTGCAGCCTGCGCATTGCCAAGGCGCGATTCGTGTTCGACCAGCAGGCGCAAGCCCTGCGCGTCGGTCGGGCGGTCCGCGACGGCGGTGCGCAGCCGCTCGATCAGGGCGAGATATTCGGGATCCGCTTCGGGCAGGGCAGGGCGTTCCGCCTGCGTCTCGGCCTCGGCCTGCGAGGGACGGGCGGCATAGCGTGCCTCGGCCTCGGCGATCCGGGCGGCGATGGGGGCGTCGGGCAGTTGCGGCGCGCCGATGCGGTCGTAAAGCATGAAGGCGCCCGCCGTGACCGCGGCCAGCGCGACGGCGGGCAGCGCCAGCCCCGGTCCGTTGCCCGCGCGCACGGCTTTTTGCAGCGCCCGGTCGGCCTCCAGCACCTTGCGGCCGATCTCGATCTTCAGGCGTTCGGCATCGGCAGGCTCGATCACGCCGCGTTCCTGGTCGCGCCCGACCTCGCGTAGCTGGTCGCGGTAGACGCGCAGGTCATAGGCGGCCGTCGGCTGCGCGGGCTGGGTCCGCTGCCGAAGGAAGGGCAGGAAAACCGCGACGACGGCGATGGCCGAAAGGGCGGCGCAGATGATCCAGAACATGCGTCCTCCTGTGCTGGTGGCCTTTGATAGCGCCATTCGCGCCGTTCCAGAAGGGGGCGCGGCTGCGACACATCCGCCGCCCGCCGGGGGCCGCTGGCCTTTGCGAAAGCGCCGCGGCGGGGGTGCGCATCGCCGCCGGTCCCGCCAATCCGGCCCGATCGGCGAAACCCCGACGATGCGGGGCGGCCCGATGCGCGGGATCTTGCGCGTATTTCGGGGAAATTCCTTTCTGGTGGAACATTTTACGATGCTCTGCGATTTCTTCGTGAACGCCATCAGATCAAGGAGCTTTCGAAATGGCCGAACCGCAAGAAAAGTCGAACACCGGGATCATCATCGGCGTCGTTGTCGTCGTCGTGATCGCGCTGGCCTGGTTCTTCATGTCCGGCAGCGGCGGGGATGATGCGACCACTGTCGAAACCCCGGCAGCCGATGCGCCGATGGCGCCCGAGGGCGATCCGGCCCTGCCCGCCGATCCGGTTCCCGGCGCCGATGGCGTCGTCGATCCCGCGACCGATCCGGCAGCCGATCCTCTTGCGGACCCCGCCCCGGTCGAGCCTGCACCGGCCAACTGACCGGACGGTGCGCGACCGCCTGGCGGATGGGCGGGCCGGTTATCCCGGCCACGCCCTGCGCGCATCCCGGAACTGCCGCAAGGCCGCCGTCCCCTTGCCGGGGCGTGCGGCCTTGTCCGCGTGAACGGCAGGGGCGCCTTGGGGCAAAATCGCCGCTCGCGCGCGCGGCCCCTATCCCGCGGGCGGCGGGGCGGCTATGGATGGGCGGCCAGATCCGCGCAACCATCGGGGGACATCATGCCGGGCACCGGACGCCGCCGCCTTTCCGCCATCGCCGCCCTTCTGGCGCCCGTCCTGGCGTTGGCCCTGCCCGCCGCGCCGTTGTCGGCCCAGCAGGCGCCGCCGGCCGAGCCGGTCGTGATGATCTGCGGCCTGGACGAGGTGCCCGACCCGGACCACCCCGGCGGCTATACCGGCTGGGTCCCCGAGATCGTCATCGTGACGCGGCAGGCCAATGGCCGGATCGAGGTTTTCGACCCCATCCTGCAGCAATATGTCGGTCGCCCGATCCAGGCCTATGTGACCGCCGACGACCGCCGCCTGCGCACCTATGGCTGGGCGCTGGCCGGGGTGCGCAACCGTTCGGGCCAATGGGCCGAGCGGCTGGATTTCCGCCTGACGCTGGACAAGCGCGATTCGTCGGCCCGCATGACGGTGCAGGCGCAGGACTATGACAACACCATCGCCGGGCGCGGCTTTTGCGGCAATCCGCGCGAATAGGGCGGCGGGATTTGGAACCTTGAACCCCGGTCCGGGTTGAAAGGGCGACGCGGGGGCTTTCGCCCGCGGCGGAGCTGTGCCAGACATGCGCTGGCGAACTTATTGAAAGGGGACCCGAAAATGGCCTTTACGCTTCCCGATCTTCCTTATGCCCATGACGCGCTTGCCGAAGGCGGCATGTCGCGCGAGACGCTGGAATATCACCACGACAAGCACCACAAAGCCTATGTCGACAAGCTCAACGAGCTGGTCGCCGGGACCGAGTGGGAGGGCAAGTCGCTTGAGGATATCGTCAAGGGCACCTACCAGCAGGGCGCCGTGGCGCAGAACGGCATCTTCAACAATGCCAGCCAGCACTGGAACCATAGCCAGTTCTGGGAAATGATGGCCCCGAACCCCGGCGTGATCCCGTCCGAACTGGAAAGCGCGATCAAGGACAGCTTCGGCTCGGTCGACGATTTCAAGAAGAAGTTCACCGAGGCCGGCGTGGGCCAGTTCGGTTCCGGCTGGGCATGGCTGGTCAAGAATGCCGACGGCGGGCTGGAAGTGACCAAGACCGAAAACGGCGTGAACCCGCTTTGCCACGGCCAGACGGCGCTTCTGGGCATCGACGTGTGGGAACACAGCTATTACATCGACTTCCGCAACGCGCGTCCGAAATATATCGAGAACTTCCTCGACAAGCTGGTGAACTGGGAAAACGTGGCCTCGCGCCTGTGAACCCCCGCGCCGCGAATCGACAAGAAAGCCCGCCCTTCACCGGCGGGCTTTTTCGTCATTGCCGCGACAAGGCCGGGGCCACGCAGGCCCCCGGTTTCGACCCCTCGGGCAACGGCTGGCCGGAACCCGCCGGGCGGGGCGCGCGGAAAATCGTTCACTTCTGCTTTTCGCGGGCGTTGCGCGGCATTGGCAAAGGAACCCGGTCGCGTATAGAAGGGCGCTGAAGGAAGCGCGGGGAACTCATGTCCAATCAGAACGACAGCTTTATCGACGAGGTTGCGGCAGATCTGCGCCGGGACCGGCTTTTCGGGCTGCTGCGGCGCTTTGGCTGGATCGTGGTGCTGCTGGTGCTGGCGCTGGTCGGCGGCGCGGCATGGCATGAATATTCCCGCGTCCAGGAACGCGGCCGGGCGCAGGATTTCGGCGATGCGGTGCTGGCCGCCGAACAGTCGGACGATCCCGCCGCGGCGCTGCACGAACTGGCGCAAGAGAGCGACGAAGGCCGCCACGCGGTCGCCACGCTGCTGGCCGCCGCCGCGCTCGAGGCCGATGGACAAGGCCCGCAGGCGGCGCAGGCCCTGCGCGAACTGGCCAGCCGGATCGGCGGCGACGATCCCGTGCTGCGCGACCTTGCCAAGCTGAAGGCGGTGATCGCCGCCGGTCCCGCGCTTGGCGCCGCCGACCGCGACACCCTGCTGAGCGAACTTTCCCAACCCGGCACCCCCTTTGAACTGCTGGCGCTTGAGCAGAAGGCCCTTGCCCTTGTCGAGGCCGGACGCGACGACGATGCCGTCACCCTGATCCGCCAGATCCGGCAGAAGGACGGGCTTTCCCAAGGCTTGCGCCGGCGGCTGGACGAGTTGATGATCGTCCTCGGCGTCGATCCCGAACAGGATGACGCGGTCGCGGCTGCCGATGCCGCACCCACCGCCGACTGACGCGGCCCGGACCAAAGGCCCGCGAAGAGGAGACAGTGATGACCAGATTGCCCCTGATCGCCCTTCTGGCGGGGACCGTCGCCCTGACGGGTTGCGGCGACCGCGACGAGATCCTGCCCGGTGAGCGGCTGGACCCCCGCGCCGTGTTGTCGCCCGATGGTCCCGCCGTGCAGGGCCAGCCCGGCGCGGCCACGGTCGCGCTGTCCCTGCCCGCCATGCGCGCCAATGCCGAATGGCCCCAGCTTGGCGGCGGGCCGACCCACAACCCCGGCCATGCCGCCATCGGGCAGGGCCTGACGCCGATCTGGTCCGTGGGTATCGGCCAGCCCGCCGGGCGCCGCCATCGCATCACCGCCGACCCGATCGTGGGCGGCGGGCTGATCTATACCAAGGACAGCCGGGCGCGGGTCACGGCGACGACGCCCTCGGGTCAGACGGCCTGGACCTCGAACCTGGTTCCGGCGGGCGAAGTCGGCGAAAGCGTCTCGGGCGGCGGCATCGCCTATGACGGGGGCCGCGTCTACGTCACCACCGGCTATGGCGAACTGGTCGCGCTGGATGCCCGCAGCGGCGGCGTGATCTGGCGGCAGCGGGTGGATGCGGTGATTTCCGGCTCGCCCACGGTGGACCGGGGGATGGTCTATGTCATGGCGCGCAACGCGACCGGCTGGGCGATTCGCGCATCCGACGGGCGGGTGCAATGGCAGGTCGGCGGAACGCTCGCCGTCGCCGGGGTGATGGGGCATTCCTCGCCCGCGGTGTCGGGCAACACGGTGATCTTCCCCTATGCCTCGGGCCAGCTTCTGGCGGTGGACCGCGACAGCGGCGAACAGCTTTGGTCGGGGCAGGTCGGCGGCTCGCGCACGGGCCGCGCCATCGGGCTGATCCGCGACATCGGCGGCGATCCGGTGATCATGGGCAACCGCGTGATCGCGGGCACCACCTCGGGGCGGACGGCGGCCTTCGATCTGCAAACCGGCGCGCTGGCGTGGAACGCCCGCAACGGCGCGGCCAATCCGGTGACGCCTGCGGGCAACTCGATTTTCCTGGTCAACGACCAGGCGCAACTGGTGCGGCTGGATGCCGCAACCGGCGCCGGCATCTGGGGCGTCGATCTGCCCGAATATGTCGAGACCCGCCGTGCCCGCAAGCAGGACCGCGTTCATGCCCATTTCGGGCCGGTGCTGGCGGGGGGCAGGCTTTACCTTGCTTCGACCGACGGCAGGCTGCGGGTCTTCGACCCCGGCTCGGGCGCACTGATCGGGCAGGCCGAGATTCCCGGTGGCGCGGCCACCACCCCCGTCGTCGCGGGCCAGACGCTTTACGTCGTCACCCGCGACGCGCAACTGATTGCTTACAGATGAGCTTTACCCTCGCCATCGTCGGCCGCCCGAATGTCGGGAAATCGACCCTGTTCAACCGTCTCGTGGGCAAGCGCCTTGCGCTGGTCGATGACCAGCCCGGCGTGACCCGCGACCTGCGCGAAGGGCAGGGACGGCTGGGCGATCTGCGCTTTATCGTCGTCGATTCGGCGGGGCTGGAAATGGTCGAGGACGACAGCCTGCAAGGCCGCATGCGCCGCCTGACCGAACGCGCCGTCGAAGAGGCCGACGTCTGCCTTTTCGTCATCGACGCGCGGGCGGGCGTGACCGCCGCCGACGAATATTTCGCCGACATTCTGCGCCGCCGCGCACGCCACGTCATCCTTGCCGCCAACAAGGCCGAGGGCAAGGCGGGCGAATCCGGCGCGCTGGAAGGCTATGCGCTTGGCCTGGGCGAGCCGCTGCGCATTTCCGCCGAACATGGCGAGGGGATGGACGACCTCTATCGCGCGCTGGTCCCGCTGGCCGAGCGGTTCGAGGCCGAAAACGTCCAGCAGGTCCCCGCCACCGATGTGGACGTGACCGATGCGGATGGGGCCGAGGACTGGCGGCCCTCGGCGCAAAAGCCCTTGCAACTGGCCGTCATCGGCCGTCCGAATGCCGGGAAATCCACGCTTATCAACAAGATCCTGGGCGAGGATCGCCTGCTGACGGGACCCGAGGCGGGAATCACCCGCGACTCGATCTCGGTCACGACGGAATTCATGGGCACGCCGATGCGGATCTTCGACACGGCAGGGATGCGCAAGAAGGCCCGCGTGGTCGAAAAGGTCGAAAAGCTGTCCGTGGCCGACGGGCTGCGCGCCGTGCGCTTCGCCGAGGTTGTCGTGGTGCTGCTGGACGTGGGTATCCCCTTTGAACAGCAGGACCTGCGCATCGCCGATTTCGCGGAAACCGAGGGGCGCGCGGTCGTCGTCGCCGCCAACAAATGGGATCTTGAGGACGACAAGCCCGAAAAGCTGAAGGAGTTGCGCGAGGCGTTCGAGCGCCTGCTGCCGCAGTTGCGCGGCGCGCCGCTGGTCACGGTCAGCGCCCGCACCGGCAAGGGGCTGGACCGGCTGCACAACGCGATCCTCAAGGCGCATGAGGTCTGGAACCGCCGCATCACCACCGCCAAGCTGAACCAATGGCTGGGTGCCATGACCGAGGCGCACCCGCCGCCCGCGCCCGGCGGGCGCCGCATCCGGCTGCGCTACATGACGCAGATCAAGACCCGCCCGCCTGCCTTCGTGGTCATGGCGACCCATACCGACAAGCTGCCCGACGCCTATGCGCGCTATCTGGTGAACGGGCTGCGGCAGGATTTCGACATGCCCGGCACGCCGATCCGGCTGAATTTCCGCGATCAGGGCGTCAAGAACCCTTACCGTCACAAGGCGGACAAGATCAGCCAGTCCGGCGCGCTGTCCAAGCACAAGCAGCGGCAAAAGCCCAAGGGCAGCTAGGTCGCGACCCGGATCAGCGTGGCTGCGACGACGCTTAGCGCGATGGTCGTCGCCATTGCGATCATCGGGTTGACGCCCATCGTCGCCGCGGCGATTCCCAGCAGCCCCAGGATCATGGTCGCCGAATAGGCGAAGGGCGCGCCGATGCGAAGCTGCGCGGCCAGCGCCGCCAGCGCGCAGAACAGCAGCGCGATCAGCGCCGACAGCGTCTGCGGCGTGCCCAGGTTCAGGTCCAGAAAGGTCGCGAAGGCGGCGCAGGTGACGACGGTGATCCAGCCCGCCAGCACGCCAAGCGAGACGCTGACCCCCTTGCCGCCGCGCCTCAGCAGGGGCGACATGACGGCGACGAAGCCGATCAGGGCCAGCGCCATGCCGGTCGGCGGGTGGCGCCAGATGACCCAGGGCCAGATCGCGCCCATCAGCAGGCCGATGGAAAGCGCCGTCGGTTCGTGAAAGGGCGGCTCGTGGGAACGTGGGCGCAAGGTGCCGCGATGCCCCTGCGGCCTTGCGATCCAGCCGGACAGGCGCAGCGAATAGGCTGCCGCCGCGATCCAGACCAGCAGCAGGAACAGCCATTGGACAGGTCCCTGCGGCGCCAGCAGTTGCGCCGCCAGCCCGCCCGGCAGGTCGGCCGGAGGCTGGACCAGCAGCATGCCCGCCAATTCGGGCACGGCGCCGGATTCGGGACGAATCGGGGCGGGCGCGGTCCCTGTCGGGTGCTGTGGCTGCGACCGCGTGGCAAAGTTCAGCCCGCTGAGGATGAACAGCGCCACGCTGGTCCAGACTGCTGCTTGGGCCAGTTTACGCATGGGGTGGAAACGCCGGGCCGACCCCTGCGGTTTCCCTGCGGGACGCGCGATCTCGGGAAAATGAGCGGATGTGCGGGACCCCCTCGACGGCCCGGTCGGATGTCGAGGGGGCAGGTCCCCGTCCTTGGGGGCTTTGCGCTGCGGCAAGGCTTTCGCGATCCGCCCTTGCGGATTCGCTGCTCAGGCCAGGTCGCCGCTGGCGTCAAGCCGCGTCTTGCCGCCCAGATAGGGATGCAGCGCCTCGGGCAGCAGGACCGAGCCATCGGCCTGCTGGCCGTTTTCCAGCACCGCGATCAGCGTCCGCCCCACGGCCAGCCCCGAGCCGTTCAGCGTGTGGACGAATTCCGGCTTGCCGCCCCCTTCGGGGCGATAGCGCGCGTTCATGCGGCGTGCCTGGAAATCGCCGCAATAGCTGACGCTGGAAATCTCGCGATACCTGTCCTGTCCGGGCAACCAGACTTCGAGGTCGTGGGTGATGCGCGCGCCGAAGCCCATGTCGCCGGTGCAAAGCACGATCGTGCGATAGGGCAGACCCAGCCGTTCCAGCACGGTCTCGGCGCAGCGGGTCATCCGGGCGTGTTCGTCCAGCCCGCTTTCGGCATCGGTGATCGAGACCATCTCGACCTTCTCGAACTGGTGCTGGCGCAGCATGCCGGTGGTGTCGCGGCCCGCGCTGCCCGCCTCGGAGCGGAAGCACTGGCTATGCGCGACCATGCGTCGGGGCAGGCTGGCGTGATCGACCAGGTCGCCGTGGACGGTATTGGTCAGCGTTACCTCGGATGTCGGGATCAGCCACCAGCCTTCACGGGTCTGATAGCTGTCCTCGCCGAATTTCGGAAGCTGGCCGGTGCCGGCCATCATCTCGGACAGGACGAGGACGGGCGCCCATGTCTCGGTCAGCCCGTGTTCGTTCACATGCAGGTCCAGCATGAATTGCGCAAGTGCGCGGTGGATGCGGGCGACGCCGCCGCGCAGCAGCACGAAGCGCGCGCCCGACAGCTTCGCCGCCGTCTCGAAATCCATGCCCGGCTTGACGCCCGCGATCTGGAAATGCTCGACCGGCTGGAAATCAAGGCTGCGCGGATCGCCCCAGCGGCGGATCTCGACGTTGTCGCCTTCGTCCTTGCCGTCGGGGACGCTGTCGAGCGGCAGGTTGGGCAGCGCCATCAGCAGGTCGCGAAGCTGGACGTCCAACTCGGCGGCCTGTGCCTGAAGGCTGGCGGCTTCGTCCTTCTGGGCGGAAACCAGCGCGCGCAGGCGGTTGAATTCATCTTCATCCCCCCGGCCCTTGGCGGCGCCCGCCTCCTTGCTGGCCTTGTTCTGTTCGGCCTGCAACGTTTCGGCCCGCGCGATGGTGGCGCGGCGTTCGCCGTCCAGCGACAGGAGGGCGGGCGACATGGCGTCAAGGCCGCGACGGGCCAGCGCCGCGTCGAAGGCGGCGGGGTTTTCGCGAATGGCGCGGATGTCGAGCATGGCGATGCCTTTCCTTCATGGCGGGTCGGGGATGGCTTACCCCAAGCCCGTCATGGTGGGAAGATAGCGCCCGGACCTTTACAATGCATGAACGGCGCTAGTTTTCCGCATCCAGCATCATGCGGTCCAGCAGGGGATAGAAGTGGCGCGCGCCCGGATAGCCCTCGATCCGCGCGATTTCGCGCCCACCATCGACAAGGATGAAGGTGGGGGTCAGCCACGGGTGCCGGGCCAGCGCCAACCCGTCGGGAAAGGGGCCGTCAAGGTCGATGCGGACCAGCGGCGCGCGGCGGCCCTGCGGCGATTCGGCGTAGCCCGGCCCGATCTCGCGCAGCCAGGACCGGCAATGGGGGCAGCCCTGCCGCTCGATCATCAGCAGGCGCAGGGGGGTGGTGGCCGGGGCCACACCCGGCAGGGCGGCAAGCAGGACGGCAAGAAAGCGGCGGCGGATCATCAGGGACCTCCCTCGGCTGCCGGTTTAGGAAAGCCGGGGCAAGACGGCAAGCCCGGCATCGGGCCGGTTTACTTCCGCCGGGCCGGGCAATATCCACATGGGGCAAAGCTGTCTTGTGCGGGGTTTGCGGAAAACCATGAACGATCTGCTGGAACCTTTGCTGGCCGGGAACCGCCGTGCCCTGTCGCGTGCGATCACGCTGGTCGAAAGCAGCCGCGCCGATCACCGCCAGCGCGCCATTGCGCTGCTGTCCGCGCTGCCTGCGGGCAAGGCGCTGCGAATCGGGCTGTCGGGAACGCCCGGCGTCGGCAAATCGACCTTCATCGAGGCGTTCGGCAAGATGCTGACCGGGCAGGGGCTGCGGGTCGCGGTGCTGGCGGTGGATCCAAGCTCGACCCGTTCGGGCGGCTCGATCCTTGGCGACAAGACGCGGATGGAGACGCTCAGCCGCGATCCGCTGGCCTTCATCCGGCCCTCGCCCTCGCAGACGCAACTGGGCGGCGTGGCGCGGCGGACGCGCGAATCCATCCGCCTGTGCGATGCGGCGGGCTTCGACGTCATCCTGGTCGAGACCGTCGGCGTCGGGCAGTCCGAAACGCTGGTGGCCGAGATGACCGACATCTTCGTGCTGCTGCTGGCCCCCGCGGGCGGGGACGAATTGCAGGGCGTCAAGCGCGGCATCATGGAGATCGCCGATCTGATCCTGATCAACAAGGCCGACGGGGAACTGCTGACGACCGCGCGGCGCACCGTTGCCGATTACGCGGGTGCCCTGCGCCTGCTGCGCAAGCGCGCGGGCGACCCCGAGGGTTTCCCCAAGGCGCTGCCCGTCTCCGCCGTGACGGGCGATGGGCTTGAAAAGGCGTGGGAAAACATCCGCTACCTGGCCGATTGGCGGCGCGAGAACGGGCATTTCGCCACCCATCGCGCCCGTCAGGCCCGCCACTGGTTCGAGGCGGAGTTGCGCGCGGGCCTGCTGGCCAGCCTCGACCGGCCCGAGGTGCGCCGCCGCATGGAGCGGGTGGGCGGGCAGGTCGCCGCCGGGCAGGCCGCGCCCGAACAGGCCGCGCTGTCCTTTCTGGACTGGCTGCGCGAACATGGGGCGGCAAGCGGGCCGGAAAAGGCTTGACGCGCCGGGGTGGTTTGCGTATGTCCCGCTGACGGATTTCCGGGCGCTGCCTCTGGCTGGGCGCCCTTTGAATATTGCGGGCCGCCGCCCGTGCAGAATCGAAATGAAGGAACACGAATCATGTCGCGCGTCTGCGAACTGACCGGCAAAGGCCCGATGAGCGGGAACAACGTAAGCCACGCCAACAACAAGACCCGCCGTCGCTTCCTGCCGAACCTGAACGAGGTTTCGCTGGCTTCCGACAAGCTGGGCCGCAGCTTCTCGCTGCGTATCTCGGCGGCTGCGCTGCGCTCGGTCGATCACCGTGGCGGGCTGGACGCCTATCTGGCCAAGGCCAAGGACGCCGAGCTGTCCGACCGCGCCCTGAAGATCAAGCGCGAGCTGGCCAAGGCATAAGCCTTGCCCCGCACCGCGCGGGGGTTGCCGCATCGGTCGAATGCCCCGTCTTGATGGCGGGGCTTTGCCATGTCCGCCTCCGTGATGGAATCCACAGGGCGGACATGTTCCGCAAGGGCGGGTGCCGGTTCCACGTCGGTCAGTTCCACGTCGGTCAAGGGGCCGCAATCTCCCGGCAATCCACCCCATGATCCAGCGGGCTTCCTGCCGGAACAACCCTGGATCCGCGACCCGCGCGGCGGGCCGCCTCGGCATCAGACCACACCCCGATGCCCGCGATACCTTGCGCGCCGCCCCGGCATCCATGCAACTGGCTGCCCGTAGGGCGCCGATTCCTTCCAGCGGATAGCTTGCGCGTTGCTGATCCGTGACTTGTGCGGTCTGCCGCGTCAGCCTTTGGGTTAGCCCCCTCGACTGTCAGGGATGCCTTGCCGGATGCGCTAATCCGCGGCTTGCGCGGCCAGTCGGGCCAGCATGGGGCCAAGATCCCCGACCGCCAGCGATACGCCGCTGGCCGACAGGTGGATGCCGTCGTCCTGAAGGAAGCTGCCCCATTGCGATTGCGGCGCGCGCCACAGCGGGGCGAACAGGTCGGGATGCAGCAGCACCCCGTGCCGCTCGGCCAGGCGCTGCCACATGCGGGCGACATCCGCCGGGTCGTGGGCCATGTATTGCGCGGGCGGCACCACGCCGACCAGCAGCACGGGCCGCCCGCCCCGCTTGGCCTGCACGATGATGGAATCGAGGTTCCTTTCGGTGTCGCGCAGCCCGAACCCGGCAAGGAAGTCGTTGCCGCCCAACTCGATCACCACGCCATCCGCGCCGCCGCGCAGCGCCCAACGGATGCGCACCCGCCCGCCAAAACTCGAATCGCCCGACAGCCCGGCATTGACCAGCCGCGCGGGGACGCCGCGTTCGTCCAGCCAGCCTTGCAACTGCGGCACCAGCCCCTGATGGGGGGGCAGGCCGTAGCCCTCGGCCAGGCTGTCGCCGAAGACGACGATGCGGGGCGGGGTTTCCGCCTGTCCCCGCAGCGCCGACAGGCCGGCGAGCGCGCCGCCGGCCAGCAGGAAGGCGCGCCGGTTCACGCCACCCCCATCACGACACCCGCCGCAGCCGCAGCGCGTTCGTCACGACGAAGACCGAGGACAGCGCCATCGCCCCCGCCGCCAGCATGGGCGAAAGCTGCGGCCCGCCGAAGGGGACCAGCACACCCATCGCCACCGGGATCAGCGCGGCATTGTAGCCGAAGGCCCAGAACAGGTTCTGCCGGATGTTGCGCATCACCGCGCGGCTGAGCCGGATCGCGCGCACCACGCCCGAGGGGTCGCCCCCCGCCAGCACCACCTCGGCCGATTCGATGGCGACATCGGTGCCGGTGCCCACCGCGATGCCGGTTTCGGCGGCGGCCAGCGCGGGTGCGTCGTTGATGCCGTCGCCGACAAAGACCGAACCCGCGCCGAAGCCCCGGATCTGTTCCAGCTTGCCCTCGGGCAGCACGCCGCCCTTGATCAGGTCGATCCCGATCTGCCTGCCGACGGCATCGGCGGTGGCCTGCGTATCGCCTGAAATCATCGCGCTGCGCAGGCCCAGGTCATGCAACTCGCGCACGGTCCGGATCGATTCGGGGCGGATCGGATCGGCCAGCGCCATCAGCGCGACATGCTGGCCGTCGATGGCCAGATGGACCGGGGTTGCACCCTTGGCGGCCTCGTCCCCCGCGCGGGCGATCAGGGCGGGGTCGGGGGCGATGTTGCCCTGTTCCAGCACGGCGGCATTGCCGATCAGGATGGCGTGGCCTGCGACCTGCGCCGCCAGCCCCTTGCCGGTCGCGCTTTCGGCCTGGCTTGCCGGTTCCAGCGCCAGCCCCCGGTCACGGGCGGCCTGGACGATGGCGGCGGCCAGCGGATGCTCGGACATGGTTTCGGCGGATGCGGCAAGGCGCAGCGCCTCGTCCGGGTCGAAGCCTCGCACCTCGAAGGCGGTCAGGGCGGGGTGGCCTTCGGTCAGGGTGCCGGTCTTGTCGAAGGCGACGATGCGCGCATCCGACAGGCGTTGCAGGGCCTCGCCCCGCCGGAACAGCACGCCAAGCTGCGCGCCGCGCCCGGTCCCAACCATGATCGAGACCGGCACCGCCAGCCCCATCGCGCAGGGGCAGGCGATGATCAGGACCGAGATCGCCGCCACCAGCGCATGGCTGAGCGCGGGCGCCGGGCCGAAGATCATCCACAGCACGAAGGTCAGCAGCGCCAGCGCGATCACCACCGGCACGAAGACGGCGGTGATGCGGTCCACCATCGCCTGCACGGGCAGCTTGGCGGTCTGCGCATCCTCGACCATGCGGATGATGCGGGCCAGCGCGGTGTCGCCGCCGGTCGCGGTGACGCGGAAGGTCAGAGCGGCGGTGCCGTTGACCGTGCCGCCTGTGACGGCATCGCCTACGGCCTTCTGGACCGGGACGGGTTCGCCCGTCAGCATGGATTCGTCGATCCGCCCGGCGCCTTCGGTTACGATGCCGTCCACGGCGACACGTTCGCCCGGACGCAGGCGGACCAGATCGCCGGGGCGGATCTGCGACACCGGCAGGTCCACGGCCTGACCGTCGCGCAGGACGGTGGCGCTGTCGGGGGCCAGTTCGATCAGGCGGCGGATCGCCTCGCCCGCCTCGCCCTTGGCGCGGGCTTCCAGCCAGCGGCCCAGCAGGATCAGGGTGACGATGACGGCGGCGGCCTCGAAATAGACATGCACGGCGTCGGCGGGCAGCAGCCCCGGCGCGAAGGTCGCGACGGTGGAATAGAGAAACGCCGCCGAAGAGCCAAGCGCCACGAGGCTGTTCATCTCGGGCGCGCCGCGCAGCAGGGCGGGAAAGCCTGCGCGGAAGAAGATCCGCCCCGGCCATGCCAGCACCAGTGCCGTCAGCACGAATTGCATGATCCAGATCGGCTGCATGCCGAAGGTGGCGTGCAGCCAGTGATGAAAGGGCGGGAAGGCATGGCCGCCCATCTCGGTGACGAAGACGGGCAGGGTCAGCACCAGCGCGATCAGGAACGACCGGCGCAACTGCCGCGCGTCCTGCCCGTGGTCGTGGCCTGCATGGGCGGCGGGCGTGTCCTCGGCGATCACCTGCGCGGCGTAGCCCGTCCTGCTGACCCGGTCGGCCAGTTCCTGCGGGGTGGCGCCCGGATCGTGGCGGACGGTCGCGATGCCGGTGGCGAGGTTGACGAGCGCCTGCGTCACGCCGGGGGCGGCGGCCAGTGCCTTCTCGACCCGGCCCACGCAAGAGGCGCAGCTCATGCCCTCGACTTGCAGCCGGGTTTCGACCGGCTCGGCGGGGTAGCCCGCGCGCGACAGGGCTTGCGTCGCCAGCGGCAGGGCCTGCGGGTCGTCCAGCACCAGCCTTGCGCGGCCCGTCGCCAGGTTGACGCTGCTTTCGCGCAGGCCCGGCACGGCGGCCAGCGCCTTTTCGACGCGGCCCACGCAGGAGGCGCAGCTCATGCCGGTGACGGTCAGATCGACCACCGGCGGGTTGGGGTTATGATTGGATTCCGACATGGAAGGTTCCTTTTCCGTATTGCGTTCGGGGCGATGCGGAAAAGGATGGGGGCGGGCCTTGCGGACGGCAGGGCCGGGGTCGCGGCACCTGCCTGACGGCAAAGACCTGCGACAGGTGCAGCGCGGGCGAGGGCTGGTCCCCCGGCGAGGCGATCAGCGGACGCGCAAGGCGCAGGCGCGCCGCGACATGGCAGCGGCATCCCGCGCCGCCGCACCCACGGCAGCGATGCGCGGGCAGGGCGCGGCGGATGTCGCGCGCGCGGATCGCACTGTTGCAGCAGCCTGCGCTGCGCCCCAGATCACAATTTCGTCGTGAAACCGTCATTGCCTTGGCCTCGTTCGATTCCCAGCTAATGCCGTCGGCGTGGCTTTTCAATGCCCTGACGCGCCCCATAACGGCGCTTTGAGTTGAAATGCGTGCAAGATGCGGTTAGCTGAAGGAAAAGACAATATGAGGCAGGACAGTCTATGAACCGTCGTCAAATGCTTGCGTTTTCCGTGCCGCTGATCGCGGCGCCGGCGCTGGTTTTCGCGCAGCAGGGCTTGCCCGCTGCCCCGCAGGCCGCGCAGCAGCAACCCGCGCGCGATCCCTATGCGCCGGTCGAGGTGGCGATCCGAAACGATTTCGAGGTCGGCAGCATCGTCGTGGTCAGCAAGGATTACTTTCTCTATCATGTCATCGCGCCGGGCCGCGCGATCCGCTACGGGGTGGCCGTGGGCACCGCCGAACTGGTCTGGCGTGGCCGCGCCGTGATCGGACGCAAGGCCGAATGGCCAAGCTGGACCCCCACGCCCGACATGATCAAGCGCAACCCCGCGCAATACGAACGCTATGCCAACGGCATGCCGGGCGGTCCGGGCAACCCGCTTGGGGCGCGCGCGCTGTATATGTATGACTCTCGCGGCAACGACACAGCGATCCGCATCCACGGCACGACCGAGCCGAACTCGATCGGGCGCGCGGTCTCGAACGGCTGCATCCGCATGCGCAACGAGGCGGTGATGGACCTTTACGAAAAGGTTCCCGTCGGCACGCCCGTCTACGTCTACTGATCTCGCAGGAAACGGCGCAGCAGCCGTTCCAGCTTGGCCGCGCCGATGGGCGCGGTCGCCTTGGTGTGTTCGTGGCTGATCGCCTCGTCCGCCATCCCCGCGCCCATGTTGGTGATGACCGAGATCGCGGCGCAGCGCAGGCCCAGGAAGCGGGCAAGGATGATTTCCGGCACGGTGGACATGCCGACCGCATCCGCCCCCATGATCCGCGCGGCGCGGATTTCGGCGGGGGTCTCGAAGGACGGACCCGAGAACCAGAAATAGACGCCTTCGCCCAGGGGGATGCCCTCGGCCCTTGCGGCGCGGCGCAGACCCGTGCGCAGGCCGGGGTCGTGGGCGTCGGTCATGGGGACGAAGCGGGCCTCGGACGGTTCGCCGATCAGCGGGTTGGGGCCGCCAAGGGCGATGTGGTCGCCCAGCATCATCAGCGTGCCGGGCGGCAGGTCCTCGCGCAGCGACCCGGCGGCATTGGTCAGGATCAGGCGCTTGCAGCCAAGCGTGGCCAGCACCTCCAGCGGCAGGCGCATCGCATCGGGCCGCCCGCTTTCGTAGTAATGCGCCCGCCCGCCGAAAACCGCGATCCGCACCCCTTCAAGCTGGCCGATCACCAATTGCGGCACATGGCCCGAGACACCCGCATGGGGAAAGCCCGGCAATTCGTCGTAGGGGATTGCGACGCCCTCGACCTGCCCGGCCAGATGGGACAGGCCGGAACCCAGCACCAGCCCGTATTCGGGGGCTGCCTCGCCCGCGCGGTCGCGGATCAGGGCGGCGAGTTCATCGCTCTTTGACATAGGGTTCTCCTCCGGCGCGGGGCGGGGTGGCGCGGCCGACGAAACCGGCCAGGATGATGACGGTCAGGATATAGGGCAGGGCGTTGACGAACATGGACGGCACGGTCAGCGGCCCGATCTCGATGCTGGGAAAGCGGTTGGCGACGGCCTCCATCAGCCCGAAAAGGAAGGTGGCAAGCAGCGCATGCCAGGGCCGCCACTTGGCAAAGATCAGCGCGGCAAGGGCGATATAGCCGCGCCCCGCCGTCATTTCGCGCACGAAACCGGCGGAAAGCGCGGTGGCCAGGTAGGTGCCCGCCAGCCCGCACAGCACGCCGCAGATCATCACGGCGGCGTAGCGCAGCCGCTGGACCGAGACCCCGGCGGTATCGACCGAGGCCGGGTTTTCCCCCACCGCCCGCAGCCGCAGGCCGAAGCGCGTGCGGTAAAGCACCCACCATGTCAGCGGCACGCAAAGCACGGCGACATAGACAAGGATCGTGTGCCCCGAGACCAGTTCCGCATAGACCGGGCCGACGACCGGCACGCCGCGCAATTCCTGCGCAAAGGGCAGGTGGATCGCGTGGAACCGCGCCTCGCCGGTCAGCGAGGGCGTGCGCCCGCCAAGCTGGAAGATGCGCTGGCCCAGAAGCACCGTCAGCCCCGAGGCAAGGAAGTTGATCGCCACCCCCGAAATCAACTGGTTGCCCCGGAAGGTGATCGAGGCGACCCCGTGGACCACCGACATCGCCAGCGATCCGGCGATGCCCGCCGCCAGCCCCAGCCAGGCGTTGCCGGTGACGGCGGCGACCGAGGCGGCGGTGAAGGCGGCCATCAGCATCTTGCCCTCCAGCCCGATGTCGAAGACCCCGGCGCGTTCGGACCACAGCCCGGCAAGGCAGGCCAGCAGCAGGGGCGTCATCAGCCGCAGCGCGCTGTCCATGATCTGAAGGACGGTGCCGAAATCCATCACGCCCCCCGTTTGCGGTGCAGGGCGAACAGGCGCGCCAGGGGCATGCGGACCATGTTGTCCAGCGCGCCCGTGAACAGGATGACCAGCGCCTGGATGACGGTGATCAGTTCCCGCGGGATCTGGGTGAACAGCGCCAGCGTCCCGCCGCCCTGATAGAGAAAGCCGAACAGCAGCGCCGCCAGCGCCACCCCAAGCGGATGGTTGCGCCCCATCAGCGCGACGGCGATGCCGATGAAGCCCGCGCCCTCGACCGCGTTCAGGACCAGCCGTTCGGCCTCGCCCATGACGTTGTTGACCGCCATCAGCCCGGCCAGCCCGCCCGAGATCAGCATCGCCAGCACCGTGATCCGCGTGGGCGAGATGCCCGCGTAAAGTGCCGCCGGTTCGGATTTGCCGAAGGCGCGGATCTCATAGCCAAGCCGGGTGCGCCAGATCAGCAGCCAGACCAGCACGCAGGCAAGAACCGCGACGAAAAGCGAGACATTGGCGGGCGTGTGCCGCCCCCAGTCGAGGCCAAGGCCCGCCGCCATCTGCGACAGCGTGGGCAGGTGGGTGGCGGGCGGAAAGGCGCGGGTGGCGGGGTCCATGCTGCCGGTGGGGCGCAGGACGTTGACCAGCATGTGGTTCAGCAGGGCGGCGGCGATGAAGTTGAACATGATCGTGGTGATGACGATATGGCTGCCGCGCCGCGCTTGCAGGATGGCGGGGATCAGCGCCCATGCCGCCCCGAAGAGCGCCCCCGCCGCCCCCGCCCCGATCAGCGCCAGCGACCAGTGCGGCCAGGGGATGAACAGGCAGGCCAGCGCCACGCCAAGCCCGCCCAGGACCGCCTGTCCCTCGCCCCCGATATTGAACAGCCCGGCGTGATAGGCGACCGAGACCGCCAGCCCGGTAAAGACGAAATTCGTCGCGTAATACAGCGTGAACCCCCAGCCGTAGCTGGACCCGAGCGCGCCGGCGACCATGACCTTCAGCGCCTCCCACGGGTTTTCCCCGATGGCAAGGATGACCAGCGCCGAGATGGCGAAGGCCAGGAGGACCGAGATCAGCGGGGTCAGCACCATGTCCGCCCAACGCGGCAGGGGTTCCATCAGCGGGCCTTTCGTCTGGTCATGGCGCGGCCTCGGCCCGGTCGGCGGCGGGCTTGCGCTCGGGCGGCAGGGGCGCGGCGCCGGTGACATCGGCGGGGTCCATCCCGGCCATCAGGCAACCCAGGTCGGTGGCCGTCGTTGTGGCGGGATCGCGTTCGCCCATGATCCGCCCGTCGAAGATCACCGCGATGCGGTCGGACAGCGCGCGGATCTCGTCCAGTTCGACGCTGACCAGCAGGATGGCTTTTCCTGCGTCGCGCAACTCGACGATGCGCTTGTGGATGAACTCGATCGCGCCGATATCGACGCCGCGCGTGGGCTGGCCGATCAGCAGAAGGTCGGGGTTTCGCTCGATTTCCCGCGCGATCACCTGCTTTTGCTGGTTGCCGCCCGAAAAGCTGCGCGCGGGCAGGAGGGCGTCGCGGGGACGGATGTCGAAACGCTCCATCCGGGCGGCGGTGTCGCGGCGGATGGCGGCACTGTCCATCAGGGCGCCGCGCTGCTGGCGGTGATAGCCGAATACCGAATTTTCCCAGGCGGTGAAATCCATGATCAGCCCTTCGGACTGGCGATCCTCGGGGACATGGCCGATGCCCGCCCGCCTGCGCGCGCCCGCGTCGCTGCCGCGCCCGCTCAGGGGCAGGGGCTGGCTGTTCAGCAAGACCTCGCCCGACAGCCGTGCGCCGTTCCGGGGAAAGCCGCCAAGGATTTCCAGCAGTTGCGTCTGGCCGTTGCCGCTGACGCCGGCAAGGCCCAGGATCTCGCCCCTGCGGATGGTCAGGTCGATGCCGCGCAGCCGTTCCACCCCGTCGCGATCCACCATGCGCAAGCCGCGCAACTCCAGCACCGGGCTGCCGGGGGTCGCGGGACGCTTGTCGACGTTCAGCAGCACCTTGCGGCCCACCATCAGCTCGGCCAGCGCCTCGGGGGTGGTGGCTTGCGTGGGCATGGTCGCGACGACCCGGCCCTGGCGGATGACCGAGACATTGTCGGTCGCCTCCATGATCTCGCGCAGCTTGTGGGTGATGAGGATGATCGTCTTGCCCTCGTCCCGCAACCCGCGAAGGATGCGAAACAGGTGGTCGGCCTCGGGCGGGGTCAGCACGCCGGTCGGCTCGTCCAGGATCAGGATATTGGCGCGGCGATACAGCGCCTTGAGGATCTCGACCCGTTGGCGATGGCCGACCGACAGGTCCTGGACCGGCGTATCGGGATCGACCTGAAGGCCGTATTCCGTGGCCAGCCTGCGCAACTCTGCCCGTGCGCGCGACAGCGAGGGGCGCAGCAGCGGCCCGTCCTCGGCCCCCAGGATGACGTTTTCCAGCACGGTGAAGTTCGGGACCAGCTTGAAGTGCTGAAAGACCATGCCGATGCCCGCCCGGATCGCGTCCTGGCTGCCGGTGATCGCAACTGCCCGCCCGTCGATCAGGACCTGTCCCGCGTCGGGGCGGTAGAAGCCGTAGAGGATCGACATCAGCGTCGATTTTCCCGCCCCGTTTTCGCCGATGATCCCGTGGATCGTGCCGCGCGGCACGGCCATGTGGATGTCGTGGTTCGCCCGGACCGCGCCGAAGGATTTGCAGATCCCGCGCAGCTCGATGGCGTAAGCGCCGGGTGGGGCCGCCCCCCGGTCGGGCATTACCGGACCGGGCAGGCGTTGTCGGTCATGTAGTCATGGACGGCGATCTCGCCCGAGACGATGGCGGCGGTCGCCGCCTCCAGCGCGGCGGTCATCTCGTCGGTGATCAGCGGGGCATTGTGTTCGTCCATCGACAGCCGCACCCCCTCTGATGCCAGGTCCATCAGCTTGACCCCCGGCGGGGTATCCACGCCAAGGCGAAAGGCCTCGTAGACCGAATTGTCCACCGCCTTTTCCATCGAGGTCAGGATCTGGCCGGGGTGCATGTGGTTCTGGTTGCTGTCCACGCCGATGGCCAGCATCCCCTCGTCCGCCGCGGCCTGCAAGACGCCGATCCCTGTGCCGCCCGCCGCCGCATAGACGATGTCGGAACCCTGCCCCTTCTGCGCGCGCGTCAGTTCGGCCCCCTTGACGGGATCGTTCCATGCGGCGGGGGTGGTGCCGGTGTAGTTGACGATGACGCGGGCCTCGGCGTCGGTGGCCTTGACGCCCTGGACAAAGCCGCATTCGAACTTGCGGATCAGCGGAATGTCCATGCCCCCGATGAAGCTGACGGTGCCGCTTTCGGACGCCATCGCGGCAAGGATGCCCGCCAGGTAGCTGCCTTGTTCCTCGGCAAAGACGACGGATTGGACATTGGGCTGGTCGACCGCCGTGTCGATGACGACGAAGCGCGTGTCGGGATAGTCGGGCGCGACCTTGTTCAGCACCTCGCCAAAGGCGAAGCCGGTGGTGACGATGGGGTTCGATCCGGTCTGCGCCAGCATCCGCAGGGCCTGCTCGCGCTGCGCCTCGGACTGCATCTCCAGTTCCTTGTAGGTGCCGCCGGTCTCGGCCTTCCAGCGTTCGGCCCCGCGATAGGCGGCCTCGTTGAAGGATTTGTCGAACTTGCCGCCAAGGTCGAAAACCAGCGCCGGATCGGCATGGGCAGGGGTGGGGGCAAGGACGGGAACAAGGCCAAGGACAGCCACACCGGCCAGCAGGGATTTGACGATAGACATGGCGTTCCTCTGTTCGTTCGACGGGTCGCAGCTTGCCCGTGAATTTGGGGCCAGAGTTTCGCTTGCGTCAACCGAATTTCACATGACCAAGCGGCAGGGACATGACCAGCGCATCCACGCCGGGCGCGTAATAGTCCCGCCGCCGTCCCGCCTGCCGCCAGCCTTGCGCAAGATAAAGCGCCTGCGCCGGGGCATTGTCCGAGGCGACTTCCAGAAAGGCGCGGTCCGCGTCCATTTCCGCCGAGCGCAGGGCGAATTCGGCCACCAGCGCGCGCCCCAGGCCCCGGCGGCGTGCGCCGGGCGCGACGGCCAGCGTCAGCAGTTCCGATTCCCCGGCGATGGCGCGGCCGATCAGGAAGGCGTCGGGACGGGTCAGCAGGAAGCAGCCGCGCCCTTCCAGCAGACCGGCGATCTCATCCGCCGACCAGGGCCGGGGGGCGTCGCGAAAGCATGCCGCGTGGATGCGGGCAAGCCGGTCGGGCGTCACGGCAGCATGACGGGGCCGCGGTCGCGCGCGGGGGCGGCATCGGCGGGGCGCAGGTAGACCGGCGCGGGCCGGGGCTGCGCGCTGCCCCGGCGGGTGTGCGCGATGCGGGCGACGGCCTCGGCCACGGGGATCGCGGGCCGGGCCGGGGCGGGACCGGGCGGCAGCGCCCCGGCGGGACCGATGGCGGGCGGGGCCACGGGGCCCGTGACGTCGAAATCCTGCCAGATCACGTCATCCCCCCGCGCGGGCAGGGCGATGCGGCAGGGGCGGGGCAGGCCGAAGGCGGCGGCCTCGGTCGCGGTGACGCCGATGGCGGGGATGCCAAGCGACAGCGCCAGCCCCCGCGCCGCCGCCACGGCGATGCGGATGCCGGTGAAATTGCCCGGCCCGGTGCAGACCCCGATCCGCGCCAGATCCCGCCAGCCGTGGCCGGCTTCGTCAAGCAGTTCGGCCAGCAGCGGCATCAGCCGCTCGGCCTGGCCGCGTGTCATGGGCTCAAGCCGGGATGCGACCAGCCGGTCGCCCGCAAGCAGAGCGGCCGCGCAATGCGCGGCCGATGTGTCGAAACCCAGCGTCAGGTCAGGCAACCGGGCGCACCTCGGTCACTTCGGGGATGTAGTGGCGCAGCAGGTTCTCGATCCCCATCTTCAGCGTCAGCGTGGACGAGGGGCAGCCCGCGCAGGCGCCCTGCATATGTAGGTAGACCACGCCACGGTCGAAACCGTGGAATGTGATGTCGCCGCCGTCCTGCGCCACCGCCGGGCGGACGCGGGTATCCAGCAACTCCTTGATCTGGATGACGATTTCGGCGTCCGGCCCGTCATGGCTGGCATGACCCGAAGGTGCGGCGCCGCCGTCCTCGATCACCGGGGCGCCGGATTGGTAATGTTCCATGATCGCGCCCAGGATCGAGGGCTTGAGGTGATCCCAGACCGCCGCATCCGTCTTGGTCACCGTCACGAAATCCGACCCCAGGAAAACCCCGCTGACCCCCGCGACATCGAAGATGCGCCGCGCCAGCGGGCTGGCCGCCGCCTGGTCGGCCGAGGGGAAATCCGCCGTGCCCTGCGGCAGGACGGGTTCGCCGGGCAGGAACTTGAGCGTGGCGGGATTCGGGGTGGTTTCGGTCTGAATGAACATCGAAAGGCTCCTTTCGGGCAGATATGGGGACGGGGCGGTGCAAGTCAAGCTGGACCGGGCGTCGTCCGCCCCGGTCCGGGTTCAGGCGATCTTCTCCAGCCCCTCGCGCGAGATGTCCGAGGGCACGATGGTGATCGGGCAGGGCATCGAAGGCAGTTCGCGCAGCAGTTTCGTGACCAGCGGGCCGGGACCGTCGTTGGCCGCGCCTACGACCACGACGCCGATCCGGGTGTCGGCCTCGATCTGGGCCAGCAGTTCGGTGACGGGATCGCCTTCGCGGATCACAAGCTCGGGTTCGACGCCGGGGCGGTCGCGCATCCACTTGGCGAAAACCTCGAAATGGACCTCGATCCGTTCCTGGGCCTCGGCGCGCATGACATCTGCGACGCCCATGCCGTGCTGGATTTCCGAGGCGGGGATGATGGCCAGGACCTGCACCCCGCCGCCTGTCTTGGCCGCCCGCAGGGCAGCGAAGCGGATGGCGTTGATACATTCCCGCGTGTCATCGAGGATGACCAGTTGTTTACGCATTCTTCACCTTTGGGTGCTATTGCATGAGCGAAGATTGGCCGAAACAGGGGACCGCATCAAGCAAAGGGTGAACTCGATTTGCCTCTGTGCGTTCATTTACCTTATACGCCTTTAACATCGTTATGAATGCTGCGGGAGGCATGACGTGCAATACGGATGTGGGATACAACCTTGACGGTTCAGCACGACTGGTATGGCGACACGCAAGCGGGCCGGCGCCTGGCTTCGTCCGGGCAAACCGCCGAGGGTGGCGGGATGCCGCGGATCAAGCGCATCCTCGATATCATCTTTGCGCTGATGCTGCTGGTGCCGCTGTCGGTGGTGATGCTGGCTGTCGCCGCCGTGCTGCTGGTGGCGCAGGGGCGTCCGCTGTTCTATGTCGCGCATCGTATGCGCGCGCCGGGCCAGCCGTTCCGGCTGCTCAAGTTCCGCACCATGCTGCGCGAGGAAAGCGATTCGGGGGCCACCGGCGCGCACAAGCATTGGCGCATCACCCCGGTCGGGCGCTTTCTGCGCCGCACCCGCATCGACGAATTGCCGCAGCTTTTCAATATCCTGAAGGGCGACATGAGCTTTGTCGGCCCGCGCCCGCCCCTGCCCGAATTCGTCGAGCGTTTCCCGGAACGATATGCGCAGGTGCTGCGCAACCGCCCCGGCGTGACCGGGCTGGCGACGATGATCTATCACGCCCACGAAGACCGCATCATGGCAAGCTGCCCGACCGCCGAGGCGACCGAGGCCGCCTATTACCGCCGCTGTCTGCCCACCAAGCTGCGGCTGGACATGATCTATCAACGGCGCGCCAGCCTGCGCATCGACATGTGGATCATGTGGAATACGGTGATGACCGTCATCATCCCACAATGGAACGGGCGGCGCTATTGCCGCCGGAAGACCCGGCCCGGCAAGGCGTGACCCTGCCCCACGGGGGCAGGCGATGAAGGGGGGCAGGGCATCCCTTGCGCGATTCGCCCAGGCATCCGCGGGAATTCGCCGCACCCCTTTTGCCGGGCCTTTGCCTTTGCGGGGGGGGGGGGCTTGTCAGGCTGCTGAAAAGTCGCGCGACAGGACAACGCGGGCGGGGAGGCGGGAAATCCGCCTGAATCGGTCCAGAACACCTCATTTTTCAGGCCGATCTTCGCTGATTCCAGAACGATTTCCGCTGCGCCGCCCTCTTGAAATCCTTTTTCAGCAGCCTGTCATGGGCTGAACGGATCGTCGGGATAGGTGACGCCGGACAGATACAACCCGCCGGGCGGGCAGACCGGCCCGCAGGCGGCGCGGTCGCGGGCGGCAAGCGCCGCAGCCACGCGCGCGGGCGGCCATGCGCCTGCGCCGACCCGCTCCAGCGTGCCCACGATCGAGCGGACCTGATTGTGCAGAAACGACCTTGCCCGCAGGTGAAAACGGTATTCGCGGCCCGAATGCAGGGGGATTTCCTCGATCCCGATCTCGTCCAGCGTCTTTTCCGGGCTTGCGGCCTGGCACATGGTCGAACGGAAGGTCGTGAAGTCGTGCCGCCCGACCAGATGCGCCGCGCCCTGGCGCATGGCCTCTACGTCCAGCGGATTGGGCACCTGCCAGACCCGGTTGCGATCATGCGTCACCGGCGCGCGCCGCGCGATCAGGCGAAAGAGATAGCGCCGCTCGACCGCGCTGAAACGGGCGTGAAAATCGCCCTCTGCGCGCGCCGCCGCCAGGACCGCCACCGGCGCGGGCTTGAGATGCCAGTTCAGCGCCTGCGCCAGCCGGAACGGGTCCCATTCGCGGGTCAGATCGGCATGGGCGACCTGCGACAGCGCATGGACGCCGGCATCGGTGCGCCCGGCGGCGGCGATGCGGGCGCCAGCGGCAAAGCCCGCGTCCAGCGCGGCAAGGGCCTCTTCGACCGCGCCCTGGACGCTTGGCCGGTCGGCCTGCGCCTGCCATCCGGCGAAAGGCGTGCCGTCATATTCGATTTGCAGGGCGTAGCGCGGCATGGTCAGTCGTCGTTGCCCGCCTTGCCGGCCTGCCCGATCAGGCGCGCATCGGGGTCGGGGCGCACGCCTTCGCGGGCCAGCCGGTCGCCAAGCACCTGCATCTCGATATCCAGATCGAGGCGGCTGCCTTCCAGCATTTGCCGGGTGCGCGCCGCGAAGTTGGTGTCCAGATCGTCCAGCAGCGCCTCGTAATCCTGCCGCGCGCGGGTGTCGCGGGTCTGGGCGTAGAGGTCGGCGAATTTCACCGTCGCCTCGCGCGCGCCCATCAGGTAGACGCCCAGATAGCGCCGGGCCGAGGCCAGCTCGCCAGGGTTGTTCTGAACCCGCGCGAACAGTTCGCGCGCGGTGGCGGCGAACATCTGCACCCGCGCCTCCAGCCGCCGGTCGCCGGTGCGGGTGATGGCGTCGTGCATGGCGCGCAGGTGATCCTCGCCCTCGGCCACGATGCGGGCGGCGCGGTCCTGCTGGAAGCCGTCCACCCCCTCCATCCCCTTGTCGCGCATGGGATCGGGGCCGAAGGCAAGGTAGTGCAGCACCGCCCCCGCCACGCCGATGATGCCCGCACCCGCCGCCGCGCCCGGCTCGAACGAGGCGACGGCAAGGCCAAGCCCCGCCAGCAGCCCGCCGAACAGCTTGCGCGGAAAGGCCGGGCGGCGCGCGACGCGGCGGGCGTCATAGGCGGCCTCGGCCCGCAGCCCCTCGCGCGTCATCCACATGGCCCCGGCGATGATGCCGAAGCCCGCAAGGCAGGTGGCCATGATCAGCGGCGGCTGGAAGAACGCCATCAGCAGCAGCGGAGTGGCCGCGATGGTCACCCATTTGGGCCGCGATTCCAGCGGATGGCGCGCCTCGCCCGGCGCGGCGCGCGCGGGCAGGGGCCGGTCCCGATCGGTGGGTTGCGGGGAAAACCGTCCGCCGTAACGCTTGGCCATGCCGTCCCCCTTCAGGCCGCGCCGCCAAGCGCGGCAAACAGCGTCAGGCCGATCAGCAGGTAGAAGGACAGGCGCATTCTGGCTTGGGACGACATCGCTTTCCTTTCGCCCGGTCGGGGGCGTTCGTTGCGGGACCTTCCCCATTTAGGGCAGAAAGGCGCGATCAGGAATAGGCGCCGGGCCGAAAATGCGATGAGGGGGGGAAGGAGACGGTGGAGCGGGTGATGAGCGTCAGCTGGAGGAAATCGAACCTTCGGCTTCCGCAATTAGTAAAGCATTTTCAATCACTTCCGTCGAAGGCGTCTTTCCGGCGCTGTTGACGTGTGCACTCAGCATGTAGCGAAAGTGCACTCGGGTGGCAAGACGCAAGCCAGTCATTTGATGGCAGGTCCGATCATTTCAACCACCTCGCGGGCCTCTTTGACAACGGCAGTCGGAAAATCTCTATGACCCTCCAAGACTTTGAAGCGAGCGTCACTTGTCACGAAAATATCCTGACTGGCGTGTTCATGCGCCCAAAAAGCCTGAGCATCCAAAAGCTGGTTTCGCCATCGGAAATAGCCTTTGCCGTGCCGGTCATCTCTCATGTGTCCCTTCTCTTTCGCATAATCTGCCCATTCCGGCGGTGAAGTGGGGAAGAGGACTCGATAAATCTTGTGCTCCCTTTCAAGCATCTGATTGTCGCAGTGAAGACCATGCTCGAAGAACGAAACGTCGAACCTCGCAATCGACGGAAGAAGAAGTGAATCGCCAAAACCCAGTGCTGCCACCCGTTCTTTGAACCTCCCCATGGATGACAAGAAATCCCCGCTCTGCTGTTTCTCAGATGCACTGGATGCGACAAGAGAGATCAAGACCCTCCCTTCCTCAGCCGCAGCCCTCAGCGCTTCGACGTATGGGGCGCGTTCCCGTTTATCTGCAATGTCGATCAGGCAATTGGTGTCCAGCGTAAGGCGCAACGGCATTCCTCTCTCTCCCGCTTAGGTCTATGCAATCCTCCGATGATATGCGCGGGCCGCGATATTTGGGCAGAAAAATCCGAGGTCCCGCCTCAACGGGGATGAACCGCGCGTCACCCCCCATGGGGCCGCCTCTATGGGCACCCAGCCGGGCACCGATAGGCGATCCTGCGGGAGCGCTAGTCGCGTCTGAGACGCTGGGCGGTGGCCGAGAGCCGCACCGCGTGTCTCACTGACCTTGCCATTGTGAGACGTCTCACCAGTTACCGGAAAGTGTCCCATATAAATGCTGTTGACATTTTGGGACAGGGGCTGGATAACGTCTAAGACATTGTGAGACACATGCAGGAGCTAGACGCCATGCTGATCGGCTATGCCAGAACATCGACCCTCGACCAGAAGGCCGGGCTTGAAGCCCAGACACGCGACCTTGAGACCGCAGGATGCGAGCGCATCTTTGAAGAACAGGTTTCATCCGTGGACGTGGCGCAGCGCGAGAAGCTGGCCGAGGCGCTGACCTTCGCCCGAGAGGGCGACACCCTAGTCGCCACCAAGCTGGACCGTCTGGCGCGTTCCGTGGCGCATCTAGTGGAAATCCTCGGGCAACTCGAGGCCAAGGGCGTGGCCCTGCGCATCCTCGACATGGGAATTGATACATCGACCCCGACCGGGAAGCTCATGCTGACCATCCTCGGGGGCGTGGCCGAGTTTGAACGCGAGATCATGCTGGAACGGCAACGCGAGGGGATCGCCAAGGCCAAGGCCGCCGGAAAGTATCGGGGCCGCAAACCCACGGCACGGGCCCGAGCGGACGAGGTGCTGGAGCTGCACCGGAACGGGGTCGGCGGGACGGAGATCGCCAAGCGCCTCGGGATCGGCAGGGCGAGCGTCTATCGGATCATCAATGCGGCTGACGAGGCCAAGGCGGAGATCGCGGCATGAGCGCCCTGCTGCTGGACCTCGCCCCGTGGGTCATCAACGGCGCGCTGGTCGCCGGGGCCGCGTGGAACCTTCTGAACGCGGACTAGAGCAACCGAGGGGGTCCCGGAAGATAGTTGCGGGATGATGCTGGGCAGCGCAACTTTCAATTACCCCTCCCCTTAGGGGACTGGCTCTGACCATAAGGGCCAGTCCTAGGACTACACATTCCACCCCCGCCGCCGGTCATGCGGCTCCTCAGTGACTTCGTGTGCGCATCGTCGGCGTCCCCTTCGCGGGGGCGTCGGCATCCTTTTGCGTCGTGTAGAGCTGAGGCTTCGCCCAACCTGTGGCATTTATGCAACTGCATGTCCCTATCTGTCCCGTGTTTTTTCAACCGTGTAGGGACGACGACCACCACCACATCAATCCACTGAGGAAGAACAAGAATGTCTAACACCACCATCGTCAGCATGGCTGCCGAAGATGCCACGCCCGCAAACATGGCCGCGTGGCAAGCCCAGCTGGACGCCCAGAACCCCCAAAGAGCACTCGAAGGGAAACATACAGTCGCCAGCAAGGCGGAAGTCGTCATGCAGGGCGGCAAAGTCGCCCACCTGACAGAGCAAGCCAAGACCCAAGGCTATAACGAGGCTTACGTGAACCAGCCGAAACCCGGCTTTGTCACCATTGGCGGCGTAGAAACCCCGGTCGCAGCAGCGAAGGCTGCGGGATTACTTCCTGCGCACTGGCAGGAGGGCCAGCCGACCCCTTTCGGTGTAGCCCTTCCTCGGTCGTCCCGGCTTCGATCAGATCGGCACGATAGCGCAGGGCTGCGGCATAGGCTTCCCTCTCTGTCGCCAGTCGCGTCTGCGACGCTGGGGAGGATGCGCGACCTGCTGGGGCAGCGAGGCGCTTCTGTGCTGCTGCTATCTCGCCCTCCACCTGCACATGATACCGGGGATAGGCAGCGAGGGCTTCCCGCTCTGTGTCGCCCAGCTTCTTCTTGAACATCGCCTTGCCGATGATTCCCACCACCGCCTTCGGAACCCTGCGGCGATAGACGAAAGACCCTGATTTGGTGGTCTCGACGTATTTCAAAACAAGCCCCATGTGACCCTTGTGTGCCCTCTATTGTGCACCGGGAGGGGACGCAAGATACGGAAGTTATTGAGAAATTTGGGTTGACCATAGGGTCAGTGGAGCGGGTGATGGGAATCGAACCCACGTATTCAGCTTGGAAGGCTGCTGCTCTACCATTGAGCTACACCCGCGTCGGCTGGAATCTATAAGCTGCCCGCGCGGCTTGTGCAAGGGTGCGGGCGGTGCTTGACGCGGCTTTGCGGGCGCGGCAAGCAAACGGCATGACCCAATTCGCCCCCGTCGCCAATATCATCGGCAGGCTGGTCGTGGCGCTGGGCGCCGCGATGGGGCTGCCGATGCTTGTCGACATGGGGCGCGGCGATCCCAACTGGCTGGCCTTCCTGGAATGCGGGGCGCTGTGCATGGTCCTGGGCGGCGTCGTCGCCACCGCCACGAACCGCACCCGCGCGGGGCTGGACGTGCGGCAGGCCTTCGTCGTGACCGCAGGGCTGTGGCTGGTGCTGCCGCTGGCCGGGGCCTTGCCCTTCATGCTGGGCGCACCGGGCGCGGGCTTTACCGATGCCGTGTTCGAGGCAATGTCGGGCATGACCACCACCGGCACCACCGCCTTTCCCGTGCTGGAGGGCCTGCCGCACGGCACCCACCTGTGGCGCGCCATGCTGCAATGGATGGGGGGCCTGGGCATCATCGTCGTCGCCATGCTGTTCTTGCCGGTGATGAAGGTCGGGGGGATGCAGTTTTTCCGCACCGAGGGCTTCGACACGATGGGCAAGATCCTGCCCCGCGCGGGCGAGATCGCGCGAGAGATCGCGCTGGTCTATATCGCCATGACCACGGTTTGCGCGGTGGTCTTCGTGCTGCTGGGCATGACCGGGTTCGACGCGGTGATCCATGCGCTGTCGGCCTGCTCGACCGGCGGGTTTTCCAACCACGACGCGGGTTTCGGCACCTATCCCGGTGCGCCGCAGGTGGCGGCCTCGGTTTTCATGGTGCTGGCCGCGCTGCCCTTCATCCGCATGGTGCAACTGCTGCGCGGCACGGCGCGGCCCTTGTTGCAGGACGTGCAGGTGCGCGCCTATCTGCGCTGGCTGGCCTATGTCGCCGCCACGATCGTCGCCTGGCGGCTGGCGCAGGGCGCGGGGCCGTGGGGCGCGGTCGTGGTCGATACGGTCTTCAACACCGTCTCGACTGCGACGGGGACGGGCTTCGTGGCGGGCGATATTTCGGCCTGGGGGCAGTTTCCCTTTGCGCTGGTTATCGTGATCGGGCTGGTGGGGGGCTGCACCGGCTCGACCGCCTGCGCGATCAAGGTCTTTCGCTTCCTGGTGCTGTTCCGCGCCATCCGCGCGCAGGTGCGCCGGATGCATTCGCCCCATCGCGTCATCACGATGAAGCTGCAAGGCAGGCCGCTGGAACCCGAGGTGGTCAGTTCCGTCATGGCCTTCTTCACCATGTTCATGCTGACCTTCGGCCTGCTGATCGTGGCGCTGGCGCTGACGGGGCTGCATCCGCGCACGGCGCTGACGGGGGCGTGGTCCTCGATCGCCAACGTCGGTCCCGTCTGGGGGCCCGAGGTCGGCGCGAACGGCGCGATAAACCTGTTTCCGGCCGCGGCCAAATGGCTGATGGTCACGGGGATGTATCTGGGCCGGCTTGAGCTGCTTGCGGTTCTGGTGCTGTTTCTTCCCCGTTTCTGGCGCCGCTAGCGCCGAATTCGGCGTCATTTCCCGGCGCGGCAAAGCGGGCGAATCCGTCCGATATCTCGGCGGCGAGCCGGGTCTGGTCTTCGGCATCCCCGGCAGGCCAGATCAGCACGAAGCCCTCGGCCCGGCCATCGGCGACGCGGGCCTCGGCATGGCCGATATGGCTGTCGTTGCGTCCGGTCAGCACGGCGGATCCGCGCGCGATCCGCCGCTGGGGCGAGGGCACCCAGCCAAGCGCGGTCACCAGCCCGGTCAGGTCCAGCATCTCTTGCTGGCCGCCGGGCTGGGAAAACAGGATCAGCGCCGCGCCCGAGCCGTCCTTCGGGCCGTAGATCGACAGCGCGCGTTCGTTGCGGTCGAATTGCAGCAGGTCCAGCGGCGCGGGAACGGAAAGGCCGGTGTGGTCGTCGCGCAACTCGGCCAGCCCGGCCCCGGCGCGCCATTCGTCGCGGCGGCGGATCAACTCGTTCATCGCCGTGGCCGTGTCGGGAGAGGCACGGCGGGACACAACCTCGGACGCGATGGCGGCGCGGGTCATGGGGCCGTCCTTGCCGTCGATGTCGCCCGCATAGGCGCCCGCCCAACGCAGGGCGCGCTGGATGTCTTCCAGCGGGGGCATCTGCGCGGGCCGTTCGGGGTCGGGCAGGGTGCCGGTTTCGGGGATGGAACCGGGCACGGCGGCCTCGCCCATTTCGGCGGCGGGGGCGATGAAGGCATCGCGCGGCACCGCGCCCGCATTGCGCAAGGCGGCCAGCCAGGGATCGGCGGCCCGGCGCGGGAAGGGACCAAGCGCCACGACATGCCGCCCGTTCGGACGGATCCACAGCCCGGCGTCGGGCAGGGTGGCGCGGTGGCGTTCCAGCGCCTGTTCGGCGCGGGCACGGTCGGCGCTGGATTCGATCAGGATGAAGGATTCGTCTGGCGCGGGTTCAGCGGTTGCCTCGGCGACGGTTTCGGCCGGAATGGCCGCATCGGCTTCCGCCGCACTGTCGCCGGTGTCGGGTGCGGCATCGGCATCCGCTTGCGCCGGCGGTTCGGCGCTTGCCGCGTCATTTTCGGCTTGGGCGTCTGCGTCCCCCACGACCGGCGCAGGGGTCCCGCCAAGCGTCCCCGCGTCGAAGAGCGAAGGCGATTGCCCCGGTTCGGCTGCGCCTTCGTCCCCGGCGACCGCCGTGATCTCGCGCCCTGCGGCGGCGGCGATGAAGCTGTCGCCCGGCACCTGGCGTTCGGCCCTGAGTTGTTCCAGCCGCGGCGCGGCCTCATCGCGCGGCAGGGGGCCAAGCGCGATCCCGAACCAGCCGTCGGCCAGCGGAAAGGTCACGACGTCGGGAAAGCTCTGCGCCCAATTGCCCGCCGCCTCGCGCGCGGCGGCCTCGCCCCGCTTGGCCTCGATGCGGATCACGACGTCCTCGGCCAGCGCACCGCCGGCAAGGGCAAGCGGAAGGGCCGTCCCGATGATTTTCGCAAAGCGCCGCATGAACTCGTTCCCCTCTGATTGACCCTGCGCCGCCCGCTGAATAGAAGGCGGCATAAACTCCTGCCAGTTATGCCAAAGGATGCCGCGATGACCAGCCCCGACAAGCCGCAGAGCTTTCAGGAAATCATCCTGCGCCTGCAAAGCTATTGGGCCGCGCAAGGCTGCGCCGTGCTGCAACCCTACGATATGGAGGTCGGCGCGGGCACCTTCCATCCCGCGACCACGCTGCGCAGCCTTGGGGCCAGGCCCTGGGCCGCGGCCTATGTCCAGCCCTCGCGCCGCCCCACGGACGGGCGCTATGGCGAGAACCCCAACCGCTTGCAGCATTATTACCAGTATCAGGTGATCATCAAACCCTCGCCTCCCGATCTGCAGGATCTGTATCTGGGCAGCCTCAAGGCCATTGGCCTCGACCCGATGATCCACGACGTGCGCTTCGTGGAAGACGATTGGGAAAGCCCGACCCTCGGCGCATGGGGCCTTGGGTGGGAGGTCTGGTGCGACGGGATGGAGGTCAGCCAGTTCACCTATTTCCAGCAGGTCGGCGGGCACGATTGCAAGCCCGTTTCGGGCGAGCTGACCTATGGGCTGGAACGTCTGGCGATGTATGTGCTTGGGGTCGAACATGTCATGGACATGCCCTTCAACGCGCCGGACAGCCCGATTCCGCTGACCTACGGCGACGTTTTCATGCAGACCGAGCGCGAATATTCCCGCTGGAACTTCGACCAGGCCGACACCCAGATGCTGCTGCAACATTTCAAGGATGCCGAGGCCGAATGCGCCCGCATCCTTGCCGCCGATCCCGCCGACGGTGCGGGCCGCACCATCCCGATGCCGCATCCGGCCTATGATCAGGCGATCAAGGCCAGTCATCTGTTCAACCTGCTGGACGCGCGCGGCGTGATTTCGGTCACCGAACGGCAAGCCTATATCGGGCGCGTCCGCGCATTGGCCAAGGCCTGCGCCGACGCCTTCGTCACCACCCCCGCCGCCACCGGCGAGGCCATCCGGTGAGCGGCAAGGTCATCGCCATATTCCTTGCGCTGATGACGCTGCTGACGGCGGGCGGGGTCTATTACCTGCAAGTCTACCACTACTATCGCACCGTCGCGCCCGAGGATGCGCCGACCTCGATCCCGCTGGCCGGTGCCGCCCCCGCCGAACTGCCGGTAACGGATTACCAGGGGATCTGGTCGGTCAGTTCGCCCCTGTCCGCGCGGGCCTGCTTTCGCACCGATCCGATGCTGGTTCAGGGCCTGACGCCCTATGACGACCCCACGCCGCTGATCCCGCCCCCGTGGTTCGGCTGTTTCGAGGGCGAGGCGATCGCCGCCGATCTCGCCTCGGGCCAGGTGCGGGCCTATCTTTCGCAAAAGAATGTCGCGCCCAAGATCGACAGCGTCGTCGCGGTCTATCCCGACGGGCGCGCCTACGAATGGCGGCAGTTGAACGAAGACGCCGAAGAAACAAGGACCATCGACTGATGCCGGACCTGCTGATCGAACTCTTTTCCGAAGAGATCCCCGCCCGCATGCAGGCCCGCGCGCGGCAGGATTTGCGCAAGCTGGTCACCGACGGGCTGGTCGAGGCCGGGCTGACTTACCGCAGCGCGGGCGCGTTCTCCACCCCCCGCCGCCTGACCCTGGCCATCGAGGGGCTGTCCGCCGAAAGCCCCACCACGCGCGAGGAACGCAAGGGTCCGCGCGTGGACGCCCCCGAAAAGGCACTCGAGGGCTTCCTGCGCGGTGCGGGCCTGACCCGCGACCAGCTGGAGGCCCGCGACGACAAGAAGGGCCAGGTCTGGTTCGCCACCATCGTCAGGCCGGGCCGTCCGGCGGCGGAAATCGTGGCCGAGGTGCTGGAAACCGCCATCCGCAACTTCCCCTGGCCCAAGTCGATGCGCTGGGGCAGCGGCAACCTGCGCTGGGTCCGCCCGCTGCACTCGATCATCTGCCTGCTCTCGGACGAGGCAGGGGCGACCGTGGTCCCGCTGGAAATCGACGGCATCCGCGCGGGCGACACGACGCGCGGCCACCGCTTCATGGCCCCCGGTGCCTTCACCGTGACCGGCTTCGACGATTACGCCGCGAAACTGCGCCGCGCCCGCGTCATGCTCGACCCGTCCGAGCGCGAGGCCGCCATCCGGCAGGAGGCCGCCAACCTCGCCTTCGCCCGCGGCTGGGAAATCGTGCCCGACGACGGGTTGCTGGCCGAAATCGCGGGCCTCGTCGAATGGCCCGTGCCGCTGATGGGCAGCATCGAAGACCGCTTCCTGTCCCTGCCCCCCGAGGTGCTGCAAACCTCGATGAAGGAACACCAGAAGTTCTTTTCCGCCCGCAACCCGAAAACGGGCCGGATCGAGGGCTTCGTCACCGTCGCCAATATCGAGACCCCCGACCAGGGCGAAACCATCCTGCACGGCAACCAGCGCGTGCTGGCCGCGCGCCTGTCCGACGCGGCCTTTTTCTGGGACAACGATCTGCGCGAGGCGAAGGCGGGCATGGGCGCATGGACCGAGGGGCTGCGCGCTGTGACCTTCCAGAGCAAGCTGGGCTCGCAGGCGGATCGGGTTCAGCGTATCGCCGCACTGGCCCGCGAGATCGCTCCGCTGGTCGGTGCCAATCCCGATCAGGCCGAGGAAGCGGCCAAGATCGCCAAGCTGGACCTGCGTTCCGCGATGGTCGGCGAGTTCCCCGAGTTGCAAGGCACGATGGGCCGCTACTACGCCTTGGAGGCAGGCAAGGATGCGGCGGTCGCCGACGCCGCCCGCGACCACTATTCCCCGCTGGGACCGTCCGATGCCGTGCCTTCGGCCCCCGTCTCGGTCGCCGTCGCACTGGCCGACAAGCTGGACACGCTGACGGGTTTCTGGGCCATCGACGAAAAGCCCACGGGGTCGAAGGACCCGTTTGCGCTAAGGCGGGCTGCCTTGGGGGTGATCCGGCTGGTGCTGGGGAATGGCGCAAGACTGTCGCTGTGCGATCTGATCGGTGCCACCTACGTCGAGGCAGTCACGCAGTTCGCCAATATGGATCGCGTTCATATTCTGCTGGGCCGCACGACACATGACGAACAATGGGAGGGCGGCGTTTACCGCACAACCGACCCCGACGGCAACTTGATCGTTTTCGAGCGAACCCCCGATGAAGTGCGCAATCTTCTTGATGACGCCGGAGTCCGGTTTTCGCCAAGCGAAGGAAAGCCGCTCCTACCCGTGAACGACCTTGCATCCGACCTCCTCTCCTTCCTCCACGACCGTCTGAAGGTCTTCCTCAAGGACCAGAACATCCGCCACGACATCATCGACGCCGTGCTCTCCATGCCGGGCAACGACGACCTCGTGCTGCTGGTGAACCGCGCCACCGCGCTGTCGGACTTCCTGAAAACCGAAAACGGCACCAACCTGCTGCAAGGTCTCAAACGCGCCGCCAATATCCTTTCGCAGGCCGAGGAAAAGGACGGCGTCGAATACAGCTTCGGCGCGGACCCCAAATATGCCGAAACCGATCAGGAACGCGCGCTTTTTGCCGCCCTCGAAACCGCAGGCCCCGCCATCGCGCAGGCCACCGCCTCCGAGGACTTCCCCGCCGCCATGTCCGCCATCGCGGCCCTGCGAACCCCCATCGACGCCTTCTTCGAGGCCGTCCAGATCAACACGGACAACCAGATCCTGCGCCGCAACCGGCTGAACCTGCTTTCCCAGATCCGCGCGGCGGGCGCACAGATCGCCGATTTCACCCGGATCGAGGGCTGAGCCGCTTCTTCATCACCCAAATACCCGCAGGGGTGAGGCGCGGGCCGTAAGGCCCGCGACGAGGGGGCGGCAGCCCCCTTTTTTAACGCTTGCCGCAAAGCGGCAAACATGCACATTCGGGCCATGAACGCGCTCAACGATCCACTCGCCATTGTCGAAATCACCCCTGTGGCGGGGGTGGACACGGCCCTCCACGGCTGGCGGGCGAAATGCCTGCAACGGCTGATCCGCATGGACCTGCCCGTGCCCCACAGCCATGCCGTCTCGACCGAGGCCGTGCGTGCCATCGCCAGCGGCGGCATGCCCGACCGCGCAAGGCTGGCGGCGCTGATCGCGCAAGGGGGCGGGCTTGTCGGCGTCCGGCCCTCGGCGGTGGATCCGGCCTGGGGCGGACCGGGGGCGGTGCTGAACGTGGGCATGAACGACCAGGTTCACACCCGCATCGCGCGCCAGCAGGGCAAGGTGGCCGCCGATGCGCTCTATCGCGATTTCGTCCGCTCCTTCGCGATCCATGTCGCGCGGCTGGACCCGGACATGTTCTCGGGCGACGACAGCGACCTGCGCAGCCTGCTCGACGCCTATCGGGCCGAAACCGACGACGAGTTTCCCCAGGATCCCGCGCGGCAACTGGCCGAGGTGATGCGTTCGATGGCGCGGGCCTGGGACGGGCCGACCGCGCGGCTTCTGCGCCAGGCCAAGGGGGCGCCGGCCTATGCGCCCCTGGGGCTGGTCGTGCAGGACATGGCGCTGGCGATCGGGCCGGGGGTGACGGGATCGGGCACGATCCAGTTCGTCGATCCCGCGACGGGCCATCCGCGCATCACCGGACGCTTTCGCGGCCAGACCCAGGGCAATGCGCAGGGCGAGGGGGCCGGGACGCTTTACCTGACCCGTGACCCGCGCGGCCCTTCGCTGGAAGAATCCGCGCCCGAGGTCTTTGCCGAATTGGTCGGTTTCGGCACCGCCGCGCGCCAGCGCTTGCGCGAGGAAATGCAGATCGAATATGTCCTGACCGACGGGTGCATCTCGATCATCGACGCGACGCGGGTGGGGCGGACGTCGCGCGCCTCGGTGCGGATCGCGGTGGCGCTGGCGCAGGACGGCATCATCTCGCCCGCCGATGCGGTGATGCGGGTCGAGCCGCGCGCGCTCAGCGACCTGCTCCACCGGCAGGTCGATCCCGGCGGCGCGCGCGATATCGTCACGCGCGGCATCAACGCCAGCCCCGGCGCGGCCACCGGCCAGATCGTCTTTACCGCCGCCGCCGCCCAGGATTGCGAGGCGCGGGGCGAGGCCTGCGTCATGATCCGCCGCGAAACCGTCCCCGAGGACATCCGCGGCATGCATGCCGCCGTCGCCGTCCTGACCGAGCGGGGCGGCATGACCAGCCATGCCGCCGTCATCGCGCGCGGGCTTGGCCTGCCCTGCATCGTGGGCGCCAAGGGCATCGCCATCGACTTTCGCGCCCGGACCATGCGCATCGGCAACCGGCTGTTTCAGGAAGGCGACACGCTGACCATCGACGGAACGCGGGGCGAGGTGATCGCGGGCGCGGCCCAACTGCTGGAACCCGCGCTGGACGATTGCTTCACCCGGTTGCTGGAATGGGCCGACGAGATCCGCACCATCGGGGTGCGCGCCAATTCGGACACGCCCGCCGATGCGCGCACGGCGCAGCGTTTCAGGGCGCAGGGCATCGGGCTGTGCCGGACGGAACACATGTTCTTCGACGACGCCCGCCTGCCTGCGATGCGCGAGATGATCTTTGCCGACACGCCCGAGGACCGGCGGCTGGCGCTCGACCGCATCCTGCCCATGCAGCGTGCCGATTTCACCAAGCTGTTCCAGACGATGGCGGGCATGCCGGTAACCATCCGCCTGTTCGACCCGCCCCTGCACGAATTCCTGCCCCACGACCGCGACGGCATGCGCGAACTGGCCGAGACGCTGGACCTGCCCATGTCCGACGTCATCCGCCGGGTCGAGGCCCTGTCCGAGTTCAACCCCATGCTGGGCATGCGCGGCGTCCGCCTGGGCATCACCGTCCCCGAGATCTACGAGATGCAGGCCCGCGCGATTTTCGAGGCTACCGTCGCCATGAAGAAGGACGGCGTGACCGTCATCCCCGAGATCATGATCCCGCTGGTCAGCGCCCGGCGTGAGGTCGAACTGGTCAAGACCCGCGTCGATGCCATCGCCGCCGCCGTGCGCAACGAATCGCGTGTGGATTTCGAGTTCCGCCTTGGCGTCATGGTCGAAACCCCCCGCGCCGCGCTGCGGGCGGGCGATATCGCGCCGCATTGCGCCTTTCTGTCATTCGGCACCAACGACCTGACGCAGATGACCTATGGGCTGTCGCGCGACGACGCGGGCCGCTTCATGGGCACCTATGTCGGCCAGCATGTCTACGAAGAGGATCCCTTCCACATCCTCGACCAGCAGGGGGTGGGTGAGCTGATCGCCATCGGGGTCGAGCGCGCCCGCGCCTCGAACCCCGGCATCACCATCTCGATCTGCGGGGAACATGGGGGCAACCCGGAATCCATCGCCTTCTGCATCGGCGCGGGGGTCGATTACGTTTCCTGTTCGCCCTTCCGGGTGCCGGTGGCGCGGCTGGCGGCGGCGCGTGAAACGATTCTCGCTACCTCGGGAAAGCCCTGCGAGCCGCTCTGAATCGGTTCACCCGCGCCTTGCCGGGTTGGCGATTTTGGCCGGAACTTGCTGAAATCATTCGGATCGCTCGGCATAAACCTGCCGATTAACTAATATTTCGCCAAGAATCCGGGCCTCACGTAGCTGTGTGCTGGCCGTATGGGGTGGTTTTTTGGTCTTTCTCGGCCCGATCCTGCCGTCACGCTGCCCCGGCGCCCCAAGGGGCCGGATGTGGCGGTGGCCCACCAGACCCATTCGAAACCCGCTGCTCGGGAAGAAAACAGGAAAACATGACGAAGAAAGTGTCATGGCGCGCGCAGGTTTCGATCTGCGCGACCGCCCTCGCCCTATCCATCGCTGCGATCCCGGCCTTCGCCAACGGCAGTCTCATCAATAGCTTCGCGCCCAGCAGCACCGCGCGCGCGCCCGCGCAGCAGCAGGCCACGATCGACCCGGGCGACCTGCAATGCATGACCGAGGCGCTTTATCACGAAGCCCGCGGCGAAGGCGTGAAGGGCCAGCAGGCCGTGGCCGAGGTCATCCTGAACCGGGTGGACAGCCCGCGCTTTCCGTCCAGCGTCTGCGGCGTCGTCAACCAGCGCGGCCAGTTCAGCTACAAGGGCCGCGTGTCGGGCCGCTACGCTGAACAGGCGGCCTATCAGCGCGCGCGCAATATCGCCGCCTCGGCCCTTGCGGGGGCACCGCGGACCCTGACCGGCGGGGCGACCTATTTCCACACCCCCGCCGTGCGCCCAAGCTGGTCGCGCCAGTTCACGCGCACCACGCGCATCGGCAGCCATATCTTTTACCGTCCCGGCGGCCAGAGGGTTGCATCGAACTGAGTAACAGGCAAAGTTCCGTCTTGTGCCCGATGGTTCCGCCATCGGGTATTTTTTTGATAGAGAAAAGACATGGACCAGCCTGACCGCATTCACCTTCGCGATTACGTCCTTGCCGCCGATATCGGTGCCTTCCAGACCGAGCGCGGCCAGGACCAGCGCCTGCGCTTCAACCTGACGGTCGATCTGGCCCTGCCGGTGATCGGCGTGGATGATGAGGTGGACCGCATCCTCAGCTATGACATCCTGACCGGCGCGATCGAGGCGGGGCTGGCCGACCGGCGCTATAACCTGCTGGAAACGCTGGCTGAAAAGATCGCGGCCCAAGTGCTGGAACATCCCCGCGCCGCGCAGGTCGAGGTGACCATCGAAAAGCTGGACCGCGTGCCCGGCGCGCTTGGGGTGACGCTGGTGCGCCGCGCCGCGCGGGTGCAGGCGGATCTGCGCGCGCCCGAGGTTCGGGTGGTCTTTTACGGCCATCCCGCCGCGCTGCCCCAGGGTGCGCTGGTCGTCGTCCCCGACGCGCCCGGCCTGCCGCTGCCCGAAGGTGGCAACGTGCGCATGATCGCCCTGCTGGCGCTGGATCAGGCGGCATGGGCGCTGGCGGGCCGGTTGGGCTTGCAGGTCGCCGACAGCCGGACGGAACTGGACTGGGCCGCCGCCAATGGCCAGCGCGTCGTCTGGGCGCCCTGCCGGATGGTCGCGGACGAGGCGGGGCAGGATGCGGACCCCTGCCGGCTTGCGCTGTGGCTGGCGGGGCGGCTGAATGCCGTTGCGCTGGACTGGGCCTTGCCGCCGGATCGGGATATGCCTGCCACGCCTGCGGGGCTGGACCTGCCGATGGGGCGGTTGAGCTAGGCTTTGGGCTTGCAACTGGCGGCACGGGCGATGAAAACGGCCCAGGATGCGCCAGAATGTCAGGAATGATGCGATGCCCGGCTATTTTCGTCCCGTGCCCTGCGAAACCGGCCGCTGGCGGCTGGCCGGTGGCTGGGTGCGCTTTTCGGAATGCGAGTTGCTGCGCCGGGGGCAGGCCCCTCAGCCGACCCGCGACATCCCCGACGAGGTGCTGGCCCGGCTGACCGCGCCGCGTCCGCCGGTGCTGGACCTGGCGATGGACCGCCCGCGCCTGATGGGTATCGTGAACATGACGCCCGACAGCTTTTCGGACGGGGGCGCGCTGGCCGATCAGGGCGCGGGGATCGCCCATGCGCGCGCGCTGGTGGCAGAGGGGGCCGATATCCTGGACATCGGCGGCGAATCGACCCGTCCCGGCGCGCAGCCCGTCGCGCCGGAAACCGAAGCCGCCCGCGTCACCCCCCTGATCGCCGCGCTGCGCTGCGCGGCGCCGGTCTCGGTCGATACCCGCAAGGCCGTGGTCGCGCGGGCCGGTGTGGCGGCGGGGGCGGGGATGATCAACGACGTCTCGGGGCTGGATTTCGACCCGGACATGGCGGCGGTCGTGGCCGAAAGCGGCGCTGCGCTGTGCCTGATGCATGCGCAGGGCCTGCCCGCAGACATGCAGGACGATCCGCGCTATGATGACGTGGTGCTGGACGTCTACGACGCGCTGGCCGAACGTATCGCGCGGGCCCTGCGGGCCGGCATCGGGCGGGACAGGATCGTGGTGGACCCCGGTATCGGCTTCGGCAAGACGCAGGACCATAACCTTGCGATCCTGCGCCGGATCTCGGTCTATCACGGGTTGGGGGTGCCGGTGTTGCTGGGCGTGTCGCGCAAGGCTTTCGTCGGGCGGATCGGCGGAGCCGACAGCCCGCAGGCCCGTGCGCCCGGCACGCTGGCCCTGACGCTGGCCGCGGTGGCGCAGGGCATCCAGATCCACCGCGTCCATGATGCGGGGGAAATAAAACAAGGGCTGCGCCTGTGGAGCGCGCTCGCTTGACGAGGAATGAAGATGAGCAGAACGATTTTCGGCACTGACGGCGTGCGGGGCCGGGCCAACAGCTATCCCATGACCGCCGAGATGGCGCTGCGCCTTGGCGCCGCTGCGGGGCGCTTCTTTCGCCGCAAGAGCGAGGATCACCCCCGCGTCGTCATCGGCAAGGACACCCGGCTGTCGGGCTATATGCTGGAAAACGCGCTGACGGCGGGGCTGACCAGCACGGGCATGAACGTGTTGCTGCTTGGCCCGGTGCCGACGCCCGCGGTGGGGTTCCTGACGCGCTCGATGCGGGCGGATGTGGGCATCATGATCTCGGCCAGCCACAACCCGGCGCATGACAACGGCATCAAGTTCTTCGGTCCCGACGGCTTCAAGCTGTCCGATGACGCCGAATCCGAGATCGAAACCATCCTGGCGGGTGAGATCACCCCCGCGCAACCCGGCAACATCGGCCGCGCCCGGCGGATCGAGGACGGGCGCGGGCGCTATGTCGAATATGCCAAGACCACCTTTCCGGCGGGCCAGCGGCTGGACGGGCTGAAGGTGGTCGTCGATTGCGCCAATGGCGCCGCCTATCGCGCCGCGCCGGACGTGCTGTGGGAGTTGGGGGCCGAGGTGATCCCGCTGGGGGTCGATCCCAATGGCTTCAACATCAACGACGGCGTGGGTTCCACCCATCCGCAGACCTGCGCCGAGGCGGTGCGGCGGCATGGCGCGCACCTGGGCATCAGCCTTGACGGCGATGCCGACCGGCTGATGCTGATCGACGAGACCGGCCATGTCGCGGATGGCGACCAGATCATGGCGCTGCTGGCCGACCGTTGGGCGCGGCAGGGCAGGCTGCGGGGCGGCGCGCTGGTGGCGACGGTGATGTCGAACCTGGGGCTTGAGCATTTCCTGGAGGGCCGGGGGCTGCGGCTGGAACGCACCTCGGTCGGCGACCGCTATGTCGTCGAAAGGATGCGCCGGCAGGGCTTCAACCTTGGCGGCGAGCAGTCGGGCCATATCGTGATGACCGATTATGCGACGACCGGCGACGGGCTGATCGCGGCGCTGCAATTCCTGGCCGCGATGGCCGAAACGCAGGTGCCCGCATCGGAATTGCTGCGCCAGTTCCAGCCGGTGCCGCAACTGCTGGAAAACGTCCGCTATGCGCCGGGCGCGAACCCGCTGGATGCCGAAAGCGTCAAATCCGCGATCCGCCAGGCCGAAACCCGGCTGGAAGGCACGGGCCGCGTGCTGATCCGCAAATCGGGCACGGAACCCCTGATCCGCGTCATGGCCGAGGCCGAGGACGAAACCGTCCTGCGGCAGGTGGTGCAGGATATCGTCGGCGCGGTCCGGTCGGCGGCCTAGACGGCGCCGGTCGGGTCGTAGTCGTAAAGCCAGGCGAAACGCTCGATCAGGGCGGTGGGGGCGAGGCGCGAGATGCCGCGCAGCCCCGCATGGGCCACCGCGCGGGCCGGGCCGCGCAGGTGATAGTTGCCCGCGTTCTTGTTGGCGGCCTGCACGATCTTGCTGCAACGCGGCTGGCGCAGCGCCTGGTAGCGCGCCAGCGCAGCGCCCTGATCGGGGTCGGCGTCAAGGCAGGCGGCCAGCACCCAGGCATCCTCGATCGCCATGACGGCGCCCTGCGCGATGAAGGGCAGCGTCGGATGGGCCGCATCGCCCACCAGCGCGATGCGCCCGTCCTGCCAGTTGGCGGCGACCGGGTGGCGGAACAGGCCCCAGATGCCGACCCGCTGGACCTGGTCCAGCCAGCCCCGCGCGCGCGGATCGAAGCGGGCAAAGGCAGCGCGCAGATCCTCGGGGTCGCTTTCCTGGCTCCAGCCCTCGGCCTGCCACTCGCGGCGCTCCATCACGGCGACGATGTTGCGCAATCCGCCGGGCAGGGGATAGCTGACCAGATGGCGGCCCGGTCCCATGTAGACCTCGGCCAGCGGCGGCGTGTCGCCCCGGTCGGGGATCAGCGCGCGCCATGCGGTCTGGCCGGTGAAGAAGGGCGCCTCGGTGCCGTTGAGCAGGGGGCGCAGGACGCTTTTGACGCCGTCGGCGGCGATGATCAGGTCGCAATCGGGCGGCGGGCCGGCCATCTCGCAGCCCAGTTCCAGACGTGCGCCGGCCTCGGTTGCGGCCTCGGCCAGCACCTCGACCAGCCGGGCGCGGTGGATCAGGCGGAACTGGTCCTGCGGGCGATGGCGCGCCAGGTCCAGCAGCGTTACCTGCCGCCCGGCGGAATCGCGCAACATCACCCCGTGGCTGCGCAGCGATGCCGCGCGGAAGGCGTCGCCGGTCCCAAGCGCGTCCAGCACGCGAATGGCATTGGGCGAGATCTGCAAGCCCGCCCCCACCTCGCGCAGGGCATCCGCGCGTTCGTGCAGCGTGACATGCGCGCCGCGCCGCGCGCAGGCGATGGCCGCCGTCAGCCCCGCGATCCCGGCGCCGACCACGGTGATGCGGCGGCCCTTCAGCGCGCCCGGCAAATCGCGGTTCCTTGCAGCCCGGCGCGGTGGCGGCCTGCCCGCCGGATCGGCGCAGGCCCTTGCATTGCTTGTCCGGTCAACCCGCATCCCTCCCCGTGGCGGTCATCCCGAATGGGCGTTCAGTCGTCGCGGTGGACCCGTTCGCGCCGCTCGTGGCGTTCCTGCGCCTCCAGCGTCATGGTCGCGATGGGGCGCGCGTCCAGCCGCCTGAGGCTGATCGGATCGCCGGTCACTTCGCAATAACCATACTCACCGGTTTCGATTCGGCGCAGCGCCGCGTCGATCTTGCTGACCAGCTTGCGCTGGCGGTCGCGGGTGCGCAGTTCCAGCGCGCGGTCGGTTTCCTCGCTCGCGCGGTCGGCAAGGTCGGGCACGTTGCGCGCGCTGTCCTGCAATCCTTCAAGCGTTTCGGCTGATTGGCTAAGCAGTTCCTGCTTCCACGCCACCAGTTTGCGGCGGAAGTATTCCAGTTGCAACTCGTTCATGAAAGGCTCGTCCTCGGCGGGACGGTAGTCATCGGGCAGGAAGGTCTGGGCTTTCATCGGTCCTCCAGGAGCGGGTGCTGAACCCGTTCATGCGGCCCCAATACTTTATGGACGAGTCATTGTCACTAGCGCAGCCCCCCCTTTGGGCGCATCTTGCGTCCCGTCACGGCGCTGGCTAGGTTCCGCCGCAGCCAGGGGATAGATTTCATGCAATTTTCGTCCACCGACCGATATGTCGCGCCGCCCGACCTGACGATGGCCGTCAACGCCGCCATCACGTTGGAACGTCCCCTGCTGGTCAAGGGCGAACCCGGCACCGGCAAGACCGAACTGGCCCGGCAGGTCGCGGCCTCGCTGGGGCTTGAGATGGTCGAGTGGAACGTCAAGTCCACCACCCGCGCCCAGCAGGGGCTTTACGAATACGATGCCGTGTCACGTTTGCGCGACAGCCAGCTTGGCGATGCCCGCGTCCACGAGATCGGCAATTACATCCGCAAGGGCAAGCTGTGGCAGGCTTTCGAGGCTCCTCGCAAGGTCGTCCTGCTGATCGACGAGATCGACAAGGCCGACATCGAGTTTCCCAACGACCTGCTGCAAGAGCTCGACCGGATGGAGTTCCACGTCTACGAGACCGGCCAGACCATCCGCGCCGCCCATCGCCCGGTGGTCGTCATCACCTCGAACAACGAAAAGGAACTGCCCGACGCCTTCCTGCGCCGCTGTTTCTTCCACTATATCCGCTTTCCCGACGCCGAGGTGCTGCGGCGCATCGTGGATGTCCACTTCCCCGGCCTGAAGCCGCGCCTGCTGGACGAGGCGCTGAACCAGTTCTTTGAACTGCGCGAGGTGCCGGGGCTGAAGAAGAAGCCCTCGACCAGCGAATTCCTCGACTGGCTGAAGCTGATCCTGGCCGAGGACCTGTCCCCCGAGGACCTCAGCCGCCCTGCGGGCGAGATGCTGCCCCGCCTGCACGGCGCGCTTCTGAAGAACGAACAGGACGTGTCGCTGTTCGAACGCCTGGCCTTCATGGCCCGGCGGCAGGGGCGGTGAGGGGGATGGGCGCAATCGCTGCGCCAAGGTCTTGCAGCCGGAAAGGAGGCAGCCACCGATGAATCACCTGCGACCCCAGCACAACGCGGCTTGTCATTGCGGCTCCGTGCAGTTCAAGGTTCGACTGACGGATGAATTCAATACGATCCGGCGTTGTTCATGCTCTTATTGCCGGATGCGTGGCGCCATTGCCGCTTCGGCGCAGCTTTCGGATATCGAATTCGTCAAGGGCGAAGATAACCTGACGCTTTATCAGTTCAATACCGGAACCGCGAAGCACTATTTCTGCAAGACCTGTGGGATCTATACCCACCACCAGCGTCGTTCCAATCCCAGCCAGTTCGGAATCAACATCGCATGTATCAACGGCATCAGCCCGTTTGATTTTGCTGAAGTCGTGGTTATGGACGGCGTTTCGCACCCTTCGGATTCCGCCGGAGGTCCCAAAATCGCGGGTGTTCTGAGGTTCAGCCCCGCCGAATAGGCGCAAAAGCGGCTGGGTGCGCCAAGCCATCATGCAGCCCGATGACTGGCTACATGATCGAACCCCGGAAACGGCCGTGGCGGCAAAGTTCGACCTTGCGCGCGACCTTGCCCCGGATCCTGAGGCGATAGACATTTTCTTGTCGCAGGTTTCGGGAAATTCGGAAGGAATGACGATGAAGGCTTTGGTTATCGGCGGAACCCGCTTTATCGGTGCGCATGTCGTGCGGCGTCTGCATGATGCCGGTGCGCAGGTTACAGCCTTTCATCGCGGGACAAGCTCCAACCCGATCCTGCCGGAAATCGAGCACGTTCTGGATGCTTCGGCGGAATATCCGATAACGGCATTTCCGGCTGATCTGATGCGCGATTGGGATATCGTCATCCATATGGTTGCGATGGGCGAAGCCGATGCAGATGCCGCCGCACGTTCATTCGCGGGGCGAACTGGCCGCCTTGTTCTCGTTTCGAGTTGCGATGTTTACCGGGCCTATGGACGGTTGATGAAAACAGAACCGGGACCGCAAGAGGCGGTGCCTCTGCGCGAGGATGCGCCGCTTCGCTCGGTTCTCTATCCTTATCGTGGCATGGAGGCGCAGCTTGGCACTTACGCCCACGACTACGACAAGATTCTGGCAGAGCGCGCCGTGCAGAATAGGCCCGGCCTCGACTGGACCATTCTGCGTCTTCCCAAGGTCTATGGACCGGAAGACAACAGTGATCTTTCGACCGTTTACAACTTTGCGGGGGTGCCGGGGTGGCGTTGGACTCATGGCCACGTCGAGAACGTCGCCGCTGCAATCGTTGCGGGCGCATCTCACCCCAAAGCGCGCAATGCGGTTTTCAATGTCGGAGAGGAAGTCACGCCAACAGTGGGCGAGCGGCTGGCATCATTGCCAGCGCGAAACGGCGAGACACCCGTTCCACCGCCGTTTGACTATAGGCAGCATCTTGTCCTCGACACCGGGAAAATCCGTGTAGAGCTTGGTTGCACCGATGTTGTTGATGAAAGAACAGCTATGGCCGAGCTTGCCTTGCGAAATTCCTGAAATCAGCAACGGGCCGCCCCGGAAAACCGAGGGGCTGTTCAGGGCGAACACCATCCGGGTTCCGCAAACCCGCCGTCCCCGCATCACCCCCGCAGGCCGGTCTGTTCCAGCAATCCGCGCCGCTTGGCCTCGTAATAATAGCCGCGCGCATACCAGCTTACCGCGCGATCATGGTTGCCGTTCGCGACGATATAGGCGCCGCGCAGGTATTTGACGGCATATTGCAGGTTGGTGTCGGCATCCAGCAACTGGTTGGGGGAACCGCGGTGGCCCATCGTGCGCGCGGTTTCGGGCAGGATCTGCATCAGCCCGTAATAGGGACCGTTGCGCGCATGGGGGCGGTGGCTGGATTCGCGGATGATGACGCGATGCACCAGCGAACGCGGAACCTGGTAATGGTCGGACCAGTAGTTGATCTTGCGGCGCAGTTCGGGCGTCTCGTTGGGGTGCAGGTCGGGGCTGCCGAAATCGCGCGGGCGTTTCGTGCCGCCGCCGCAGGCCGCAAGTGCAAGGGCCGACAGGATCAGGCTTCTGCGAAGGATCATGGTCTTTGCTCCGGGTATGTGCCTCGTCCGGTTCTGGTGCCGGTGGCTATCGGATAGGGGCGCAAAGGCCTTGCCGCAAGGAAAAAGGGCGTGTCCGTGCGTTATCCATTACGGGAAGCGCGTGTTTTGGGATCATGCAACGCAAGCAGCGGAAAACCTGTCGCACCCGGCAGCGACGGGATGAACAAGCCAGGGGGCCTTGGTCCCGAACAGGAACAACGCCGCGAGGATGCAGCCCAGCGCGCCGATCGTGGGGGCGGATCCGAGAAGAATCCACCGGGCCATCGTTGACAGACCATCGCTGAAACAACCGCGACCAGCTCATGCCGAGTGCCGGCGCATTGGCGGGCCGGGGGGCGGCCCGCCGGATCGGCGCTCAGGCGTGGATCGCGCCATCGCCGCAGGCCAGCGCGGCCTCGCGCACCGCTTCCGAACAGGTCGGATGCGCGTGGCAGGTCAGGGCGATATCCTCGGCCGAGGCGCCGAACTCCATCGCCACGCAAACCTCGTGGATCATCTCGCCCGCGTTCGGGCCGATGATATGGCAGCCAAGCACGCGGTCGGTTTCGGCGTCCACGATCATCTTGACGAAACCGTCGCCCTGGAACATCGCCTTGGCACGCGCATTGCCCATGAAGGGGAACTTGCCGACCTTGACCTTGCGGCCCGATTCCTTCGCCGCGGCCTCGGTCAGCCCGACCGAGGCGACTTCGGGCGCGGTGTAGATCACGCCGGGGATGACGTCGTAATTCACATGGCCGTGCTTGCCTGCGATGGTCTCGGCCACCGCCATGCCCTCGTCCTCGGCCTTGTGGGCCAGCATCGGGCCGGGCACCGCGTCGCCGATGGCGTAGATGCCGGGCACGCTGGTCTGCCAGTGCTTGTCGATCTGCACGAAACCGCGGTCGGTCAGCGCGACGCCCAGCTTGTCCAGCCCCTGCCCCTCGACATGGGGGCGGCGGCCGGTGGCGACCAGCACCACCTCGGCCTCGATCTCATGGGCGCTGTCGTCCTTGCGCAGCTTGTATTCGACCTTGCCGCCCTCGGCCTTGGACACGGCGGCGCCGAGGATGAACTCCAGCCCCTGTTTCGTCAGCAGCTTCTGGAACTGCTTTTGCACCTCGCCGTCCATGCCCGGCGTGATCGCGTCCAGATATTCGACCACCGTGACCTGCGCGCCGAGGCGGGCGTAGACCGAACCCAGCTCCAGCCCGATCACGCCCGCGCCGATCACCACCATCGAGGCGGGGATCTTCTTCAGCGCCAGCGCGCCGGTGGAATCGACGACCACGCCCGCGTCGTTGTCGACCGTCACGCCCGGCAGGCTGGACGGGACCGAGCCGGTGGCGATGACGATGTTCTTCGCCTCATGCACCTGATCGCCGACCTTGACGCGACCCGGCGCCTCGATCTCGGCCCAGCCTTTCAGCCAGTCCACCTTGTTCTTCTTGAACAGGAATTCGATCCCCTTGGTGTTGGTGCCGACGGTCTCGGACTTGTAGCCCAGCATCCTGTCCCAATCGACGGTGGGGGCGGCGCCCATCAGGCCCATCTTCTCGAAATTCTCATGGGTTTCGTGCAGCATGTGGCTGGCGTGCAGCAGCGCCTTCGAGGGGATGCAGCCCACGTTCAGGCAGGTGCCGCCAAGGGTCTCGCGCCCTTCGACGCAGGCCACCTTCAGGCCAAGCTGGGCCGCGCGGATGGCGCAGACATAGCCGCCGGGGCCGGCGCCGATGACGATGAGATCGTAGGACATTCAGGTCTCCATTAAGTGTCGCGGCCCCGGTGGGTCGCGCGGGTCAGGTGAACAGGGCGATCAGGATCATGGCCAGCGTCGCCACGAATCCCACCGCCCAGATGAGCGAGCGCCACGGCGACCAGCCGAAGGCATAGGCGGGCACGTAAAGCACGCGCGCCGCCAGATAGAGCCACGCGCAAAGCACCGTCAGCGGGCTGGTGCGGTCCCAGAAGACCACTAGCACCACGGCGATGGTGAAAAGGATCAGCCCCTCGAAATGATTGTCGACCGCGCGGCGCAGCCGTCCGGTCATGGGCGACAGCGGGGGCGAGTCGTCGCGCGGCCCGGCGTTCCAGCGCGGGCCGGTGTCGCGGTTCATCGAGGCGCCGGCCAATCCGATCTGGACCGCCTGTAACAGCGCGGCAAGGCCGAGGGCGGTCATCTCGGCAGACATCAGGCGGTTTCCACGAAGTGGAACCCGGTCCCCGTGACCCCGGCCAGGCTGTTGAAGGCCCCCGCCGCGCCGTCCAGATAGGCGCGCGCGGCCTTGGCGTCGGATACCTGGAACAGCGCCCAGACATGGCTGTCATCCTCGCGCCACAGTTGCAGCAGCGACAGCCCGTTGTTGCCGCGATCCTCGGCATCGGCGTCGAAGGCGGGCTTGAACCGGGCGTAATCGGCGATGGTGTAGCGGGCGATCATCTGGGTCATGGCTCGGTTCTCCTGTCAGGGCTGCGGGTGCGGTCCGCAGGTGCGAAGATTGCGCGTCTGTCATGCCCCGAAGGCTGCAAGTGCCGGGATCGGCTGGTGGTTTTTCCGGCCCGCAGGGGTGCAAACGAGGCGCGATGAAGGAAGGGGCGCGGGAAATCGCGCCCCTTTCCGTTTTGTGATCACAGATCCATCAGCAGGCGGCGGGGGTCCTCCAGCGCTTCCTTGACGCGGACGAGGAAGGTCACCGCGCCCTTGCCGTCCACGATGCGGTGATCGTAGCTCAGCGCCAGATACATCATCGGGCGGATGACGATCTCGCCCTTCACGACGACGGGGCGTTCCTGGATCTTGTGCATCCCCAGGATACCCGATTGCGGCGGGTTCAGGATGGGCGAGGACATGAGCGAGCCATAGACCCCGCCGTTCGAGATGGTGAAGGTGCCGCCCTGCATGTCGTTCATCGTCAGCTTGCCGTCGCGGGCGCGCAGGCCCAGCTCGCCGATCTGCTTTTCGATATCGGCAAAGGAAAGCTGGTCGGCATCGCGCAGGACCGGCACGACCAGCCCGGTGGGGGTGCCGACCGCGACGCCCATGTGGACGAAGTTCTTGTAGACGATATCTCCGCCGTCGATCTCGGCATTGACCTCGGGGACTTCCTTCAGCGCGTGGCAGCAGGCCTTGACGAAAAAGGACATGAAGCCAAGCTTGACCTTGTGCTTCTTTTCGAAGGCGTCCTTGTATTCGTTGCGCAGGCCCATGATCGCCGACATGTCCACCTCGTTATAGGTGGTCAGGATCGCGGCGGTGTTCTGCGCATCCTTGAGGCGGCGGGCGATGGTGGCGCGCAGGCGGGTCATCTTGACGCGTTCCTCGCGCGCGCTGTCGGCGGCCGATCCGGGCTGACGCGGGGCCGCCGCCGGTGCGGGTGCGACTGACGGCGCCGCCGCGGCGCGGGCCACGTCTTCCTTCATCGCGCGGCCGTCGCGGCCCGAACCCTGCACCTGGTCGCGGGTGAGCCCGGCCTCGGCCATCGCCTTCCTGGCTGAGGGCGCGTCCTCGACATCGCGGCGCGGCGTCAGTTGCTCGGGACCGGCGCCGGGCGATTGGGTGGCCGCCGCGTCCTGCACCTTGGGATCGGCGGTCTGCGGCGCGGGGGCGGTGCCGGCGGCGCCTTCGGTGATGATGGCCAGCCGGGCGCTGGCCTCGACCGTTTCGCCCTCGGGCGCGAGGATCTCGGCCAGGACACCCGCAGCCGGTGCCGGAACCTCGACCGAGACCTTGTCGGTTTCCAGCTCGCACAGCATTTCATCCTGCGCGACCGCATCGCCGACCTTCTTGAACCATGTCGCGACGGTGGCTTCGGTGACGCTTTCGCCCAGGGTGGGCACCATCACATCGACGGCTTTTCCGCTCATTCTCTCTTGTCCTTCCTTGGGATTGGCCGCCGGTCGTTCGCGCGGCAACATTTCTTCGGGACCTGCGTTCCCGTCCTCGGCGATTTGCGCAAGCAATGCGTTGGGCGCGACGGTCTGGCCCTCGGGTGCAACGATTTCGGCCAGCGTTCCCGCGGCGGGGGACGGCACTTCGACTGTCACCTTGTCGGTTTCCAGCTCGCACAGCATTTCGTCCACGGCGACGCGGTCGCCCGGTTTCTTGAACCAGGTGGCCACGGTCGCCTCGGATACCGATTCGCCAAGTGCGGGGACGCGCAGTTCGACAGCCATTGGCCTATTCTCCGATCGTGATGGCTTCGTGGACCAGCGCCTCTTGCTCGGCCTTGTGGCGCGAGGCGAGGCCGGTCGCGACGGAAGCGGCGGCATTGCGGCCCACATAGCGGGCGCGGCCATGCGTGGCGCCGACGCGGTTCAGCACCCATTCGATATTGGGTTCCACGAAGGACCAGCCGCCCTGGTTCTTGGGTTCTTCCTGGCACCAGACGATTTCGGCCTGCTTGAAGCGTTCAAGCTCGCGCGACATGGTTTGTGCCGGGAAGGGATAGAACTGCTCCAGCCGCAGCAGATAGACATCGTCGGCCCCGGCGGCATCGCGCGCTTGCAGCAGGTCGTAATAGACCTTGCCCGAGCAGATGACGACGCGGCGGATTTCGCTGTCCGGCTTCAGCGTCAACTCGGACCCGCCGCTTTGCGCGTCGTCCCACAGCACCCGGCGGAAGCTGGAATCGGGCAGGAAATCCTGGACCTTCGAGGTCGCCAGCGGGTGGCGCAGCAGCGATTTCGGCGTCATCAGCATCAGCGGCTTGCGGAAGTTACGCTTGAGCTGGCGGCGCAGGATGTGGAAGTAGTTGGCCGGGGTCGAGCAGTTCGCTACGATCCAGTTGTCTTCCGCGCAGCCTTGCAGGAAGCGCTCCAGCCGCGCGCTGGAATGTTCGGGGCCTTGCCCCTCGAACCCATGCGGCAGCAGGACGACCAGCCCCGACATGCGCAGCCATTTCTTTTCGCCCGAACTGATGAACTGGTCGAACATGATCTGCGCGCCGTTGGCGAAATCGCCGAACTGGGCCTCCCACAGGGTCAGCGCGTTGGGTTCGGCCAGCGAATAGCCATATTCAAAGCCAAGCACCGCATATTCCGACAGCATCGAGTCGATGACTTCGTAGCGCGCCTGCCCCTGGCGGATATGGTTGAGCGGATAATACCGATCCTCGGTCGCCTGGTCGATGAAGGCGGAATGGCGCTGGCTGAAGGTCCCGCGCGTCGAATCCTGGCCCGACAGGCGCACCGGATGGCCTTCCAGCAGCAGCGAGCCGAAGGCCAGCGCCTCGCCCGTGGCCCAGTCGAAACCCTCGCCGGTCTCGAACATCTTCTTCTTGGCTTCCAGCAGGCGCCCGACCGTCTTGTGCAGCGCGAATTCGGCGGGGGCCGAGGTCAGCGCGCGGCCGATCTCGTCCAGCGTCGAACGCTCGATCCCGGTCTGGCCGGCCATGTAGTCCTCGCCCTCGACGCTCAGGCCCGACCATTTGCCGTCGAGCCAGTCGGCCTTGTTGGGCTTGAACTCCTTGCCCGATTCGAACTCGGTGTTCAGATGGGACTGGAAGGCGGCCTTCATGTCCTCGATCTCGCCTTCGGGGATCAGCCCGTCGGCGACAAGGCGGTCGGTGTAAAGCTGCAAGGTCGTCTTGTGGCCCTTGATCTGCTTGTACATCGCCGGGTTGGTGAACATAGGCTCATCGCCTTCGTTGTGACCGAAGCGGCGATAGCAGAAGATGTCCAGAACGACGTCCTTGTGGAACTTCTGCCGGAACTCGGTGGCGACGCGGGCGGCGTGGACGACCGCCTCGGGGTCGTCGCCGTTGACGTGGAAGATCGGCGCCTCGACCATCAGCGCGATATCGGTCGGATAGGGCGACGAGCGGCTGAAATGCGGCGCGGTGGTAAAGCCGATCTGGTTGTTCACCACGATGTGGATCGTGCCGCCGGTCTTGTGGCCGCGCAGGCCCGAAAGGCCAAAGCATTCCGCGACGATCCCCTGGCCCGCAAAGGCCGCGTCGCCATGCAGCAGGATCGGCATCACCGCCGCGCGCGTTTCGGTGTCGTTCATCTGGTCCTGCTTGGCGCGGACCTTGCCCAGAACCACCGGGTTCACGGCTTCCAGGTGGCTGGGGTTGGCGGTCAGCGACAGGTGGACGGAATTGCCGTCGAATTCGCGATCGCTGGACGCGCCGAGGTGATATTTCACATCGCCCGAACCATCGACGTCCTCGGGCTTGAAGCTGCCGCCCTGGAATTCGTTGAAGATCGCGCGATAGGGCTTGCCCATGACATTGGCCAGAACCGACAGGCGGCCCCGGTGCGGCATCCCGACCACGATGTCCTTGACGCCCAACTGGCCGCCGCGCTTGATGATCTGCTCCATCGCGGGGATCAGGGATTCGCCGCCGTCAAGGCCAAAGCGCTTGGTGCCCATGTATTTGACATGCAAGAACTTTTCAAAGCCTTCGGCCTCGACCAGCTTGTTCAGGATGGCGCGGCGGCCTTCGCGGGTGAAGCTGATTTCCTTGCCGTAACCCTCGATCCGCTCCTTCAGCCAGGCGGCTTGCTCGGGGTCCGAGATATGCATGAATTGCAGCGCGAAGGTGCCGCAATAGGTGCGCCGCATCAGCTCGACGATCTGGCGGACCGTGGCGACCTGAAGGCCAAGGACATTGTCGATGAAGATCGGGCGGTCCAGGTCGTTCGGCCCGAAGCCGTAGGTCGCGGGGTCCAGCTCGCCCGTTGTCGGCGTTTCGCGCTGGCCCAGCGGATCGACGTCGGCAAACAGGTGGCCGCGGATGCGGAAGGCGCGGATCAGCATGATCGCGCGCACCGAATCCAGCACGGCGCGGCGCATCTGCTCATCGGTCAGGGAAACGCCCTTTTCGCTGGCCTTGCCGCCGATCTTCTTCATCGCCGCATCGGCCTCGGCCTTGGTGGACTGCGGCCATTCCCCGGTCAGCGCCGAGGTGTTTTCGTCCTGTGGCATCGGCGGCCAGTCCGCGCGGCGCCAGCTTGCGCCTGCGGCTTCGCGCGTCACGTCCGACTGCTCGTCGCCGAGGCTGGAAAAGAACGCATCCCAGGCGGCATCCACCGCCGCCGGGTCCTTGGCCCATTGGCCATAAAGCTGCTCGACATAGGTGGCGTTCTGTCCTTGCAGAAAGGACGAGTCGTGAAACGCTGCGTTGCCGCTGGGGGATTGGTCGTTCATTGCACAGCCCTGGAAGGTTGCGGCCCGCTGCCGGGCCGGGATGAAGGGGACGGCCAAGACCGGCCCGCGACGAAGGATGACAAGGTTCGCGCGGCGCAAGGGGCCGCGGATCGAAAGCCCGCCCGCGCGGCCCGCCGGAAGCAGGCGGGGGCAGAAGGCGGGCCGAAGCTGAAAGACATGCGCATGACCCTACCCGCAGATGACGTCGATCATGCGCGCGCCCGGATCGTCCATCGGCGCGGCCATCGGGACCACGATGATCTGGGCCGGGCGCTTGCGCTCAAGCCGGCACAGCGCGGCGGCGGCGCCCTGTTCGGCATTGGCCGGGGCGCGGGCGGGGTGGTAGATGACGCGCCAGCCCGCATCCTTGCGCGCGACCGAGCGCACCGAGGCGGGCGGCAGGCTGGTCGTGCGATGCAGGTCGGTCGCGGCGGGAACGCCGCCCGGCAGGATGTCGTCGGTCGGCGCGGCCCCGCAGCCCGCCAGCACCAGCAGGACGCAAAGCGACAGCGGGCCAAGCCCTGCGGCCCGGCCCATCCGCTTGGGCCTGCCCGAAGCGATCACGAAAGATCCGGCCCCGGAAGGGGGGGCCTTGCCGCCGTCGGATCGCGATGCATTTTCGAACACGTCGAACACCATACTGTCGGAATGGCATTGCCACCAAGGTAGGTAGCGGCAATGCCCAAGTCAAAAGCCTTATTTGCCGATCGCCTTCAGAACGGCCTCGCCCAGACCCGCGGGGCTGTCGGCGACGACGATCCCGGCCTTCTTCATGGCCTCGATCTTCGATTCCGCGTCGCCCTTGCCGCCCGAGACGATGGCGCCGGCATGGCCCATGCGCCGGCCCGGAGGCGCGGTGCGCCCGGCGATGAAACCGGCGGTCGGCTTCCATTTGCCCTTCTTCTTCTGCTCGGCCAGGAATTCTGCGGCCTCTTCCTCGGCCGATCCCCCGATCTCGCCGATCATGATGATCGACTCGGTTTCCGGGTCGTCCAGGAACATCTGAAGCACGTCGATATGTTCCATCCCCTTGATCGGGTCGCCGCCGATGCCGACCGCGCTGGACTGGCCCAGACCCACGTCCGAGGTCTGCTTGACCGCCTCATAGGTCAGCGTGCCGGAACGCGACACGACGCCGACCGAGCCGCGCTTGAAGATCGAGCCGGGCATGATGCCGATCTTGCATTCGTCGGGCGTCATGATGCCGGGGCAGTTCGGCCCGATCAGGCGGGATCCCGATCCTTGCAGGGCACGCTTGACGCGCATCATGTCCAGCACCGGGATGCCCTCGGTGATGGCGACGATCAGCGGAATCTCGGCGTCGATGGCCTCCAGGATCGAATCCGCCGCGAAGGGGGGCGGGACATAGATCACGCTGGCATTCGCGCCGGTTTTCGCCACGGCCTCGTGGACAGAGTTGAAGACCGGCAGGCCGATATGCTCGGTCCCGCCCTTGCCCGGCGTCACGCCACCGACCATCCGCGTGCCGTAGGCGATCGCCTGTTCGGTGTGGAACGTGCCCTGCGAGCCGGTCAGGCCCTGGCAGATGACTTTGGTGTTTTTATCTACGAGAACAGCCACTTGGGCCTCCTTGATATATGTGTCTCGTCTGGCCGCGACGCATCATGGCGCGGCCCGGAATCTTTCTACGGTGACGTTGGTGAAACCGTCCGACGTGGCAATCGCCACGCTGGCCGAAGGCGGAAAATCGGGGCTGGCCAACACTTTGACCTCTGTTGGCGCGTCGGCCATTTTCAGAAGTGCAGGCCCGCCGACCGCCCCGCCGACCGTGACGCCATCCTCTCCGATCAAGGCATGTGCATTGGCAAGCGTCGTATCGTGCAGGCTGGCTCTGGTTTCGTCGCGAACGACGTTGCCATACAGCGTCAACATGCAACTTACGGCGGTTCCGCCGGGCAGGCTGCGCGCAGTGACGAAGTTGGCGCCGATGAAGTCGCCCTCCGCGTCGGTCAGCGTTATCGTCGCACTCAGGACCTTGCCATCGGTGGTCGCCATCGCAGGCGCCTCGGAGGTGATGTCGGCAAGCGCCAGCACGCTGGCCGGATCGGCAAGGGCGGCATCGCAATCGGAAAAAAGCTTGTCCGCAAGCTCTTTCCCCGAAATATCCGCCGCCTGCGCGGTCGAGGTCGCCATCAGGCAAAGCGCGATGATGCAGCCTTTGCGCCTCATCAGCCCTTGACCGCTTTCACGATTTTCTGGGCCGCGTCCGACAGGTCGTCGGCGGCGATCACGTTCAGGCTGGATTCGGCGATGATCTTCTTGCCCAGATCGACGTTGGTGCCCTCAAGCCGCACGACCAGCGGGACTTGCAGGCCGACCTCTTTCACGGCGGCGATGATGCCTTCCGCGATGATGTCGCAGCGCATGATGCCGCCGAAGATGTTGACCAGGATGCCTTTGACGTTCGGGTCCGAGGTGATGATCTTGAACGCTTCGGTCACCTTTTCCTTGGTCGCGCCGCCGCCGACGTCCAGGAAGTTCGCAGGCTCGGCCCCGAACAGCTTGATGATGTCCATCGTGGCCATCGCAAGGCCCGCGCCGTTGACCATGCAACCGATCTCGCCATCCAGCGCGATATAGTTCAGGTCGTATTTCGACGCTTCCAGTTCCTTGGGGTCTTCCTCGGTCTCGTCGCGCAGGGCGAGGATGTCGGGCTGGCGGTAAAGCGCGTTGTTGTCGAAGCCCATCTTGGCGTCGAGGCATTTCAGATCGCCCTTGTCGGTCACGATCAGCGGGTTGATCTCGAGCATCTCCATGTCCTTGTCCAGGAACAGGCGATAGAGGTTCTTGATCAGCGCCACGCATTGCTTGACCTGCGCGCCTTGCAGCCCGAGGGCGAAGGCCACGCGGCGGCCGTGGAAATCCGACAGGCCGGATGCCGGATCGACGCTGAAGCTGACGATCTTTTCGGGCGTGTTGGCCGCCACTTCCTCGATGTCCATGCCGCCCTCGGTCGAGGCGACGAAGCTGACGCGCGAGGTGGAGCGATCGACCAGCAGGGCCAGATACAGCTCGCGCTCGATGTCGCTGCCGTCCTCGATATAGATGCGGTTCACCTGCTTGCCGACGGGGCCGGTCTGGTGGGTGACCAGCGTGCGGCCCAGCATCTGGCGGGCCAGTTCCTCGGCCTCGGACACCGATTTCGCCAGGCGGACGCCGCCTTTTTCACCGGCCTCCTTCTCGACGAAATGGCCCTTGCCGCGGCCGCCGGCGTGGATCTGCGCCTTGACGACCCAAAGCGGCCCGTCGAGTTCGCCCGCAGCGGATTTCACCTCATCGGCCTTGGTGACGGCGCGGCCATCGCTGACCGGCGCGCCATATTGACGCAACAGCGCCTTGGCCTGGTATTCATGGATGTTCATCGTAGTCCCCCGCAAATTCGGTTCGCCGAGTTGTGGCATAGGTCATGTCGCACAAGAAACCTAATTTCCCGTAAATGCGATGCAATTGGAGAAATTTCGCCGTTTGTGATCGCAGGCCCGAGGGGTGTGATCACAAAAACGGCGGTGCTGCATCGCAGCAATCCGCCATGTCCCTTGCGTGGGCCGGTCTACCTCTCGCTGGACGGGGGTGCAGGTGATTCGTGCGGGCCGCGTTCCGGCGCCTGGAGGGTCATCATCCTGCGCCAGACTGTGATCACAAACGGCGGCCATGAAAAAAACCCGCAGGCCGGTGGCTTGCGGGTTCTTCCGAAAACGGACCGATCAGGCGATCAGGCCAGCGTGTTGTCGATCTCTTTGCAGGCCGAGACCAGGCCCTTGACCGCATCGACCGACTTGTCGAACATCGCCTGTTCGTCGCTGTTCAGTTCGATGTCGATGACCTTCTCGATCCCGTTCGCGCCGATCACGGTCGGCACGCCGACATAAAGGCCGTCCAGCCCATAGGCGCCCTTGACATGGGCCGCGCAGGGCAGGACGCGCTTCTGGTCCTTGAGATAGCTTTCCGCCATCTCGATCGCCGAGGTCGCGGGGGCGTAGAAGGCGCTGCCGGTTTTCAGCAGGCCGACGATTTCCGCGCCGCCGTCGCGGGTGCGCTGGACGATGGCGTCCAGGTTTTCCTGGCTTGTCCAGCCCATCTTGACCAGATCCGGCAGCGGGATGCCCGCCACGGTCGAATAGCG
>NZ_CAMEFG010000019.1 GCF_945915435.1 uncultured Paracoccus sp. | reverse complement strand
GACGCCCGCCCATATCGTGCCGGAATGGTATTTCCTGCCCTTCTACGCGATCCTGCGCGCATTCGACGGCGATGTCTGGCTGGTGCAACTGGTCAGCTTCCTGTCCTTCGGCATCATCGACGCCAAGTTCTTCGGCGTCTTGGCGATGTTCGGCGCGATCATCGTCATGGCGCTGGTGCCCTGGCTGGATACCTCGCGCGTGCGCTCGGGGCGCTACCGTCCCAGCTTCAAGTGGTGGTTCTGGCTGCTGGTCATCGATTTCGTCATCCTGACCTGGGCGGGCGCCATGCCGGCAGAGGGGATCTATCCCTATATCGCGCTGGCGGGTGCGACCTATTGGTTCGCCTATTTCCTGGTGATCCTGCCGCTTCTGGGGGTGTTTGAAAAACCGCTGCCGATGCCGCAGACCATCGAGGAAGACTTCGATGCCCACTATGGCGCCAAAACCCATCCTGCCGAGTAAGGAGAGGCAACAATGACCTTGAGAACCACGACCCTCACGGCTGTTGCCGCGCTGGCCGTCGCCCTTTCGGGCGGCGCCGTGGCCCAGGACAACGGCCAGGACAACGGCATGTCCCCGATCGTTCCCGAGGCTTCGGAAACGACCGGCCAGCAGGACCCGGCACCGGCTTCGGCCCCCGAAGCGGAAGCCGAAGCCCCCGCTGACGCGGAGGCCGAGGCCGAGCCGGAAGCCGCCCAAACCGAGGCAGCGGACGAAGCCGCACCCGAGGCAGAGGCCGAAGAGGCACCTGCGGAAGAAATGGCCGAACCCGAGGCGACCGAGACCGAAGCCCCGGCCGACGAAGCAGAGACAAGCGAGGAAGCCGCAACCGAGGAAGCGCCTGCCGACGAAGCCGGTGCAGCCGAGGACGAGGCAACCGAGGACCCCGCCACCGACGAGGCAGCCGACGAAGGTGCTGCCGATGAGGGTGCTGCCGATGAGGCCGGTACCGAAGACGCTGTTGCCGACGAGGCCGAAGAAGGCGCCGCCGACGAAGCACCTGCTGACGAAGCCGGAGCCGAGGAAGCGGCGGACCAGGCCGAATCCGCACCTGCGGACGCCGCCGAGGAGGTCGCAGCCGAAGACGCCACCGCCGAAACCGTCTCGGAGGATGCCGAAGTCGCCGTCGCCCCCGAAACCGATGCTCCCGAGGAATCGGGCGGTCACGGAAGCGTCCATATCGAGGACATCAGCTTCAGCTTCGAAGGTCCCTTCGGCAAGTTCGACCAGCACCAGCTTCAGCGCGGCCTTCAGGTCTATACCGAGATCTGCGCCGCCTGCCACGGGCTGCGCTATGTCCCGCTGCGCACGCTGTCGGACCCCAACGGCCCCGGCCTGCCCGAGGCGCAGGTCCGCGCCTATGCCGAGGACAACGTCCTGCCGATCTTCGATCCCGAACTGGACGAAGAACGCCCGCGGGTGCCGACCGACCACTTCCCCACCGTCGAGGGCGAAGGCATGGGCCCCGACCTGTCGCTGATGGCCAAGGCCCGCGCGGGCTTCCACGGTCCCTATGGCACCGGCCTGTCGCAACTGTTCCGCGGCATCGGCGGCCCGGAATACATCCATGCGATCCTGGTCGGCTATGACGGCGAGGAGAAGATGGAAGCCGGCGCGATGCTGTATCACAACACCGCCTTCGACGGCGGCTGGATCCAGATGCCCAACCCGCTGATGGACGACATGATCGAATATGAGGACGGCACGCCCGCCACGGTCGACCAGATGTCGCGCGACGTCTCGGCCTTCCTGATGTGGACCGCCGAGCCGAAGATGATGGACCGCAAGCAGGTCGGCCTCGTGTCGGTGCTGTTCCTGGTCCTGCTGGGCGCGCTGCTCTATCTGACGAACAAGCGCCTGTGGCATCCGATCAAGCATCGCGACGAAAACCAGGGCTGACCGGCCCCGCATAACGAACCGGAAACGCGCCCCCTGGGGCGCGTTTTCCTTTTTGCGGAAGGCTGGACAAAAGGCCGGTTTCGCCGCCAGATGGCTTGCGGCATTTCCGGGCGCGGGATCGTTGCCCGCTGTTGCCGCGACGGCCTTTGAGGGGATGCGATGACGATCTACAACCTCGGCTCGATCAACATCGACCATATCTATCGGCTGGATCACCTGCCGCGACCGGGCGAGACGCTGCATTCCGAAAGCCACGCCCTGGGCCTGGGCGGCAAGGGCGCGAATCAGTCGATGGCCGCGGCCCGCGCGGGTGCGGATGTCGTGCATGTCGGGGCCATGTCGGCGGGCGACGATTGGGTCATCGCTCAATTGTCCGATGCCGGGGTGCGGGTCGGGACCATCGCCCGGATGCCCGGCGTTCCGACCGGCCATGCGATCATCCTGGTCGATGCCGGGGGCGAAAACTCGATCGTGCTGCACCCCGGCGCCAACCGCGCCATCCGGCCCGAGGACCTGTCGCAGGCCATTGGCCCCATCCGCCCGACCGACACGCTTTTGCTGCAAAACGAAACCACGCTGCAAGTGGCGGCGGCGGCGCAGGCATCCGCCGTGGGCGCGCGGGTGATCTATTCCGCCGCACCGTTCGAACTGGATGCATTGCGTGCGGTGATGTCCCATGTCTCGATCATCGCGCTGAACGAGGGCGAGGCCGCGCAGATGTTCGATGCCTTCGGCCACGACCTGCCGGTGCGGGGGTTGCTGGTCACGCGCGGCGCGGCGGGGGCCGAATATCGCGACATGCAGACCGGGCAGGTCTTTCACCAAGAGGCCTTTGCCGTGCGGGCGACGGATACGACCGGGGCGGGCGATTGCTTTGCGGGTTGGTTCGCCGCGGGTCTGGACCGGGGCGAGGATACCCCGACCGCCCTGCGCCACGCCGCCGCAGCCGCCGCGCTGCAAGTGACGCGGCCCGGCGCCGCCGGGGCCATGCCCGACCGCGCCGAGGTGATGCAGTTTCTGGACGCAAACGCCCGGCAGGGACCGGACTGACTTGTCAGCGGCACGGTGGGGACATATCTGGGACGAATGAAAATTCCATTTCTCACGCGCAAGACCCATGTCGCGGTCATCCGCTTGCAGGGCACCATCGGCACCTCGGGGCGCGGGCCGTCGCTGTCGGACGCCAGCCTTGCCCCCCTGCTGGAACGCGCCTTCCGCCGCAGAAAGCCGGTGGCGGTCGCGATTTCGCTGAACTCGCCCGGCGGGTCCCCGGTCCAGTCCAGCCTGATCGCCGCGCGCATCCGCCGCCTTGCCGACGAACTGAACCGGCCCGTCCATGTCTTTGTCGAGGATGTCGCGGCCTCGGGCGGTTACTGGCTGGCCTGCGCGGGCGACCGGATCTGGGTTGACGACAGTTCGCTGGTCGGGTCCATCGGCGTGATCGCGGCGGGTTTCGGCTTTGCCGAGCTGATCCAGCGTCACGGGGTCGAGCGGCGGGTCCACACCGCCGGGCAATCCAAATCCATGCTGGACCCCTTCCGCCCCGAAAAGCCCGAGGACGTCCAGCGCCTGCACCGCCTGCTGGAACCGATCCACCAGAATTTCAAGGCCCATGTCCAGGCCCGGCGCGGCACCCGGCTGGCCGAGGGGACCGACCTTTTCACCGGCGACATCTGGACGGGGGCGCAGGCGGTCGAACTGGGGCTGGCCGACGGCATCGCCCATCTGGCCCCCAAGATGCAAGAGCTATACGGCAAGGACGTCAAGTTCCTGACCTATGGCCAGCGCGTGCCCCTGCTGCGCCGCTTCGGCCTGAGCGCCGACGATTTCCTGGAAGCCGCCGAACGGCGCGCGACCGAAACCCGCTTCGGGATCCGTAGCTGATGGTCAAGATCGTCCTGACATTCCTGCTGGTCATGATCGTGATCGCGCTGGTCTCGGGCCCCGCCTTCCGCCGCGTGATCGCGCGCATCCTTGGCCTGCCGCCGCGCCGCTAGAGAGGTTGAGATGACCGCAATCGTCACCGGCGCAGGCCGCCGCATCGGCCGCGAGATCGCGCTGTATCTGGCGCGGCGCGGGCGTGACGTGGCCATCCACTACCACGGCTCGGCCGAGGATGCCGAAGCGACCGCGCAAGAGGCCCGCCGGATCGGCGTCGCGGCGCAGACTTTCCGGGCCGACCTGCTGGACATGGACGCGACCGAGGCGCTGGTGCCGCAGGTCGCGCAGGTCATGGGGCCGGTGTCGATGCTGGTCAACAATGCCTCGATCTTCGAATATGACAGCATCCACAGCGCGACGCGCGAAAGCTGGCATCGTCATATCGGCTCGAACCTGCACGCGCCTTTCGTGCTGACGCAGGCCTTTGCCCGGCAGGCCCCCAAGGCGCGGCAGCAGGACGGCGAGCCGGTGGCCGATTCGCTGGTCATCAACATCTGCGACCAGCGCGTGCTGAAGCCCACGCCCGAATTCATGACCTATTCGCTGGCCAAGGCGGGCCTGTGGGCGCTGACCCGGACGCTGGCGCAGGCGCTGGCCCCCGATATCCGCGTGAACGCCATCGGCCCCGGTCCCACCATGCAGGGCACCCGCCAATCGGACCGGCATTTCGCCCGCCAGCGCAAGGCGACCATCCTGGAACGCGGCGCGGATGCGGCGGATGTCACGGCGGCGGTGGGGTTCTTCATGGACGCGCCCTCGGTCACGGGGCAATTGATCTGCACCGACGGCGGCCAGCACCTGGCATGGCGCACGCCCGACATTCTTGGTCCCGAATAGCCGCCCGCCGGCCAAGTTGTGCACCATTTCACCGAACCGTAACCTGTTCGTCGCAAAAATCGCCGGTTTTTCAGCGCATTGCGTCAACCAGATAAAATATCCAGCAAAAACAAATACCTGGAATATTGCCTAAAAACAAGGCAACTTGACCAAATGGCATGAAGCATGAGCATTGAACCACATCCCACAGCGATTTGCACAGAGTTATCCACAGGATTCGTGGATAGCTTTCGGCTTGAAATCGGCGCGCGGAACTTGCAGCCAGCGCGGGGAATCACTTTCTTGGTGACATGACCGAAACGCCCCCGCCAGATAACCCGGCCCTGACCGGCCATGCGCTGATCCAGGATTACGTGCGCAACCTTGATTCCAGCCCCGGCGTCTACCGGATGCTGGATCAGCAGGGGGCGGTTCTGTATGTCGGGAAGGCGCGCAACCTGCGCGCACGGGTGTCGAACTATGCGCGCATGACCGGCCATTCGGGACGGATCGCGCGGATGATCCGCGAAACCGCCAGCATGATGTTCCTGACCACGCGCACGGAAACCGAGGCGCTACTGCTGGAACAGAACCTCATCAAGCAGCTCAAGCCGCGCTACAACGTGCTGCTGCGCGACGACAAGAGCTTTCCGAACATCCTCGTCGCCAAGTCCCACCCTTTCGCGCAGATCAAGAAGCATCGCGGCGCGAAATCGGAAAAGGGCGATTACTACGGCCCCTTTGCCAGCGCGGGCGCGGTGAACCGGACGCTGAACCAGTTGCAGCGCGTGTTCCAGTTGCGGTCCTGCACGGATGCCAGCTTTTCCAACCGCACCCGCCCCTGCCTGCTTTACCAGATCAAGCGGTGCAGCGCTCCTTGCGTCGATCGCATCGGGCTTGCCGATTATCAGGCGCTGGTCAATGACGCCGAGCGATTCCTGCAAGGCAAGTCCACACGCATCCAGGCCGAACTGGCCGCCGAGATGGCCGAGGCCGCCGAGGCGATGGAATACGAACGCGCCGCCGCGCTGCGCGACCGGATCAAGGCGCTGACCGCCGTGCAATCGGTGCAGGCGATCAACCCGCGCGGCGTGACCGAGGCCGACATCATCGCGCTTTACATGGACAGCGGGCAGGCCTGCGTCCAGGTCTTTTTCATCCGGGGCAATCAAAGCTGGGGAAACCGCGACTTCTACCCCCGGCTTGGCGGCGCGGAATCGCATGACGAGGTGATGCAGGCTTTCCTTGCGCAGTTCTACGACGGCAAGGTGCCGCCGCGCATGGTGCTGCTGTCCCACGGGGTCGAGGACCCCGACCTGCTGACGCAGGCGCTTTCGGAAAAGGCGGGCCGCCGCGTCACCATCGGCGTGCCGCAACGGGGCGAAAAGGCGGAACTGGTGGAAAACGCCCTGCGCAACGCCCGCGAATCGCTGGCCCGCCGCATGTCGGAAAGCGCGACCCAGATGCGCCTGCTGGAAGGGCTGGCCGAGAAATTCGACCTGCCCGCGCCCCCGCGGCGGATCGAGGTCTATGACAACAGCCACATCCAGGGCGCGGCGGCGGTCGGGGGCATGGTGGTCGCGGGGCCGGAAGGCTGGATCAAGAACCAGTATCGCAAGTTCAACATCAAGGGGACCGAGATCACGCCCGGCGACGATTTCGGCATGATGCGCGAGATCCTGACCCGCCGCTTCGCCCGCCTGATGAAGGACGACCCCGACCGCCAGACCGAGGCCTGGCCCGACCTTCTGCTGATCGACGGCGGCGCGGGGCAGGTCTCGGCCGTGCATGAGATCATGGTCGAGATGGGGGTCGAGGACATCCCCATGATCGGCGTCGCCAAGGGCCAGGACCGCGACCACGGCAAGGAAGAGTTCCACCGCCACGGCGCGCGCCCCTTCGCACTGGCGATGAACGACCCGGTCCTGTATTTCATCCAGCGACTACGCGACGAGGCGCATCGCTGGGCCATCGGCACCCACCGCGCGCGGCGCACCAAGACCACGATGGCGAACCCGCTGGACGAGATCGCGGGCATCGGCCCGGGCCGCAAACGCGCCCTGCTGGCCCATTTCGGCAGCGCCAAGGCCGTCAGCCGTGCCGGGCTGGCCGACCTGACCGCCGTGCAGGGCATCAGCGAACCGCTGGCGCAGAAGATCGTGGACCATTTCCAGAAGGGCTGAACGGGCGGCCTATCTTTTTCACTATGCGGCTGCGCATCGTGGTGCTAGCCTGCACACCTTCCAAGCTTATCAGGTAGATAGATGAAATTCCTGTCCGTGTTCTCTCGGCCCTTCACGCTGCTTTTCCTGCTTATGGGGCCGTTGCTGCTGATCGCATGTTCGGTCCCCGGCCCCGTCTCATCCGACAGCGCCGAGGCGCGGGCGGCGAGGTTGGGAACCCAATGGGGCGAAACGATCGATTCGCGGGTAAGGACACAGAGCCTGAAGCGGTTGAACGATACGCCCGTCGCCGTCGATGTGCTGCATTATTCGGCGGCGCCCGCCAGCAGCGAAAGATTGCGGGAACTGCCGCTTGCGAATGGGCGCGTCGGTCTTCGCATTCTGCGGGAAAACGGCACCGCTTGGCCGATCTATCGCACGGGCGGAACGCAACGGCTTCAGGGCAGAAGTGGCGAACGCTACACATTGGAATATCGCAACTATTCGACGAAAACCTACGAGATCGTCGCAACCGTCGATGGGCTGGATGTGCTGAGCGGCCAACCGGGCAGCGTCCGCAATCGCGGTTATGTCCTGCGCCCCGGCGAACATCTGCGCATCAAGGGCTTCCGCAAAAGCGGTGACGAGGTTGCAGCCTTTCGTTTTGCAAGCGTGACGGATTCCTACGCGGCAAACAGTGCCGCGGGTTCCCCGGCAAATGTGGGCGTGATCGGCACCGCCGTCTTTGAACTGAACGCCCCGCCGCCGGCAACCGCGCGCCCTTGCCACTCTGGTCCATGCGCATTTCCAAACGACGGGAACAACGGTCAGGGGCGATATGCGGCCCCGCCGGTATATGACTGAGGCGTTTGGCCGTCCGCGCCCCCTTCCCCCCGCCGCGACAAGCGCATAGATTGCGGCCATGCGCTGGAACCTGCCAAATGTCCTGACCCTGTTGCGGCTGCTCGCAGCGCCGCTGGTGCCGCTGATGTTCTTCTTCCTCAGCCGCCCCTTCGCCGATTTCGCGGCGCTCGCGCTGTTCCTGATCGCCGCCGTGACCGACTGGTTCGACGGCTATCTGGCGCGCGCATGGAAGCAGGAAAGCCGCTTCGGCGCGGCGATGGACCCGATTGCCGACAAGGCGATGGTGGTGATCGCGCTGGTCGTCATCACCGGCTATTCCGGCATGAACCCCTGGCTGATCCTGCCCGCGACCGTGATCCTCTTCCGCGAGGTCTTCGTTTCCGGCCTGCGCGAGTTTCTGGGGGCGAACGCAAGGCTGCTGAAGGTCACGAAGATCGCCAAGTGGAAGACCACCTTCCAGATGGTCGCCATCGCGATCCTGTTCCTGGGCACCGGGTTGAAATATTACGAAACCGGCCATCCCCCGCTGGTGGGTGAGCCGGGCCTGCCGTGGTCCAGCAACTGGTCGGACCTGGCGACGCAGGCCGGGCTGGTGACGATCTGGATCGCCGCCGCGCTGACCGCCATCACCGGCTGGGACTATTTCGCCAAGGCCCGCCCCTATCTGAGCGACCGCGATGCAGCTTGACGTCCTTTATTTCGCATGGCTGCGCGAACGCATCGGCGCCCCGCGCGAAAGGATCGAGACCGGGGCCGCCACGGTCGCCGATCTGGTCGCGCAGCTTGCCGCGATGGACGAATGGCACGCGGCGGCCTTTGCCGATCTGGACGCGGTGCGGGTCGCGGTGGATCAGGAACTGGCCGCGATGGACACGCCCCTGGACGGCGCGCGCGAGGTCGCGTTCTTCCCGCCGATGACGGGGGGTTAGCATGACCGCCCGCCTTCAGGCCGCGCCTTTCGATCTTGCCGCCGAACTGGACGGTTTCGGTGCGGGCGCGGGGGCCGTGGTCACGTTCCAGGGCCTCGTGCGCGACGAAGGGGGCCGCCTGACCGCGCTGGAGATCGAGCATTACCCCGGCATGACCGAACGCAAGCTGGCCGAATACGGGGCCGAGGCCGCGAACCGCTTCGGCCTGTCCGACTGGCTGGTGATCCACCGCCACGGCACCCTGCGCGTGGGAGAGCCGATCATGATGGTCGCCACCGCCTCGCGCCATCGGCTTGCGGCGTTTCAGGGTGCGGAATACCTGATGGACTGGCTGAAATCGCGCGCACCCTTCTGGAAACGCGAGATTACCACCGACGGCCCCGGCGAATGGGTCGAGGCCGCCACCTGCGACGAAGACGCCCTTTCCCGCTGGAACCGCGGCTAGAAAGTTGCAATTCCGCGCCCCGCGCCGCATATAGGCTGCGCAAGATCACATCCCCGGAGCGTCGCATGACCTATCTCGACTTCGAAAAGCCCCTCGCGGATCTGGAAGGCAAGGCCGAAGAGCTGCGCGTTCTGGCCCGCAAAGGCGAAGGCGTCGATCTTGAGAAAGAGGCCAGCGCGCTGGACAGGAAGGCCGCCGACCTTCTGAAGGACATGTATAAAAGCCTGGACCCCTGGCGCAAGACGCAGGTGGCTCGCCATCCTGACCGGCCCCATTGCAACGACTATATCGCCGCGCTGTTCACCGAATACACGCCGCTGGCCGGGGACCGCGTCTTTGGCGACGACCATGCGGTGATGGGGGGCCTCGCGCGGTTCAACGATGCGCCTTGCGTGGTGATCGGCCATGAAAAGGGCAACGACACCAAGTCGCGCATCCAGCACAATTTCGGCATGGCCCGGCCCGAAGGCTACCGCAAGGCGATCCGGCTGATGGACATGGCGCATCGTTTCGGCCTGCCCGTCATCTCGCTGGTCGATACGCCCGGCGCCTATCCCGGCAAGGGCGCCGAGGAACGCGGGCAGTCCGAGGCCATTGCCCGTTCGACCGAGAAATGCCTGCAAATCGGCGTGCCGCTGGTGTCGGTCATCATCGGCGAAGGCGGCTCGGGCGGCGCGGTCGCCTTTGCCACCGCCAACCGCATCGCGATGCTGGAACATTCGATCTATTCGGTGATCTCGCCCGAAGGCTGCGCCTCGATCCTGTGGAAGGACGCCGACAAGATGCGCGAGGCCGCCGAGGCATTGCGGCTGACCGCGCAGGACCTGCAAAAGCTGGGCGTCATCGACCAGATCATCCCCGAGCCGATGGGCGGCGCACAGCGCGCACCCGTGGACGCCATCGCTTCGGTGGGCCAAGCGATCACCGCGATGCTGGCCGATCTGGACGGCAAGGCCCCGCAGGAGTTGATTCGCGAACGGCGCGAGAAATTCCTGAACATGGGCGCGAAAACCCTGGCGGGATGAGCCTGCACGACGTTTTCCTGCTCCCTGCCGACCCGCAACTGTCCCCTGATGCCGCGACCAACGCACGGCTGCGCGACCGCCTGGCGCACGAGCCGCTGGCGGCAAGGCTGCTGCATCACGATCATGTGCAGTTCTTCGACTGCGGCGAGGGGTTCGAATCCGTCGCCTGCCCCCGCTGCCACGCCGAAATCGCGCTGGAATGGTGGGGCGAGACGATGGATCGCGACCATGACGGCGCGGGCTTTGCGCTGGCGCCCCATGCGATGCCCTGCTGCGGGCATGGCGCCGCGCTGAACCATCTGGTCTACCGCATAAAACAGGGCTTCGGGCGCTTTGCGATCACCTATCCCGACCCCGGCGGCCAGCCCGACCCGCATCTGCTTGCCGATCTGGCCGGGATTCTGGGTTGCCGCCTGATCGTCGTTCATCGCCATCTTTAAGCGGTCTTGCACCCGCCCGCCGCAACCGGCAGGCTAAGGCCAAAGCGTGAAAGCCCCATGTTCCCGATCCGTGATCACAACCCGCCCTCGCGCATCCCCTATGTCACGCGGCTGCTGATCGTGGTGAATATCGTCATCTATATCGTCACCGCCGATTGGGGCGGCGGGCAGGTGCGGCTGTGGCTGGAAATGTCGCTCTACCCGCTGGCGATCAGCGAGGGCATCTATCTGTGGGGGTTGCTGACCCATATGTTCCTGCATGGCGGGCTGCTGCATCTGGCAGGCAACATGCTGTTTTTATGGGTTTTCGGCGACAATATGGAGGATCAGATGGGCCGCGTCGGCTTCCTTCTGTTCTATCTGGCCTGCGGGCTGGCCGCGGCGGCGGCGCAAATCGCCTCGGACCCCTATTCGATGGTGCCGATGGTCGGGGCATCGGGCGCGATCGCGGGGGTGATGGGGGGCTATCTGCTGATGTTTCCCAAGGCGCGGGTCGATGTGATCGCCATCGTGTTCTTCTTCATCCGCCGCTTCACCATTCCCGCCTGGGTGATGCTGCTGGCGTGGTTCGGGCTGCAACTGGTGATGGGCGCGGCCGCGGGGCCTGATTCGGGCGTGGCCTATTGGGCGCATAACGGCGGCTTCATCGCGGGCATCGTCCTGACCATCCCGCTGTTCCTGCTGCGCGGCGGCCCACGATTCTGGAGCGTGACCCACGGCCATCCGCCCCACGCGCCCGTCCGCTATTCCACCAGCCGCATTCCCCGCGTGCGCCGTTAACGCAAGGTGCCCCGGCTCATGTGGCGCTTGCCCGCGAAACCGGGGGTGCGGGCGACATCGAAACCGGCGGCCTCCAGCGCGCGGCGGACATGGCCCGCCGCCGTATAGGTCGCGAAGGTGCCCCCCGGCGCGGTATGGCGGGCGACCTGCGCCATCAGCGGTTCGGCCCAGATCTCGGGGTTCTTTGCGGGCGAAAAACCGTCGAGGAACCACGCATCCACGCGCCCGTCCCATGCGGGCAGCGTGTGCCGGGCATCGCCGGTGACGATCTCGACCGCGACCGTGCCGACGGTGAAACGGCTTTGCGGCCAGCCTGCGCGCAACTCTTCGGCCAGCGGGGCAAGTTCAGGGAAAGCGGCATGGGCGCGGGCCAGTTCGGCGGTGCCCATCGGAAACATCTCGAACGAGGTGAAGCGAATCGGGTCCCGCGCCACCGCCGCCAGCGCCAGCAGGTTCAGCCCGGTGCCGAAGCCCAATTCGGCGACGTGAAAGCCCGGACGCAGCCGCGCGGGCAGGTCGTTGCCGTCCAGAAAGACGTGGCGCGTTTCCGCAAGCCCACCGGCAAGGCTGAAATAGGGATCGTCGAAACGGGTCGAGACCGGCACGCCGCCCTCGCGCCATGTCAGGCCGCTTTTCTGGCCGCTCTGGTCGATCTGGCTCATCCGCGTTAACTCCATCTTAAGGCGCAGATGGGATAAGGGCGGGGCGATGGCAAGCGAAAAGACGGTGACCGTGGCGGGCGCGGGAATCATCGGGCTGGCCTGCGCATGGGAACTGGTGCGGCGCGGGGCATCGGTCCGGGTGTATGAGGCGGCGCGGATCGGGGCGGGTTCCAGCGGCGGGACAGTGGGCGCGCTGGCCCCGCACGCGCCGGAGAACTGGAACGACAAGAAGCAGGTGCAGCTTGACGCGCTGATCGCCGCGGAAGGCTGGTGGGCGGATGTGGCGCAGGCAGGCGGCACGGATCCGGGCTATGCGCGCACCGGACGGCTGCAACCCGTGACGGCGGACACCCTGCCCCGCTTGCAGGGCCGCATCGCGCAGGCGGAACGCAACTGGCCGCAATGGGCGCAAATGCGGCTGGTTCGCGATCCGCAGGCGGCGCTGGTGCCGGAAAGCCCGGACGGATGGTGGCTGCTGGACAACCTGACCGCGCGGCTGAACCCCCGCCGCGCGCTGCAATCGCTGGCGGCGGCGATTCGCGCGGGTGGCGGGGTGATCGTGGAAGGCCAGCCCGCGCCCGAATCGGCGGACGGTCCCGTGATCCGGGCCACCGGCGTCGCGGGGCTTGCGCCCTTCGGGGGCACGGGCGTCAAGGGCCAGTCGGCGCTGCTGCGCCTTGATGCCCGCGATGCGCCGCAGATCTTTGCCGACGGGCTGCATATCGTGCCGCATGGCGACGGGACGGTGGGCATCGGCTCGACCTCGGAACGCGATGCGACGGATCTGGCCACCGACGCGCAGCTTGAGGCGCTGATCGACAAGGCCCGCCGCCTCTGCCCCCCGCTGGCCGGGGCCGAGGTGATCGACCGTTGGGCAGGCATCCGGCCAAGGGCGAAGTCACGCGCGCCGCTGGTCGGGCCGTGGCCGGGCAAGCCGGGCGAGTTCGTCGCAAATGGCGGCTTCAAGATCGGCTTCGGCATGGCCCCCGCCATCGCGGGCATGATCGCGGATCTGGTGCTGGAGGGGCGCGACCACATTCCGCCGGGCTTTCGTCCCTAAGGCCGCGGAAACCCGCCGGGAATGACGGCCCGCCCCATGAACCGCAACATCCAGCCGAAACCTGCCGGGCGAAGGAAATATTTATTTTTCAATCGCTTGAGCGGAAATTCGGGCCGGGGATTCCCACCAACCTCACGGCATGGGCGAGGCGCCGATCACCGCCGGATGCAGATGCCACGCCCCCGCCCACAGCACGGCCCCGACGGCCAGCCGCACCGGCGTCAGCCGCACGCGCAACCTGCCGACCCGCGCCAGCCCGGCCAGCGCATAGGCCAACATCAGCCCAAACAGGATCACATGCGCCAGATCCCCGTTCGCGACCAGATGCGCGCCAGCCCACAGGGCGAATCCAGCCATCAGCCCGGCCATGCCCCCGGTCGCGCCCAAGCCAAAGGCCAGCGGCATCGCGATATTGACCAGCCAGCGCATCCAGCCCTGCTGCGGCCATATCTCGACGATGGGCGCGCGTCCGGCGGCAAGGATCAGCCAGTAAAGCAGGCCCAGCGACAGCAGGCTGAAGGCCGCGACATAGCCCCGCCGCCCAAGCGCCGCCACCAGCCCGCCCTTCAGCCGCATCGGCACGATATGCGAGGCGAGGAATGCGGCCAGCGCCGCCGTGAATTCGATCCATCCGCTCATGCCCGGCAACCTAATCCGGGCGCGAAACCGCAGCAATGTCATTGACGCCCCCGCCCCCTGCGGCAAAATGGCCCCAAATCAAGGAGTCCCGATGTCCCGCCTTCAGACCGCTTTCGAAGCCATCGACAAGGCCAATGCCGCCGATCCCAACCTGACCGGGGGTCAGCCCGACGAATTGCTCTATGGCCAGCGCATGACGGCCGAGCAGGAACTGCTTTATCCCGATGCGTCCGAGCCGTTGCGCATCGCCTGCCGGGGCCAGCATATCGAACGCTGGACCCTGCCGCGCCGCGATTTCCCGATGGACCGCCCCGGCTATCTGGCCTGGCGGGTCGAGCAGGGCCGCCGCCATGCCGCCCGCGTGGCCGGGATCATGCGGGACGCGGGTTATAGCGACGAAGATATCGCGCAGGCCGAAAAGATGCTGATGAAACAGGGCATCAAGCGCGACGCGCAGGTGCAGGCGCTGGAGGATGTCGCCTGCTTCACCTTCATCCGCTGGTATATGGGGCCTTTCGCGGGCACGCAGGAACCCGAGGCCATGCTGCGCATCGTCGAAAAGACCGCCCGCAAGATGTCGGCCACGGCCCGCGCCCGCGCCCTGCGCGAGTTCGACATCCCCGAGCCTTTCGCTGCCTCGTTCCGTGACTGATCCGCTGATCGTCGCCCACGGCCAGCCCGGCGATCCCGAAGGCCAGCAACGCGCGGTCGAGGAACTGGCGGCGCAGGTCTCGGCCCTGCTGGGGCGCGAGGTGCGGGGCGCGACGCTGGCCGCGCCGGGCGCGCTGGAACGCGCCCTGACCCCCGGCGCGCAGGTCTATCCGCTGTTCATGGCGGGCGGCTGGTTCACGCGGGTCGAACTGCCCCGGCGGCTGGCGCTGGCGGGGGCCGAGGATCCGCGCATCCTGCCGCCGCTTGGCGCCGATCCGGGGCTGCCCGCGCTGTGCCTCTCGCTGCTGACCCGCGCGGCGCGGGACAATGGCTGGCAACTGGCCGAGACGGCGCTGCTGATCGCCGGGCACGGCTCGGGCCGGTCGCGCGCGCCTGCGCAGGCGGTCTACGATCTGGGGGGCGTGCTGCGGCCCCATGTCGCCCGCCTGACCTGCGGTTTCGTCGAGGAACCGCCGCATATCGAGGAATCGGCGCGCGATCTTGGCCCCCGCGCGATCTGCCTGCCCTTCTTCGCCACCCGCGCCGAACATGTCACCGAAGACCTGCCCCGCGCGCTGACGCAGGCCGGGTTCGAGGGCGCGGTGCTGCCCCCCGTCGGTCTGGCCGATGAAATCCCCGCCATGATCGCCCGCGCGATCAGCCGCGCGGATTTGTGATCACACGTTCAGACACCAGCGCATGATCGCCTTTTGCGCGTGAAGGCGGTTCTCGGCCTCGTCGAAGACGACCGAGTTCGGGCCGTCCATCACCTCGCTTGTCACCTCGTCGTCGCGATGGGCGGGCAGGCAGTGCATGAACAGCGCGTCGGGCCTGGCATGGGCCATCAGCGCCTTGTTCACCTGATAGCCGCGAAGCTGGTTGTGGCGGCGTTCTCGCGCCGATTGCGGGTCGTGCATGGACACCCAGGTATCGGTCACCACCAGATCGGCGCCGGTGACGGCCTTGACCGGATCGCGCTCGACCACCGCCTGCACGCCTGCCGCGCGGGCGAAGTCCAGCCATTCGGCTTCGGGATCAAGCTGGCGCGGGCCGGTGAAGGTGATGTCGAAGCCAAACTGCCCCGCCGCCTGGATCAGGCTGGCGCAGACGTTGTTGCCATCGCCCGACCAGACCACCTTGCGCCCGGCGATGGGGCCGCGATGTTCCTCATATGTCAGGATGTCGGCCATGATCTGGCAGGGGTGGGTGCGGTTGGTCAGCCCGTTGATCACCGGAACGCTGGCGTATTCGGCCATTTCCAGCAACGTCGCTTCCTCGAAGGTGCGGATCATGATCAGGTCGACATAGCGCGACAGCACGCGGGCGGTGTCGGCGATGGTCTCGCCGTGGCCAAGCTGCATTTCCTGCCCCGACAGCACCATCGTCTGCCCGCCCATCTGCCGCACGCCAAGATCGAAACTGACGCGCGTGCGGGTCGAGGGTTTTTCAAAGATCAGCGCGACCATCCGGTTCTTCAGCGGCAATTCGGCGTCCGGGGTGCCCTTGGGGCAGCCGTTGCGCGCATCCTTCATCCGGCGCGCGGCGTCGATCATGGCGCGCAGGTCTGCCTTGTCGGTGGTGTGGATATCAAGGAAGTTTTTCATCTATGGGGAACTTTCGGATATACCGCGCAAACCAAGCAGGGTTGCGGGGGGCAGGTCAAGACCGCAGCGCACGGGTGCGCGTGTTTTTCGCGCCGCCGTTCATCGGTGGCGGGTCATGATCCGCGCCGGGCGGCCTTCCTCGTCCAGCCGCGTGCCCCTGTCGGCAAAGCCCGCGCCCAGCCAGGCGGCGATGGCGCGCATGTTGCCCGGCTCGGGGTCGGTCACGATCACCATCGCGCTCTGCAAAAGCCGGTCGCCCATTTCGCGCAGCCATGCCTTGCCCTGGCCCATGCCCTCGGGCGCGGCGAAGCAGTCGATGCCAAGCGCGCCCTGCGGCTGGTCGGCCAGGTGGGGGGCGCCATAGGCGTGGACCTCGTAGATCTGGGCGTAGGCGATGGGGGCGCCGTCTGCGGTGACGATGACCTGTTCCATCCGCGGGTCGGCAAGGTCGCCCTGAATCAGCGCAAGCTGCGCGACCGGATCGCGCCACCATGCGGCGACGGCGGGTTCGCGCAGCCAGCGGGCCAGCATCACCATGTCGCCATGCACGACCGGGCGGAAGTCATAGGCGACGGTTTCCGGCGCGACGGGTTCGGGCGTGTCCTCGTCAGCCATCCAGCGACCCCGCTGCACGGTCCAGCCGCGCCACCGCCTCGGCGATTTCGTCGTCCGAGATGTTCAGCGGCGGCAGCAGGCGCAGGGTGTTGTCGGCAGCGGGAACGGTCAGGATATGCTGGCCATAGCCTGCCGCAACCAGATCGCCGGGCGCAACCTTGCACTTCAGGCCCAGCATCAGCCCTTGCCCGCGCACGCCCTCGAAAACATCGGGATGGGCGGCGACCAGCGATTCCAGCTTCTGGCGGAAAAGGCCCGCCTTGCGGCTGACATCGGCCAGAAAGGCGGGGTCGGCGACGATCTCCATCACGCGGATGCCGACCGCGCAGGCCAGCGGGTTGCCGCCATAGGTCGAGCCGTGGCTGCCGACCACCATCGCCCGCGCCGCCTGTTCGGTCGCCAGAACCGCGCCAAGCGGGAAGCCGCCGCCGATGCCCTTGGCCACCATCATCACGTCGGGCGCGATCCCGGCCCATTCATGGGCGAACAGCCTGCCGGTGCGGCCCATGCCGCATTGGACCTCATCCAGCACCAGAAGCGCGCCGGTCTTGTCGCAAAGCGCGCGGATTTCGCGCAGATCGGCATCGGGCAGCAGGCGGATGCCGCCTTCGCCCTGCAAGGGTTCCAGCATGACGGCGGCGGTATCCTCGCCGATCGCGGCGCGCAGCGCGTCCATGTCGCCCCAGGGCAGGGATTGGAAGCCCGGCATCAGCGGCCCGAAACCGGCGGTCATCTTTTCCGACCCAGCCGCCGCGATGGCCCCGGTGGAACGACCGTGGAAGGCGCCTTCGAAGGTCAGGATCCGGGTGCGCTCGGGCTGGCCTGCATCGGACCAGTATTTGCGCACCATCTTGATGGCCAGCTCTGCCGCCTCGGTCCCCGAATTGGTGAAGAACACGGTCTCGGCGAAGGTCGCTTCGACCAGCAGGTCGGCCAGCTTTTCCTGCTGCGGGATGTGATAGAGGTTCGAGACATGCCAGATCTTGCCCGCCTGCTCGGTCAGCGCGGCGACCAGGTCGGGGTTGGCGTGACCCAGCACGTTCACCGCGATACCCGCCCCAAGGTCCAGGTATCGGGTCCCGTCCCGCGTGACGGCCCAGGAGCCTTCGCCCTTTTCAAAAGACAGGTCGGCGCGGTTATAGGTCGGCAGGACATGCGCGATCATGATGTGGTTCCCTTGCGAAGGAATGGCCCAGAGGGCAGCGATGGGTTGGGGGTATGTGAAGGCAGGCGCCGCCGGGGCGGCGAAACGGGCGTCATCGACGTCGGGGGCGATATGCGGTCCATGCGTTCATGGCGCGGAGATTGCGCAAGAATTCCGTCCCGTGCAAGTCCCGATTTGCGCATTGCCCGATTTCCGCCCCCGCGCGTGGCCCTAGGGCTTCATCCGGTAGCCGGTGGCGATCCAGCGCCAGGCCAGGAACAGCACCCCGGCGGTAAAGCCCGTGCAGACCGCAAGCCCCAGCATCACCGGCGCGTCGCTGACGCCCACGAATCCATAGCGCGCGCCGTCGATCAGGAAGAAGATCGGGTTCCAGTGGGCCAGGGTGCGGAACGGCTCGGGCAGGGCCTGGACGGAGTAAAAGGTGCCCGACAGGAAGGACAGCGGTGTGATCACAAAATTCGTGATCACGGCCATCTGGTCGAATTTCTGCGCAAGGATCCCCGCCAGGATGCCAAGGCCGCCCATCAGCAAAGCCGCCAGCACGATGAAGCACAGCGCCCACAGGGGATGCGCCACGCCCTGCCCCACGACCAGCGCCAGGGCCAGCGCGATCACCCCCGACACGATCAGCGCCCGGATGAGCGAGCCGGTGAGATAGCCGATCAGGATCTCGGTCGCGGAAAGGGGCGGCATCAGCGTGTCGACGATATTGCCCTGCATCTTGGCCGAGATGATGCTGGACGAGGTATTGGCAAAGGCGTTCTGCGTCACCGTCATCATCAGGATGCCCGGCGCCAGGAATTGCAGATAGGGCAGCTCCATCACCTGCCCGCGGTTTTCCCCAAGCGCGATGGCAAAGACCACGATAAACAGCCCCGCCGTCATCAGGGGCGCGAAAACGGTCTGCTGCCAGACGGACAGGAAGCGCATCGTCTCGCGCCGGCAAAGGGTGTAAAGGCCGATCCAGTTCACGCGGCCAAAGCGACGCACGCCGTAATCGGTAAAATCACGACGATCAAAACTGCCAGGCATCTAGTCTCCTTGAATTCCGGGGGTGGGGCGGGTATTTCATTACATCCCCGTTTAGATGCGGGTCTTGCAGAATTGAAGTCACATCGACATTACGCCGGGGCAGCAGGCCGCGCCCGGAATGGAAAGGCACAGCATGTCCTGGACAGATGAACGCGTCGAAACGCTGAAACGGATGTGGTCCGAGGGCCAGTCCGCCAGCCAGATCGCGAAAGAGCTGGGCGGCGTGACCCGCAACGCCGTGATCGGCAAGGTCCACCGGCTTGGTCTGTCGAACCGCAACGACGACAGCGCCGCAGCCGCCAAGCCCGCGCCCGAGGCCGCCGCACCCGCGCAGCCCGAACCCGCCCCTGCGCCCGAGCCGCGCCCCGCGCCCGCCGCCGCCAAGCCCGCGAAACCCGCAGCGGACGAACAGCCCAAACCCGAGCCGGTGGCCGAGGCCGCGCCCGCCCCCCTGCGCCGTCCGGTCGTTCCGGCGGGCCAGCCGCTGCCGCCCGTGCCCTCGAACGAGATCAGCCCCGAGACCCTGGCCACCGTGCGCGAGGTCGAAAAGAAATCGCGCAAGCTGAACCTGATGGAACTGACCGAACGGACCTGCAAATGGCCCATCGGCGACCCGGCCACGGACAAGTTCTGGTTCTGCGGCCTGCCCTCGGCCCCCGGCAAGCCCTATTGCGAAACCCATGTCGGCGTCGCCTTCCAGCCGATGAGCGCGCGCCGCGACCGCCGCCGCTAGGGCGGTGCGCCCGCGACGGGGCGCTGCCGGGCCTTCCCCTTGATCCCGCGTCGGGTTAAAAGCCGCGCGACAGACAAGGACGCACTCATGGCCCGGCACCTCATCACCTCGGCGATCCCTTACATCAACGGGATCAAGCACCTCGGCAATCTTGTCGGCTCGCAGCTTCCGGCGGATCTTTTCGCGCGTTACCTGCGCGGGCGCGGGCATGAGGTGATGTTCATCTGCGCCACCGATGAACACGGCACGCCCGCCGAACTGGCCGCCGCCAAGGCGGGCCAGCCGGTCGCGGTCTTTTGCGCCCAAATGCATGAAACGCAGGCCGACATCGCCCGCCGCTTCGGGCTGAGCTTCGACCATTTCGGGCGCTCGTCATCGCAGCGCAACCACGTCCTGACCCAGCATTTCGCCGGCAAGCTGGACGAAAACGGCTATATCGCCGAGGTCGAGGAAAGCCAGGTCTATTCCATCGACGACGGCCGCTTTCTGCCCGACCGTTATATCGAGGGCACATGCCCCAACTGCGGCTATGACAAGGCGCGCGGCGATCAATGCGAGAACTGCACCAAGCAACTTGACCCCACCGACCTGATCGAGCCGCGTTCGGCCATCAGCGGCAGCACCAACCTTGAGGTGCGCGCGACCAAGCATCTCTACCTGCGCCAGCGCGCGCTGAAGGACCGGATCGCGGAATGGATCGACAGCAAGACCGACTGGCCGATCCTGACGACATCCATCGCCAGGAAATGGCTGAACGACGGCGACGGCTTGCAGGATCGCGGCATCACCCGCGATCTGGACTGGGGCATCCCGGTGAAGAAAGGCGACCAGCCCTGGCCGGGGATGGAGGGCAAGGTCTTCTACGTCTGGTTCGACGCCCCCATCGAATATATCGCCGCGACCGCCGAGGGCACCGATGCCCACGGCCTGCCCGACAGCGCATGGCGCCGCTGGTGGCGTCTGGACGAGGGCGCGGGCGACGTGACCTATACGCAGTTCATGGGCAAGGACAACGTGCCCTTCCACACGCTGTCCTTCCCCGCCACCATCATCGGCTCGGGCGAGCCGTGGAAGCTGGTCGATTACATCAAAAGCTTCAACTACCTGACCTATGACGGCGGGCAGTTCAGCACCTCGCAGGGGCGCGGGGTCTTCATGGATCAGGCGCTGTCGATCCTGCCCGCCGATTACTGGCGCTGGTGGCTTCTGTCCCACGCCCCCGAATCGGGCGACAGCGAATTCACATGGGACAATTTCCAGCAATCGGTGAACAAGGATCTGGCGGACGTTCTGGGCAATTTCGTCAGCCGCATCACCAAGTTCTGCCGCTCGAAATTCGGCGAGGTCATCCCCGAGGGCGGCAGCTACGGCCCCGAGGAAGAGGCGCTGACCCAGGCCCTGACCACCCGTATCCGCGCCTATGAGGGCTTCATGGACGGGATGGAGGTGCGCAAATCGGCGGCGGAACTGCGCGCGATCTGGGTTCTGGGCAACGAATACCTGCAAGCGGCGGCGCCCTGGTCCACCTTCAAGACCGACCCGGAAAAGGCCGCGATGCAGGTGCGCCTTGGGCTGAACCTGATCCGGCTTTACGCGGTGCTGTCGGCGCCCTTCATCCCCTTTGCCTCGGATGCGATGCTTGACGCGATGCGGACCGGCAACCGCGACTGGCCCAAGGACGCCCGCACCGCGCTGGACGCCCTGCCCGCAGGCCATGCCTTCACCGTGCCGGACGTGCTTTTCGCCAAGATCACCGACGAAAGCCGCGACGAATGGCAGGACCGTTTCAAGGGCATCCGCGACTAGATCATTCGCCCCGCTTGCGGCAAGCTTGCCCTGCAACAACGGGGATGAGTCATGACGCATTGCATTCTGATCGGCGCGCCGGTCGATGAGGGCCAGCGCCGCCCCGGCTGCGTGATGGGACCGATGGCCTATCGCGTGGCGGGGCTGGCACAGGTGCTGGCGGATCTGGGCCACAGTGTGCAGGATCTGGGCGACGTCGCCCCCGGTCCGGCGGGCGATCAGACCCATCCAAACCCCGCCGTCCACCACCTGCCCCAGATCGTCGCCTGGACCGAGGCGCTGTCCGCCGCCGCCTTTGCCGCCATGCCGCAGGGGATGCCGATATTCCTGGGGGGCGATCATGCGCTGTCGCTTGGCACGGTTCGCGGCGTGGCCGAACATGCCCGCCGCGTGGACCGCCCCCAATTCGTGATCTGGCTGGACGCGCATAGCGATTTCCACAGCTTCGCGACAACCAGTTCGGGCAACCTGCACGGCACGCCGATGGCCTATGCCGCGGGCCTTCCCGGTTTCGAGCCGCTGCCGCCCCTGCCCCGGCCCGTGCCCGGCGCGAATATCTGCATGTTCGGCATCCGCAGCGTCGATCCCGCCGAAAACGCCGCGCTGCGCCGGACCGACATCACCGTCAACGACATGCGCGTGCTGGACGAACACGGCATTGCCGCCCCGCTCTGCGCCTTTCTGGACCGGGTGCGCGCGGAAAACGGGTTGCTGCATGTCAGCCTGGACGTGGATTTCCTGGACCCCGCCATCGCGCCCGCCGTCGGCACGACCGTCCCCGGCGGCGCCACCTTCCGCGAGGCGCATCTGATGATGGAACTGCTGCACGAAAGCGGCCTTGTCACGTCGCTGGATCTGGTCGAACTGAACCCGTTCCTGGATGAACGCGGCCGCACCGCCCGGCTGATGGTCGTTCTGGTCGGCAGCCTGATGGGCCGCAAGGTCTTTGATCGGCCCACCCGCAGCTTCTGACGGGCGATCTTGCGCGGGCGGCGAAGGCGCGCTACCCATCCCGGACCGTCGCGGGCGTGGCGGAATGGTAGACGCATGGGACTTAAACTCCCTGGGGCGCAAGCCCGTGCGGGTTCAAGTCCCGCCGCCCGCACCAGACTATCGCATTGCCGAAAAGGGTCAGGCCTGAAAAAGGGCGGGGCCTGAAAAAGGGCGGGGTTCCGGCTGGCTGTCGAGATGCCGGAACCCACCTGATCGCGCGCGCCACCACAACCCCGCGCGACAATCCCTTGCACAAGATCAACCACAGGTAGAGTTCGATTGCCAGCCCTTTTTGCAGGCACCGCCCGGTTTCGCCGCTTTTCAGCATTTGGGCTTGCGGCCCTGCAGCCCTTCGATAACTTGCGCCCATCCCGATCATTGACCCTGCTGGTAGGAGAGCGGACATGACACAACGACTGCACCTGGTTTTCGGCGGCGAGCTGGTCGACCCTTCCCGAACCGAGTTCAAGGACACCGACCAGATCCATGTCGTGGGAATCTTTCCCGACTATGCCTCGGCCCATGCCGCATGGAAGGCCGAGGCGCAGCGCACCGTGGACAACGCCCATACGCGCTATTTCATCGCCCACCTGCACCGCCTGCGCGACGAGGAACGCGAATCCAGCCAGACCGTAGCCCTGACGGCCTGACAGCATGGCAGGGCTTGCGGGCGGAGTCGGCAATCTGGCGCTGTGGCTGCATCTGCGCCGCAAGGCCGCGGATGCCGCGCCCGTGCCCGTCGCCGCGCCCGAAGGCGGCGGCCCGCTGGTCATCGTCCACCTGCCCCCCGGCCAGGACGATCCGCCCGCCTTCGCGCAGGTCGCCGCCGCCATGCGCAGCCTGCGCCCCGGCCTGCGGCTGCTGGTGACGGGCGGACGGGCGGGTGCGGACGACCCGCCGGGCACGATCCGCGTGGCGCCCTTCGACGACCGGGCGCAGGCCGCGCAGGCGATGGCGGGGCTGTCGCCCTCGGCCCTGCTGATCCTGGGCGAGGACCTGCCCGCCGCAATGATCGCTGCGGCGTCAGTGGCGCAAGTGCCCGTGATCCTTGCCGAATCGCGCTTGCAGGGCCGGGCGCGGGGGCTGTGGCAGGGCACGCTCAGCCGGGGCCTGCTGGTGCGGATCGACCATATCCTGATACCCGACAAGGATGCCGCCGCCCGCGCCCGTTCCCTTGGCGGGCGCGGCACGGCGATCGAGGTGACCGGCCCCGTGACCGAGACCCGCCCCCCCCTGGGCGGGAACGAGGCCGAGCGGCAGGCGATGGCCCAGCTTTTGCGCGACCGCCACATCTGGCTGGCCGCCACGCCCACCCGGCCCGAAGCCCTGGCCGTGCTAAAGGCCCACCAGGCCGCGCTGCATTACAACCACCGCGCCCTGCTGATCGTGGCGGGCCTGCCGCCCGCCGCGGTGCCCGATCTGCTGCAAGGGGCCGAAGAGATGGGGATGGCAACCGTCCTGCGCTCGGACGACGAGGATCCCGGTCCCGACGTGCAGGTGCTGATCGCGCCCGAGGATGACGAGATGGGCCTGTGGTATCGCCTCGCGCCCGTCTGCTTCATGGGCGGCACCCTGATCGAGGGCGAGGGCCTGCCCCCCCGCCACCCGTTCGAGCCTGCGGCCCTTGGATCGGCCATCATCCACGGCCCGCTGCCCGGCCCCCATGCCGGCGAATGGACGCAACTGGACGGCGCGCAGGCCGCCCGGCGAATCGCCGATGCCGAGGAACTGCAACAGGCCGCCTGCGACCTGTCCCTGCCCGTTCCCGCCGCGACGCTGGCGCAAAACGCCTGGAACGTCAGCACCGGCGGGGCGGCTGTGGTGCGCCGCATCGCCGCCACCGTCACCGGCGCGATCGGAGCAAGACAATGATGCGACAGGCCCCCGCCTTCTGGTTCCGCCCGCCCGGCATGGCCGCGCGGCTGCTGTCGCCGCTGGCCGCCCTCTACGCGGGTGCGACGGCGCGGCGGCTGGCGCGCGGGCCGCGCACCCGCGTCGGTGTGCCCGTGATCTGCGCGGGCAACATCAACGCGGGCGGCACGGGCAAGACGCCGACGGTCATCATGCTGATGCAGGCGCTGGCGGCGCGGGGGGTTGCGGCGCATGTCGTCTCGCGCGGGTATGGCGGCAGCGAAAAGGGGCCTCTGCGGGTGGATGAACGCAAGCACGCCGCCCGGCAGGTGGGGGACGAGCCGCTGCTGCTGTCGGCCTTCGGTCCCGTCTGGGTCTGCGACGACCGGGCGCGGGGCGCACGCGCGGCGGTTCAGGACGGGGCGCAGGCGATCCTGCTGGACGACGGTTTCCAGGACCCCGCGCTGGCCCATGACCTGTCGCTGGTGGTGGTCGATGCCGCGCGCGGATTCGGCAACGGGCATTGCCTGCCCGCCGGTCCCCTGCGCGAACCCGTCGCCACCGGGCTGGCCCGCGCCGACCTGCTGCTGTCGATCGGCGACGGCCTCGCGCAGGACCGTTTCCGCGCAGGTTGGGGCGACCGGATCGGCGGCCTGCCGCATCTGCGCGGCGCGCTGCGGCCCTTGCAGATGGGGATGGACTGGCAGGGCGCGCGGGTGCTGGCCTTTGCGGGGATCGGCCATCCCCGCAAGTTCTTCGACACCCTTGCCGGGCTTGGCGCGCATATCCTGCGCGCCGAACCGTTGGAGGATCACCAGCCCTTCACCCCCGCCCTGCTGACCCGGCTGGAGACCGAGGCGCGGCTGCTTGGCGCGCAGCTTGTCACCACCGAAAAGGACGCGGTGCGCCTGCCCCGCAGCTTTCGCCCCAAGGTGATGACCCTGCCCGTCCGGCTGGAACTGGACGGTGACGCGCCGCTGGTGGCGCGGCTGGATGCGCTTGGGCTTTAGGCCGGCCTATCCCGCCCTGCATCGTCCTGCCCCAATTTGGGCGAGGCGCGGTCCAGCGACAGTTCCGCATCCGAAAAGCGGATCGGGGTGCGGGTGCCGGGAATGCCCTCGGGCGTGATCTTCATGCCGCGCGCGACGATCTGGGGATCGGCGAAGACATCGGCCATGTCGTTGATCGGACCGGCGGGCACGCCCTGTTCCTCCAGCCGGGCCAGCAACTCGTCGCGCTTCCACGTGCGGGTGACGGCGGACAGCGCGGTGGTCAGGGCCTGCCGGTTGGCGATGCGGTCGGCATTGGTCGCGTAATCGGGCGCATCGGCCAGCGCAGGCAGGCCAAGCGTCACGCACAGCCTGCGATATTGCGCGTCGTTGCCCGTCGCGATGATGACCCAACCGTCGGCGCAATCGAAGACCGCATAGGGCACCAGGTTGGGATGGGCATTGCCAAGCCGCGAGGGCGCATTGCCCGTCGCCAGGTAGTTCATCGCCTGATTGGCCATGATCGCCGTGGCCACGTCGAACAGCGCCATGTCGACATGCTGCCCGCGCCCGGTCGTGGCGCGCTGGTGCAGCGCGGCAAGGATGCCCACGACCGCATAGATGCCGGTAAGGACATCGACCACCGCCACGCCGACCTTTTGCGGCTGGCCGTCGGGCTCGCCGGTCACGCTCATCAGCCCGGACATGCCCTGGATGATATAGTCGTAGCCCGCGCGATGCGCATAAGGCCCGTCCTGCCCGAAGCCGGTGATCGAGCAATAGACCAGCCGCGGGTTCACCTTGGCCAGCGAGGCATGGTCCAGCCCGTATTTCGCCAGCCCGCCGACCTTGAAGTTTTCCAGCACGATATCGGCGTCCCGGACCAGTTCGCGGACCTTTTCCTGCCCCTCGGGCGTGCGGAAATCGGCAGTCACCGATTTCTTGCCGCGATTGGTCGCGTGGAAATAGGCCGCGCTCTCATCGCCCTCGCGCCGGATGAAGGGCGGACCCCAGCGGCGGGTGTCGTCGCCCTCGGGCGATTCGACCTTGACCACCTCGGCCCCCAGGTCGGCCAGGATCTGGCCGGCCCAGGGACCGGCCAGGATCCGCGCCAGTTCCACCACCTTCAACCCGGCCAGAGGCTGCATCATTCGGCCTCGGCCTCGGTCAGCTTGGCGTCGATGATTTCCTTGAGGCTGTTCCAGGGCTGGTTGCTGACCTTTTCGCCGTTGATGATGAAGGTCGGCGTGCCCTCGATCTGATCCGCACCGGCGTGGTGCTGGAAGGTGGTGACCAGGTCGGACACCAGTTGCTGGTCGTTCCAGCAGGCGTCCATCTGTTCGCCGGTCAGCCCGGTGCGCGCGCCCATGCGGCGCAGGTTGCCCGCGATCTCATCGCCCGAATTGCCCGAAAGCCAGGCCGATTGTTCGGTGAACAGCAGGTCCGACACGGCGTAATAGCGGTCATCGTCGCCGCCGCAGCGCGCCAGCACGCCCGCCCACAGCCCGACGGCATCGAAATAGACATCGCGCTGGATGAAGCGGACCTTGCCGGTGTCGATATATTCCGACTTGAGCTCGCCGAAGGTGCTGGTGTGGAAATTGGCACAGTGGTTGCAGGTAAAGCTGGCATATTCGATGAAGGTCACCGGCGCGCTTTCCTCGCCCAATGCGATGTCGTCCAGCACGCGGCCCTCGGGGGCCTCGGCCTGATCCTGCGCCGCTTCGGCTTCCGGGGCGGCGTCCTGCGCGATGGCCGGGGAAAGCGTCAGCGCCGCAAGGGCCGCCGCCGCAGCGGTCGCGAGGAAGGAACGGTGAAGCGTCATGAAATTGCCTTTCGGTCGTTGTCGTCCCGGCGGGACAGGGTATTGAGTGCGAATTGCCGCATCGCCTGCGCCAGCGCGGGATCGTCGAAGCCCTGCGCGATGCGTTCGGCATCGGCAAGCTGGCCGGGCGAGGGTGCGGGGGCGCGCGGTTTGGGCGGCGCGCCATCAAAACGGGCCTGCCCCTCGGCAAAGCCGGTGGGCGCGGTCTGGGTCAGCGTGATGCGCGCGATGGCGTTGAAGCCGTAGCAGGCATTCACCTTGTCGCGGATGCGGGGCAGCTCCATCTCGATCAGGGGGGCGTGGGCGCCCTCGACCAGCAGGGTCAGTGTCGCGCCGAAGCCGCGCCCATGCGCGATGCGGACCGGACGGGTGCGGCGCGCCAGATCGGGACCGACCACCTCGGCCCAATGGGTCAGCAACCGCGCCACGGCAAAGCCGCGCGATTCGCTGGCCGCGCGGATCGGCTTGGCGGCAAGCACCGCCGCAGGCTCGAACCCGCGCATGCGGCGGCGGGTGGGACCGAGGTTTCGGGCCGTTTTGCTATGGGCCATCTTGCGTCACGTCGTTATGTTCCCGCGCAGTCTGGACCGGCCCGCGTCCGTTTGCCAGAGAGACAGGCTGAAAATTTGCGTGAAAGAACAGTGATAGCCCCCCGCCTGCTGGACTGGTACGACCGCCACGCCCGCGTGCTGCCCTGGCGGGTGCCGCCGGGACAGGGGCGCGCCGATCCCTATCGCGTCTGGCTGTCCGAGGTGATGCTGCAACAAACCACCGTGGCCGCCGTCAAGGATTACTTCCGGCGTTTCACCACGCTTTGGCCCCGCGTCCAGGATCTGGCGGCGGCGGATGACGCGCAGGTCATGGCCGAATGGGCGGGGCTTGGCTATTACGCACGGGCGCGCAACCTGCTGGCCTGCGCGCGCGAGGTTGCCGCGCGCGGCGGCTTTCCCACGACGCGCGAGGGGCTGGCGGCGCTGCCGGGGATCGGTCCCTATACCTCGGCCGCGATCGCGGCGATCGCCCATGACGCGCCCGAAACCGTGGTGGACGGCAATGTGGAACGGGTCGTGTCCCGCCTTTTCGCGGTCGAAACGCCCATGCCCGCCGCCCGGCCCCGCCTGCGCGAACTGGCCGCAACCCTGACGCCGGCCCTCAGGCCCGGCGATTTCGCGCAGGCGATGATGGACCTTGGCGCGACGATCTGCACGCCCCGCAATCCGGCCTGCGCGATCTGCCCGCTGACCGGCGATTGCGACGCCCGCGCGCAGGGAATCGCCGCCGAACTGCCGCGCAAGCTGGCGAAGAAGCCCAAGCCGCAGCGCCACGGCATCGCATGGATCGGCATCACCAACAGCGCCGTTCTGGTCGAGACGCGCCCGCCCAAGGGCCTGCTTGGCGGGACGCTGGCCTTTCCGTCGTCGGGCTGGGACGGCAGCGACCTGCCGCCGCCCGCCCCGGCGGATTGGCGCGACATCGGGACCGTACGTCACGTCTTTACCCACTTCCAGCTTGATCTTAGGATAGCCACGGCATCGCTGGACCGCGCGCCTGCCCGCGGTCGGCTGTTACCCCTTGCCGAATTCGATCCGAAGGCGCTGCCCGGCCTGATGCGCAAGGCCTGGGCGCTGGCCTTTCCGGCAGGCCCCTTGCCACCGGGCCACGACGGCTGAGCGCACGGCCAAACCCTAAAAGGTGTTGCCATGACGACCCCGCTTCGCCACCGCCTGATCGACGCCCTGCCCTTCTGGCTATCACTTGGCATGGTGCCCCTGGCCCTGCTGGCGATCACGCAAGGGGGCTGGTGGTTCCTGCTGCTGCCCGGATACGCTTGGTATCTGGTCAGCTTCATGGACCTTGCCCTTGGCCTGAACCATGAGAACCCCGACCCCGACACGCCCGAGGAAAACCTGCATTGGTATCGCGCCATCACGCTGGTCTGGTTTCCCGTCCAAGCCGCGCTGATCTTTGGCGCGATCTGGCACGTCACCCGCGCGCCCGACCTGGGGGGTTGGGAAAAGCTGGGGATCTTCTTCGGGATCGGCGTCGCCTCAGGCACCATCGGCATGGTCTATGCGCACGAGCTGATCCACCAGCGCAACCGGGTCGAACGCTGGCTGGGCGACCTGCTGCTGGCCTCGACGCTTTATTCCCATTTCAGGACCGAGCATATGCTGGTCCACCACGCATGGGTCGCGACGCCCCGCGACGCGGTTTCGGCCCGCTATAACGAGGGGTTCTTTCGCTATTTCGCGCGTGTGCTGGCCGATTGCCCCCGCAGCGCATGGGCGGCCGAGGCGCGGCGGCTGCGCCGTTCGGGCCGCCGGGCGACGGACCGGCGCAATCCCTTCTGGCGCTACGCGGCGCTGCAACTGGGGATGCTGGCGCTGGCGGCTCTGCTTGGCGGCTGGCAGGGGCTGGCGCTGTTTCTGTGGCAAGCCTTCGTCGCGATCTGGCAGCTTGAACTGACGAATTACGTCGAGCATTACGGCCTGACCCGCAAGCACCTGGGCGAGGGGCGCTATGAGCACGTCCTGCCGCGCCATAGCTGGAACGCCTCGCATACCGCGTCGAACTGGCTGCTGATCAACCTGCAACGCCACTCGGACCACCATTACAAGCCCGACCGCCGCTTTCCCCTGCTGCAAACCTATACCGAGGACGAGGCCCCGCAACTGCCCCACGGCTATCCCGCGATGACCTTCGTCGCGATGATCCCGCCCCTGTGGCGGCGGCGGATGAACCCGCGCGTGCGGGCATGGCGGCGGCAGTTCTACCCCGAGATCGCCGACTGGAAACCCTATAACCGGGGCGATCTGCCGATGCCGCGCGGGGCGCTGTAAAAGGCAAAAGACCCCGCCATGCGAAGATGGCGGGGCAAGGCGGTCCCGGCCGTGCGGAACTCACGGCGCGATGGGACTGCGGCGAAAGGGTTGGGGTCAGTTGGGGCGCGCGTCGTCCTGCATCTCGGCCCGGATCTGCTGGCGCAGGGTGTCGATGGGAACCATCTGCCCCTCGCGCCGGAAATGCCAATAGGTCCAGCCGTTGCACGACGGCGCCTGTTGCAGCGCCGCGCCGACCTGGTGGATCGAGCCCTTGACGTCCTTGCACACAAGGCTGCCGTCGGCGCGCACCGTCACCTTGTGGCGGTTGTCCAGCGAATAAAGCTCTTCGCCCGGACGCAGCATTCCGCGCTCGACCACCTGGCCGAAGGGGACGCGCGGCTCGGCGCGCTTGCCGGTGGTGGTGGCCAGCGCGCTGCTGTCCAGACGGCGCACGCGCGACAGGCGCTTTTCGGCGATGGCGCGATAGCTTTCCTCGCGCTCGATCCCGATCCAGTCGCGGCCCAGCATCTTGGCGACCGCGCCGGTCGTGCCGGTGCCGAAGAACGGGTCCAGCACCACGTCGCCGGGATTGGTCGAGCCGATCAGCACCCGGTGCAGCAGCGATTCGGGCTTTTGCGTCGGATGGGCCTTGGCGCCCTCGGCATCCTTCAGGCGCTCGTTGCCGGTGCAGATCGGCAGCACCCAGTCGGAACGCATCTGGACGCCTTCGTTCAGCGACTTCAGCGCTTCGTAATTGAAGGTGTATTTCGACGATTCGGACTTGCTGGCCCAGATCATCGTCTCATGCGCATTGGTCAGGCGCTTGCCGCGAAAGTTCGGCATCGGGTTCGACTTGCGCCAGACGACATCGTTCAGGATCCAGAAACCGGCGTCCTGCAACGCCGCGCCCACGCGGAAGATGTTGTGATAGCTGCCGATCACCCAGATCGCGCCGTTGGGTTTCAGGATGCGCCGCGCCGCCGCCAGCCACTCGCGGGTAAAGCGGTCATAGGCGGCAAAGCCCGAGAACTGGTCCCAATGATCGTCCACGGCATCGACCTTGGAATTGTCGGGCCGGTGCAGGTCGCCGCGCAGTTGCAGGTTGTAGGGCGGGTCCGCAAAGATCAGGTCCACGCTGTTTTCGGGCAGGCCGTTCATCGCCTGAATGCAGTCGCCCGCAAGGATGGAGTTCACAGGAAGGTCCTGCGGCCCGGAATGCCGGGTCGATCGGTTTTTCGTCATCACTGCCTCATATCGCCGGCTGTTGGTCGCCGGTCTGGTATGGCTGCAATGATGAGTCAGCGGCGATTCGCCGTCAATTTCTTTTTTGAATCAAGAACTTGCAGAAATGTCTTTACACAAGATATTGTGGACGGGGCGGAAGCTGCGCCGATGATGTGGGGTTATCCCCAATTCCAGCAGCGCCTGGCGGTGCGATTTCGTCGGATATCCGGCGTTCCTGTCCCAGCCATATCCCGGATGCTGTTGCCCCAAATCCACCATGATGCGATCGCGCATCACTTTCGCCAGAATCGAGGCCGCCGCGATCGACAGCGACCGCGCATCGCCCTTGACCACCGCCAGGGCAGGCAGGCCCAGGTCGCGCGGCACCGCATTGCCGTCGATCAGCGCCATGTCGGGGCGCTGGCCAAGCCCGGCCACCGCGCGGCACATCGCCAGGTGCGAGGCGTGGTAGATGTTCAGCCGGTCGATCTCATCGACCTCGGCCCGCCCGACGGCCCAGATGCAGCCCGCCATGATCTGCCCGGCCAGCGATTCGCGGCGGGCTGCGGTCAACTGCTTGGAATCGTTCAGCCCCTGCGGCAGGCAATCGCCCAGGATCACGGCGGCGGCGATCACGGGACCGGCAAGGGGGCCGCGCCCGACCTCATCGACGCCGGCGATCAGCCGCGCGCCGGTGGCGCGGGCCTCATCCTCGAAACTCAGGTCGGGCAGGGTCTTCATGCGGTGATGGCGACCGGGTCGATGGCGACCTCTTCAAGGTTCACGCCATCGCCCTCGCGGTCCACGACAAGGAAATCGGCGGCGTGGTCCAAGGGGGTCAGCACGCCGTGCCAGACGCCCGCATGCAGGTTCACGCCCACGCCGGCGGGGACGATAAAGGCCAGCGGCGCGCCGGGACGGCCGCCCTCGTCCGGGGCCACGACCGACAGCCAGGGCCGGTCCGACAGCGGGATGAAGGCTTGCGAGCCAAGCGGGTGGCGTTCCAGCAGCGCGCAGTCATAGGGCAGGGTGACCGGCTGGGACCGGAAGATCGAGATGATCGCCTCGCCCCCGCCCCGTTGGACCGTGGCCAGCGCGTGATGGCGTTCGCAGCGGCCCGCGTTGATCATCTTGGTGGCCGTGTCGCGGGGCGCCAGCACCTCGCCATAGGGGGCGAAGGCGGCGGCGGTGATGGGCTGTGCCTTGATGGTGGTCATGTGGTCTCCTCTCCTGACGCCGCCGATCCTAGCCCCTGCGCGCCAGTTGGTCGAGGATCAGCCCAAGCGTGCGGCGGCGCAGCGCGGGGTCGGACAGCAGCGCGACCTCGGACCGGGCGGCGGCGGACATCTGATTGCATTTGCTGGGATTTTTACGCGCCCAGGCCAGCTTTTCCAGGATGTCGGCGCAATACCGTTCCAACGGTATATAGTGTTTCCACGGTTTGAAGCGGTCGGAATAGAACACCTCCCACCCGTCTTCTTCCTTGAGCAGGACCGAACCCGAATTGATCGCCGGGATGAAGTTCGAGCCGTGGTCGTAGCCCGCCATGTAAAGTTGGTAACGATAGCGCAGCATCTGCCCCCGCCCGGCCCGAGGCTTGCAGTAAGGCGCCAGCAGCGGGTCGCGCGCATGGTGGCGAAAGGCCCATGCCATGACCACGCCAAGGTCGAAATCGGGGTGGTCGAAATATTCCCGCACGAAGGCCAGCCGCGAGGTGCGCGACAGCCCCTCCCATGCCTTTTCGCGCAGGGCGGGGTCCGTTCCGGCCCGGTCCAGATCGGCAAGGAAGCGGAACGAGGGTGGGCCGGGCCGTTCCGCCCCCGTCACCAGGTGACCCGAGATCATCCCGCGCCACCACACCCGGTCCAGCTTGTCCTGAAACGGGATCGGGTCGGTCAGCGTCGCGTCAAACCCCGACTCGCCCGGATCATGCAGCCCCGGCAGCGGCCACAGCACGACATTCGCCGCGCCCTTGCGCCGGTTGTGGCAGATCACGGGCCGCGGGGGCGTGGGCGCATGGGGGGAACCGATCCAGCGCGAATCCTCCATATCCACGCGCAGGGGGGTGGCGTGGCCATGCGCCAAGGCGGCGTTCAGCACGCCCTCGCACCGGGTGCGCTTGAAGGGCGCGCGGGGCGTGGTGGCGACAACGGGCCGCGCATTGCCCGGCAGGACTGCCCGCGCATGGGGGGCGGGGCCGCCGTGGCGGTCGGCGAACCCATCCCGCCCGTCCCATTCGACGTAATATTGCGACACGCCCGCCACCGACCCGCTGCCGGGGCGGATGCCGCGCAGGCAGAAATCGGCGATCTCGCGCGCGGCCCGGTCGGTGTCGGGCGGCGGGTCGGGCGCATCGCCGTCCAGGATCGCGTCCAGCCGCGCGGCGGCGTTCGGACCCGGATCGCCGTGCCAGCCACCGCCGTCGGGCGCGCGGCTCAGGGGAATGTGCTGGCGCAGGCGGTGAAAGACGTCCAGCGGCGTCTCGGCCCCCAGATCCAGGCGCAGCAACCGGTCGCTGCCGCCGAAGTGGTTCAGGACATCGGCCTGATGGCGGTCCCAGTCCGCCAGCCAGCGTTCGGGCACATCGGCGACCGGGATGGCATGGTGATGCGCATAGCTCCGCGCCGCGCGGCCATCGTCATGCAGCAGGCGGTCCAGCAGCCAGGCGTCCGGGTCGCGTTGCGCCAGCACGAAGCGCGCGTCGGGCAGGTGACGGTCCAGAAAGGCGAAGCAGCGCCATGCCTCCAGCGGCACACGCCAGGGCGGCGCATCGCGGTAAAGCCCGGCAATCAGCCGGGCGTCCCGCCAGCCCGTCAGCGGCGCCGTGCCGGTGGCCTGGGCAAAGACGATATCCTCGGCCAGCGCACCGCCTTCATGGCAGGCGACGGGCAGGCCGTTGTCCCTCAGCATCCCGGCCAGCCGCGCCTCGCCGCAATGCGGCGGGCTGATCAGGACAAGCGGCATCACGCCGGAACGCGGCGGATCGAGCGAGGCCGCAAGACGGTCCGGGTCCCGGACTGCCTGCGCGATGCTGAGACGCCGGACATTTGCGATCGGCTCCTGCCCAAGGGTTGGAAACGCGCCAAGGGATGGGTCGCCCGGCGGCGAAAGTCAATCCCTGCCGGACCCCTGCCAATAAGGACATGTTTCACCGTAATTAAAAAAAATCAGTTGAACGTGATGGTTTATTATAGCATGCCCTTGTATATGTTCGTGTTACAGGTGCATGATCTGGCAGACAACTCCACCCCCGGATGAAAAACGAATACAAACAATATGCTACCAAGTGACATCGCCCCAACCCTGGCAGCGGGTAATATCGTGAACAGTTCAAGGCGCATGATGACCTGGCAGTCGGTGCAGGCCGAGGTGCTTGCCAGAATCCGCAATGGCCAATGGAAGCCGGGCGAGTTGATCCCCACCGAGGTCGAACTGGCCGCCGAATTCGGCTGCGCCCGCGCCACGATAAACCGCGCGCTGACCTCGCTTGCCTCGACCGGGCTTCTGGAACGGCGCCGCAAGGTCGGCACGCGGGTCGCCGCGCATCCGCCGCGGCAATCGACCCTGCCCAAGACCTGGCTGCGCGACGAGATCGAGGCCCGCGGCCACCAGTATCGCTATCGGCTGATCTCGCTGCGCAACGGCATCGCGCCGGTGGACGTGGCCCGCCAGATGATGCTGCCAGCCGGCTCGACGCTGATCGAGGTCCGCTCGGACTTCACCGCAAGCGGCACGCCCTATTGCGTCGAAGAGTTCTGGCTGAACCCCGAGGCCGTCCCCGCGCCCGGCCAAAGCGACCTTGCCGAGACCTGCGCCTTTGAATGGCTTGCCGACAATGTCGCGATGAATCGCGGCGCCATCGACGTGTCGGCGACCAATACGGGCACCGTCGATCCCTTCGTCGGCCAGACCCTGTCGCTGGCGCCGGGCGCCGCGATCCTGCTGGTCCAGCGCACCATCTGGTCGGGCGCGCTGACCGTCGGCCTGTCGCGGCAGTATTTCCGCGAGGGACACAAGCTTAGCGCGCTGTTCTGACGGCACGCGCCGCCGGGCTGTCATAAACTTGACCGGATGGTGTCCAGCCAAGGCTTGAAACCACGGTCCGCAGCCTGCATTGAAAGCCGGGACACCGCCCTTTGACGGAGCCTTTCATGCGCAATTCCATGTCGCGTTCCACGCGCAAAATGTCGCGTTCCACGCGCAGATGCCCATCGCATTTCCTGCGCAAGCCTGCCGCCTGCGTGATCCGTCTGACCTCGGTCCTGCTGATCGGCGGCGCGCTGGCGATGACCGGCGGGGCAGGTCCGCGCCCGGCCCTTGCCCAAAGCGAGGCGCAACGGCAGGCCCAGCCCCAATTCACCGCCGACGATATCGAGGCGGCGGAATACGCCGGTGGCGACCTGCCTTCGGGGCAATCGGCGCTGACGGCCAAGGTGCAGGTGCTGCTGGATCGCGCGGGTATCTCGCCCGGTGTCGTGGACGGCTGGCGCGGCGGGATGAGCGAAAGCGCCATCAAGGCGTTCCAGCGCCGGGCGGGCCTGCCGATGGACGGGCGGCTGAACCCGGTCGTCTGGCAGCTTTTGCAGGCCTTTGCCGACGGCCCGCTGACGATGGAATACACCATCACCGACGACGACGCCCACGGCCTGGTCGATCGCATCCCCGAGGATTACGCCGAAAAGGCGCGCATGACCTCGCAGGGCTATACCTCGGTGCAGGAAAAGCTGGCCGAGCGGTTCCACATGGACGAACGCTTCCTTGCCCGGCTGAACCCCGGCGCGCAATTCATCCCCGGCGAGACCATCCGCGCCATCGTGCCCGCCAGGCCGATCCGGGCCAAGGTCACGCGGATCGTCGTCGACAAAGAGGCCCGCCGCGTCGCCGCCTATGACGCCAAGGGGCGGATGGTGGCCGATTATCCGGCAACCGTCGGCTCGGACCAGACACCGTCGCCGCGCGGGACGCATGTGGTGCGGACGGTGGCGCTGAACCCGACCTATACCTACAACCCGCAACGCAATTTCCAGCAGGGCGACAACGACCGCGTCCTGATCATCCCGCCCGGTCCCAACGGCCCGGTGGGCGATGTCTGGATCGACCTGTCCGAGCCGACCTATGGCATCCACGGCACCGCCACGCCCTCGCGCCTGTTCGTCAACCAGTCGAACGGCTGCGTGCGCCTGACGAACTGGGACGCGCGCGAACTGGCCGGGATGGTCCAGGCCGGGGTGACCCAGGTCGAATTCCTGGACCCCGGCGTCAGCATCCCCGACGTGACGGGTCCCGCCGCCTCTGCCGCGCCCGCGGCGACGCTGGCCGTCGCCATCAGCGCGACGCGCCCGACCGCCCGGCCCCGGCTGATCGCGCAGGCGGATCAACCCGAGACGATCACAGCGGACGCCCTTCTGGTCACGCCCGCCGCGCTGGAAGGCGCGCAGCAGGGTCAGCCCGGCGCGCCCACGGTCGCCGGAAGCGACCCGCTGGCCAGCGCCATCGCGGATGCCATCGGGACCGAACCGCAAGGCCAGCCCCTGCCCGCAAACGGCCTGCCCGCCGCTGGCCAGGCCCCGTCCGGCCAGCCTGCCGCCGTCAACCCGCCCGCGATCTCGGCCACGGCGCCGCCGCGCCGGCGTCCCGCCGACCCCGCGCCCGCCGGTGCCCCGGCGGCGGCCCCCGCAGTTCAGCCACCTGCCCCTGCGCAAACCGCCGATGCCGTCACCGCCACGACCCTGCCCCCCGCGCCCGAGGCAGCCCCGCAGAACCCGGCGACCACACCGGCAACGGCGCCGCTTCTGACCACCGCCCCCCTTGCCGGTCACTGAGATGCGCGCGCTGCCTGCCGCCCTGGCCGCCTTGCTTCTGGCCCTGCCCCCGGCCTTGGGGCAGGAATCCCGACCCAACCCCAAGCCCGCGACGGCCGACACCCCGGCAGAGCGCCCCGCCGAACGGCCCGCCCAAACCACCCCGGACGGCACGCCGCCCCCGGTTGCCAGTGGCGGGGACGCCGACCCGGACGATCCGGCGACAGACGATGCGCCGCCCCCCGATCCGACCGGCACCGAAGCGGCAACCACGGATAGCGCCCCCCTTGGGGCCGAGGACGAAGCCGACGCGCCCACCGGGGACGCGGCCCCGGATGATGGCGCCGAAGTCACGCCGCCGGACACCGAAACGCCCCCCGAACCCGCCGGCCCGCCGGCCTGGCAGGCGCTGCGCGAAAGCGATTTCGATCATGCCGCCTGCCTGCTTACGCTCTACGGTCTTGGCGTCGAATATCACCAGATCGACCCGATCACGGATGACGGCCAGCGCGATTGCGGCATCGCCCGCCCCATCGCCGTCACGCAGATCCTGCCCGGCGTCGCCATTCCGGGCGAGGCGCCGATGCGCTGCCAGACCGCCCGCCAGCTTGCGCTGTGGCTGCGCGATTCGGTTCGGCCCGCCTCGCGCCACCTGCCCGGCGCGCCCCGCCTGACGGGGATCGAGCCGGGTTCGACCTATCAATGCCGCCAGACCGTCGGCAATGGCGGCGGCAACATGTCCGAACATGCGCTTGGCAATGCCTTCGACGTCATGGCGCTGCAATTCGGCGACGAGCGCCTGCCGATCCAGCCGCGCGAGGGCGACGGCGACATGGTCGAGGCGTTTCAGGCCGCGATCCGCGCCTCGGCCTGCCTCTATTTCACGACCGTCCTGGGGCCGGGTTCGGACGATGCGCATGACGACCACCTGCACCTGGACATCAAGGCGCGCAGCAGCGGCTATCGGCTGTGCCAATAGCTAGCCGCCCTCAAGATAACCGGGGTCGAAATGCGCCAGCCTGCGCAGACCGTCCCAATCCAGGATGGCGATTTCCGAGCCGGACCAGCGCACCAGTTCGCGGTCGCGCAGGTCACGCACCGCGCGATTTATGTGGATCGAGGAATAGCCTAGGATTTCCGCCAGTTCCCTTTGCAGCAAAGGCAGGTAGAGCCGCCGGTTCCGCGCCGCGCCGACCTGCGCCAGCCGGGTGTAGAGTTCGCAGATCAGATGCGCCAGATGGGCGCTTGAACGCAACGAAGCCGCCGCGACCAGCCATTGGCGATAGATCGCCGCGTCGGCCAGGCTGAAGCCCCAAAGCACCCGCGACAGCGCCGGATTGCCATCGGTCAGCTCGCGCAGCGCATGGTGATCGACCGCCTCGACCTCGCAATCGCCAAGGGCAACGATGTCGTGGTCCAGCCGGCGCTGGACCAGCCCCTCCAGATCGACCAGATCGCCGGGAACATGCAAGGCGGTGATGACGCGCACTTCGTCCCTGCCATGCGGATAGTGACACCGCGCCGCCATCCCCCTGGCAAGGATGCGAAGGCGATCCAGCGGCTGATCGCGTGAAACGATGACCTCGCCCGGCCTGAACGACTGCCGCTGGCAACGCAATGCGCCCATATCGGCCAGTTCTTCTTCGGACATACCACCGGACCGCCGGAAACGGCGGATAAACAAATCATTAATTACCATAATCAAATTCCAGAAATATATAGGCGGAAATTCGCAAATCGCCGCCGCAGGCGCAATGGTCCGAGCGTGCTGGCTAACATTCATTAATCAACCCTCAGCCCCGTCCGGCAGGGTTGGCGGGTTGTCGCGCCAGCGACAGGCTTTCGGCCAGCAACGCAAAGCTTTCCTGCGCATTTTCCGCCCTTTTCGCCACGAATCCGTCCAGGCCGGGATAAAGGCGCACCGCCTCATCCAGCACGGGGTCGGACCCGGCGGCATAAAGGCCCGCGCGAATCATCAGCTCTGATTCGGCATAGGCGCCAAGCACGGCGCGGGCGCGGGCGATCAGCGCGTTTTCCTGCGTGCTGGCGGCCTGCGGCAGCGAACGCGAAACCGATTTCAACACGTCGATCGCCGGAAAACGCCCCCTTTCGGCAATCGTGCGGTCAAGGACGACATGGCCGTCCAGAACACCGCGCAGGATGTCCGCGATCGGTTCCTCCATATCCGAACCGGCGACCAGGACCGAGAAGATGCCCGTGATATCGCCCGCCCCTTCCGGTCCCGGACCCGAGCGTTCTGCCAGCGCCATGATCAGGTTCGCGGTCGAGGGCGGAAAGCCCCGGTAACTGGGGCTTTCCCCGCCTGCCAGCGCGATCTCGCGATGCGCCTCGGCGAATCGGGTGATCGAATCGGCCAGGAAAAGCACGTGCCTGCCCGCATCGCGGAAATGTTCCGCGACGGTCATCGCGGCCCAGGCACAGCGGCGGCGCATCAGCGGCGACTGGTCCGAGGTCGCGGCGACCACCACCGCCCGCGCCATCCCCTGCGGGCCAAGGGTCGATTCGACGAATTCGCGCAATTCCCGCCCGCGTTCGCCGATCATGGCGATGACGACGACATCGGCCGAAACGCCCTTGGCAAGCTGCGAAAGCAGCGTCGACTTGCCCACCCCCGACCCCGCGAACAGCCCGATTCGCTGCCCCTGCACGATGGGCAGCAACGTGTCGAAAACCGCCAGCCCCGTGTCCAGCCTTGCCCCCAGCCGCCTGCGCATCGCGGCGGGCGGCGGGGGTGTGCGATAGGCGCGCGCATCGGTGCCGTCGACCAGCGCCCGACCGTCCAGGGGCTGTCCCAACGGGTCGATGATTCGCCCGATCCAGTGATCCGAGGGCGCGAGGCGGGGGGCGGGCAGCAACTCGGCCTCGGCCCCGATTCGCAGGCCCTCGACCGGGCCTTCGGTCAGGACAGTGGCAAGGTCGGATTGCAGCGCGATCACCTCGGCCATCAGCGGCGGGGCGCCGGCGATCGCCAGCGAAACCCGGTCGCCAAGCGCCGCGAAATCGTTCAGCCCGGCCACGAAAACGACCCCCGCCTGTATCGCGCGGACCGTGCCGAAACGGCGCACCAGCCGCAATTGCCTGACCTGCGAGGCGATCGCCAGCATCTCTTCCAAGGTCGCATTCCTTTTTCTTCGCCGAAATCGCCGGCTCGAAACTGTTTCTAAACCTATTGGGGTTAAGACCGGGTTATCGACAGAGGAGAAAATCGTGTTTGATCGAATCGGAACGCTGAAGATGGCGGACCAGTTGATCGCCCATGGCGCGCAACGGCAACGCCTGATCGCGACCAACGTCGCCAATGCGGACACGCCCGGATATCGGGCGGTGGACCTGGACAGCTTTGCGCGCAGCTATGACGGCGCGTCCCCAGCGGGCATGCGCCGCACCCATGACCGCCACCTTGCCGCGTTGGATTGGGGACTGGGCGGCCAGCGCATCCGCCATGCGGGGGGCGAGCCCAACCCCAACGGCAACACCGTTTCGCTGGAGGACGAGGTGTTTCGCATCGCCGAGGCACGCCGCGAATTCGATCTGGCGGTGACGGTCACGCGGTCGTCGCTGGGGCTCATGCGCACCAGCCTTGGACGCAGGTAGGGGGCCGACATGACGGACAGACTCTCGGCCTCGCAGATCGCGGTTACGGGCATGAAGGCGCAATCCGTGCGGCTTCGCCATGTCGCGGAAAACATCGCCAACGCGGATACGCCGGGCTATCGCCGCAAGCTGGTCAGCTTTCACGAGGCCGTGGATTTCGGCGGCAAGGTAGGCGGCGTGCGCACCAGCGGCACCCGCCATGACGCGCGCGCGCTGCCGCTGAATTTCGACCCCGCCCATCCGATGGCGGACGAGAGCGGATATTACCGCGGCTCGAACGTCGACCTAGTGGTCGAGATCGCCGATTCGCGCGAGGCCAGCCGCAGCTACGAAGCCAATCTGCGCGTGTTCGAACAGGCGCGACAAATGAATTCCTCGTTGTTGGACCTGATCCGCCGGTAAAGGAGAAACCGATGATCAACGCAACTTCCGCCGCCGCGGCCTATACCCGCGCGCTTCCCGATATCGCCGCCGACCCGCAGGCCCTGCCCGAAGGCGCCTCACGCGCGGCAGCCGAATTCAGCCGGGTGATGGAAGGCGTCGACCGCGCCGCGACCGGCGCGATGACCGGCACCGCCGACACCCACGATCTGGTCCAGGCCATCGCGCAAGCGGAAATCGCGCTGGAAACCGTGGTGGCCATCCGCGACAGGGTGGTCGAGGCCTATCAGGAAATCCTGCGGATGCCGGTCTGAGGCGCGGCAATGTCGGAAGAACATATCTTCGACATCACCCGGCAGGCGCTGTGGATCGCGGTCAGGATGTCGGCGCCGCTGCTGATCGCCGCCCTTGTGACGGGCGTGGTGATCGGGCTTTTCCAGGCGCTGACCTCGGTCCAGGAAATGACGCTGACCTTCGTGCCCAAGGTGGGCCTGATGCTTGCCATCTTCTGGGTCACCATGAGCTTCATGACCGCGCTTCTTTCCAGCTTCTTCACCGACCAGATCCTGCCCATCATCGCCGGAGGCTAAACCGTGGACAATGCCATTTACGCAACGCTCAGCCGCCAGTCGGGATTGATGCGCGAAATGCAGACCATCGCGAACAATGTCGCGAATGCCAACACCATCGGCTTTCGCCGCGAAGGTGTGGTCTTTTCCGAATACATGGTCTCGCTCGACGACCGGCGCGAGACGCTGGCGATGGCCGATGCGCGCGGCAGGGTGGTCGATCTGCGACCCGGCGTGCTGACCCAGACGAACGGCCGGTTCGACCTGGCCATCGAGGGCGAGGGCTTCTTTCTTGTCGACACCGCGCAAGGCCCCCGCCTGACCCGCGCAGGCGCCTTTACCCCCAACCCCGATGGCGAACTGGTGGACATGAACGGCAACCTGTTGCTGGACGACGGCCAGGCCGCCATCGCCATTCCTGACGGCGTGCGCCATGTCGCCATCGGTCCCGACGGAACGATCACCGCCGACGATCAGCCGGTGGGCCAGGTCGGCGTCTTTATCCCCGGCGATCCCGCCGACCTTCTGCATCAGGAAGGGACGCTGTTCCGCCCCGGTCCCGACCTGGAACCGGCCGAGGATCCGCGTATCCGTCAAGGTTTCCTTGAAGAATCGAACGTGGAACCCGTGGGTGAGATCACCCGCATGATCGAGGTGCAACGGGCCTATGAACTGGGCCAGACCTTCCTGGACCGCGAGGACCAGCGCATCCGATCCGTCATCACCTCGCTATCTCGTTGAAAGGCCAAGCCATGAGAGCACTACAGATTGCCGCCACCGGAATGAGCGCCCAGCAAACCAGGGTCGAGGTGATTTCCAACAACCTCGCCAATATGTCCACCACCGGCTACAACGCCCGCCGGGCCGAGTTTTCCGACCTGTATTATCAGCAGGCGGTCCGCCCCGGCACGCTGACCGCCACCGACGGGACGATGGTTCCGGCGGGCGTGCAGCTTGGTCTGGGCGTCCGCCCCACGGCGGTCAGCGTCATGCTGGCGCAGGGCGCGCCGGTGCAGACATCCAACGACCTCGACATCGCCATCGACGGCAACGGCTATTTCGAGGTGACGCTGCCCTCGGGCATTTCCGCCTATACGCGCGACGGCGGGCTGAAAAGATCGCCCGACGGGCTGATCGTCACCTCGGACGGGCATCCGGTCGCGCCGGGCATCACCATTCCCGCCGACGCCCGCAGCATCGCGATCAATGCCGATGGCGAGGTCTTCGCCTATTTCAACGATCAGGTCGAACCGGAAAACCTGGGCCAGTTCACGCTTGCCGATTTCGTCAATGAAAAGGGGCTGGAGGCGATGGGTTCGAACCTGTTCCTGGAAACTCCCGCCTCGGGCGCCGCGCAGGTCGCGCTGCCGGGCGAACAGGGTCTGGGCCTGCTGCGCGCCGGCTACCTGGAAGAAAGCTCGGTCGATCCGGTGCGCGAGATCACCGAACTGATCAAGGCGCAGCGGGGATACGAGCTGAACTCGAAAGTGATCACCGCCGCCGACCAGATGCTTGGCGCAACCGTGCAGATCCGCTGATGAAACGGCTTGCCCTGTTGCTGGCACAGGCGCCCTTCGCCGCGTTTGCCGAACCCCATGTCGCGGCCCGGACCCTGCCTGCGGGCACCGTCATCGCGCCCGAGGATATCATGGGCGGGGCGGATCGCGACGCGGACGACATCCTTGGCCTGCAAACCCGCACCGTCATCTACGAAGGCAGGCCCATCCACCCCACGCGGCTGAGCCAGCCCTATCTGGTCAACCGCAACCAACTGGTCACCATCGCCTATGAAACGCCCCTGATGCGGATCGAGGCCGAGGGCCGCGCGCTGGACCCCGGCCAGCAGGATCAGGTGATCCGCGTTCTCAACCTGTCGTCGCGCTCTACCGTATCGGGCCGGGTCGCCGCCGACGGATCCGTCATCGTGCAAAGGAACTGAATGCAGTGAAAAAACGAATCCTCAAACTGTCCGGCGCGTTCTGCATGGCGCTGATCGCCGCCGGTTGCGGCCGCGTCGGCGATGTCGGCCGGGTGCCGGACATGACCCCGCCCAAGGACAGCGCCGAGTTCGAGGCGATGCGCGCCTCGTCCTTCGACAACATGCGGCTGCCCGAACGCGAATCCAGCGCGGCCTCGCTGTGGACACCTGCGCCGATGTCGCTGGTCAGCGACCGCCGCGCCGCCCATCGCGGCGACATCCTGACGGTCGTGATCCAGATCGACGACCGGGCCGAGATCCAGAACAGTTCGGGCAGGTCGCGCAGTTCGTCCGACAATGTCAGCATTCCCGCCATGATCGGCCTGCCGCAGCGCATCGACAGCGCGCTGCCCGATGGCGCCGGGATGGATGAGCTTGCGCGGGCCAGTTCTTCCTCGGCCTTCAAGGGCAGCGGCAATATCTCGCGACGCGACAAGCTGACGTTGCGCGTCGCCGCCACGGTCGTCGAAACGCTGCCGAACGGGGTCCTGCATATCCAGGGCTCGCAAGAGGTGCGCGTGAACTATGAGGTGCGCGAACTGACCGTCAGCGGCTTCGTCCGCCCCTCGGACATCGGGCGGCGCAACGAGGTCGCCTATGACCGCATCGCGGGGGCGCGGATTTCCTACGGCGGACGCGGCCAGATCTCGGACGTGCAGCAGCCGCGATACGGCCAGCAGCTTGCCGATATCATCCTGCCCTATTGATCGGCGGTCGTGATGAAGAAAATCCTGTTTCTTATCCTGCCGCTGATCGCCTTCGCCGCAGGCATCTTCGGCGGCGGCATGCTGCATGAATCCCCGGCGGACGAACCCGCCCCCGCCGGGATCGCGCCCGATCCCGAACCATCCCCGCAAGACAGCGCGGACCTGGCGTGGTTCAGGTTTCCCAACCAGTTCTTTGTCCCCGTGATGCGCAACGGGCAGGTTTTCTCGACCATGATCATCTCGCTGACCATCGAGATGCCGGCCAAGGCCGAAGCGGCCATCCACGCGCAGGAACACCGTCTGCGCGACGCCCTTTTGCGGGCCCTGCTGATCCATGCCAATACCGGCGGATTCGACGGCAACTTCACGACCGACCTGCAAATGACCCGACTGCACGACGCCCTGCTGAAGGCGGCGCAAAAGGTCGCGGGCGGCGATGTCGGCGACGTGCTGATCGAGGATATCGTCAGGCAATAGGGCCGGGCTGACAAGGATGCGGCAGCGCTGTAGGGTGGCACGTCAATGCGGGGACAAAGTTGCGACCGACAATCACGATAGCCATGGCGACCTGCCAGGGCGGGCGCTATCTAGCCGCCCAACTGGACAGCCTGGCGCGGCAAAGCATCACGGACTGGCGGCTGATCGTGTCCGACGATGGCTCGACCGACGAGACGCGGGAAATCGTGCGGGAATTCGCGGCGGACCGCCCCGATGGGCAGGTTACACTGATCGAGGGGCCGCAGGCCGGGGCAACCGCGAATTTCCTGCATCTGACCTCGCGGATCGAGCCTGAGGGGTGGTTTGCGTTTTGCGATCAGGACGACGTCTGGCAGCCCGACAAACTGGCGCGCGCCGCCGATTTCCTTGAAGGCCAGGCGGGTCCGGCAGTCTATGCCGCGCGGACGACGATCTGCGATCAGGACCTGAATGTGCTGACCCCAGCGCCCGCCCTTTCCCGCCCCCTGGATTTCCGCAATGCGCTGGTTCAGGCCTGCATGCCGGGCAATACGATCACCGGCAATGCGCAGGCGCTGCGCATGTTGCAACGGGCAGCGCCGCATGCGCGGGCGGCGGGGGTGATCTCGCATGACTGGTGGGTTTATCAACTGATGTCGGGCGCGGGGGCGGCGCTGATGCGCGACCGGGCGCAGGTGTTGCTCTATCGCCAACACCGGGGCAACGTCATGGGCCGCAACGACACGATGCGCGCAAGAGCGGCTCGGTTTTCGATGCTGGTGGACGGAAATTTCGCGAGCTGGCTGGCCGCCAACGTGGGTGCGTTGCACCCGGTCGAAGGAATGCTGACCCCACCCAACCGCGCCTTGCTGACCCGCTTCGACAAGGCGCTGCGCGCGCCCGGTCCCGTCGCGATGGCGCAGTTCCTGCGCATGGGCCTGTATCGCCAGACGCGCGGCGGAACTGCCGCCCTGATGGGCGCGGCACTGGCCGGCCGCTTGCGAAACCGGCCGACATGATCGCCGTGGCCATGAACACGCCTATACCCCCCAATTACCGACAGGGGGGTCGCGCCGGGAACCCGCAAGAACAATACCTTGCGGCCTCGCAGCAACTTCCGCGAGGCCGTGGATGCGCTCCTAGGAAATCAGGCGCGCCAGGTATTTGCCGTAATCGTTCTTGGCAAACCGGCGGGCGCGTTCGCGCAGCGCTTCGGCGTCGATCCAGCCAAGATCGAAGGCGATCTCATCGGGGCAGCCGGTCTGCAACCCCTGCCGACGTTCCAGCGTGCGCACGAAATTTCCCGCATCCAGCAGGCTGCCATGCGTGCCCGTGTCCAGCCAGGCATAGCCGCGGCCCATGCGCTCGACCGTCAGGCTGCCCTCGTGCAGGTAGGTTTCCAGCAGGGTCGTGATCTCCAGCTCTCCGCGGTCCGAAGGCTTGACGGAACGCGCCCGCTTTGGTGCGGTTTCGTCCAGGAAATACAGGCCTGTCACCGCATAGTCCGACGGCGGCTGACTGGGTTTTTCGATGATCGAACTGGCCCGTCCCTGGTCGTCGAAGGCCACGACCCCATACCGTTCCGGGTCCGCCACCCGATAGCCGAAAACCGTCCCGCCCGCAGCGCGCCGGTCGGCGGATTGCAGCAGTTGCGGCAGCCCGTGCCCGAAAAAGATGTTGTCGCCCAACACCATCGCCGAAGGCGCCCCGGCCAGGAAATCCTCGGCCAGGATATAGGCCTGCGCCAGCCCCTCGGGGCGCGGCTGGACGATCCATTCGAACCGGACCCCCCATTGCGAGCCGTCGCCAAGCAGGCGCTGGAACTGAAGCTGATCCTCGGGGGTGGTGATCACGGCAATCTCGCGGATGCCCGACAGCATCAGGACCGAGATCGGGTAGTAGATCATCGGCTTGTCGTAGACGGGCAGAAGCTGCTTGGACACGCCCATCGTGATCGGGTAAAGCCGCGTGCCCGAGCCGCCAGCCAGAATGATGCCCTTGCGAGCGGGTTTGCCGATGTCGCTCATTTATTCAATTCCTTCAAAACCTTGTCCAATCCCGCCTGCCAATCGGGTCGCGGGATGCCGAAATCCCGCGCGATCCGGGCGCAATCCAGCCGCGAATTCGCGGGGCGCCGCGCCGGGGTCGGGTATTCGGCGGTCGGGATGCCGGTCACGCGGCAGGACAGGCCCGCCTGTGCCATGATCCCGGTGGCGAAATCGGCCCAGGTGACGTCCGGCTGGCCCGAGAAATGGTAGATGCCGCCCTTCGTCCCATCCGCCTGCATCGCGCCGATCATGGTCAGGCAGGCGCGCGCGATATCCGCCGCCGGGGTCGGCCCGCCGTGCTGGTCGGCGACCACGCGCAATTCGTTCCGCTCGGCGCCAAGGCGCAGCATGGTCTTGACGAAATTCGCCCCATGCGCCGAAAAGACCCATGCCGTGCGCAGGATCGCGAACTGGCCGCCTGCCGCGGCGATGGCCCGTTCGCCCTCCAGCTTGGTGCGGCCATAGGCGCCCAGGGGGCCGGTCGGATCATCCTCGGCCCAGGGGCGGGTGCCCGAGCCTTCAAAGACGTAATCGGTCGAGATATGCAGGAAGGGAATCCCCTTTTCCGCGGCGGCCCGCGCAATCGCGCCGGGGGCCAGCGCATTGACCGCGCGGGCCGTTTCCTCGTCGCCTTCCGCCTTGTCCACGGCGGTATAGGCGGCGGCGTTGATGACGCCCGACCAGTCGCCACTGCGGACGGCGGCGGCGCAGGCAGCAGGGTCGGTCAGGTCGGCATCATTGCGCGACAGGAAGCGCGCGTCAGGAACGATACGAAACAGTTCAGTAGCAACCTGCCCAGTTTTACCGAAGATCAGCAGCCCGGTCATGCCTTGCCCAACCTTTCGCCCACGCCCTGCCGGCTCAGCAGCGGGCGCCACCAGTCTTCATTGTCCAGATACCATTCCACGGTGCGCTTCAGCCCCTCCTCGACCGTGACCGAGGGGCGCCAGCCCAGTTCGGTGCGGATGCGCGTCGGGTCGATGGCATAGCGGCGGTCGTGGCCGGGGCGGTCGGTGACGAAGCGGATCAGCCGGTCATGGGGCGCGGCATCGGGGCGCAGCCGGTCCATCTCGGCGCAGATCGTGCGGACGAGGTCGATGTTCTTCGCCTCGTTCTCGCCGCCGATGTTGTAGCTGCGGCCCACCTGCCCTTTTTCCAGCACCAGCAGCAGGGCATCGGCGTGATCCTCGACATAAAGCCAGTCGCGGACGTTGCCGCCATCGCCATAGACGGGGATGTCCCGGCCATGCAGCGCGTTCAGGATCACAACCGGCACCAGCTTTTCGGGGAAGTGATACGGCCCGTAATTGTTCGAGCAATTCGTCAGCACGACCGGCAACCCATAGGTTTCGTGCCAGGCGCGCACCAGGTGGTCGCTGGCCGCCTTGCTGGCCGAATAGGGGCTGCGCGGGTCGTAGGGCGTGGTTTCGGTGAACTGCCCGGTTTCGCCCAGGCTGCCATAGACTTCGTCGGTCGAGATGTGATGAAAACGGAACCCCTCGGGCCTGCCCTGCCGCGCCCAATGGCTGCGTGCGGCCTCGAGCATGTTGTAGGTGCCGTTGATGTTCGTCTCGATGAATTCGCCCGGCCCGTCGATCGAGCGATCGACATGGCTTTCCGCCGCCAGATGCATCACGGCGTCGGGCTGATGGGTGTCGAACACCCGCTCCAGCGCGGCGCGGTCGCGGATATCGACCTGCTCGAAGGCATAGCGGTCGCTTTTCGCAGCCTCGGCCACGTTTTCGAGGTTGGCGGCATAGGTCAGCGCGTCGAGGTTGACGACCTCATGCCCGCGCGCGACCGCCAGCCGCACCACGGCCGAGCCGATGAAACCCGCGCCCCCGGTGATGAGGATTTTCATGCGTTCTCTCCGTAGATGAACGGGCTGTCGAAATCGGCCAGCGCGACCGCCCCGGCGTCCTTGGCGGACAGGACCGGCGCGCCCGTCAGGCCCCACTCGATGCCTACGCTGTCCCAGGCGACGCCGCCGTCGCAGTCGGGTGCATAATGATCGCTACATTTGTAATTGATTTCCGTCTCGGCCTCGCGCGTGACGAAGCCGTGCAGGAAACCCGCCGGAATCCATAGCTGGCGGCCGTTGTCGAAGGACAGTTCCTCGCCCACCCAGTGGCCATAGGTCGGGCTGCCCTTGCGGATATCGACGGCGACGTCGAACAGCCGCCCGCGCGAACACCTGACCAGCTTGCCCTGCGCATGGGGCGGGGACTGGAAATGAAGCCCGCGCAAGGTATTGATTGCAACAGAAAAAGAATGATTATCTTGAACAAACTCTGGCAGCGTCAGCCCTGCGTCCTGCAAGGTCTTGCGGTTCCAGCTTTCGGAAAAGAACCCGCGCTCGTCTCCGTGACGCTTTGGCGTGATGACGAAGACGCCTTCGAGGGCCGTTTTTTCGATCTGCATTTTCTACCCGTTTTTGTCCGGTTGAGGCCCTTCGCTATAGGCCGAGCGGGGCCGGAAAAACAAGGTCGCACCAAAATGCGTATAAAATGCTACGGAAAGGGCCGCTCGCCGTATAGGCAAAATTAAGAACTCTGCCGTTTAGCTGGACAGGACCGGCGTGAACAGCAAGCGGACAGGGGAAAGTCGTGCAATTTCGGCATGTTGCAACCTATATGGCGGAAGGGCCGTATACGGTCGGGATCGCCGGCCTGGCCATCGCGCACGGCGATGCGGGCTGGCGGCTTTATAGCGTGACACATCACGGCGGGGGGATCGGTTCCTATGCGGTGACAGGCGCGGATCAGCCGATCCGCTTCCTCGCCGGCCGTCCCCACGGGCCGCAGGCGGGCTATCTGGACACGCCGAAGGTCGAGGTTCTGGAAATCGGCGGCCAGCAGATCGTGATGGAAACCGGCCTTCGACCGGGGGTCTCGCAAGGGGCAATGCTGCACCCCGACGGCAGTTTCGGTGCAGGTTTCACCTTTCAGAACGGGGCCTTGCCCGGTGACGTGATCGAGATCGGCCAGTTCTCGACCGTCGGCGGCAGCTTCGTCTACACGGCGCGCGACGGTGTGGCGGGATATGACATCTGGTCGGTGACACCCGATCGCGGGCTGACCCATGTCACCGATTTTCACATCCCCTTGGGCGGATTGCCGCGGGGGTCCGAAATCGATGCCATGATGGTGGTCCCGGTCGGCCCGGCGCAGTTCATGGTTTCGGTATCCGCGCTTGGAAATGCGGTGATCGTGCAGCGAATCAACCCCGACGGCTCGCTGGGAATCGCGCGCACGATCAGTTCGGACCTTGGCGTCGGGCTGAACGCGCCCACGATGGTGACGGCGGTGACGGTCGCGGGCGTGACCTACCTGGTCGTCGCCTCGGGGGAAAGCTCGTCGCTGACGACGATGCGCCTTGCGCAGAACGGCAGCATCATGCCGCTGGACCATGTCATCGACGAACGCACCACCCGGTTTGCGGGCGCGACGGCGATGGACAGCGTGATGGTGGACGGGCGCGCCTTCGTCTTCGTGGGCGGCAGCGACGACGGGATATCGGTCTTTACCCTCATGCCGGGGGGCGTGCTTTTGCACCTGGCCACGCTGGCGGACCGCGACGGCTGGTCGCTGGCCGACGTCGGCGCGATCCGGGCCGAGCTGATCGGCGGCAAGATCGCCCTCTTCGTCACCTCGAAGACCGAGCCGGGCATCACCCAGTTCAGCCTGGACCCCGGCACCATCGGGCGCACGGCAACGGTCGGGGCGGGCCATGTCAGTGGCACGGCGGGCAACGACATGCTGAAGGCGGGCAAGGGCACACTGGCCATTCACGGCGGCGCGGGTGACGATATCCTGATCGCGGGCAATGAATCCGTCGCGCTGACCGGCGGGGCGGGGGCCGATACCTTCGTCGTCAGCGCGGTTTCGGGCCGCATCGCGATCCGCGACTACGAACATGGCGTGGACCGGCTGGATTTCACCAACCTGGGCATGATCCGCAGCACCGCGCAACTGATATTTCGGACCCAAGACTATGGAATCAAGATATTCTACGGCAATACCGTGGTCGATATCTTTTCGCATGACGGGCGTCCGCTGTCGGCCTCGCAATTCACCGACGCGCTGTTTCCGCATGCGCATTACCCGGCCTCGTTCCAGGACAACGCCATCTATGGCACGCAACGCGCCGACACCCTTCTGGGAAGCGAGGATCTGCGGCTGATCTTCGGCATGGGCGGCGACGACGTGATCTTCGGCTCGGCGCTTGGCGATATCCTGCATGGCGGCTACGGCCATGACACGCTGCACGGCGGGCGCGGGGACGACCTGCTGCGCGGCGAGGCGGGCAGCGACCTGCTGTTCGGGGGCGAGGGCAACGACCGCCTGCAAGGCGGCGCGGGCCACGACACCCTGCACGGCGGGCCGGGCGACGATGGGCTGGTCGGCGGCGCGGGCAACGACCTGCTGTTCGGCGGCACCGGCGACGACCGGCTGGTGGGCGGAAAGGGCGACGATACCCTGCATGGCGAGGATGGAAACGACTGGCTGAACGGCAATGGCGGCAACGACGTGCTGCATGGCGGCGACGGCAACGATACGCTGATCGCCCTGGTCGGCCATAACGAGTTGTGGGGCGGGCGCGGCGACGACAGCCTGCAAGGCGGGCGCGGGCGCGACACGATGGACGGCGGACAGGGCAACGACACGATCCTGGGCGAGGGCGGCGACGACCTGATCCGGGGCCGCGCGGGCAACGACCTTATCGACGGCGGCGAAGGCAACGACACGATCGACGGCGGGCAGGGCCATGACACGATCCTGGGGGGCGCGGGCGACGACAGCATCTTCGGCGCGCGCCACGACGACATGATCCGGGCCGGACCGGGCAACGATCACGCCCACGGCGGCCCCGGAAACGACACCCTCCACGGCGAGGCGGGCGACGACACCCTGCTGGGCGGGTTGGGCGACGACCATCTTTTCGGGGGCGCGGATCACGATCTTCTGATGGGCGGGCTTGACCATGACATGCTGGACGGCGGCGCGGGAAACGACACGCTGATCGGCGGGCCGGGCGCGGATACGCTGACGGGGGGTGCGGGCGCCGATGTCTTCGATTTCCGCGGGCGGGGCGATTACGATGGCTCGACCGATGTGATCACGGATTTCACCCGCGGGGTGGACCGGATCGACATGCGCGGGTTTGACCTTGCCTTCATCGGCACCGACCGCTTCAGCGCCGCCGGGCAGGTCCGGTACGAGCTTGCCGGCAACGATGCCATCCTGCACGTCGATATGGACGGGGACGGGCTGGCCGATCTGTCGGTGCGCCTTGTAGGGCTGGGGCAGGTTTCGGGGGCGGACCTGTGGCTTTAGCGTTCCATCAGCCGGCGATAGTTACGCAGCAGCAGCAAAAGCCCCAGGAACAGGACCACCACGGCTATGCCCAGAACATAGCTGACGCTGACGTAATCGGCGCCATAGGTCGGATACAGCCCCCGCCTGACCAGCCCGATGCAATGGATCAGGGGGTTATACCACAGGACGTTCTGGGCCATCACCGGCAGTTGCTCGAAGGTGAAGAACAGGCCCGAGATCAGGAAAAGCGGTCGTGTCAGGATGGCCCAGATCCGTTCCCAGACAGGAAAGGCGGTCATCAGGTAGCAGTTGAGCGATCCGACCGCGATCCCCAGCAACCCCACCAGCAGCAGCCCGTCGATGACATAGCCCACCCGGACCTGGACCGGCAGTTGAAAGACGGTATAGATGCCCGTCAGCACGATCCCGATCACGCACAGATGCGTCAGCAGGTTCAGCAGCGCCCTTGCGATGATCGCATCCATGAAGGTGACGCTTGGATAGGCAAGAAACGGCCGCGAATAGCGGATCGCCTGCGAGATCTTGCCCGACAGGTCGTTATACATCAGGAAGGGCAGCAGGCCCGAGGCATAGAACTGCGGAAAGTTCGACCCAAGCGCCGGGCTGCGCAGCGCAAGGGAAAACAGCACCGCCAGCAGGGCGATTCCCAGCACCGGCTCGATGATGGCCCAAAGGTAGCCGCCCACGGACTTGCCATAGGTCGTCGCCATTTCCCGCAGCATCAGCGCAACCACGATCCGCCCCATCTGGAAACGGGGCCGGGGCGTCTGGTGGGCGCGCAAATGCGCCCGAGGATGGTGCGTGCTGTCTTGCGGAGTATCGGACATGTGAACGCAAAGGCTGGTGTCGGTAGGCCGCAATATGTAACAACTGGCCGGTAAAGAAACCAGCGAAAGCTTCCCCGACGTGTCCGAGCAATCCGATCCGGCCAAGCCGCAAGTCAAGGCGCAGCCCGGCGCTGCCGATGCCAAGGCCGAAAGGCCAGCCCCCTCGGGCAGTGCAACGCCGGAAACAGCTGCGCCCGCAACGCCCGCGACCAGGCCGGGCGGACAGACGCCGGATCAGGGCGGGGATGCAAAAGCCGCGGATGCAAAGGCTGGGAATGCGGCGGCCACGGGTGAAAAGGCCGCAGGTGAAAAAGGCGGCGACGAAAATCGCCCCTTCGCCGCCCGGCCCATGAAGTCCGCCTCGGGATCAGGGGCACCGACACCACAGGCCCCGCAGCCGCAGACCCCGACACCACAGATATCGACATCCCCGACATCGGCGACACAGACGCCGACACCACAAGCATCGCAGTCGCAAGCTGCGCAGGCCAAATCGGCGAAACCCCAGCCAGCGCAGCCACAGGCGGCACAGCCCGAAACGGTGAAAGCACAAGCACCGCAGTCTCAAGCGGCACAGCCCGAAACGGCGGAACCCCAGGCAGCGCAGGCCGAAACCACCAAGCCCGACGCCCCCGGACGCCGCGCCAGGGCGGCGGGAAGGGCGGCCCCGGCGGAACGGGAACGTCCCGCGCGCATCGTCAAGGAACAGCCCGCCAAGCCGCTGCAAGCCCGCGCCGTTGCCGCCCGGCAGCAAACCACCCTGCCCGACGCGGCCCCGCAGCCCAAGCCCGTGGCCAAGCCCCAACCCGCAGGGGACAAGGCGCCGCCCGCATCGCCTTCGGTCCGGGCGCCGGTTCAGGCGGCGCAACCGCAGCGCCGTCACTGGATCCTGCTGGCCAGCTTCGTCGCGATGGTCGTGCTGCCGACGCTGATCGCGGCCTGGTATCTCTGGGCGCGGGCGACCGATCAATATGTCTCGACCGTCGGATTCTCGGTCCGGCACGAGGATGCGCAGCCCGCCATCGACCTTCTGGGCGGGCTGGCCGCCTTCGGGGGCAGCGCGGCGGGGGCCTCGGACACGGATATCCTTTATCAGTATATCCTCAGCACCGACATGGTCGAGACGGTCGACCGGCAGCTTGACCTGCGCACCCGGTTTGCGCGCCAATGGCCCAATGATTTCGTCTTTGCCTACAACCCCGAAGGCACGATCGAGGACCTGACCGATTACTGGCAGCGCCAGGTCAACGTGATCTACGATTCCAGCGTCGGGCTGATCACGCTGAACGTCTCGGCCTTCGATCCGCAGGACGCCCAGCAGATCGCGCAGGCGATCCTTGACGAAAGCACGGCCCGGATCAACGAGTTGTCCTCGATCGCGCACGACGACGCCACCCGTCTTGCGCGCGAGGAACTGGAAAAGGCCCGCGTCGAACTGACCGCCGCCCGGCAGGAGATGACGGCCTTCCGCATCCATACGCAGATCGTCGATCCGCAGGCCGACCTGGCCGGGCAGATGGGCGTCCTGGCCGGGCTGCAAACGCAACTGGCCGAGCAGATGGTCAGCCACGACCTGCTGATGGAAAACGCGCCGCCCACCGACAACCGCGTGATCCAGTCGCAGCAGCGCATCGACGCGCTGGAACGGCTGATCGAGCGGGAACGCGCCAAGTTCAGCCAGGACGGCCACGGTCCGGGCGGCGAAAGCTATGCCCAACTGGTGGCCGAGTTCGAAAAGCTGACGGTCGACCGCGAATTCGCCGAGGGCGCCTATCGCAGCGCCCGCGTCGCCTATGAAAGCGCGCTGGCCGAGGCGCAGCGCCAATCGCGCTATCTGGCCGCCCACATCAACCCGCGCGTGCCGCAGGCCTCGACCCAGCCCCACCGGCTGCGCCTTCTGGGCCTGACGGCGGGGCTTTTGCTGATCGCCTGGTCGATCATGACGCTGGTCTATTACAGCGTAAGGGACCGCGGATAGGCTGCGATGATCCGGCTGGAGAACCTGACCAAGATCTTTCGCCGCAACGGCAAGGAAACGCTGGTCGCGGACAACATGAACGCGGTCTTTCCGACCGGCAGCGCGGTCGCGCTGCTTGGCCGCAACGGGGCGGGCAAGTCCACGCTGCTGCGGATGATCGCCGGGACGATCACGCCTTCGCACGGGCGGATCGTCTCGACCGGGACGATATCCTGGCCGGTGGGCTTTGCGGGCAGCTTTCACGCGGACCTGACCGGGGCGCAGAACGTCCGCTTCATCGCCCGCATCTATGGCGTGGACACCGGGGAACTGGTCGATTACGTCGCCGAATTCGCCGAGCTTGGCGTCCATTACCACCAGCCCTTCGGCACCTATTCGTCGGGGATGCGGTCGCGGCTGGCGATGGGCACCAGCATGGGCATCAAGTTCGACACCTACCTGGTCGATGAGGTCACCAGCGTCGGCGACGCGCAGTTCCGCGAGAAATCGCAGCAGGTCTTTGCCGACCGGATGAGCCAGTCGGGCGCCATCGTCGTCACCCACTCGATGGGGATGGTTCGCAACATGTGCAGCATGGGCGTCGTGCTGGACCGCGGCAAGCTGACCTTCTTCGACGATCTGGAACAGGCCATCGCCTATCACGAATTGCTGATGAACGTCCCCCACTCACGCCCGATGCGGGCGCATGGCGCGCTCAGGCGGATGGAGCGGCAAGGATAGCGCCGATTTCGGCGGCGCGGTCGCGCACCAGCGCCGCATCGCCCCGCGATTCGACGTTCAGCCGCACCACGGGTTCGGTGTTCGAGCTGCGCAGGTTGAAACGCCAGTCCGCGAATTCAAGGCTGATCCCGTCGGTGTCGTCGCGCCGCAGCGCCGCCTGGGCAAAGCGGGCGATCACGCGGTCGATCGCACCGGCGGGGTCGTCCAGCCGGAAGTTGATCTCGCCGGACGACGGGAAGGCCGCCATCCGTTGCGACAGCAGGGCCGACAGCGCCACCCCCTTGCGCGAGATCAGTTCCACCACCAGCAGCCACGGGATCATGCCGCTGTCGGCAAAATGGAAGTCGCGGAAATAGTGGTGCGCCGACATCTCGCCGCCATAGATCGCGCCTTCTTCGCGCATGGCCTTCTTGAGGAAGGCATGGCCGGTGCGCGCCTGCACCGCCTGCCCGCCCGCGCGCGCGATCACGTCGCGCGTGTTCAACACGACGCGCGGGTCGTGGACGATCTTTTCGCCCGGCGATCTTTCAAGGAAGGCGGCGGCCAGCAGGCCCACGATATATTCGCCGGGGATGAAGCGCCCGGTCTCGTCGAAGAAGAAGCAACGGTCGAAGTCGCCGTCCCAGGCCACGCCCAGGTCGGCGCCATGTTCGCGCACGGCATCCGCCGTCATCGGCTGGTTTTCGGGCAGAAGCGGGTTGGGGATGCCGTTGGGAAAGCGGGAATCGGGGTCGTGGTTGATGCGGACGAACTCCAGCGGCGCGCCGCGCTGCGCAAGCTGGTCCGCGATGGCATCGAAAGCCGGGCCTGCGGTCCCGTTCCCGGCGTTCACCAGCACCTTGAGCGGGCGCAGCACGCCCACATCGACGAAATCGACCAGGGCCGCCGCATAGGTGTCGCGGGCCTGTGCGAAATCGCGGGCCGTGCCCTGCCGCGCCGCCGGGACAAAGCGGCCCGAACGCGCCAGTTCGGCCAGTTCGGCAAATTCCGTCGCCGGGTCCAGCGGGCGCGCGCCCGACCCGACCAGCTTCATCCCGTTATAGTCGATGGGGTTGTGCGAGGCGGTGACCTCGATCCCCCCATCCGCGCCGAAATGGGCGGTGGCGAAATACATCTCTTCGGTTCCGGCAAGACCGAGGTCGCGCACATCCGCGCCGCCTTCGGTCAACCCCCGGATCAGCGCCGCCGCCAGCGCGGGCGAGGTTTCGCGGCTGTCGCGCCCCACGATCACCTGCCGCGCCTGCCGGGCCTGCGCAAAGGCGCGGCCGATACGCCAGGCGATATCCTCGTCCAGCTCGGTCCCAAGACGTCCGCGCACGTCATAGGCCTTGAAGCAATCGATCCGGCGCGCCTTGCAATCGTCAACCATCCAACCATATCCCCTGAAACCGTGAATGCCCGTTTTTCGCCCGAAACGCGGGGACATGCCAAGCCTCAACCGTCTTCAGCCAAAAGGCGCAGATGACCGCCTGCGCGGCTTGGGTTAAACCATGTCCAGACCTGACAGGGAGAAAGCCGGATGCACGCCCAGGACCTCATCACCGCCTATTACCAGGCTTTCAACGAAGGCCGCACCGACGACATGCTGGCGATGCTGGCCGATGACGTCGAACATCATGTCAACGAAGGGCCGGTGCGCAAGGGCAAGGAACTGTTCGCCCGGTTCAACGCCCATATGACCGACACCTATCGCGAGAACCTGACCGACATGGTGATCTTCGCCAACCAGGCCGGCGACCGTGCCGCGGCCGAGTTCGTCGTGAACGGCACCTATCTGAAGACGGACGAGGGGCTGCCCCACGCACAGGGCCAGACCTATCGCCTGCCCGCCGGGGCGTTTTTCGACATTCGGGACGGCAAGATCGCGCGGGTCACGACCTATTACAACCTTGCCGAATGGACGCGGCAGGTCGTCGGATGACCGAAACGCGGGTTCTGACGGGGGATGCGGTGGGCGCGGTGCTGGACGACCTGGCCCGCCTGCGGATCGCGGTGTTTCGCGAATGGCCCTATCTCTACGAAGGCGACCCGGAATATGAGCGCGGCTATCTGCGCGCCTACCAGTCGCCCGGCGCCGTGGTCGTCGCGGCCTATGACGGGGCGCGCATGATCGGTGCCGCGACCGGCGCCCCGATGGAGGATCATGCGGGTGATTTCGCCGCCGCCTTCGCCGGGCGGCCCGAGCCGCTGGACCAGATCTTCTATTGTGCCGAATCGGTGCTGCTGCCCGAATATCGCGGCAAGGGCCTGGGCCACGACTTCTTCGACGGGCGCGAGAATCACGCCCGCGCGCTTGGCCGGTGCTACAGCGCATTCGCCAGCGTGATCCGGCCCGATGGCCACCCGGCCCGGCCCGAAACCTATCGCCCGCTGGACGGATTCTGGCGCAAGCGCGGCTATGCGCCCCTGCCCGGCGTGATCGCGGAATTCGCATGGCCCGACATCGGCCAGGCCGAATCCACCCGCAAGCCGCTGCAATTCTGGATGAAAGAGCTATGAGCAAGATCCGCATCGCCGCCGCCGCCTATCCCATCGGCTGGCTGGGCAGCTTCGCCGATTACGCCGCGAAAGTGACGCAATGGGTCGAAGAGGCATCCGATTGCGACCTGCTGGTCTTTCCCGAATACGGCGGGATGGAGCTTGCCTCGCTTGGCGGGCCGGAGGTTGCGGGCGATCTGGAACGCTCGCTGCACGAGGTCGCGCGCCACGAACAGGCCCGCGATGCGCTGCATATTGAACTGGCGCGCAGGCACGGTGTGCATATCCTTGCCGCCTCGGGTCCGGTGTTTCAGGGCGCGCGCCCCTTCAACTGCGCGGTGCTGTTCGGTCCCAAGGGGCGGATCGGCCACCAGGACAAGCAGGTCATGACCCGGTTCGAGCGCGAGGATTGGCACGTCGCCGCCGCGCCGGGCCTGCGCGTCTTCGACACCCCGGTGGGGCGGCTGGCGGTGCTGATCTGCTATGACAGCGAGTTTCCCCTGCTGGCGCGCGAGGTCGCGCAGGCGGGGGCCGAAATCCTGCTGGTGCCGTCCTGCACCGATACCGTGGCGGGTTACATGCGCGTACGCATCGGCGCGATGGCGCGGGCGCTGGAAAGCCAATGCGTCGTGGTCCATTCGCCGACCGTGGGCGATGTCGCCTGGAACCCGGCGATCGACGAGAACCGCGGCGCGGCGGCGATCTACGGCCCGCCCGACGGGCTATGGCCCGAAACCGGCATCATCGCGATGGGCGAAATGGACCAGCCCGGCTGGGTCAAGGCCGAGATCAACCTGCGCCGCATCGCCCGCAGCCGCAGCAAGGGCGCCGTCCTGCCCTTTGCCCATTGGCCCGAAAGCGCCGCCTGCAAGCTGCTGGATTGAGGGGCTGCTGAACGAGCCTCGCCTGCACGCCCGGAATGCGCCAGTTTTCCGCCACCGCGCAGGCCTGAGACATTTCCTTTGCCAGTCAATGGGTTACTGCGCGGGCTCGTCAGGAACGGCAGCCTCGGGCGGGGCGGCCCGCTCGTCCCCCTGCGCATCGGGCCGGGCCAGGCGGTTGTCGTCCCATTCGCCCGCCGCCACTTGCCCGGTGGCATAGCGCATGGTCCCGTTGCCCTGCCGCTTGCCGGCGACGAAACTGCCGGTGTAGCTGTCGCCGTTGGCATAGGTCGCGGTGCCCTCTCCGTCGATCTCGCCCGCCTTCCAATCGCCTTCATAGCGAAAACCGCGCGGCGTGATCAGCCGCCCGCGCCCCTCGCGCAAGCCGTTGACGAAGCTGCCGTCATAGGTCGTGCCATCGGCATAGGTCGCCTGCCCCTGCCCGTGGCGCTGCCCCTCGCGCCATGCGCCGTTGTAGACATAGCCGTCGGGATAGACCATGCGGCCCTGCCCGTGGTTGCGCGCGTTCTGGAAACCGCCCTCATAGACCAGCCCGTTGGCATAGCGCGCGACGCCCTGCCCGGTGATCTCGCCCTCGGCCCATTCGCCTTCGTAGGTCGAGCCGTCGGCATAGGTGATCCGGCCCTGCCCGTGCGGCTTGTCGGCGGCCAGCGCGCCTTCGTAGACCGCGCCGTCGGGATAGGTGATGCGGCCAGCGCCCTCCATCCGGCCCTGGACCCATGCGCCGTCATGGACCGAGCCATCCGCGCCGGTCAGCACCCCCTGCCCGTCGCGGCGGTCGTTGCGAAAGCCGCCCTCGTATCGGTCGCCGTTGCGATAGGTGGCGATGCCCTGCCCCTCGCGCTTGCCGTTGGCCATGCGCCCCTCGTAGACGTCGCCCGAGGGCTGGACCAGCCGCCCCTCGCCCTGCGGCTGCCCGGCGGACCAGCCGCCTTCATAGGCCAGCCCGTCGGGCATCGTCAGCTTGCCCTGCCCGGCGCGCTGGTTGGCCAGCATGTCGCCCTCGTAGACCGCGCCGTCGGGATAGGCGATACGGCCCTTGCCCTCTTTCACGCCATCGACCCAGTCGCCGTCATAGCGATAGCCGTCGGCTTGCGTCAGCACGCCCTTGCCGTGGTGCAGCGCGTTGCGGAACCCGCCTTCGTAGACCGAACCGTTGGCGTAACGCGCCACGCCCTGCCCGGTGATCTCGCCCGCCTGCCATTCACCTTCGTAGCTGCCGCCGTCGGCATAGGCGATCTTGCCCTGCCCGTGCGGCTTGCCCTCGGCAAAGGCGCCCTCGTAGACCGCGCCATTGGGGAAACTGGCCGTGCCTTGGCCAAGGATCTGCCCCTCGACCCAGTCGCCGCTATAGGAATAGCCGTTGGGCAGCGTATAGGTGCCGCGCCCGTGTTGCTTGCCGTTGCGGAAAGTTCCCTCATAGACCGCGCCGTCATCGTATTGCTTGGTGATGACCGCCTGGGCCGCCGCGCCGGTCGCACCGCCCATGCACAGCATGGCCGCAAGGATTGCCGCTTTTCTGGCGCCGAGTGACATGGACCCGCCTTTGCTCTGCCCTTGTTTCAAGCCGGTCTATCGCAAAGCGGGTCATCGCGCAAAGGCCGACTTTTCCTTTTCCGGCGGCTCGCCTATCAAGAACGGCGAAATGACCGGGGGACCCCAGATGAGCGACAGATTCCGCATGACATTGGGCCAGCTCAACCCGACCGTGGGCGATCTGGACGCAAACGCGGCCAAGGCCCGCGCGGCATGGGATCACGCCAAGGCCGCCGGGTCCGACCTGCTGGTGCTGCCGGAAATGTTCATCACCGGATACCAGCCGCAGGACCTGGTGCTGAAACGCGCCTTCACCGACGACGCCATCGCCCGGATCGAGGCGCTGGCCCGTGACTGCGCCGACGGTCCCGCCATCGGCATCGGCGGTCCCTGGCGCGAGGGCGGGCGGCTTTACAACGCCTGGTTCGTCTTGCAGGGCGGGCAGGTCGTGGCGCGCATCCTCAAGCACAACCTGCCGTATAAAGAGGTCTTCGACGAAATGCGCCTGTTCGACGCAGGCCCGATCAGCGGTCCCTGGCGCATCGGCCCCCTGCGCATCGGCAGCCCCATCTGCGAAGACGCCTGGTCCCCCGAGGTGTCCGAGACGCTGGCCGAGACCGGCGCCCAGATCCTGCTGGTGCCCAACGGCAGCCCCTATCACCGCGGCAAGCTGGACCAGCGCATGGGCCATATGGTCGCCCGCGTGGTCGAAACCGGCCTGCCGCTGGTCTACCTGAACGCGGTCGGCGGGCAGGACGACCAGCTTTTCGACGGGGCCAGCTTCGTGCTGAACCCCGGCGCGAAAGGCGGCGCGGAGAAGGTGGCGCAGCTTGCCCCCTTCGACGAGACGCTGGTCGAGGTCGATTTCCACGCCGGTCCCGACGGCTGGCGCGCCCTGCCCGGCCCGATGGACCCGCAGCCCGACGAATGGGAACAGGATTATCGCGCCATGACCCTTGGGCTGGCCGACTACATGCGCAAGTCCGGCTTTGGCAAGGTGGTCCTGGGCATGTCCGGCGGGATAGATTCGGCACTGGTCGCCACCATCGCCTGCGACGCCATCGGGCCGGAAAACGTGCGTTGCGTGATGCTGCCCAGCGAATACACGTCCGAACACAGCCTTGAGGATGCCGCCGATTGCGCGGCCCGCCTTGGCGCCCGGCTGGACAGCGTCGGCATCGAAGGCCCGCGCCGCACCGTGACCGATGCGCTGGCCCATCTGATGGAGGGCACGACCCCCGACATCACCGAGGAAAACATCCAGTCCCGCATGCGCGGCGTGATGCTGATGGCGATTTCCAACAAGTTCGGGGAATTGCTGCTGACCACCGGCAACAAGTCCGAGGTCGCCGTGGGCTATGCCACGATCTACGGCGACATGGCGGGCGGCTACAATCCGATCAAGGACCTCTACAAGACCCGCGTGTTCCAGACCTGCCGCTGGCGCAACGCCAATCACCGCGACTGGATGCGCGGCCCCGAGGGCGAAGTCATCCCGCCCAGGGTCATCACCAAGCCCCCCTCGGCCGAGCTGCGCCCCGACCAGACCGACCAGGACAGCCTGCCCCCTTATGATGTGCTGGACACCATCCTCGACGGTTTCATCGAGCGCGACCTGTCCGTCCGCGACCTGATCGCCGAGGGCCACGACCCCGACACCCTGCGCCGCGTGCAGGCGCTGCTGATGGGCAGCGAATGGAAGCGCCACCAGGCCGCGCCGGGACCGCGCATCTCGTCCCGCGCCTTCTGGCTGGACCGGCGCTATCCGATGGTCAACCGCTGGCGCGACGGGGGCTAATTCGGGGGTCAGGTTCGGGGGTCAGGTTCGCGGGGCCGACCCGCGGATATTTCCCCGGCCCCCTGATCAAAAGAGGTAAACCGTTTGTTTTCTCTGCCTAAGATTGTATCAGGGGATATCGGAATCGTAAAAGGTGGCCTTGGTATGCCCATCTCGTTGGCTAGTTTCATGTTTGGTCTGATTGCCGGGGTCGCTGCCCTGCTGGCAGGTGCGACGCTGCTTCAATCCTTCGTCGTCTATGTCCTGACGGTGATCGCAGCCATCATCCTGTTCTCCATCCTGATCGCCCAGCGCGAGACGAGACGAGACGAGACGAGACGAGACGAGACGAGACGAGACGAGACGAGA
>NZ_CAMEFG010000018.1 GCF_945915435.1 uncultured Paracoccus sp. | reverse complement strand
CGATCGTACCGATGTTGACGTGCGGTTTCGTACGTTCAAACTTTGCCTTTGCCATCATGGCCTCCTGTCGAGGGGACGCGCGCACCGATGAAGTCCCCGTGAATCATCCGCCGCGACTTAAAATCGCGCGGGGGAAAAATCAAGGGTCAGCGGTCATTCCGCGACATTCCCCGCGACGGGCGAGGCTTTCGGGACCCTTTCGCCGTCACGGCACGATCCGCGCCGCCCCCGCCGCCAGCCCGGCGCCCATCCGGTCGAAGCGCAGCCATGCGATGGCGCGGGGGCCTGCGCGGGTGAAAAGCATCCCCGCCTCGCGCCCGTCGGGCATGGTGATCGGGGTGCCGGGGGGGGCCTCGCCCTCGATGCCGACGGTGACCAGCCCCTTGCGCAGTTCGGTCTTGTGCTTCATGCGCGCCGTGACCTCTTGCCCGACATAGCAGCCCTTGCGGAAATCGACGCCGTTCAGGCGGTCGAACCCGGCCTCCAGGATGAAGGTCTCGTTCGGGATCAGCTCGACCAGCGATTCGGGGATGCAATGTTCCACCCGGATCGCGTCGAAATCGGTGCCGTCATCGCCGTCCTCGGTCCCGTAAAGCCGCCAGCCGAGCGCGGGGTGGCGCGGGTCGGGGATGGCGCCCTCGGGCGCGGGGCCGGTGCCGCGCCGCACCTGCAAGGCCGAGGGCGCGATCGTCACATCGGAACGCAGCTTGTACATCGACAGCCGCCGCATCAGGTCCCCCGACAGGCGGGCGTCCACGTCGATCAGCAGCGTCTCGCCCCGCGGGACGATCAGGAAATCGGCCAGGTATTTGCCCTGCGGCGTCAGCATCGCCGCCCAGACGGGGGCGCGACGCACGTCGTTTGTCACCAGCCCTTGCAGGAACTCGACCCGGTCCCGCCCGCCGACCTCAAGGATATGTCGCATCGTCAACGCTCACTTTCCGAATTGCAGCCGGACCAGCGCCGCATAGGCGCCGCCCGCCTGCATCAGTTGGTCATGGTTGCCCTGTTCGACAACCCTGCCCCGCTCGATCACGACGATCCTGTCGGCGCGGTGGATGGTGGACAGGCGGTGCGCGATGACAAGGGTGGTGCGCCCGACGGCCAGCTTGTCCAGCGCCTCTTGCACCAGCTTTTCGCTATGGGCGTCCAGCGCGCTGGTCGCCTCGTCCAGCAGCAGGATGGGCGCATCGCGCAAGAGCGCGCGGGCGATGGCCACGCGCTGGCGCTGCCCCCCCGACAGGGCCGAGCCGCGCGGCCCCGCATGGCTGTCCAGCCCGAGCGGCAGGCGGTCGGCGAAGTCGCTGACATGGGCGGCCTGGGTCGCCGCGCGCAGCAGGGCGTCGTCGGCGGGACGCCCCAGCAGGATATTCTCGCGCAGGGTCTCGTCGAAAAGCGCGGCCTCCTGGCTGACGGTGGAAAACTGGTCGCGCAGGGTGCCCAGGTCGTAGTCCTGCACCGGCACGCCACCCAGCAGCACCTGCCCCGATTGCGGATCGACCAGCCGCGTCAGCAGGTTGAAGACGGTGGACTTGCCCGCCCCCGACGGCCCGACCAGCGCGGTGGTCTTGCCGGGTTCGGCGGTAAAGCTCAGCCCGTCCAGCACGGTGTTTTCGCCGTAGGACAGGCGCACGTCGCGCAATTCGATCCCCATATCGTCGGGGGGCGCGGTGCGGGGACCGGAAAAGATCCGGGGCCGCATGTCCAGCACCGCATAGATACGCTCGAGCGAGGCCGCCGCCGACTGCCACGTTCCCGCCAGCGCGCCCAGCCTGCGCAGCGGCTGGAAGGCCAGCGCCATCGCGGTGAAAAAGGCCATGAAGTCCCCGACCGTGCGCTGGCCCTGCGTCACCTCGACCCCGCCAAGGGCCAGCACGCCGACAAAGCCCAGCCCCGTCACGATATCGACCAGCGCGGGGATGACCGATCCCATCGCCGTCATCTTGACCTGCCCGCTGCGGATGCGGTCGACGATGGCGCCGAAGCGTTGGGACTGGTAGCCCTCCATCCGGTTCAGCTTGACGGCGGCGATGCCGTGCAGCACCTCGTCCAGCCGGGTCGCGCGCTGGCTGGAGATGTCGCGGTTCTGCCGCATCTTGCGCCGGATATAGCGTTGCACCACCGCCATCGGCAGGATCAGGATCGGCGCGCCCACCAGCGCGATCAGTGTCCAGCGCAAGTCGATGGCGACGGCCACGGCCAAGAGCGAGCCAAGCGCCACGATATCGCGCCCGATGCCCGAGATGAACGTCTGCCACACCCCTTGCACGGCAAGGCTGTCGCCCTGCACCCGCTCGATCAGCGCGCCGGGGGGGTTGGTCTGGAAGAAGCCGCCGTCCAGCGTCATGATGTGGTTCAGCATGTCCTTTTGCATCAGCGTGGACACCGACAGCGAAACCGAGGTCATCAGCGCGCGGTTGATCACGAAGGTCACCGCACGGATCACGAAAAGCGCGAATATCGCGCCGCCGACCCACCAGATCGCGCTGGTGTCGCCGCCGACGAAGACCCGGTCGAACAGCGGCTTGAGCATCCAGCTCAGCATTCCCAGGGTCGAGCCTTCGATCACCAGGAAAGCCAGCGCCAGCGCGATCCGCGCCCAATAGGGCCGCAGGTAGTCGCGCCACATGCGCCCGAAAAGGGTCGAGACGGTCGGACTGGCCGATTTGCCGGTTGCCTGCGCCATGCTGTCCCTGCCCTTTTTTCGGTGGCTTCAGGCTGACAGGGATAAGCGCAGCCGATAACCGGGGCAAGCGCGGGCACGCAAAAAAGCCCGCGCCGCAATCCCGTTGACCGGCGCGCGCAACCGTCCTACCGATGGGCGCACGACGATTCAGACCCCCCGTTTTCAGGCACTTGCCATGAGCTTTTCCCAAGGCCGCCCCTTTCTGGCGATCCCCGGCCCTTCGCCCCTGCCCGATCCGGTGATCCGCGCGATGGCGCGCCCCTCGCCCGATATCTACGGGCCGGAACTGGCCGGCCTGAACGCGCGGACCGCCCGGCAGTTGAAGCGGCTGGCGGGAACGGGCGCCCATCTTGCCGCCTATATCGGCAACGGCCATGCCGCGTGGGAGGCCGCAAACGCCAACATGCTGAACCGGGGCGAGCGGGTTCTGGTGCTGGTGTCGGGCCATTTCGCGCAATCCTGGGCGGACAATGCCGAGGCCCGCGGCATCGTGGTCGAGCGGATCGAGTCCGGCCCCGCCGCCCCCGATCCCGGCCAGCTTGCCGAACGGCTGCGGCAGGACCCTGCGCATCTGATCCGCGCCGTCCTGGTCTGCCATATCGACACGGCCAGTTCGGTCCGCGCCGACATTCCCGCGCTGCGCGCCGCGATGGGCGACCATCCGGCGCTGCTGGCGGTGGATGCCATCGCCTCGCTTGGCTGCGACAGGCTGCTGATGGACGAATGGGGGATCGACGTGCTGGTCTCGGCCAGCCAGAAGGGGATGATGGCGCCGCCGGGGATGGGGTTCGTGTGGTTCTCGGACCGGGCAAGGGCGCGGGGGCGCACCGACCTGACGACGCCCTATTGGGAATGGACCGCCCGCGCCGATGCGCGGGAATCGTGGCAATACTGGGGCGGCACGCCCCCGGTGCAACTGGTCCACGCGCTGGAAACCGCGCTGGCGATGCTGCTCGACGATGAAACCCTGCCCGCCGCATGGGCGCGCCACGAAGGGCTGGCGCAGGCGACATGGGCCGCCATCGACGCATGGGGGGCGGGCAATCCCGGCATTGCCCATGTCGTGGCCGATCCCGCCGCCCGCGCCCGCGCGGTCACCGCGCTGACCTTGCCCGGCGCGGCGGGGTTGCGCGCATGGGTGCAGCAAAAGGCGGGGCTGACGCTTGGCATCGGTCTTGGCGCCAGCGATCCCGAAAACGCCATGCGCATCGCCCATATGGGCCATGTCAGCGCCCATCAGCACCTTGGCACGCTGGCAACGATCCAGGCCGGGATGCAGGCGCTGGACATTGCCCACGGCTCGGGCGGGGTCGAGGCCGCGGCCAGCGTCATCGCCCGCCTGTCCTGACCTTGCTAAGCAGCGGCGTGGGGCAGCACCCAGATCCCGCTTTCTGGGACGCGGTTGACATGCAGCGTGCAGCCATAGGCGCGGCCAAGGATGCGGTCGGTCAGCACCTCGCACGGGGTGCCGTCGGCCAGCACCTCGCCCGCCATCATCAGCGTGATGCGGTCTGCAAACATCGCCGTCAGGTTCAGGTCGTGCATGACGGCAACGACGCCACCCCCGCGCCGCGCGTAATCGGCGGCAAGGCGCATCACGGTCAACTGGTGGGCGATGTCCAGGCTGCTGACGGGTTCGTCCAGAAACAGCCAGCGCGGCCCCTCGGGCGAGGTGGGCTGCCAGACCTGCGCCAGCACGCGGGCAAGCTGGACGCGCTGCTGTTCGCCCCCCGATAGCTGCTGATACAGCCTGCCCGCGAAATCCGGCAGGCCCACCGCCGCCAGCGCCGACAGGATCAGCGGATCGGCCCGCTCGCCCCGCGCATCCAGTCCGATGCGCACGACCTCGGCCACGGTGAAGGGAAAGGACAGCGGCGTCGATTGCGGCAGCACGCCCCGGATGCGGGCCAGCGCCTCGGGCGTCATGTTGCGCAGGTCGTGGCCGTTCAGCGAAATCCGCCCCTCGGCCGCAAGCTCGCCCGTCAGGGCGCGCATCAGCGTGGTCTTGCCCGATCCGTTGGGACCGACGATGGCGGTGAACTGCCCCGGCTGCGCGCGAAAGCCGATGCCGTGCAGGATCGGCTTGCGGCCAAGCGAGACCCTTATGTCACTTGCGATCAGGCTCATAGGTCCACCAGATTGCGGTTGCGCAGCAGGATCCACAGGAAGAACGGCCCGCCGATGACGGCGGTGACGATGCCGATGGGCAGTTCCGCCGGCGCGACGATGGTGCGGCTGACGATATCGGCCACCAGCAGCATGCTGGCCCCCAGCAGGCCCGAGTTCACCAGCAACCAGCGGTGGTCCGGCCCGGTCAGCAGCCGCAGCAGATGCGGCACCACGATGCCGACGAAGCCGATCCCGCCCGAGATCGCGACCGCCGCCCCCGTGGCCCCCGCGACGGTCAGGATGGCGGCGTTCTTGACCCGTTGCAGGCGGATGCCGCTGTGGATGGCGGCGGCCTCGCCCAGGGCCAGGCAGTTCAGCCCGCGCGCCAGCATCGGCGCAAAGCACAGCGCCACGGCGATGACCGGCCCGGCAGCGGCGATCTTGGCCCAGCTTGCCCCGGCAAGCGAGCCAAGCCCCCAAAAGGTCAGGTCGCGCAGCTGGTTGTCGTCGGCCATGTAGATCACGATCCCCGACAGCGCCGCCGTCAGCGCGCCAAGCACGATCCCCGCCAGCAGCATCGTCGCGATCGAGGTCCGCCCGCTTTGCGTCGCGATCCGGTAGAGGATCATCATGCTGAGCCATCCCCCGGCGAAGGCCATCGCGGGAACAAGGTGCCAGCCGAAGAAGGCACCGACGGCGGCGGGCAGGCTGCCGCCAAGCACGATGGCCGTGATCGCGCCAAGGCTTGCGCCCGCGCTGACGCCGACAAGGCCCGGATCGGCCAGCGGGTTGCGAAACAGCCCCTGCATGATCGCCCCCGACATGGCCAGCGCGGCGCCGACCATGATCCCCATGACCATGCGCGGCAGGCGGATATTCACGATCACGATGCGGTCCTGCAAGGACAGTTCCTGTCCGCTCAGCAGCTTGCCCAGAACCCCGAAGAAGGACGTCCCCGACGCCCCCCAGCCAAGCGAGACGACCGCCATGCAGCACAGCAGCAGCACCAGCCCGGCGCAAAGCGCGCGGGCGCGGTGGCTGCGGTCGCCCTCGATCCGCCGCATCGCATGGGTGTCAAGCGCCACCATCGCCGTCCTCGCCTTCATTGCCGTAAAGCGCCCGGTGCAGTTCGACCGCAGCCTCGGCGGTGCGCGGGCCGAAGCCCAGAAGCAGCAGCCCGTCCATGTGGATCAGCGCGCCGTCGCGGGCGGCGGGTGTCGGCGCGAAGGCGGGCATCGCCAGCACCTCGGCGCTGCCCGACGGCGGCCCGCCCCGGCTGCGGTCCATCATCAGGATCACGTCGGGCGCGGCTGCCGCGATCGCCTCGTCCGTGATCTGCTTGTAGCCCTGCACGCCCGAGATCGCGTTCCGGCCCCCCGCAAGTGCGATGATCGCATCGGCCGAGGTGCCCTCGCCCCCCGCCATCACCCGCCCGCCCTGCGTTGACAGCACGAACAGCACGCGCCGGGGATCGTCCTGCCGGGCATTGCGGCGGGCGACCTCGTCCAACTCGCCGCGCAGCCGGTCGGCCAGCGCCTGCCCCCGTTCGGGGACGCCAAGCGCCTCGGCGATGGTGGTGACCTTCAGCGCGATGGCTTCGCCGTCGAAGCCGTCGGGCACCTCGACAAAGGGGATACCGGCGGCCTTCAGCACGGCGATGGCCTCGGGCGGACCCGAACCTTCGTCGGAAAGGATCAGGTCGGGACCGACCGACAGCACGCCTTCGGGCGACAACTGCCGCATATAGCCGACATCGGGCAGTTCCAGCGCCTGCGGCGGATAGCCCGAGGTCGTGTCGCGCCCGATCAGCCGGTCCTGCTGGTCCAGCGCAAAGACGATCTCGGTCACCGTGCCGCCAAGGGACAGCACGCGCGAGGCGTCCTGGTCCTGCGCCAGACCCGGCAACGCCGACAGCAGGGCGACCGAAGCGGCAAGCGCAAGCCGCCTCATTCCGCCGCCTCGGCCAGCTTGGGCAGGCTGGTGGTCAGCCGCACCCATGCGTCGTGATCGCCGCCCTTTTCGGGACGCATGCCGAAGCATTGGAAGATCAGCCCGCCCTCGGCATCGAAAGCCTCGACCGACAGCGCCGGGCCGCGCCTAGTCGGCTTGTCGACCAGCCACACCTCGGCCACGTGATCGCCGCGCAGATGCAGGTTGAAGCGCGGGTCCATGACGTTGATCCACGGACCCATCGGCCGCAGCGAATGGACCGGGCCGGAATGGATCTCGATACAGCCCATGTTGCCGACGAACAGCATGACCTGCGTGCCGGTCTGGGGCAGCAGGTCGAACAGGCGCGAAACCGCCCCGACCGCCAGCGGCACCGCCAGGGGCGCACCCGCGATGCGATAGGCGCCAAGCCGGTTCATCTTCAGCCGCCGCACCAGCGTGTTGAACTGGTGCGTGTCGGTCATGGCGCGCCATTCCTGCCGCAGCGTCTCGGCCTTTTCCGGGGGCGATTTCGCCGGTTCGACGGGCGCGCGGGGACCGAATTCCGCCGCATCCGACTGGTCGAACAGGGCAAGCCCGCGCTTGAGCGATTCCCACGCGGCCAGGTCCGAAGTGTCGCGCAAGTGGACCTTGTGGACCGCATCCCCCGCCGCGTCGAACACCTGGACCGAGCGGCGGATGCCCTGTTCGCCCTGCGTCTCGACCGCGAAGGCATGGCTCCAGTGGCGCGGGAAGATGCGCAGGTCGATTTCCGCATCCAGCGTCATCGCCGCATGCTCGCCGTCGTGGAAGTCGTTGTAGGTGCCCACCTTCTCGATCACGCAAGAGCGGTTTCGCGTCAGGGCCATCACCTCGCCCAGGAGATGCACCGCCGGGATCAACCGGCCCGGCGTCGGGTCGATGCGCAGGTTGCCATGCCCGACATGGGCCGCGACCAGCGCGGCCTCGGGCACGCCAAGCCTGTCCGCAAGGTCGAAGGGGCGGCCCGTATCCTGTTGTTTCAACTGGCGCAATTCGGCGGGGGAATATCGCGGCATCATCATGTCCTGTTTCGCTTTTTCGGCACTGGCGAGTTCAGGGGCGCGCCCGGAACGGGGCGCGGCGATCATGGCTGGGTGCCCGACAGAAATACTTGGGATAAGGTTTCGATGCAAGCGGGCTATCCGCCCTTGCAAAGCGCGCCGAATAGTTGACAATTTTACATGGGCAGTTGATACGGGCGTGCAAACCCATGCGGCCGAGTCCGATTCCGCACGCAAAGGCACTGATTTCGACGCTATGTCCACGGGGCCGCAGGGCCGTGGGACGTAAGGAAAAGGAAGACCATGACCGATCAGCCGATATCGCGCCGCGCCGCGAAGGCCACAGCCGTGACACTGGCCTGCCTGCTGATGGCAGCAAGCCCCCTTGCCGCGCAGGACACCGCCCCCGAGGCGGGCCCCTCGACCGGCGACGCGGGAATTGCAACCGATATCACCCCCGAACCGGCACCGGCGGAAGGCGCGCCGGCGGTGACGACCGATCCCGCCCCCGCCCCGGTCGAGACAGGACAAGAGGCTGGAACGCCTGCCGAAACTCCGGCCGAAACGGCTGCGCCCGCCGACGCCGCCCCTGCCGACGCGGCACCCGCCCAAACCGCCCCGGCAGATGCCCCCACCGAGACGACGGCCGGGGCACCCGCGACCGATCCGGCAACAGCCCCCGCCGAACAGTCCCCCGCCACTCAGGACGCCCCGCAAACGGCTGCGCCTGCCGCCGATACCGGCCCCGCACCGGAAACCCCCGCGACCGCGACGCCCGAAACACCCGCAGCCGAAGCACCGGCAACCGCCGTCCCGGTCGAAGCGCCGGTCGAGGAACCCGCCGGCGAGGGCATCCCGTTCCTGCCCGATTCGGTCCAGCGCGCCATCGCGCCCCTGCTCGAACAGCCCGCGCGCGACCCGAACCTGCCCCATGACCTGTCCCCGCTCGGCATGTATCAACAGGCCGATATCGTGGTTAAGGCAGTGATGATCGGGCTGGCCTTCGCCTCGATCGTGACCTGGACCGTGCTGCTGGTGAAATCCTTCGAGATCTGGCGCGCCTCGGGCAATGTCGCCCGCGCCCGCCGCCGGATCGAGGACGCCCGCGACCTGCCCGACGCCCTGCGCGGCGTGGGCCGCCGCCGCGACCCGGCCTCGCGCATGGTGCAGCTTGCGATGAAGGAATACGAACGCTCGCTGCCCGCGATCACGCAAAACGGCGGCGAGGACGGGCTGAAGGAACGCGTCGCCTCGCATCTGGACCAGGTCGAGACGCAGACGGGCCGCAGCGTCACGCGCGGCACCGGGCTGCTGGCGACGATCGCCTCGACCGCGCCCTTCGTCGGGCTGTTCGGCACCGTCTGGGGCATCATGAACAGCTTCATCGGCATCGCCGAATCGCAGACCACCAACCTGGCCGTCGTTGCGCCGGGCATCGCCGAGGCGCTGCTGGCCACCGCCATCGGCCTGGTCGCCGCCATCCCGGCGGTGGTGTTCTACAACGTCTTTGCCCGCTGGATCGCGGGTTACCGCCAGCGCCTGTCCTTCGCCTCGGCAGGGGTGCAGCGCCTGGTCAGCCGCGACCTCGACTTCCGCAAGGGGGCCTGAGCGATGGCCGGATTCCGCAAGACCAAGGGCATGGGCGACGATCTCGAAGAAAACAACGAGGTCAACGTCGTCCCCTTCATCGACGTGATGCTGGTCCTGCTGATCATCTTCATGGTGGCCGCGCCGCTGGCGACGGTGGACGTGAACATCGACCTGCCGGTGTCCAACGCGACTCCGGCGCAGCGGCCCGACCAGCCGATCTACCTGACCGTCCAGCCGGACCTGACCGTCAACCTCGGCAACGATCCCATCCCGGCGGGCGGCTTGCAGGCCGCGCTGGACCTTGCGACGGGGGGCGACCGGGAAAAGCGCATCTTCCTGCGCGCCGACAAGGTCGTGGCCTACGGCGACCTGATGGAGACGATGAACGAATTGCGCCGCTCGGGCTATCTCAAGATCGCCCTGATGGGGCTTGAGGCCGCGCCGACCGATCAGGTCGGGACCGAGGCGGGCACAGGCACGGGCGCGGCGGATGCAACCCAGGGGGAAACGCCATGAGTTCCGCAGGCAGGCAGTGGATTCGCGACGGGCTGGCATGGACGGCGGCAGGCGCGCTGGTTTTCAGCGCCCATGTCGCCACTGCCGCCTGGCTGATGCGCAACGCCGAGGCCGCGCAGGTCGCGGGCATGCCCGACCCGGTCTTCGTCGACCTGGCCCCCTATGCCGAGGCCGCCGCCCCCCTGGACGACCACGAATCCGAGGATCTGCAAGAGGTGGTCGAGGAAGAACCGGAACCCGAACCCGAACCGGAGCCGGAACCCGAAGAACTCGTCGAACCGCTGGAACTGCCCGAACTGGAACCGATGCCGGACATGAGCTCAATCTTGCCGCCCCCGCCGGATGCGGTGGTGCTGCATCGCTCGGAACGTCCGCGCGCGCGCCCCGAGCGCCGCCAGCCGCCCGAACCGCGTCAGGTCGAACGCCGCGAACCCCAGCCCGAACGCCGCCAGCAGCAGCAACGCGCCTCGACCGCGGCGACGCAGGTGCAGGCGCCGCAGGGCCAGCGCAGCGCCGCCCCGCAGCAGGGCAACGCACCGACCGCGCAACAGCGGGCAAACTGGCAGCAGCAGATCCAGGGCCGCGTCGCGCGCCACATGCAGCGCGCCAATGTCGGACGCGCGCGCGGGCTGACCACTACGGTCAACGTCACCATCTCGGGCAATGGCAGCGTGGTCGGGGCGCAGATCGCCGGATCGACGGGCGATGCGCAACTGGATGCGGTGCTGGCCCGCCAGGCGCAGCGGCTTCCCCGCCTGCCGCCGCCGCCAAGCGGGCAGCAAACGAACATGGCGATTCCCGTCAGGATCCGCTGATTGCCCAAGGCCCCGCCCCTTTTGGCGGGGCCTTTTCGCAGGCGGGCGGCAGGCGGACCCGGACGGCGTTGCCGACCCGTGGGAACCGGCCCCGGATCACGGCAAGGCGCCCGGCCGGGACAAGGTTCGTTTTGACATTTCCTTCGCCGCGTTGGACTACCTTGGTGGAAGGCCATTCGCGCAAAGGCAAGGACGTGACATCGGATATCTTCATCATCGGCGGCGGCATCAACGGCTGCGGCATCGCCCGCGACGCGGCGGGGCGGGGCCTGTCGGTCACCCTGGCCGAGCAGGGCGACCTGGCGCAGGCGACCTCCAGCGCCTCGACCAAGCTGTTCCACGGCGGGCTGCGCTATCTGGAATTCCTGGAGATCCGCCTCGTCCGCGAGGCCCTGCGCGAACGCGAGGTCCTGCTGCGCGCCATGCCCCATATCGCGCGGCCCATGCGCTTCGTGCTGCCGCTGGACCCGGAGATGCGCTTCGAATCCGATACGCCGGTCTCGCGGATGCTGGCGCGGGTGATGCCCTGGGCGCGGGGCCGCCGTCCCGCCGCGCTGATCCGGGCGGGGCTGTTTCTCTACGACCACCTGGGCGGCCGCAGGATCCTGCCCGGCACCACCGCGCTGGACCTGCGCCGCGCGCGCGAGGGCGCGCCGTTGCAGGACCGGCTGGCGCGGGCCTATGAATACAGCGACGTCTGGGTGGACGATGCGCGGCTGGTGGCGCTGAATGCGCGCGACGCGGCGCAAAGGGGCGCACAGGTCCTGACGCGCGCCCGCGTCACCCAGGCCCGGCGCCGGGACGGGCTGTGGCATGTCACCTTGCACGATGGCCGGACATATCGGGCGCGGGCGCTGGTGAATGCCGCCGGGCCGTGGATCGGCGATGTCATCCATGACGTGATCGACCTGCCCACCCGCCAGTCGGTGCGGCTGGTGCGCGGCAGCCATATCGTCGTGCCGCGCCTTTTCGACCACGACAAGGCCTATTTCTTCCAGGGACCCGACGGGCGCATCATCTTTGCGATTCCGTGGCAGGGCGACCTGACGCTGATCGGCACCACCGATCAGGACCATCCCGACGCCTCGGCCCCGCCGACCTGCACGCCCGAGGAACAGCAATATCTGTGCGATTTCGCCAGCCGCTATTTCAAGCGCCCGGTGACGCGCGACCAGATCGTCTGGACCTATTCGGGGGTGCGCCCGCTTTACGACGACGGGGCGTCCTCGGCCACGGCGGCGACGCGGGACTATACGCTGGCGCTGGATCAGGGGGGGGATGACGCGCCCTGCCTCAATATCTTCGGCGGCAAGATCACGACCTACCGCCGCCTTGCCGAACATGCGCTGGAAAGGCTGGCGCCCTTCTTTCCGGCGGCCAGCCCGGCATGGACGGCGGGCGTTCCCCTGCCCGGCGGCGATTTCGCCGTGGATGGCGTGGACCGGCTGGCGCAGGAATTGCAGGAGCGTCACGCCATTACCCCCGCCCATGCGCTGCGCATGGTGCGCGCCTATGGCACCGACGCCCGCACCATCCTGGACGCTCCGCAGGGCCGCGATTTCGGCGCCACCCTGTCCGAGGCCGAATTGCGCTGGATGGTCCGCCACGAATTCGCCCGCAGCGGAGAGGACGCGCTGTGGCGCCGCTCGAAGCTGGGGCTGCGGCTGGACGAGGCGCAGGCGCAGGCCGTGGACGGTTGGATGCGCGAAAACGCCGCCGGTTGACAGGCCCGCGCCCACGCGGAACATTCGGGTAAGGGGGAAAATCCATGACGATACTCGCGCTGGATCAGGGCACCACGTCTTCACGGGCCATTGTCTTCGACGGCGGCCTGACCCCGCTTGCCAGCGCGCAAGAGGAATTCGCCCAGCACATGCCCGCCTCGGGGTGGGTGGAACATGACGCGGGCGACCTGTGGGCCACGACGGCGGCAACGGCGCGTTCCGCGATCGAGCGCGCGGGCCTGCGCGGTCCCGATATCGCCGCCATCGGCATCACCAACCAGCGCGAAACCACCGTCATCTGGCACCGCAAGACCGGGCGGCCCATCCACCGCGCCATCGTCTGGCAGGACCGCCGCACCGCCGCGACCTGCGACAGCCTGCGCGAGGCGGGCCACCAGGACCTGATCTCGGGCACCACCGGCCTGCTTCTGGACCCCTATTTCAGCGCCACCAAGATCGGCTGGCTGCTGGACAACGTGGACGGCGCCCGCCAGGCCGCGCAGGCGGGCGAGCTGGCCTTCGGCACCGTCGATAGCTGGCTGATCTGGAACCTGACCGGCGGCAAGGCCCATGTCACCGACGCGACCAATGCCGCGCGCACCATGCTTTACGACATCGGCAAGGGGGAATGGAGCGCGGATCTGTGCGACCTGTTCGGCGTGCCGATGTCCATGCTGCCGCAGGTCCACGACAGCGCCAGCGACTTCGGCACGACTCGTCCCGACCTGTTCGGGGCCGAGATCCCGATTCGCGGCGTCGCGGGCGACCAGCAGGCGGCGACGGTCGGGCAGGCGTGCTTTTCGCCCGGCATGATGAAATCGACCTATGGCACCGGCTGCTTTGCGCTGCTCAACACCGGCGGCCAGCGCGTGCGCAGCGCCAACCGCCTGCTGACCACCATCGCCTACCAGTTGGACGGCCAGCCCACCTATGCGCTTGAAGGCAGCATCTTCATCGCCGGCGCGGTGGTGCAATGGCTGCGCGACGGGCTTGGCCTGATCCGCGAGGCCGCGCAGACGCAGGACCTGGCCGCCCGCGCCGATGCCGGGCAGGATATCGTCATGGTTCCCGCCTTTACCGGGCTTGGCGCGCCCTACTGGAACGCCTCGGCGCGCGGTGCGGTCTTCGGGATCACGCGCAACACCGGCCCGGCAGAGTTCGCCCGCGCGGCGCTGGAAAGCGTGGGTTTCCAGACGCGCGACCTGTGGCAGGCGATGCAAAGCGACTGGCCCGGCGCCGCCGATACCATCCTGCGCGTCGATGGCGGGATGAGCGCGTCGGACGCGACCATGCAGTTCCTGGCCGACATGCTGGGCGCCCCCGTCGACCGCCCCCGCAATGTCGAGACGACCGCGCAGGGCGCCGCCTGGCTGGCCGGTTATCGCGCGGGCCTGCTGCCGGGTCCGCAGGAATACGCGCGCTCGTGGCAACTCGACCGCCGTTTCCAGCCCGCGATGGAGGGTGAGGAACGCCAGCGCCGCTATGCCCGCTGGCAGGCGGCGGTGGCGGCGACGCAGATGTTCTGACGGGTTTACCTTTTCTTAAGACCTCGTGCGGTAAAGAGGGCGGGAAAGGTGCCGAAACGACATGAGCCATGACCTGCCCGCCGCCATCGTGATCCCCGTGCTGAACCGGCGCAACCTGATCGGCAAGGCGATCCGCGCCGCGCTGGAACAGTCGCACCCCGATTGCATCGTGATCGCGGTGGATGACGGCTCGGCCGACGGGACATGGCAGGCGATGGGGGAATTCGCGGGCCATCCGCAACTGGCGCTGATCCGGCTGGCGAAGAATACCGGCACCGGACCGGCCAAGAACATGGGCATCATGCTGGCGGGGACGCGGGCCGTCACCTTCCACGATTCCGACGACCGGCCCCATCCCGACAAGCTGCTGCGCCAGGCGCGCGCGCTTGGCCGGACCGGGCTGCGGCCCGATCCCTGCCTGAACTGGAACATCCTGGACCGGCCCGCAACGGCACGGATGGAACTGGGCGCGGTCTTTGCCCATCACGACCTGATCCTGCCCGACGGGCGGCAGGTGACGATCCGGCGCGATATCTCGATCGTCGACGACGTCTTTCCCAACGTCCAGATGGGCGACCGGGTGCCGGGGGACTGGCTGCATGTCAACTCGGGCCTGTTTCACCCGCGCATCTTCGCCCAGCTTGGCGGCTATGCCGATTCGATCGAGGAGGACCGGGAATTCCGCAACCGCATCGTCCTGTCCGGCCAGCTTGTCTGGATCATCGAGGAACCCTTGCTGACCAAGATCGAAACCGCCGATTCCCTGACGCAATCCGAGGCCAGCGGCTATCTCAGCCCCGCCCGCACCGCCGCCCGCGCCAAGGTCTGGCAGGGCGTCGCGGAATGGATGGCGACGCGGCGCATCCCGCCCCAGCCCATCGACCTGGACCCCGCCACGGTGGCCGAGATCGTCAACCCCGGCATCCTGTCGCTGTCGGGCGCGCTGGCCAGCCCGCGCACCAGGCGGGGCCTTGCCGGGCTGATCGGGCAGGCGGCGGATCAGACCAGGACGAATTCGCCCTTTTCAGCGTCGTAATGCAGCAACCCGCCCTCGCCGATCAGGTGGATGACGCCGTGAAGGGACAGTTCCTCGGCCTCGACCGCCTCGCGCACGAAGGGGAAGGTCATCAGGTTTTCCAGCGAGATCAGCACCGCCTCGCGTTCCAGCGCGGAAATCTGGTCCTCGGCGGGCAGGTCGGTCACGCGTTCATAGCCGGGGCGCAGGATGTCCATCCAGCGGCCGACGAAGCTGGTCTTTTCCTCAAGGTCGGGCGCGCTGCCCGAACACATCGCATGACAGCCGCGCACGCCCCCGCAATTCGAATGGCCCACCACCAGCAGGTGCGGCACCTTCAGCGTCTTGACCGCATATTCCACCGCCGCCGAGGTCCCATGCTGTTCCCCGTCGGGCGCATAGGGCGGGACGAGGTTGGCGATATTGCGGTGGATGAAGAACTCATCCGATTCGGCGCCGAAGATGGTGGTGACGTGGACGCGCGCGTCGCAGCAGGCGATGACCATGGCGCGCGGACGCTGCCCGCCTTCCTCAAGTCGCCGGAACCACGCGCGATTTTCGCTGTAGGTCGTGGCTTTCCATCCGTGATAACGCTGGACGAGATATTGGGGCAATGGGCGGATCGACATCATCGGGACTCATCTGATTTGCGCCTTGGATAGCCCCGAAATGCATAAAGTTCGAGAGGTTTATTCCGCGCATCATAACGAATTCTTGACGCAATCATGTCACCCAAGGCCGTGTTGCAAGCAATCATGGCGGGTGCCCCATGCTCAAGGTCGCGGTCTTGTCCGTGGATGAAGATGTAAGGATCGACCAGCGCCGGCTGGACGAAATCGTGGCGGAACTGGGCCGCCGCGCCGCGCATGAACTGATCGGCGCGGCGCTGGAACAACTGGCCATCGGCCTGCGCGAAACGCTGCACGCGGCGGCGGCGGACGATTGCGCGCGGGTCGCGGCCCATGCCGACCGGCTGTCGCGGCTGGCCTGGCAGGTGGGGCTGGTGACGCTGGCCGCCGTCGCCGTCGATGCCGGCCAATGCGCCGAACGGGGCGACCGCCTGGCGTTGCAGGCGGTGTTGGCGCGGCTGGAACGGATCGGCAACCGCTCGCTGACGGAAATCTGGGACGGGACCGATCCCCCCTGAGGCCGGGGGTTGCGGTCGCCCGCAGGCGCGATAGGCTGCGCCGGACAGTCAGGACAGGTGTTGAAGATGCAACCGGAATTCGCCCCACCCGATCAGGACAGCCTGCCGCTCTGGCTGGTCAGACCGGGCGAGGACGGCCCGCTCTGGCCCGGCGACCTGCCGGATGGCGCCATCGCCTGGGCCGGGGACAACGGCTTTGCCGCCCGCGCGGGCCAGGTCTGCCCGCTGCCCGGCCCCGACGGGCGGCTGGCGGGGGCGCTTTACGGATTGGGCAAGCCCCCCGCCAAGGGCCGCGCGCCACGCATCCGCCATGCGCTGGCCCGCGCGGCGGAAACGCTGCCCGAAGGCAACTGGCGCTTGCAGGGCGACACGCGGGGGCTGGACCTGACGCTGGGCGCGCTTGGCTGGCTGCTGGCCGAATACCGCTTCGACCGCTACAAGCAGGCCGAGGCCGCCCGCGCCCGGCTGGTCTGCCCCCAGGGCGTGGACGCCGATCATGTGCTGGCCCTTGCCTGGGGTGAATATCTGGCGCGCGACCTGATCAACACGCCCGCCTCGGACATGGGGCCGGACGATCTCGAGGCAGCCGCACGCGCGCTGGCCGCCCGCCACGGCGCCGAAATCGCGGTCGTCACCGGCGACGACCTGCTGGCGCAGGGCTTCCCGATGATCCACGCGGTGGGCCGGGCGGCGGCACAGGCGCCCCGGCTGATCGACCTGCGCTTTGCGGGCAAGGGGCCGCGCGTGACGCTGGTGGGCAAGGGGGTGTGCTTCGACACCGGCGGGCTGGACATCAAGCCCCCGTCGTCGATGGCGCTGATGAAGAAGGACATGGGCGGGGCGGCCAGCGTCCTGGGCCTGGCCGAGATGCTGTGCCGCCTTGGCCGCACCCGCGACATGTCCTTGCGAGTGATCCTGCCGGTCGTGGAAAACGCCATATCCGCCAATGCCTTCCGTCCCGGCGACATCCTGCGCAGCCGCAAGGGCCTGACGGTCGAGGTCAACAACACCGACGCCGAGGGCCGCCTGATCCTTGCCGATGCGCTGGCATGGGCGGATGAGGAATCGCCCGACCTGCTGGTCTCGATGGCGACGCTGACCGGCGCGGCGCGGGTGGCGCTGGGGCCGGATCTGCCGCCCTTCTACTGCGACGACGACGATCTGGCCGCGACGATCCAGCGCGTCGGGCTGACCAGCGCCGACCCGGTCTGGCGCCTGCCCCTGTGGGACCCTTACGAGCAGATGATCGAACCCGCCACCGCCGACCTGGACAACGCCCCCGGCGGCGGTTTCGCGGGTTCGGTGACGGCGGCGCTGTTCTTGCGCCGCTTCGTCGGGCAGGCAGGGCATTACGTCCATTTCGACATCTACGGCTGGCAACCCTCTGCCGCGCCCGGCAGGCCGAAGGGGGGCACCGGGCAGGCGATGCGCGCCGTCCTGAACACCCTGCCCGAGGTGCTGAAATGACCGACCCCCGCCTGACCCCGGCCACCGAGCGCATCGCGCTGGACAGCCTGCGCGGGCGGCTGGACCGCCCCGCCTATACCGCCGGGCGGCCCGCGCGGCTGGCGGTTCCGCTGGCCGATCTGCTGCGCGAACCGGGCGGCAAGCGCGACCGGCAGGTGAATTTCGGCGCCGATGTGACGGTGATCGACAACCGCGACGGGTTCAGCTTTGTCCAGGCCGCGCTGGACGGCTATTGCGGCTGGCTGCGCGACGATACGCTGGCCGAGGACGTGGCGCAGATCACCCACCGCGTCACCGCCCCCGCCACCCATGTCTATCCCGGTCCCGACCTGAAACTGCCCGAGACGGCGGGGCTTTCGCTTGGCGCGCGCGTCTCGGTCATCGGGACGCAGGGGCGATTTGCGCGCCTTGGCAGCGGGGGCTGGGTCCCGATGATGCATCTTGGCGCCGAACCCGCGACCGACCCCGCCGCCGTCGCGCTGTCGCTGCTGGGCACGCCCTATCTGTGGGGTGGCAACAGCCGCCGGGGAATCGATTGCTCGGGTCTGGCGCAGGGCGCGCTGGCGGCTTGCGCCATCGCCTGCCCCGGCGACAGCGACATGCAGGAAAAGGCGTTCCCGGCAGTCACGGAAATCCGGCGCGGCGACCTGCTTTTCTGGCCCGGCCATGTCGCGATGGCGCTGGACGACCGGCAGATGGTCCACGCGACCGCCAATGTCATGGCCGTCACCGTCGAGCCGATCCGCGACGCCATCACCCGCATCGAGGCGCAGGGGGAAGGTCCCTTCCTGGGCGCACGGCGGCCCGGTCCGGCAGGCAGAACCGCCTTTCCCTGACCGCGGCAGGGAACCCCCGGTGCGGCCTGCCCGTTTCCGTTGCGTATTGATTTCGGACGGAAAGGACATGGGATGAAATACGCCAGCCCGATCACCCTCGCGGCGATATTCGCGGCCAGTTGCGCCTCGGCGCAGCTCAACAGCCAGCCACCCAATGCGCCCGATCAGCAACCCGCATTCGAGCAGCAGACCCGCGCGCCCGAGATCGCGCCCCAGTTCGAGGTCGCGCAGGCCGTCGTCACCGACGCGCTGGATTCGCCCTGGGGCATGGCCGAACTGCCCGACGGCTGGCTGCTGGTGACCGAGAAGTCCGGCAACCTGCGGCTTGTCGGCACCGATGGCCACGTCTCGGACCCCATCGAGGGCATCCCCGAGGTCGATGCGCGCGGCCAGGGCGGCCTGCTGGACGTGGCCATCGCCCCCGACTTCGAGGAAACCCGCCAGATCTGGCTCAGCTATGCCGAACCGCGCGGCGACGGCACCAATGCCACCGCCGTCGCCACCGGCACGCTGAACGCCGAGGGCACGGCGCTGGACGATGTGCGCGTGATCTTCCAGCAGCAACCCGCATGGGCCTCGGACAAGCATTTCGGCTCGCGGCTGGTCTTCGATCAGGACGGGATGCTGTTCGTGACGACCGGCGAACGCTCGGACCCCGAGCCGCGCGAATTGTCGCAGGACCTGACGACCCATTTCGGCAAGGTGCTGCGGATCGACCCGCAAACCGGCGCGCCAGCCGCCAACGGCCCCGATTTCGGCGAGGCCGAGGCCCTGCCCGAGATCTGGTCCTACGGCCACCGCAACCTGCAATCGGCGGCCCTCGACCCCGCCACCGGCCAGCTTTGGACGGTCGAGCACGGCCCGAAGGGGGGCGACGAATTGAACCGGCCCGAAGCGGGCAAGAACTACGGCTGGCCCGTCATCACCTATGGCGAGGAATACCGGGGCGGCCCGGTGGGCGAGGGCCAGACCGCGCAGGACGGGATGGAACAGCCGGTCTATTACTGGGACCCCGTGATCGCACCCAGCGGCATGGCCTTTTACGACGGCGAGATGTTTCCCGAAATGCAGGGCGATATCCTGATCGGCGGGTTGCAGGCGAGTGCGCTGGTCCGTCTGGTGCTGGAAGACGGCATGGTCACGGGCGAGCAGCACCTGGCGCAGGGCATCGGCCGCGTCCGCGATGTCGAGGTCGCCGGCGACGGCTCGATCTATCTTCTGGTCGAGGACAGCGGCCAGCTTGTCCGCCTGACCCGGCAATGAGGGATGCCCGGTCCCGTTCGGCGGGGCCGGGTTTCCACGCCGCCCTGATCGCGGCCTGTCTGCCGGGCGGGTCTCAGACGGGGCGCTGGATCGCCTCGGTCTCATCCTCGGGCGAGATGCCAAGCGCCTCAAGCCCCGCTTCGAGGTAATCGGCCAGTTGCGGGTCGGCCATCAGGTAATCCTCGGTCGGCGTATGGCTCTGGCTGCGGGCAGTCGCGATCGCCTCGGCGATTTCGCTGGCGTCGAAGGTGTCGCGCCCGATCCACATCACCGCCACGAGCGAGGCCTTTTCGTCGTCATCCATCGCCTCGATGAAATCATGCAGCTCGGTCCGGTTGCCGTGCTGCTTGCGGCGGCTGCCCTGATGCGCCCAAGCGTCGATACCGCTTTGATATTCGCGCGCAAGAACAATGACTTGCGCAACCTTGTCGGGTGTGATGTCGATCATGTTGAAACTCCTGCGGCCAAGGATCGGGGGAAATCGTGCCCGCGTCAACCGCGATCAGCGCCCGAACAGGTTTTCGATATCGGACAGCTTCAGCTCGATCCATGTCGGGCGGCCGTGGTTGCATTGGCCGGAACGCGGGGTCCGCTCGATCTCGCGCAGAAGGGCGTTCATTTCCTCGGCGCTCATCCTGCGGCCCGAGCGGACCGAGCCGTGGCAGGCCATCGAGGACAGCACCGCATCCACCCGTGCCTGCAAGCGGTCCGAAGCGCCCTGATCGGTCAGGTCGTCCAGGATATCGCGAATCAGCGCCGTGGCATCCAGCTTGCGGATCAGCGCGGGCACCTCGCGCACGGCGACGGCGCTGCCGCCGAAAGCCTCGACCACCAGCCCGAGCGCCTCTAGCTGGGGGGCGATGGACAGGATGCGCTCGGCGTCGGGCTGCGACAGTTCGACGATCTCGGGGATCAGCAGGGCCTGGCTGGCGATACCGTTGGCCTCGGCCTGCGCCTTCAGCCGTTCATAGACCAGCCGTTCATGGGCGGCATGCTGATCGACGATGACGATGCCGCGCGCGGTCTGCGCCACGATCCAGTTTTCATGCAGTTGCGCGCGGGCGGCACCCAGGGGGGCGTCCTCGGGCGCGGGCAATTCGGGTTCGACCCGCCCGCTTGGCGCCTCGGCAAAACCGGGGGCCTGAAAGGCTGGGGACTGAAAGGCCAGCGCCGCCCCGACCGCCTGAGCCGAGGGCCGCGCGGCCCATGCGCGATTGCCGTAATCCGCCTGATAGGCGGGCCGGGGCGTCGGGGCGGCGGGCTCAGACCGCATCGCCGCCAGCGCAGCCGTCCCCACTGTGGACGAGGCGCGATGCCCCGCCCCCGCCAGCGCATGGCGCAGCGCGCCGACGACCAGCCCGCGCGCGATCTCGGGCGTGCGAAAGCGGACCTCGGCCTTGGCGGGGTGGACGTTCACATCGACCTGATGGGGGTCGCAGGTGACGAACAGCACCGCCGCCGGATGCCGCCCGCCCGCCAGCACGTCCATATAGCCCGCCCGCAGCGCGCCGGTCAGCAGCTTGTCGCGGACCGGGCGGCCGTTGACGTAAAGGTGCTGCGCCACCGCCGCGCCGCGCGAATAGGTGGGCAGCGCGGCAAAGCCGGTCAGGGTGATCCCGTCCCGCTCGGCGTCGATGGGAATGGCGTTTTCGATGAACTCGCGCCCCATGACCCGTGACAGGCGGGTTTGCAGGGCGTCGAACAATTCGCCCTGTTCGGCATCGGCGCGGAACAGGATGCGGTCCTCGGGTTCGTCCGCCAGCAGGAAGCTGACGTAGGGTTCGGCCATCGCAAGGCGGCGGATGACCTCGACGATGGCCTGCGTCTCGGCGCGGTCGCTGCGCAGGAATTTGAGCCGCGCGGGGGTGGCAAAGAACAGGTCGCGCAACTCGACCACGGTGCCGCGATTGCCGGCGGCGGGGCGCGGCGGTTCCAGCTTGCCGCCCGCGATGCGGATCTGCGCGGCCCCGGCCCCCTCGGCGCGGCTGGTGATGGTCAGGCGGCCCACCGCGCCAAGGCTGGGCAGCGCCTCGCCGCGAAAGCCGAAGCTGCGGATGTCCAAGAGGTCGCTGCCGTCGATCTTCGAGGTGGCATGCCGCGACAGCGCCAGCGGCAGGTCCTGCGCGGCCATGCCGCAGCCGTCGTCCTCGACCCGGATCAGCGATTTTCCCCCCTGCGAGATCGTCACCCGGATGCGCGAGGCGCCCGCGTCCAGCGCATTCTCGACCAGTTCCTTGACCGCCGAGGCGGGGCGTTCGACCACCTCGCCCGCCGCGATACGGTTCGCGACGGTTTCATCCAGTTGCCGGATGACGGGGCGGATATTGGTGTCCTGGCTGCTCACGCCCCCAGATATAGCAGGGTTGCGCGGCGGGGAAAGGAAATTTGGCGCATCGGCGAAACCCTGGGCGGGGTTCGGCGCTTGTTTCTTCAGGTTATGAAAAGGATGCGAGACAAGGATATGCGGAAAATCATTGCCCTGGTTTTTTGTGGGATGACGCTGGCGCTGGCCGCCTGCGGCCCGAATGCAGCCACCCGCGCGACCACCGGCGCGGCAACGGGGGCGGTCGTCGCCGGACCCGTGGGCGCCGTCGCGGGCGCGGCGGCAGGCGGCAGCGGCGCGGTGCGCGTCAACACGCCCTGACATGAACGGACCGCCCGCACGTCGCGGGCGGTCGCCGTTACTGGTCGACCTCGATCCCCTGCGGGCGCCCGACCAGCACGAATCGCAAGGCCCCCGAATCCAGCAGCCGCGCGGCGACGCGCTGGACGTCTTCCTGCGTCACCGCCTGCACACGGTCGTTGCGGGTATCGACGTAATCGGCGGGCAGGCCGATCAACTGCATCCCGGCAAGGATATTCGCGATCCGCCCGTTGCCGTTGAAGCGCAAGGGATATTCGCCGGTCAGATAGGTCTTGGCATCGTCCAGTTCCTGCCGGGTCACACCGTTTTCGGCCATCCGGTCCCATTCCTGGCGAACCAGTTCGACGGCCTCGGCCACGCGCTCGTTCCCGCTGGCCATGCCGCCGCCCCAGGTGTCGCCGTAGAGCTGGTTCGAGACCTGCGACCACACCCCATAGGTCAGCCCGCGCTTGTCGCGGATCTCATCCATCAGCCGGGCGGAAAAGCCGCCGCCGCCAAGGACGTGATTGGCCACGAAGGCGGCGAAATAGTCGGGATCCTCCATCGGCAGGCCCGGCCCGGCAAAGGCGACGACGGTCTGCGGGCTGTCCCAGTCGATGACCGTGACGCCGCCCGTCAGCCCAAGCTTGGCCGGTTCGGGCAGGGGCGCCGTGCCCGTCGCGGGCAGATCGCCCAGGACATGGTCCAGCATCGCACCAAGCGCCTCGGCACCGATGTCGCCCGCCGCCGCAACGACGACGCGGTCGCGCGCCAGCACGCGGTCCTTGGCGGCCAAGAGGTCGTCGCGGGTCAGCGCGCCCACCGTTTCCAGCGTGCCGTTGATCGAACTCGCATAGGGATGCTCGCCCCATGCCTGCCGCGCCATCTCCTTCGCGGCGATGGCGGAGGGGTCGGTGTCCTCGGCCCGGATCACGGTCTGGACCTGCGCGCGGACCAGTTCCACCCGGTCGGGGTCGAAACGCGGCTGAACCAGCGCGAGGCGCAGCAGATCGGCGGCCTCGTCGCGGTTTTCGCTCAGCGCGCGGAAGGACACGACCAGCGCGTCGTCACCCACGCTGAAGCCGATATCGGTGCCAAGCGCCTCGGTCGCCTCGGCAAAGCCGGTGAAATCCAGATCGCCCGCGCCTTCCTCAAGCAGCGCGGTCATCAGGTTCACCGCGCCGCGGGTTTCAGGCGCATCAAGGCTGGCCCCGCCGCGAAACATCATCGTGACCGAGACGAAGGGAATCGTGTCGTCCTGCACCAACCAGGCGTCGATCCCGCCGGGCGAGGTGATCTGCTCGATCTCGACCGCGCGGGCGGGCAGCGCGGCAAGGCTGGCGAAAATCAGGGCAGGCAAGATGCGGGGGATCATTCTGCAACCTCCAGTGCGGGTTGATCGGCCGGGGGCGCGTCATCGGCCTGCGCGGGCAGCAGCCAGCCGGTCACGCTGGCCGGGCTGGTCAGGATGTCCTGCGCGGCGGCGTGGATGTCGTCAGCCGTCACGGCGTCCAGGATCTGCGGCCAGTCGTGGACATCCTCGATCGTCAGGCCGGTCGCCAGCCCCATGCCGTATTCATAGGCCCGGCCATGCGCCGAATCCTGCTTGTAGATTTCCGAGGCGCGGATCTGCGTCTTGACCCGCTCAAGCTGCGCGGGGTCGGGACCGTCGCGCAGGAAATCGGCCAGCGCCCGGTCCAGCGCGGCCTCGGCATCCGTGGTGGACACGCCGGGGGCGGGCACCAGCGCCAGGTTGAAGGTCGTCGGATCGACGGACAGCCCGCCGTAACCCGCGCTGACATAAAGCGCCTTGCCCCCTTGCACCAGGTCGCGCGCCAGGACCGAGGTCTGGGACGACCCGCCAAGCAGCGCCGCCAGCAGCGTCAGTTCCGCCGCGCGCGCCTGATCGCCCGCCTTGCGCTGCGGCGCGAGGATCGAGCGGCGAAGCGAGGGCTGCGGCACGCGCGGGTCGCTGCGCTCCATCCGCCGGGGGGAAAGCTGCTGGGGTTCCTGCGGGCGGGGCGCGCGGGCGGCGCCTTCCTTGGGCGGGACGGGGCCGTAATGCTGCGTGACCAGTTCGCGCACCTCGTCTGGGGCGACGTCGCCGGCGATGATCAGCACGGCCTCGTTCGGGGCGTAATGGCGGTCATACCATTCGATGGCATCCTCGCGCGTCAGGGCCGCCATTTCCTGCGGCCAGCCGATCACGGGGCGGCCATAGGGATGGTTGTAGAACTGCACCGCATTGCGTTCCTCGGCGAAAAGCGCGGCGGGGTCGCTGTCGGTGCGCTGCGCGCGTTCTTCCAGCACGACCTGGCGTTCGGCCTGCCAGTCGTTTTCGCCGATGCGCAGGTTGGCCATCCGGTCGGCCTCCATCTCGACGATCAGGGGCAGGCGGTCGCTGGCGATGCGCTGGAAATAGGTGGTGTAGTCGTAGCTGGTAAAGGCGTTGTCCATGCCCCCGTTCGCCGTCACCGTGCGCGAGAATTCGCCCGCTTCCAGCTTGTCGGTGCCCTTGAACATCAGGTGTTCCAGATAATGGGCGATGCCCGACTTGCCGGGCCGTTCGTCCGCCGAGCCGATCTTGTACCACAGCATCTGCACCACGACCGGGGCGCGGTCATCCTCGATCACGACGGTTTCCAGACCGTTGGGCAAGGTGAAATGGGTGATGCCGGGGGGCATGTCGGCAAGGGCGGGGGCTGCGGACAGCACAAGCGCGGCAAGGGCGTGACGCATGAGGGGCAGGCTCCGGGTTGGGGTCGGGCGATGCGAAATTGGCCCGGCGGCGCGGGCAGGGCAACCCCGCCCGATTCAGGAAAGCGTGATGACGCGGCTGTCCCTAGTCGGGCATCCGCGTTTCCACCGGCGCGCGGCGGACCGGCACCGTCCCGTCTATGCCATAGCCGCGCGGAGGCGCCGCAGGCAATTGCACCCCGGTCGGGCGCCACCGCTCATGCTCGGCCCAGCTATCCAGCGTCATGGGTTCGTAGGCGCGGTAATAGACATTGGTGCGGGCCAGGATCTCAAGCGCGCGGCGCGAATGGCGGCTGCGCCATGCGACGTCCTCTTGCGCGGTGACCTGGCGAATCGCGGGATCGCGGCCAAAGCGGCCCGTATGCGCCAGCAGCGCGCCGTCCGCCGCGCCCACGCCGCGCTGCGCCAGGTGGCCGGGATTGCCGCCAAGCGCCGCGATGGCGTCGGCATGGGGCGTGGGATCGGTGATATTGGCCCCGCCCGGCGTCGGCGCGGGCAGCACGTTCAGGTCGGGCGGCATCTGCAAGGGGCGCGTCGGCACGATGGCGAATTCGTCCGGCGAGTTCTGCCCGGCGCTGATATTCATCAGCCGGGGGTCCGAGCTACAGGCCGCGACCGTCAGCATGGTCATCACCAGCAGAGTTGCCCGCATCCGCATCTTCAAGGTCCCCTTCGCCCGTTTGCGCCCTTCTAGCGTCATTTCTGCCCGGCGTCACGGGTCTTGTCGTCCGCCACCGGCACGGGCGGCTTTTCGCGCGGCTTGCGCGGGGCGGGCTTGCGCTTTTTGCCCTTGGCCGGTTTCTCGGGCGGGTGCAGGAACAGCCCGATGGCACCCGCGAAGATCGCGATATCGGCGACGTTGAAGCTGTAGGGATTGCGCCAGTTCGGCAGCGACATGTTCAGGAAATCCGCCACCGCGCCATAGATCGCGCGGTCGATGACATTGCCCAACGCGCCCCCCACCAGCAACCCCGCCGAGACCAGCAGCAGCCGCGTCCGCCGCGCATTGCGCAGCCACAGCACCACCCACAGGCAGATCACCAGCGCGATGCCGATCAGCACCCATCGCATCAGGTCGGTGTCGCTGGACATCAGCCCGAAGTTGATCCCCTGGTTCCATGCCATGCGCAGGTTCAGCCAGGGGTCGATCAGGTCGATGGCCCGCACGCGGTCCAGGTTCAGCACATGGATGACGACATATTTCAGTGCCTGGTCCAGCAGCAGGATCGCCGCCGCGACCATGACCATCAGCCGCATGCCGGGTGGGGGCGGCTTGCGTGGCCTGCGCTTGCGCGGTGCCGGGGGCGCGCGCCTTGCGGGCGCGGCCCTGAGGGCCTCGGGGGCAGGCTGGTCTTGCGGGGTGTCGCCGGTCATGGTGCCGTCAATGCCTGAAGTGGCGCTGGCCGGTAAAGACCATGGCAAGACCAAGGCGGTCGGCGGCCGCGATCACCTCGGCGTCGCGCATGGAGCCGCCGGGCTGGATCACCGCCTTCGCCCCCGCCGCCGCCAGCGCCTCGACCCCGTCGGCAAAGGGGAAGAAGGCGTCCGAGGCCACCACCGCGCCATCGGTGGGCGCCTGCGCCAGACCCAGCGCCTCGGCCATGTCCTGCGACTTGCGCTGGCCGATGCGGGTGGAATCGATCCGGCTCATCTGGCCCGCGCCGATGCCGACGGTGGCCAGGTCCCTGGCATAGACGATGGCGTTCGATTTCACATGTTTCGCGACGGTCCATGCAAACAGCAGGTCGGCCAGTTCGCCGTCCGAGGGCTGGCGCTGCGTCACCACCTTCAGATCGGCGGGCAGGATCACGCCGTTGTCGCGGGTCTGCACCAGAAAGCCGCCCGCGACCTGGCGGAATACGTCGCCGCCCGCCTTGGGATCGGGCAGCCCGCCGGTGGTCAGCAGGCGCAGGTTCTTCTTGGCGGCGAAGATCTCGCGCGCCTCGTCGCTGGCCGAAGGGGCGATGACGACCTCGGTGAAGATCTCGGTGATGGCGCGGGCGGTGTCGCCGTCCAGTTCCGTGTTCAGCGCGATGATTCCCCCGAAGGCCGAGGTCCGGTCGCAGTCGAAGGCCCGCCGGTAGGCATCCGCCGCGCTGTCGCCCTGCGCCACGCCGCAGGGGTTGGCGTGCTTGATGATCGCGACGGCGGGGCCTTGGGCGGGGTCGAACTCGGCCACCAGCTCGAATGCCGCGTCGGTGTCGTTGATATTGTTGTAGGACAGTTCCTTGCCCTGCCATTGCTTCGCCGTGGCGACGCCGGGACGGCTCGTGCCGTCGGTGTAGAAGGCCGCCGCCTGATGCGGGTTCTCGCCATAGCGCAGCCCCTGCGCCAGCGTGCCCGCGAAGGCGCGGCGGCGGGGCGTTTCCTGCCCGATGGCCCCCGCCATCCAGCCCGAGACCGCCGCGTCATAGGCCGCCGTGCGCGCATAGGCGATCTGCGCCTGCCGCTGGCGGAAACCCAGCGTCGTCGCATCGTCGTTGGCGTTCAACTCGGCCAGCAGCGCCGCGTAATCCTGAACATCCGTGATCACGGTGACAAAGGCGTGGTTCTTCGAGGCCGCGCGAATCATCGCCGGGCCGCCGATGTCGATATTCTCGACGCAAGCCGCATAGTCGCCGCCCGCCGCCACGGTTTCCTCGAACGGGTAGAGGTTGACCACCAGCAGGTCGATCATCCCGATGCCGTGGCTTTCGGCGGCGGCCATGTGTTCGTCGCTGTCGCGCAGGGCCAGCAACCCGCCGTGAACGGCGGGGTGTAGCGTCTTGACGCGGCCGTCCATCATCTCGGGGAAACCCGTCACATCGGCCACGTCCACGACCGTCAGCCCGGCCTCGCGCAGGGCCTTGGCGGTGCCGCCGGTCGAGAGGATCTCGATCCCCCGCGCGGACAGGTCGCGGGCGAATTCGATCAGCCCGGTCTTGTCGGATACGGAAATCAGCGCGCGGCGCATTGGAATGCGGTCACTCATGGCAAGGCCCCCGGTTCTTTGCTGGCCGCTCAACTACCCTCTGCCCGCGCGAAGGTCCAGCCGATCTGAACCGCATGATCCGTCAGCAGCCCGCTCAGCACGATCTGGCGCGAGGGCACGGCCACCCCCTGCGCAGGATCCAGCCAGGCCGAGGGTTCCAGCCGCATTCCCCAGGTCCCGTCATGGCCAAACAGCCAGTCGCCCCCCGGCAGGGCCAGCCGCAGCCCGTCGCCCTGCATCTGCGGCACGACCTGGGGGTGCAGGTGAAAGCGGATGTCGAAGCCGATGCCGGTCGCCCAGCCCTCTTCCCCGATCAGCCCGGCCAGCCGCGCCCGCGCGGCGGGGTCCAGCGCGGCCAGCGAATCCTCGCCCCTCAGCATGTGGCCGCCGGGGGCCAGCCACAATTCGCGCAGATGGGTCAGCCCGTGGCTTTGCTGCCAGCCGTCATGGGCGGCCAGCAGATGGGCGGGGTCCGGCGAATGGGCGCGCCCGCAATCGGTCGAGATCAGGTCCCCCGCATCGTCGTAATCGCCCGCCCAGACGTTTCGCGCGCCGCCGTCCAGCAGGTCGGGGGCCAGGGGTTCGGGCCATTTCGCACCGGGCCGGAAATGCGAGGACGACAGCCCCGCCAGCGACAGCGTGGAGTGGCAATGGGTGCGCCGGCTGGCCTCGGACCACGGCGGGCCGATCCGCGCGCCGGACCCGGTGCCGACCACCAGCGGCTGGCGGGCCACCACCAGCTCGATCCCCAGCGCCGAGGCATGGGCGCGGTCCGCCGCGATGGCCGGGGGCGGGGCCGCGTCCAGCACCAGCGTCGTGCGTCCCCGCGCCATCCGGGCATAGCCCAGCGGCTGGCCCGGCGGCGTCGCCGCAGGGCCGGGGGCTGCGGCCAGCGCATGATCCAGCCGCCCCGGATCGCCCCGCCCGCTGCCGTGGAACTGCGGCAACCCGCCATCCGCATGGCGCAGCCCGCGCAGCAGCCCGGCCAGATCGCCGCGCACCTTCTGCAAGGCCGGGGGCGGCTCGGACCCGGTGGCGGTCGCGGTCTCGGCGGCCCATGTCAGGCAGGACAGCGCCTCCAGCGCGCCCTCGGGGGATCGCGGCGCGGTCAGCACGTCCAGCCCCATCGCCTCGGATTCCTCGGCCAGCGTCAGCAGGGCCAGGCGGGCCAGTTCGCCCCCTTGCAGATGGGCGGCGCCGATGAAAAGCGCGCTCAGCGACAGGATCCGCGCCAGCCCGTCGGGCGAGGTGGACCACCCGTCCGAGATCCAGCCCAGGTGCCGGTGCATGGACGCAAGCAGGGCCTGCTCGTGGTCCTTGCCGCTGCCGGGCAGGATCAGCCCGGCATGAAACAGCCAGCGCAGCAGGCGGCAGGCGGCGACCTCGGGCAGCCATTGGACCGTGCGGGGCACGGGGTCGGGATGGGCCGCGATCCAGCCCATGACGCGGCGCCGCGCCAGGTCGCGCGCGGCACCGCCCGCGACGGCGGCAAGATCGTCCAGCCAGGCAAAGCCGTGCAATTCGATCAGGCAGTCCAGGGGAAGGTCGGGACAGGCGAAGGGATCGCCCGTCAGGCGCTGCCCGGCAAGAGTCAGCGTGCCCTCAAGGATGCGCCGCCCGCGGCCGGGCTGGCCGATCGCCCTGGGTTCCGGCCAGCGCGGCAAGCGCGAATCGGGCCGGTATTCGTCGGAAACACCCATCTGCCCCATCCCTGCCGAAACCGGCCTTCAGCTTAGGTCGCGCCGCCCGGTTTTCGCAAGCAGGCGATGAAGAAGCCGTCCATCCCCCCAAGTTCGGGCCAATGGTCGGGACGCAACCGCAGCCCGCCCTGCGGCGTGATCCATTCCGGCGCAACCCCCGGCAGGCCGGGGTGCTCTACGGTCAGGCCGGGGTGGCGGGCAAGGGCGGCGGCAAGCTGGTCCTCGCCCTCGGCGGCCAGCAACGAGCAGGTGGCAAAGACCAGCCGCCCGCCGGGGCGCAGCAGGTCCAGCGCGTGATCCAGCAGCCGCGCCTGCAACGCCGCCAGATCGGCCAGGCCCGCCCCGTCGCGGATCAGGGGCAGCTCGGGGTGGCGGCGGATGGTGCCGGTGGCCGAACAGGGCGCATCCAGCAGCACCGCGTCCAGGGCCGTGTCCGGGCGCCATTCCAGCGCATCGCCCGCAACCAGCGCGGCCTGCAAGCCGCAGCGTTCAAGGTTCTGCGCCACCCGCTGCAAGCGGGTGTCCGAGATGTCGATGGCGGTGACCTCTGCCCCAGCGGCAGCCAGTTGCAGCGTCTTGCCCCCCGGCGCGGCGCAAAGATCGGCAATGCGTTCCCCGGCTTGCGGGTCCAGCAGCCGCACCGCCATCGAGGCCGCCGCGTCCTGCACCCACCACTCGCCCCGGTCGTAGCCCGGCAGCGCCGTCACCTGCGCCCCCGCGGGCTGGCGCCACGACCCGTTGGGCAGCCCCTGCCCCGGAGCCGCCGCGCCGGGCCGGGCGGTCAGGTCCAGCCGGGGACCGGCCTCATGCGCGGTCTCGATGGCGCGGGCCACGTCCTCGGACCATTGCGCCACGACCGGGCCGCGCAGCCATTCGGGCATCCGCTGCGGTTCCAGCGCCGCCCATTCGTCGGCCAGCGCGGGCACACGCCGCAAGACCGCATTGACCATGCCCGCCGCCGCCTGGCCCTTGCGGCCAAGCGCGCGCGAAAGGCCCACGGCGGCGTTGACGACGCCATGCGGGGCCTCGGACAGGGCCAGCATCTCGACCGTGGCAAGGCGCAGCAGCCACATCACGTCAGGCCGGGGCCGCCGCGCCAGCAGGGGCGCCAGCGCGGCATCGGCCCGCCCGACCCGGCGCAGCGTTTCCGCCGCCAGCCGCCGCGCCCTTGCGCGACCGGCGGGGGGCAGGGCCTCGGCCACCGCCGCCGCCTCGTCCAGGGTCGCGCCCGTGGCCACCGCCTGCAAGATCCGCAGCGCGGCCAGCCTGACCTCATCCACGCGCGGGGGTTTTCCGTGTCGCTTGTCCAAGTTCCGCCTCTTGCCTTACACTGGTCCCTCATCTAGCCCCTGCCCGAGGAATTCGCCATGACCGACCGCAAGGATCTGCCGCCCGAAGCGCAGCGCGCCCTGGCCGAGGCCGAGGAACGCCGCCGCAAGGCCGCCCCCCTGAACCTGCCGACCGAACTTGGCGGACGCGACGGCCCCGAGCCGGTCCGCTTCGGCGATTACGAACGCAAGGGCATCGCTGTCGATTTCTGAGGCAGGGGGCTTTTCACACCGACTCGCGAAAGCGTGACAGGATTGACCCGCACTGTTTACCTGCCGTTTACCCAACTGCGTCAAAGCTGCGCGACAAAGACCCTGCCCTGACAAGGAACGACGACGCATGGCTTGCGGGAAGACCCCCGATTGGCGGCTGGCCGCCGCGCTGTTGATCGCGATGGCATTGCCCGCCGCTGCCCAGACGGGGGGCCAGACGGGACCCGGCGGCACGCAAGGCCCGCGCGAGGTCGGCGTCATGACCGTGGCCGAGGAAAGCGTGCCCTATATCGTCACCCTGCCCGGCCGTGCCGTCGCCTATCAGGAAACCGGCATCCGCCCCCAGGTCGGCGGCGAGGTGCGCGAGATCGTCTATGAACCCGGCCGCCCGGTGCAGGAAGGCGAGGTGCTGTTCCGCCTCGACCCCGAAACCCTTGCCGCCGCCCTTGCCGCCGCCGAGGCCGCCGTTGCGGGCGCCGAAGCCAGCCTGACCTCGGCACAGGCCACGGTCGAGCGTTACCGCAGGCTGGAGGGTTCGGGCGTCAGCGCCGTCGAACGCTCGAACGCCGAGGTCGCGCTGACCCGCGCCGAGGCCGACCTGAAGGCCGCCGAGGCCGCCCGCGACGCCGCCCAGCTATCCCTGCGCCGCACGGAAATCGTCAGCCCCATCGCGGGCGTGCCCGACGTTCCGGCGGTCTCGGTCGGCGATATCGTGACGGCGAACCAGTCGCTGACGCTGACCACCATCACGCAACTCGACCCGATCTATGTCGATGTCAGCGAATCCAGCGCCCGCCTGCTGCGCACCCGCGAAAGGGTGCAGGCGGGCACGCTGACCGGCAACGGCCAGCTTGATACCCGGCTGATCCTGGAAACGGGCGAGATGCACCCCGACACCGGGCGGCTGGTCAGCCCCGGCATCACCGTTTCGCCCACCACCGGAACCGTGCCGATCCGGCTGGAATTCGACAATGCGCGCCAGATGATCCTGCCCGGCCAGTTCCTGCGTGTCGAGATGACACTGGGCACCACCCGCGCCGTGCTGATCCCGCAACGCGCGACGCGGCGCGCAGCGGACGGCACGCTGACCGCCTTCGTCGCCCGCGACGGGCAGGCCCAGCAGGTGACGCTGACCGAAACCGGGACCTGGCGCAATTCGTGGATCGTGACGCAAGGCATCGCCGAGGGCGAGCAGGTGATCCTCGACGGGCTGGAAAACCTGCGCAGCGGCGCCCGGATCGCGCCGGTCCCCGTCATGATCAACGCCGAGGGCGTGGTGCAGGACGTGCCCGCCGACGATGCGCCCGCCGACGTCCCCGGCGCGGGCGCGGACTGACATCATGGCGCGATTTTTCATCCACCGCCCCGTCTTTGCCTGGGTCCTGGCCATCGTGACCATGCTGGCCGGCGGTTTTTCCATCCTGACGCTGCCGGTGTCGCAATATCCCGACATCGCCCCCACCACGATCCGCGTCAGCGCCAGCTATCCCGGCGCGACGCCCGTGGCGGTCCAGAACTCGGTCACCACGCCGATCGAGGATTCGCTGACCGGGCTGGACGGGCTGTTATACACGACCTCGACCTCATCGAAGGGGCGGGCCTCGCTGACGCTGATCTTCGACGAAAGCGTGCGCCCGGTCGATGCGCTGAACGAGGTGCAGTCCAAGGTCCGCTCGGTCGAGGGGCGGCTGCCCACCCCGGTCCAGACGCAGGGGGTGAACATCACGCGGTCAAGTTCGTCCATCCTGCTGGTCGGCTCGCTGGTGTCCACGCAGAACGCCCATAGCCGGATCGAGCTTGGCAACCTGATCGAAGAGGTCATCGAAGGCCCCGTCAAGCGCGTCGAGGGCGTGGGCGAGGTCGCGGCCTTCGGCTCGGGCTATGCGATGCGGATCTGGCTGGACCCGCTGCGGCTGGCGCAGTTCCAACTGACGCCCGCCGACATCACCGCGGCGGTGGCGGCGCAGAACACCACGGTTTCGGTGGGCAGCCTGGGCGACCAGCCGGTGGTGCCGGGCCAGCAGTTCACCGCCACGATCACCGCGCAAAGCCAGTTGGGTTCGGCCGAGGAATTCGCCAACATCCTGCTGAAGACCGGCACCGACGGCGCCACCGTCCGCCTTGGCGACGTGGCCGAGGTCGAGATCGGGCAGGAACGCTACGGCGCCGATTCGCGCTTCAACGGCATGACCGCCTCGGGGTTTCGCGTCAGCCTGGCCAATGGCGCGAATGCGGTCGATACGGCGGAAGGCGTGCGGGCGGTGCTGGACAACCTGACCGGCGCCCTGCCCCAGGGGGTCGAGATCCGCGTCGCCTACGACACCGCCCCCTTCGTGGAAAAGTCGATCAACAAGGTCTATCACACGCTGATCGAGGCCATCGTGCTGGTCTTTCTGGTCATCCTGGTCTTCCTGCAAAGCTGGCGCGCGACGCTGATCCCGATCATCGCGGTGCCGGTCGTGCTTCTGGGCACCTTCGGGGTGCTGGCGGTGCTTGGCTATTCGATCAACACACTGACCATGTTCGCGATGGTGCTGGCCATCGGCCTGCTGGTCGACGATGCCATCGTCGTCGTCGAAAACGTCGAGCGGGTGATGGCCGAGGAAAAGCTCGGCCCCGTCGAGGCGACCGAGCGCAGCATGTCCCAGATCACCGGCGCGCTGGTCGGCATCGCGCTGGTGCTGTCGGCGGTCTTCGTGCCGATGGCCTTCATGCCGGGATCGACCGGGGTGGTCTATCGCCAGTTTTCCGTGACGATCATCACCGCGATGGCGCTGTCGCTGGCGGTCGCGCTGATCCTGACGCCGGCGATGTGCGCCTCGATGCTGCGCGCCTCGCACGGGCCGCCGCGCTTCGCGCCCGCCCGCTGGTTCAACGCCGGTTTCGACCGCGCGACGGCGGGCTACAGCGCCTCGGTCCGGCGCATCCTGCGCAGGCCCTTCATCGTCATGGTGGTGCTGGCCGCGATCAGCTTCGGGGTGTGGGACCTGTTCGGGCGCATGACCTCGACCTTCATCCCGACCGAGGACCAGGGCGTCATCCAGGCCCAGATCAACCTGTCCGAGGGCACCACCTCGCAGCAGACGCTGGCGGTGATGCAACAGATCGAGGATTACCTGCTGACCGAGGAAAAGGACACCGTCGAATCGGTCTTTGCCACCCTGGGGTGGAGTTTCGCGGGCTCGTCGCAGGCGCGCGGGTCGATGTTCATCAAGCTGCACGACTTCGACGACCGCCCCCGCACGGACCAGTCCGCACAGGCGCTGGCCAGCCGCGCCAACGACCGTTTCCGCGACAACCGGGCCGGGCGGATCACCTTCCTGCAACCGCCCGCGATCCCCGGACTTGGCAGTTCGTCGGGGTTCAGCATGTATCTGATGGACCAGGCCAGCCACGGCACCGAGGCGCTGATCCAGACCGCCGAATCGCTGGAGCAGGCCGCCGCCGCCGATCCCCGGCTGGACAATGTCGAGGCGCGCGGCACCGACAAGGAATCGGCGCTGCGCATCGACATCGACCAGCAGAAGGCCGAAAGCTTCGGCCTGCGCCTGACCGAGGTGAACGCGATGCTGTCCACCATCTTCGCGGGGACCGAGGTGAACGATTTCGCCCTTGGCACCCAGCTTCGCCCGGTGATCGTGCAGGCCAATGCCGAAAACCGGATGCAGCCCGAGGATATCGACAGGTGGTATGCCCGCAACGCCAGCGGCGAGATGGTGCCCTTCACCTCGTTCATGACCACCCGGTGGGAGCCGGTCGAACCAAGCCTGTCGCGCATGGACGGCATCAACGCGCTGGAAATCTCGGGCGAGGAAAGCGAGATCGCCAGTTCCGGCACCGCCATGCTGGCGATGGAGGAACTGGTCGCCCAACTGCCCGGCGGCTACGGCGCGGCATGGACGGGACTGTCCTACCAGGAACGGCAGGCGGGCAACCAGGCGCCCTTCCTTTACGCGCTGTCGGTGCTGGTGGTCTTTCTTTCGCTGGCCGCGCTTTACGAAAGCTGGTCGATCCCGTTTTCGGTCATCCTTGCCGTGCCGGTGGGCGTGCTTGGCGCGGTCATCGCGGCGCTGACCTTCGGCCAGGCCAACGACGTCTATTTCAAGGTGGGGGTGCTGACGACCATCGGCCTTGCCGCGCGAAACGCCATCCTGATCGTGGAATTCGCCCGCAGCCTGGAAGACGGCGGGCGCGCCACCATCGACGCGGCGGTCGAGGCCGCCCGCCGCCGGTTGCGCCCGATCCTGATGACCTCCTTCGCCTTCGGCCTTGGCGTGCTGCCGCTGGCCATCGCGACCGGGGCCGGGGCGGCGGCGCAGAACTCGATCGGGATCGGCGTCGTGGGCGGCGTGATCGCGGCGACCTTCCTTGGCATCTTCGTCGTGCCCGGCTTCTATGTGGTGGTGCGCCAGTTCTCCGCCCGGCGCGGCAAAGCGGGACAGGCGCGGGCCTGAGGCACCCCCAGGGCACGGCGGCGCAGGCAAGCGCCGCCGCCGGGCCGCAGGGAAATCAGCCGACCGCGACGCCGTAGAAACGCGCGGCATTGCCGCCCATGATCGCCTCGGCCTCGTCCGGCGCCAGCCCGGCCAGCAATTCGCCGGTCAGCGCCCGCCATGCGTGGTAATCGGCGGCCAGCGGCAGGCTCGGCCAGCCGCTGCCCCAGATCAGCCGCGCGGGACCAAAGACATCCAGCAGCCGCCCCATCACCGGGCGCAGCAGCGGCATCGGATCCGCGCGCTGTTCGGGCGTCATCAGCGACATGAGGTCCGACAGCTTGCAATGGACATTCCCATGCAGCGCCAGCCGCGAGATCGCGTCGAACCATTCGGGGTCCTCGCCCCCGCGCGCAAGGCGGGGCCGGGCGGCGTGGTCGATGACGATGGGCAGGTCGGGATTGGCCTGAGCGAATTCGGCCAGCACCGGCAGATGGTGCAGGTCAAGCTGCACGTCCATGACAAGGCTCAGCCGGACCAGCGCGGCCAGCACCTCGGGCGCGGGGGCGGCGGTCAGCCAGCCGGTATCCTCGATGGCGTCCAGCATCACCCGGACCCCGCGAAAGCGCGGGCTGACGGCGCGGTCGGCCAGATGCCCGACGCAGCCCCGCGCGGTCAGGTCGGCCCAGCCGACCACGCCGCAGATGCGCGGATCGGACAGCGACAGCAGGAAATCGGTGTCCCGCGTATCGGGGGCCGAGCCGATGGCGATGACGGGAACGGCGGCGGGCAGGTCGGCGGGCAGGAAATCGCCCGAAGGCGTTTCGGGGGCTGACCCGCCGGGGTCGGAAGGGTCCGAGGAGTCGGGCGATGCCGCGCCTTCGGCCTTGCGGAACTGGCAATGGGCGTCGATCTCGGGCATGGGCTTGCTCTCTTTTTCGCTGCGGATCGTCGCGCCCCGACGGGCCGGCACCAAGGCCGCCCGGCACGAAACGCGCTTCAGGGTGTGCCAGAATAGCGATACGCGCCCCCTCGTCCAGCACCCAATCGGCAAGGGCGGCGTGTCAGAGGTTCCCTTCCCCCCGTCCCCGGCCTAGAAATGCGCCGCACGAACCAAAGGGAATGCCAGCCAGATGCCAGACCGCGACCTGCTGAAGGAAGCCCAGGACAGCCAACCCAATTTCGCCCGGCTTTTGCAGATCCGGGTCATCTCGGCCACGCTGGACGAGGTGGTGGCCGAAATGCCGGTGACCGATGCGCTGTCCAACCGCAACGGCGTGCTGCACGGCGGCGCGATCATGGGCGTGGCCGACAACATGGGCGGGACCGCGACCATCCTGAACCTGCCCGAGGACATGTCCACCACCACCATCGAAAGCAAGACGAACTTCCTGCGCCCGGTCCATATCGGGGACGTGGTGCGGCTGGTTTCGGTCTTTCTGCACCGGGGGCGCAAGACCATGATCGTCCAGACCACGATCCTGCGCCCGGACGGCAAGGCCGCCGCCATCACCACCCAGACCCAGATGGTGATGGAGTGGAAGCCGAACGGCGGCTGATCCCTATTCGGGTTCGGTGAAACTGGCGCGCAGGGTTTCCAGCCCCTCGACGCCGCCGGTCAGTTCGTCGCCGGGGCGGACCGCGCCGACGCCCGCCGGGGTGCCGGTCATGATCAGGTCGCCCGGTTGCAGGTGGTAGAAGCGCGACAGGTCCGCGATCAGTTCCGGCACGCTCCAGACCATGTCCGACAGGCGGCCCGACTGGCGTTCCTGCCCGTTGACCTGCAAATGGATGCGCTGGTCCGCGATCTCGCCGAACTCGGCGCGCGGGGTCAGGCCGGTCAGCACCGCGGAACCTTCAAAGTTCTTGGCGACGTCCCAGGGCTGGCTTCTGGCCTTGGCGCGCGCCTGGCAGTCGCGGCGGGTCATGTCCAGCCCGCAGCCATAGCCCAGCACCAGCGCCCCGGCCTGATCGGGGGTCACCCGGAAACCGGGGGCACCGATGGCCACGACGAATTCGATCTCATGATGCAGGTCCTGCGTGCCGGGCGCATAGGGCAGCACCGCGCCGCTTTCGACCACCGCATGGGGCGATTTCAGGAAGTAGAAAGGCGCCTCGCGGTCGACCTCGTTGCCCATTTCGGCGGCATGGGCGGCATAGTTGCGCCCCACGCAGAACAGCCGCCCCACGGGCACCCGCGCCACCTGCCCCGCAAGCGCCAGCGTGGGCAAGGCGGGCGGGGCAAAGAGATATTCTGTCATCTTCCGGCTTTCCTTCCTGATCGGCTTTGGCGGACGGCACCCCGGACGCGGCGGAAAACCGCCCCGAGCGCCGTTGCCCAGCCGCGATTTTCGTGGCAATAGGTGCCAAAAGCAACCGGGAGCCAAGGTTTGCCCATGACCGATTTCGCACAGCGCCGGACGATGATGGTGGACACGCAGGTGCGGCCCAACGATGTCACCAGCTATCCCGTCATCGACGCCATGCTGAACACCCCGCGCGAGGCCTATCTGCCCGACGCCCTCCACGACGTCGCCTATGCCGAAAACGACCTGGACCTGGGGCATGGCCGGCACATGCTGGCCCCGCGCACGCTGGGGCGGATGCTCCAAGCACTGGCGCTGAAGAACACGGACCTGGTCCTGGATCTGGGCTGCGGCTACGGCTATGCATCCGCCCTGATCGCCCGCGTGGCCGAGGCCGTGGTGGCCGTCGACGACATCCCCGGCATGGCGGATCAGGCCCAGGCCCGGCTGGCCGCCCAGGGGGTCTTCAACGTCGCGGTGACGCAGGCTCCGCTGACCGGCGGCTGGCCCGGACAGGCCCCCTACGACGCCATGCTGGTCAACGGCGCGATCGAGGTCTTTCCCGACGCGCTTGCCGATCAGCTTCGCGAAGGGGGCCGCGTGGTCGCACTTTTCCGTGAGGACCGTCTCGGCATCTGCAAAATAGGCTACAAGACCGACGGCGCGATCGGCTGGCGTTACGTCTGCAACGCCTCGGCCCCCCTTCTTGCGGGGTTCGGACAGGTCCGCAGCTTCGCCCTGTAAAGCGATTTGAGAAAGACAGTCATAATGTTTCGCAAGACCCTCAACGCCCTGCGCCGCCCGGTGATCGCCGCGATGATCCTTGGCGCCTCGGTCATGCCGGCGACAGCGGAATCGCTGGCGGATACGATGATCGCGGCCTATCGCCATTCCTCGCTGCTGGACCAGAACCGCGCCGTGCTGCGCGCCGCCGACGAAGATGTCGCGGTGGCGATGTCGGCGCTGCGCCCCGTCATCAACTGGGTCGCCCAGCACAGCTATCAAAAGGTCGAGGGCTATCACAATCGCCAGTCCTCGCTGGCGTTGCAGGCGCAGATCACGCTTTACGACTTCGGCCGCAGCCAGTTCGCCATCGACCGCGCGAAAGAGGCCGTGCTGGCCACCCGCGCCGCGCTGGTGGGGATCGAGCAGGACGTGCTGCTGAGCGCGGTCGAGGTCTATCTGGACGTGCGCAGCTCGATTGAACAGGTCGAGTTGCAGGAAAACTCGGTCCGCGTCCTGTCCGAGGAACGCCAGGCCGCCGCCGACCGTTTCGAGGTGGGCGAGATCACCCAGACCGACGTGTCGCTGGCCGATGCGGCGCTGGCCTCGGCCCGCGCCGGGCTGGCCTCGGCCGAGGGGTCGCTGGAAATCGCGCGGGAAAACTACATGGCCGTGACGGGCCGCCGTCCGGGCGCGCTGGCCGCCCCCCCGCCGACGCCGCGCCTGCCCCCCAACACGGACGAGGCCCGCGCCATCGCGCAGCGCACCCATCCCGCGATCACGCAGGCGCAGCGATCCGCCGCAGCCGCCGAACTGGGCGTTTCCGCGGCGGCTGCCGAACGCAATCCGACGCTGACCGGCTCGGTCGGGGCATCGACGCAGCGCAGCAGCGGCAACTCGCCCCAGAACCTTACCGGCAACAGCACGAGCGATTCGCTGTCCGCCTCGATCAGCATGTCGCAGACGCTTTATTCGGGGGGCCGCCTGCCCGCCGTGCATCGTCAGGCGATGGCGCAGCGTGATTCGGCGCGCGCGCAGCTTCTGGGTGCATCGCGCCAGGTCAATCAGGCCGTCGGCACCGCCTGGGCGGGAATCGAGGTCGCCCGCGCCCAGATCGTGGCCATCGACCAGCAGATCGCCGCAGCCCAGCAGGCCTATGACGGCGTGCGGGAAGAGGCGACACTGGGCGCACGCACCACGCTGGACGTCCTGGACGCCGAACAGGACCTGCTGCAGGCCCGCGCAGACAAGATTTCCGCCGAAGCGCAACTGCAATTAGCACATTATCAACTTTTGGCCGCTATGGGTTTGTTGACGGTAGAGAACCTTCAACTGGGAATTCCGACCTATGACCCAACGGCCTATTACAACGCGGTGCGCGACGCGCCGTTCACCAGCAGGCAGGGCGAAAGCCTGGATCGCGTGCTGCGCTCGATCGGGCGAGAGTAAGCCCGGCCTGAAGAATCCCATCTCAGCCGGGGGGTGCCCTCATGGCTGAGATGGCCCGAAACGCTTCCTCCCCTGAAAATTCGGAAAACATCGGCGACGTGCTGGCGTCGATCCGGCGCCTGATCGCGCAGGACGAAACCGGCAGCGATTCCGACGGAATGCTGGACGGCCTGCGCCGTCAGGCGATCACGCAGGCGCAGGCCCGCGCGGCGCAAAAGCCGGTGTCCGAGCCGCTGCGGCTGACCAGCGACGAAATGGTCGCTGCCAAGGCCGATACCGAAACCACCCCCCTCGACAAGGAACACGACATGAACCACGCCCTGCTGACCACCGCCTTCGATTCCGCCAAGGAAACCGCCACGCATCCCCAGCCCGCCCCTGCGGCAGGCCCCACGGCAGGCGACGACATGAATCTTTTCTCGATGGAACAGCGCGACATGCCGGACGAAGCCCCGCTGCGCGGGTTGATCCGCGATGCGCTGGTGCAGGAAATGCAGGGCGAACTTGGCACGCGCATGACCCGCAACCTGCGCCAGCTTGTCCGCAGCGAAATCACCGCCGCCCTGAAAGAGGCAACCCGCAGCGCATAGCCGACCAGCCGGGGGCCGCATTTCGGCAAATCGCCCTGATGCCGCGGCGCCTTGCTCCGGCGTCCTTCCCGGGCACCGGACCGGCATCCGGTTTTTCGGCGATGCGTCTAGTTCAGATAACGCTCGGGATCGACGCTTTCAAAGCCGTTGCGGACCTCGAAATGGACCAGCCCCTCGTTGCGCGCCTTGCCAAGTGGCGTTCCGGCCTGAACGGATTGCCCCTTGGTGACGGAAACGTCGTCCAGCCCGGCATAGACCGTCATCAGGTTGTCCTCATGCCGGATGACGATGATCGGCACCTGCCCGACATCGCGCGTAATCGCCGCGACGGTCCCCGCGCCCGCTGCCGAAACCGGGGCGCCCGGCGCCGCGGATATGTCGATGCCCTCATTGCGTCCGGGCGCATAGGCCCGCGCGATCGAGCCGTTGACCGGCATCTGGAACCGCCCGCTACCCGAAGCGGCCGTCCGCGTATTGCCCAGGTTCGGCCCGCTCGGCGCCGCCACAGGGGCCGAGGCCGGGGTCGTCCGCTCATCCGGCAAGGCCCCCGCGGCCGAAGGTGGCTGAGGGGTCGGGCTGCCCGCACCGGGCCGCGTCACCACCTGCGTGGCATTGGGCGCAGCCGCCCCGCTGACCGGAATCAGCAGCCGCTGGCCGGGCCGAACCGCCATATCCGACCCCAGCCCGTTCCACCGGGCCAGGTCGTTGATCGCCACGTTATAGCGCCGCGCGACGGACCAGGCCGTTTCGCCCGCCGCGACCACATGCTGCTGCGGCTGCTGACCCGCCTGCGCGCCGGCCTGCCCGGACCGCCCCGCAAAGGGGTCCGTGACCGCCCCAGCGCCGGCGGCAGCCACCCGGGTCGGCAGCGCCACGACCGCGCCCGCGTTCAGCGCCACATTCGGCGCGATCGCATTATGGCTGGCCACCTGCGCCGCGTTCAGCCCAAGCCGCGAGGCGATGGTGGCCACCGTATCCCCCTGCCGGGCAATGGCCACCTGATAGCCCGGATAGCTGATTACCCCGCGCTGATCCGGCTGCGGCCGCGGGGCGGCGCTCGCCGCCGCCTGAGACGTGCTCATCCCGCCGCCGAAGCCCCTCAGATCGGGGTCGAAATTCTGCAAATTCAGCCCGACATATTCGCCATCCGGCCCGCAACCCGCCACCAAGGCAGCCGTTACCGTCAGCGCCGCCCAAACCCTTGCTCTTGCCATCTGCCCGTCCTTAACAGTCGGTTCTCATCACGGGGGTCATGCCTGCCCCAACCCCTCGACCAGCGGGACGAAGCGAACCTGGCGCAACTCATCGTAATCATAGCCGGTTTCGCTGCGCCTGACCCGGATCAGCGTCTGAACCGCGTCCGACTGGCCCACTGGAACGACCATGATACCGCCGATCTTCAACTGCGCCAAGAGCGGGCCGGGCGGATCCTCGGCTGCGGCGGTCACGATTATGCGGTCGAAGGGCGCCTGCTCGGGCAAACCGCGCGATCCGTCGGCCACCATCGCCGTGATATTCGTCAGGCCGAAATGGCGAAACATCTCCTCGGCCTCGGCCACCAGGCGGCGATGCCGGTCCACGGTATAGACCCGCCGGCACAGCAGCGCCAGGATCGCGGCCTGATAGCCCGACCCCGTGCCCACCTCCAGCACCTTGTCGCGCGGCCCCACGGCCAGCGCCTGCGTCATCAGCCCCACGACCGAGGGCTGGCTGATCGTCTGTCCGCAGGGAATGGGCAGCGGCGTATCGTCATAGGCGCGATCCTCGAAATGGCCGCGCACGAAAACGCCCCGGTCGATCCGCTCCATCGCATCCAGCACGCGCGGATCCGTCACCCCGCGCGAACGCAGATGGAAAAGAAAGCGCATCTTCTGCTCGGACGGATCAACCGGCTCGCTCATCCCCTCTCGAATACCTCCAGCAATTCGCCCAGGCTGTCGCGGCAGGTCAGGTCCGGCCGCATCGGCGTGACCGAGATATAGCCGCGCATGTTCAGGTCCACGTCACTGTCCGGCGTCGCAGGCACGGTTTGCGAGCCGCCGACGATCCAGAAGAACCGCCGCCCGTTCGGACCCAGCGCCGGCTCGACCTGAAAGCGGCTGCCATCCCGCCGCCCCTGGGCCGAGGCGCGGGTGCCCTTCACCTCGACCGCCGAGCAGGCGGGGAAATTCACGTTGTAAAACAGGCTGTAGTCGGTCTCGGACGACCAATCGCCATGCTCCAGTATCTTGCGGATGATACGCGGCCCATGCGCACGCGCGGAATCGAACGGATCCTCCAGCAGCGCGGTGCCCTGCCCCATGTATTGCGACAGCGCGATGGCGGGCAGCTTTTGCAGCGCAGCCTCCATCGCGCCGCCGACCGTGCCCGAATACATCACGTTCTCGCCCGAGTTGTTGCCCCGGTTCACCCCCGACAGCACCAGGTCTGGCGGGCAGTCGCGCATGACGTCGTAAAGCGCGGCCAGCACGCAATCGGCCGGGCTGCCCTCGGCGGCAAAGCGGCGCTCTTCCAGCTTGGCGATCATGGTGGGCTGGGTATAGCTGATGCAATGACCCACGCCCGATTGTTCGAAGGCGGGGGCGACGGTCCAGACCTCACCCTCGGGCCCGGCGACCTCGCGCGCGATATCGGTCAGCGCGGCCAGTCCGGGGGCGTTGATGCCATCGTCGTTCGTGATCAGAATCCGCATCCCTGCCCTTTGCTCCCAACGGCCTGCCAGCCCATGATTAAACGCCCCTCCCCCCATCGGCAAGCCGCGAGCGGACAAAGAACGAATCGGTTCGCCCGTTTCTTCATCATCCAAATACCCTGGGGTCCGGGGCAAAGCCCCGGTCCGGCGGCGCCGGCGGCCCGAATCCCGAAAATATCCCCCCGGCCCGCCAACCGGCCCCGGTCCATTTGACGCCGCTGCATCCCAAGGGCAGTATCCGGATTGGCCCCCTGTTGACCGGATGAAACATGCAGATCTACCTTCCCATCGCCGAGGTCGTGGTCAACGCCCTGACCCTGATCGGCCTCGGCGGCATCGTCGGGTTGATGAGCGGGCTTTTCGGCGTCGGCGGCGGTTTCCTGATCACGCCCCTGCTGTTCTTCATCGGCATCCCGCCCGCCATCGCGGTGGCGACGGGCGCCAACCAGGTCGTGGCCTCGTCCTTTTCGGGGGTGCTGGCGCATCTCAAGCGCAAGACGGTCGATTTCCGCATGGGCGGCGTGCTGCTGGCGGGGGGGGTGGTCGGCTCCTCGCTGGGGGTCTGGGCCTTCAACATCCTGTCGCGGATGGGCCAGGTCGACCTGGTGGTGCAGCTTTGCTATGTCATCTTCCTGGGCCTGATCGGGGCGATGATGTTGCAAGAAAGCCTGCGCGCCATCCGCCGCGCCAAGGGCGGACCGATCAAGCCGGTGCGGCGCAACCAGCACGTCTGGGTCCATCGCTGGCCGGGCAAGATGAAGTTCCGCGCCTCGGGCCTCTACATCAGCGCGATCCCGCCCTTGCTGGTGGGCGCGGCCGTGGGGGTGCTTGGCGCGATCATGGGGGTGGGCGGCGGCTTCATCATGGTGCCCGCCATGATCTATTTGCTGGGAATGCCGACGAAGGTGGTCATCGGCACCTCGCTTTACCAGATCACCTTCCTGTCGGCCTATACGACCCTGATGCATGCGATCTCGTCGAACACGGTCGATATCATGCTGGCCGTCCTGCTGATCATCGGCGGGGTCGTCGGCGCGCAGATCGGCGTCGGCCTTGGCGCCCGGCTGCGGGCGGAACAGTTGCGCATCCTCATGGCGCTGCTGGTGCTGGCGGTCTGCGGCAAGCTGGCTTTCGACCTGTTCGTCACCCCCGACGACCTTTATTCGATCACGCCGGGGATCATCGGATGACCAGACCGCTCGTCCCCCTTCTTGCCGCGCTGGCGCTGTTTCTGCCGGGCCTCGTCCTGTCCCAGACGCAGATGCGCGGCGGCTTCGACTCGGCCCAGACCCCGTCCGCACCGCGGACCGAGCAGGTCGTCGCCGGAATTTCGCAGGACGATGTCCACATCACCACGAACTTCGACGGCTCGGACATCATCATCTACGGCGCGATCAAGCGCGAGACGCCGATCCCGCCGGGTGAGCCGCTGGACGTCATCGTCGCCGTGCAGGGACCGGCCAAATCGGTGACGATCCGCCGCAAGGAACAGCGCTTCGGCGTCTGGGTGAACACCGACAGCGTCAGCATCGGCGCCGCGCCCGATTTCTATGTCGTCGCCACCACCCGCCCGCTGGACCGGATCCTGCCGCCGGAACAGGATGCGCGGCATCGCGTCTCGATCCCGCAGGCGGTGCGCGCCTTCGCGGGGGCGCTGACCGTCTCGGACGCCGTTCCCTTTACCGAGGCGCTGCTGCGCCTGCGCGAACAGGCCGGGCTTTATCGCCTGGACGAAGGCGTCGTCACCCTGGTCGAACAGACCCTGTTCCGCGCCGATGTGCGCATGCCCGCCAACGTGGTCGAGGGCATCTATTCCGCCCGCATCCTGCTCTTGCGCGACGGCGAGGTAATCGACACCTACCGCGCCCCGATCGAGGTGCGAAAGGTCGGGCTGGAACGCTGGCTCTACCACATGGCGCTGGAACAGCCCTTCATCTACGGCATCATGTCGCTGGCCATCGCCATCGCCGCCGGCTGGCTGGCCTCGGCGGCGTTCCGGGGGCTGAAACGCGGCTAGGACGCACCTTGGCCGCGCCGGAACGGTCCCCAGTCGGCGACCATCTCGATTTCCTCGCCCACCGCGCGGCGTTCCTGTTCCAGATATTGCGCAACCGCCCCGTTCAGGCCGGGATCGGCCAGCCAATGCAGCGAATGGACCGGCACCGGCAGATAGCCGCGCGCCAGCTTGTGATCGCCCTGCGCGCCCGCCTCGACCCGGGAAAGCCCGTGGGCGATGGCCCAGTCGATGGCCTGATGATAGCACAGTTCGAAATGCAGGAAGCGGTGGTCCTCGACGCAGCCCCAATAGCGACCGTAAAGCGCCTGCCCGCCGATCAGGTTCAGCGCACCGGCGACGGGCCGGCCGCCGCGCTCGGCCAGGACCAGCAGGCAATCGTCGCGCATGGTCCGGTGCAGCCGGTCGAAGAAATCCCGCGTCAGGTAAGGCCGCCCCCATTTGCGGCTGCCGGTGTCCTGGTAAAAGGCCCAGAAGGCATCCCAATGCGCGGGCAGGATCTGGTCGCCCCGCAAGGCGCGGATCGTGCCGCCGAAGGCCTGCGCCTGCGCGCGTTCCTTGCGGATCGCCTTGCGCTTGCGCGAACTTAGCCGGGACAGGAAATCGTCGAAGTCGCGATAGCCGTCGTTCAGCCAGTGATATTGATGCGTGACGCGCGGCAGGAAACCGGCGGTTTCGCCCAGATCCGCCTCGGCCTGCGTGCAGAAGGTGACATGCGCCCCCGACAGCCCATTCTGCCGGGCCAGTTGCATCATCGCCCCAAGCAGCGCCAGCCGCACCTGCGGATCGGCGGCGATCAGGCGCGGGCCGGTCGCGGGGGTAAAGGGCGCGGCGCATTGCAGCTTGGGGTAATACTGCCCGCCCGCGCGCTCATAGGCATCGGCCCATGCGTGGTCGAAGATATATTCGCCCTGGCTGTGCGTCTTGACATAGCAGGGCGCGACCCCGGCCACCGCGCCGTCGGCCCGCGCGACCAGATGGGCCGGATGCCAGCCCGTGCCCTGCCCGACCGAGCCGGAATCCTCCAGCGCGGCCAGGAAACGGTGGCGGATGAACGGATTGTCGCCCTCGGCCCCCAGGGCGTGGGCGCAGCGGTCCCATTCATCGGCGGAAATCCCGCTGATACCGGACAGGGCGGCAACCTCAAGCCGGGTCATGACCGACCGCCGCAAGGGATGTGATCACAAATCCGGGGCATAGCCTTCAAAGGTGATGTTGTCGGCGTCAAGCCGCGCCACGGCCTCATCCTGGGCCGAGCGGATGGTCCAGCAAAGAACCGGCACGCCCTGCGCCTTCAGCCGCTGCACGGCGGGGTTCTTCAGCTCGCGGAACTGGTGCGAGACGAAGCTGGCGCCCGAGCGCGCGAAGTCCTCGATCCCCGCCAGCCGGGCGCGGTCGGGCGCGGCGACGCCGGGCCAATCGTCGGCGTGAAAGCCGCAGGTCGTCAGGCCCACCGCGATCCCCGGCGCGGCGGCGTGGAAACGCGCGGCGGTTTCGGGGTTGAAGGACATGACGGCGACCGGCCCGGCGTAGCCTTGCAGCACCTCGGCCACGCGGTCCTGCAAATCGCCCACATCCGCGCCAAGCGCGCCGTCCTGATCCTTGATCTCGATCAGCAGGGGGGCGCGGCCCGCAACCTCGTCCAGCATCTGCCGCAGGGTCGGGACGGGCTGGTCGCTGCCCAACAGGCGCAGGCGCGCCAGTTCGTCCGCCGCGCAGGCCCGGATGGGACCGTCCCGCCCGGTCAGACGGTGCAGGTCGTCGTCATGAAAGACGACCGGCGTGCCGTCCGCACCCTGCTGGATATCGCATTCGATCCCGTAGCCCGCCGCGACCGCCGCGCGAAAGGCGGCCAGGCTGTTTTCCGGCACGCCCGGCCCGTGCAGCCCGCGATGGGCGACGGGACGGCGCAGGAACTCGGGCGGCAGGGCGGGCATCAGGCGACCTCGAAGATCGCCTCGACCTCGACCGCGACACCGCGCGGCAGGGCGGCGGCGGAAACGGCGGCGCGCGCGTGGTGGCCCTTGTCGCCGAAAACCTCGGCCATCAGGTCCGAGCAGCCGTTGATCACCTCGGGCTGGTCGGTGAATTCGGGGGTCGAGTTCACGAAGCCGGTCAGCTTCACCACCCGCGCCACCCGGTCGAGCGAGCCAAGCGCCGCCCGCGCCTGCGCCAGCAGCGCCAGCCCGCAGGCCCGCGCCGCCTGCGCCCCGGCCTCGGCGGCCATGTCGGCGCCAAGCCGTCCGCGGATCAGCCCGCCCGGCCCCGCGCTGATCTGGCCCGAGACGAAAAGCAGGTTCCCCACCTGCACATAGGGCACGTAATTCGCGGCGGGCGCGGGCGCGTCCGGCAGGGTGATGCCCAGTTGCGCAAGTTTGCTGTCGATGCTCATGCCATGATCCCCGGCTGTTGGTTTCGAATCCGCGCGATTGTTGCGCCGCAGCAGGGCAGAGGCAAGGGCGAAGGGGGCCGCGTTCAGGCGACCAGCGCCTCGGCCCGCTTCAGATCGACGCTGACAAGCTGGCTGACACCCTGTTCGACCATCGTGACGCCGAACAGCCGGTCCATCCGCGACATGGTGACGGCGTGGTGCGTGATCACAAGAAAGCGCGTGTCGGTGCGCCGCGTCATTTCGTCCAGCAGGTCGCAGAAACGCCCCACGTTGGCATCGTCCAGCGGCGCGTCCACCTCGTCCAGCACGCAGATCGGGGCGGGGTTGGCCAGGAAGACGGCAAAGATCAGCGCCAGCGCCGTCAGCGTCTGTTCGCCCCCCGACAAGAGCGACAGCGTGGACAGCTTCTTGCCCGGCGGCTGGCACATGATTTCCAGCCCGGCCTCCAGCGGGTCGTCGGATTCGACCAGCACCAGACGCGCCTCGCCCCCGCCGAAAAGATGGGTGAACAGCGTGGCGAAATTCCGGTTCACCACGTCGAAGGCGGTCAGCAGACGCTCGCGCCCCTCGCGGTTGAGGCTGCCGATACCGGCGCGCAGCTTGCGGATCGCCTCGGTCAGGTCGTGTTTTTCGCCGGCCAGCCGGTCGCGCTCGGTTTCCAACTCGCGCTTGTCGTCGTCGGCGCGCAGGTTGACCGCGCCAAGCGCGTCGCGGGTTTGACGCAGGCGGGCGATCCGGTCCTCCAGCTCGCTGGCGGGCGGCATGGCGTCGGGGTCGGTCTCCAGCGATTCCAGCAGGGCCTGCGGGGTGCTTTCGGTTTCCTCGTCGATGCGGGCGCGGGCAACCGCCTCGGCCTCGCGGGCGGCATCGGACCGGGCCTCGCGCGCGGCGCGGGCCTCGCGCGCGTCCGAGGCAGCGCGTTCCGCCTCGCGTTCGGCGTCCAGGCGGCTGCGCAGCATCGCATCGGCGGCGGCCAGCGCCTCGCGCGCGCGGTCAAGGCGGTCGCGGGCGGCCTGTTCGGCATCGGACAGATCGTCCCGGCGCGCGGCCAGGATGGCGGGTTGGGCGCGGGCCTCGTCCAGTTCCTGCGCCGAGCCGTCGCGCCGCGCCGCCAGTTCCGCCGCGCGGGTGCCCGCCTGTTCCAGCCGCAGCCGCCAGCCCGATTCCTCGGTCGCGATCTGTTGCAGGCGCTTGGTGCGGGCATTGCCCTCGCGCCGCAATTCGTCCAGCGCCGAACGGCGGGTCATGGTCGCGATCCGCGCGGCCTCGACGCCGGTGCGGGCATGTTCCAGCGCCTCGGCGATCGCCGCGCGGTCAGGCAGGTCGGCCAGCGCGCGGGCGGCCTCGCGCAGGCGGGCGGTGGCGTCCTCGGCATCGGCATGGTGGCGGGCCATCTCGGCGCGGGCGGATTCGGCACGGCTGCTGGCCATCGACAGGTCCGATTCGGCGCGGGTGGCGGCGCGGGCGGCCTCGGACAGCAGGCGTTCGGCATCGCGGCGGGCGTCGCGGGCGCGCTTTTCGGCGGCGATGGCGGCGTCCAGCACCTCGCGCAGGGACTGGTGGGCGGCCAGCGCATCCTCGGCGCGGGCGTGGGCCGCGTCGGCCTGCCCGCCCACCTCGGCAAGCTGGTTGACCTTTTGCAGATGCGCCGCGGCGGTCGAGGACGCCTCGCCCGCATTCACGCACAGCCCGTCCCAACGCAGCAGGTCGCCCGCGGGCGTGACCAACCGCTGACCGGGCAGAAGCTGCGGCTGCAAGGCGCGAGCGGCCCCCGCGTCGGCAACCAGCCCGACCTGCGACATCCGCCGCGCCAGGGCCGGGGGGCCATCGACATGCGCAGCCAGCGGCGCGGCGCCTTCGGGCAGGGGCTGCGTCGTGCCATAGCCCGGCAATTCGCGCCAGCCCGAGGCGCCGTCGGCGGCCAGCCCTGCGCGCAGGTCGTCGCCAAGCGCCGCGCCAAAGGCGATTTCATGACCCTTTTCGACGCGGATCACGTCAAGGATCGACTGGCCGCCCGAGGCCCCGCGCTCGACCAGGCGGCGCAGGGTGGCGACTTCGGCGGCCAGCGCGCCCGCCTCGCCCTCGGCCTCGGCGCGGGCGGCGCGGGCGGCGGCTTCCTGTGCCTCCAGATCGGCGCGGGTTTCCTCGGCGGCGTGCAGGGCTTCCTCGGCGGTCTCGGTGCGGTCGCGGGCGTCTTCCAGCGCGGATTCGGCGGATTGCAGCGCCTCGCGGGCCTGATCGCCGCCCGCATCCGCCTGGCGGACCGATTCGGCGGCCAGTTCGGCGGCCCGCTGCGCGCGGTCGCGCATGGCGGTCAGGTCCGCGACCAGCCGTTCGGCGGATTGGTGGCGCGCAGCCAGACGGGCGGATTCGTCGGTCAGTTCGGCCAGCCGCGCCTCGACCTCGCGCAGGGCGTCAGCCGCGGCCTCGGCGGCCTCGGCGGCGGTTTCCAGCCGTTCATCATGCCCCTCACCCGCCTTGGCCAGTTCGGCCTTTTCCCACAGCAGGCGTTCGACCACCTCGCCCGCGTCGCGGTTCAGGGCGGCCTCGCGCTCGATGTCGCGGTCCAGCTGGGTGATGCGCGCCTCAAGCGTTTCGATCAGCGCAAGGGCGCGAGTCTCGGCCTCGTCCAGCGCCTCGCGCTCGACGGTGGCGCGCGACAGAAGGGCAGCGGCGACCTGTTCTTCCTCGCGCAGGGGGGGCAGCGCGGTCTCCGCGCCCTCGCGCGCCTCGGCGGCCTTGCGGGCGGCGGCCTCGCCAAGGGCTGCGGCACGGACGGCCTCGGCCAGCGCGGCAGAGGCGGCCTCGCGCGCCTGTTCGGCCTCGGACCAGCGGCGATAGAGGATCATCCCCTCGGCCAGGCGCAGGGCAGCGCCGATCTCGCGGTATTTCGCGGCAGCGCGGGCCTGGCGCGCAAGGCTGGCGGCCTGCGCGGAAAGCTGGTCCAGCGTGTCGTCCACGCGGGTCAGATTCGCCTCGGCCCCGTTCAGCTTCAGCTCGGCCTCGTGGCGGCGCTGGTAAAGCCCTGAAATCCCGGCCGCTTCTTCCAGGATGCGCCGCCGCGCCTTGGGCTTGGCGTTGATCAGTTCGCTGATCTGGCCCTGCCGCACCAGCGCAGGCGAATGCGCCCCGGTCGAGGCGTCGGCGAACAGCATCTGCACATCGCGCGCCCGCACTTCCTTGCCGTTGATGCGATAGGCGCTGCCCGCGTCGCGCGTGATCCGGCGGCTGATCTCCAACTGGTCGGCGTCGTTCACCACCGCGGGGGCAAGGCGCTCGCGGTTGTCGATGGTCAGCGCGACCTCGGCATGGGCGCGCGCGCCGCGCCGCGCGGTGCCGGCGAAGATCACATCCTCCATCCCCGCGCCGCGCATGGCGGTGGGACGGTTTTCGCCCATGACCCAACGCAGGGCCTCGAGCAGGTTCGACTTGCCGCAACCATTCGGCCCGACCACGCCGGTCAGCCCCTCGCGGATGACCAGGTCGGTCGGGTCCACGAAGCTTTTGAAGCCATTCAGTCGCAGCCGGTCGAAGCGCAAGAACTTATCCACAGAATCAGGGCACCGTGGGCGGATTTTCCGGCACAAGCCCCTCGGGGTCAATATCTTGCATTCCTGTCCCGCATTCCCACAAGATATAAGGGCCCGACACAACCCCGAGGACCGCATGATCCCCGCCCTTGCCACCATCCTGTGCTTTCATCTTGCGGGTGAGCTGATCTCGCGTGCGCTGGCGCTGCCCGTGCCCGGCCCGGTGGTCGGGCTTTTGCTGCTGGTCGGCGCGGGGATCTGCCGCCCGCGCCTGATCGACTTCCTGCGCCCCGCCGCGACCGCCCTGCTGGGTAACCTGTCGCTGTTCTTCGTGCCTGCGGGCGTCGGCGTCATCGCCCACCTGGGGCAGTTTCGCGACAATGCTGCGGGGCTGGGGCTGGCGGTGCTGGTCTCGACCGTGCTGGCCATCGCGGTGGCGGCGCTGACCTTTGCCTGGGTCGCGCGGCTGATGGGGGACGCCGAGGGGGGCCGCGATGGATAACGCCGCCCTGATCTGGAGCTATCTCTCGCGCGAGCCGCTGCTGTGGCTGACCGCGACCCTTTGCGCCTATTGGATCGGCGACCGGGCCTCGCTGGCTGCGCAGCGGCAAAGCTGGGCCAACCCGGTGCTGTTCGCGGTGATCCTGCTGGCGGCGCTGCTGATGCTGACGGGGACCGATTACCAGACCTATTTCGAGGGCGCGCAATTCGTCCACTTCATGCTTGGCCCGGCGACCGTCTGCCTTGGCCTGCCGCTTTACGACAACCTGCGCCGCCTGCGCCACGCGGTCGTGCCGCTGCTGGCGGCGCTGGTCGCAGGGTCGCTGACGGCGGTGGTGGCGGCGCTGGCGGTGGCCCATGCCTTCGGGCTGTCGCCGGTGCTGATGGCTTCGCTGGCGCCCAAGTCGGCGACGGCGCCGGTCGCCATCGGCATCTCGGAAGGTCTGGGCGGCGCGCCGACCATCACCGCCGTGCTGGTGCTGCTGACCGGGATCATCGGCGCGATCATCGTCACGCCGCTGCTGAACGCGCTGCGCATCCGCGACTGGCGCGCGCGCGGCTTTGCCGTGGGGGTCGCGGCGCATGGAATCGGCACGGCGCGCGCCTTCCAGGTGAACGAAACCGCCGGGGCCTTCGCCGGGATCGGGATGGGGCTGAACGCCGTGCTGACCGCGATCATCGCGCCCTTGGCGCTGCGCCTGTTCCAGTAAGGCGAAAGCCGCCCCAAGGGGGACGGCCAGGGGATCGGGCTGCGCGGGAAGGGTTCAGGCCGCTTCGGCTTCCTCGGCGGCAAGACGGCGTTCGCTTTCCTCGCGCGACAGCGCGACCGAGGTGCGCACGCCCTTGGACACGAATTCCATCAGCCCCTTCACCACCCGTTCGTTCGGGTCGATACCGGCGCAGGACAGCACTTCGCGCCCATCGCGCGACCGTGCCCAGCGGGCGATCTGGTCAGGACCGTTGCCATATTTCTTGTCGTCTGCGATAGCGTCGTCCAGCGCGGCAAGAACCACCGCGGCAAAGAGCTTGCGGGCACGCTGCCCTTGTTCGAAGTTGAAAGCCGAACCATCAACGAAATCGCGCATGATTTTATCATCCTGTATTATTGCCGACCCAAGTGGACCGGATGGTGCCGACAGACAGCCCAAGGGTGTCTGACACGAAGGTTGCCTGTCCGTATAGCTGTGCGCCGGAGATATAGGCATATCGCCCGATTCGATATGCCCCCCAACACATGACAGCCATGCGTTTTGCGCAACCCTGCGGGAAAACCGTGAAATTCTTGTCCGTCACGGCACCGCTTCCGATGCTCTGGTCGGCTTGACAACGCGGCAAAGCCGTTTTGGTTGCCTCGGCTTCGGGGGGAAGCTATAGCTCCGCCGATCCTCGTGCGGGCCTGCGGGCAAGCCGCCGGGGCACGAGATGCGAAACATTCCAGGAATCCGAAAATGCCTAAAATCAACGGCAATGAAATCCGTCCCGGCAACGTGCTGGAACATGACGGCGGCCTTTGGGCGGCGGTCAAGGTCAGCCACGTCAAGCCCGGCAAGGGCGGCGCCTTCGCCCAGGTCGAGCTGAAGAACCTGCGCGACGGCCGCAAGCTGAACGAGCGTTTCCGCAGCGAGGACCGCGTGGAACAGGTCCGCCTGGACCAGAAAGACCAGCAATTCCTGTATGAAACCGACGGCAAGCTGGTCTTCATGGACAATGAGACCTTCGAGCAGACCGAGCTTGACGCCGACCTGCTGGGCGACCGCCGCCCCTTCCTGCAAGACGGCATGACCGCCACCATCGAATATTACGGGGACGAGGCCCTGTCGGTGCAACTGCCCCAGAAAGTCACCTGCAAGGTCGCCGAGACCGAGCCGGTCGTCAAAGGCCAGACTGCCGCGAACAGCTACAAGCCCGCGATCCTGGACAACGGCGTGCGCATCATGGTTCCGCCCTTCATCGCCACGGACGAGGCCATCGTCGTCAACACCGAACTTTTCGAATATTCCGAACGCGCCTGATCGCGAAAAAGTGATGACCTGAACGGAACGGCCCGCATTCTCGGGCCGTTTTTTTTCCAATCTTTTTCGCCTTTTCGGCAATCCCCCGCCAGCCTGCCCGCCTTTGCGAAACCGGATGATTTCCACATCGTTGGCTGTTATCGGGCGGGGCACGGTTTGCTCACCCGGAATTTTGCAACCTGTCGCAAAGGCGTTATGAACTGTCTAGTATCGAGTTGGTTCGGCCCAGATTTAACGCGAATTTTCCGCGACCAGGCTTTTTATCGCATTTTGGAAGCAGAAGGGACGACATGACCCTCAGGATGTCTCGACAAGACGGCCCAGGCGCCCCGGTTGGCGCGGTCCTGGGCAGGCCCGCATTGCCGCAGCGCGATGCAAGGCAGGCAGGCGACCCGATCACCGCCGTTCTGCGGAATGTTCCGCAATCCGAAGCGGCCGAGCTTGCCGCCATGCTGGTCGATGCGGGTATCAATTGCATAAAGCTGCCGCTGAGCGACCCCTCGGCGCTGGCAAACATCGAAACGATGGCCCACATCTGCGGCGATCGCGCCGTGATCGCCGCCGGCTCGGTGCTGACAACGGCGGATGTCGAGCGCACGGCGCGGGCAGGCGCGCGGCGGGTGATGTCGCCCGCGACGGATGGGGCGGTCATCGCCCATGCCGGAAAGCTGGGGCTTGCGACCTGCCCCTGCGCCCAGACCGTGACCGAGGCGCTGGCGGCCCACAAGGCGGGCGCATCGGCCCTTGGGCTGTTCCCCGCAAGCGCAGCCGGGCCGCAGACCCTGGCGGCGATCCGGGCGCTGCTGCCCGCCGGTTTTCCCATCCATGCCTTCGGTGGCATCACGCCCGCCGATTTCCCGGCATGGCTGGCGGCGGGGGTCACGGGCTTCGGGCTGGAAGGCACGCTCTACAAGCCCGGCGACAGGTCCCAGACGGTGCATCTGCGCGCCCGCATCCTGCTGACGGCGGTCCAGAACGCGCTGGACGAGATGGACGGGGGCTAGGTCCCCCGCAGCGGCGCCATCCAGTCCAGGCTGCGCTCGGTGCCGCGGTCGGGGCGGTATTCGGCGCCAAGCGGGCGGGTCCAGCCCAGTTCGCGCAAGAGCGCGCAGATGTGGCGATAGTCCAGTTCCCCGTGATCGGGGGTGCCGCGGTCGGGGACCGATGCGATCTGGACATGGCCGACCAGCGGCAGCAACCGGCGCAGGCTGCGGGTCAGGTCTCCCTCGGTGATCTGCATGTGATAGCAGTCGAACATCAGGCGCAGGTTGTCATGGCCCGATTGCTCGATGATCCGCGCGGCCTGCGCCGAGCCTTGCAGGAAATAGCCGGGCGCGTCGTGGCGGTTGAGCGGCTCGATCAGGATCATCAGGTCGGGGGCGGAACGGCAGGCGTGATCCAGGTTGCCCATGAAGGTGCGCCGCGCCATCTCGCCCTCGGCGGCGCCGGCCATGACGTGGACGGCCTCGCAGCCCACCTCGCGCGCGTAGGCGATGGCCTGGTCGATGGCGATACGCGCCTCGCGGTCGCGGCCCGGCAGGGCGGCAAGGCCGTTTTCGCCCTCTTTGCCGCGCAGGGTGTTCAGGCCCAGAAGGGGCAGGCCGGTCTCCTCCAGCGCGGCGCGCAGATCGGCGGGGGGCGTGTCATAGGGCCAGTGGCATTCGACCGCATCGAACCCCGCCCGCGCAGCCGCGCGAACGGCGGCGGGCAGCGGCAGATCCGCCCATAGAAACCCGAGATTGGCCGAGAACCTGGTCATCTTCCGCCCCTGTCCGGCTAAAGCGCGGGCAGGACGCGCTGGCGCTGCTGCCCCAGGCCCTCGACCCCCAGCCGCATCACCTCGCCGCCTTTCAGGTAGACCGGCGGCTTCTGCCCCATGCCGACGCCGGGCGGTGTTCCGGTGGTGATGATGTCGCCCGGCATCAGCGTCATGAGTTGCGAGCAATAGGCGACCAGTTCCGCCACGCCGAACACCATCGTCGCGGTCGAGCCGTCCTGATAGCGCCGCCCGTCCACCTCAAGCCACATGGCAAGGTTGCCGGGGTCCGCGATCTCGTCCCGCGTCACGACCCAGGGACCGATCGGGCCGAAGGTGTCGAAGCCCTTGCCCTTGTCCCATGTCTGCCCGCGCGAGATCTGCCAGTCGCGTTCCGAGACGTCGTTGACGACGCAATAGCCCGCCACCGCCTCCAACGCCCGGTCCTGCGCGATATTGCTGCCGCCCGCGCCGATGACGATGCCCAGTTCGACCTCCCAATCGGTCCTGGTCGAGCCGCGCGGGATCTGCACGTCGTCGTCGGGTCCGACGATGCAGCTTGTCCATTTGCTGAAGACGACAGGCTCGTCCGGGACGGGCATGCCGGATTCGGCGGCGTGATCGGCATAGTTCAGGCCGATGGCGATGAACTTGCGCACATTGCCGACGCAGGGACCGATGCGCGGCTCGCCCTCGACCACGGGCAGCGCGGCAGGGTCCAACGCCGCCAGCCGCGCCAACCCCTCGGGCGTCAGCGCGTCGTCGGAAATATCGGCGACATGCCCGGACAGGTCGCGGATGCGGCCCTGATCATCCAGCAGGCCCGGCTTTTCCTGGCCCGCAAGCCCATAACGCAACAGTTTCATGTCGTCCCCCCTATGTCGGCCAGTCCACTATAGCCTAACCGCGCCCGACCAGCGGCATATTCGTCGCCATCACGGTCATGGCCTGCACATTCGCGCCCTTGGGCATCCCGGCCATCAGCATCACCGAATCGGCAACCTGGGCTGCGTCCATCACCGGCTCGACCCGCAGCGAGCCGTCGGCCTGCGGCACGCCCTGCACCATCGCCTGCGCCATGTCGGTCAGCGCATTGCCGATGTCGATCTGCCCGCAGGCGATATCGAAGGGCCGCCCGTCCAGGCTGAGCGTCCTGGTCAGCCCCGTCACCGCGTGTTTGGAAACCGTATAGGCCGCCGACCCCGGCCTGGGCGCCTGCGCGGAAACCGAGCCGTTGTTGATGATCCGCCCGCCCATCGGGCTTTGGCGGCGCATGTGGCGAAAGGCGGCGCGGGCGCAGATGAACATGCCGGTCACGTTCACCTCGATGACGTCGCGCCATTCCTGCACGGAAATCTCGTCCACCAGCCGGGAAATCAGGATCGCGCCCGCATTGTTGAACAGCACGTCGATGCGGCCCCATTCACGCGCCGCACGGTCGAAGGCGGCGTCCACCGCCGATTCGTCGGTCACGTCGCAGGGCAGGACCAGCGCGGCGGGGCTGTCCGCCGCCGTCTCGCGCAGGGCAGCCTCGCGCCGGCCGATCAGCCCGACGCGCCAGCCCGCGTCCAGAAAACGCCGCGCAGTCACGCGGCCTATGCCGCTGCCACTGCCCGTTATGATGATGGTCTTGCTCATCTTCCCCCCTGAAAGCCGCCGGGCGGTCCCGGCGGCCCGTTGCCTTCGCCTCAGGCGTTGGGATCCCAGCCCGAGATCTGCTTGCTGTCCATGAACTCCTCCAGCCCCCAGACGCCGCCCTCGCGCGCGCGGCCCGAGGCCTTGACGCCGCCGAAGGCGCTGCCGCGGCCACGGCTGACGCCGTTCATCTCGACCATGCCGGCGCGCAGCTTCCGGGCCAGCCGGTTGCGGCGCGCGCCGTCCTGCGTCTGGACGTAGTTGGTCAGGCCATAGATCGTGTCGTTGGCGATGGCGACGGCCTCTTGCTCGGTGTCGAAGGGGATGATCGACAGCACCGGGCCGAAGATTTCCTGCCGCGCGATGGTCATGTCGTTCGTCACGTCGGCAAAGACCGTCGGACGCACGAAATAGCCGCGATTGACGCCTTCGGGCAGGCCGGGACCGCCCGCGACCAGGCGCGCGCCTTCGTCGATGCCCTTCTGGATCAGGTCCTGGATCTTGTCCCATTGCTGCTTGCTGACCACCGGGCCGATATGCTTGCCGGGCTGGTGGGCAGGCGCGACGGGCGTGTCCTGCGCCACCTTGGCCGCCTGTTCCACGGCCTTGTCGTAGAACGACCGCTCGACCAGCATCCGCGTCGGCGCGTTGCAGCTTTGGCCCGAGTTGTAGAAGCAATGCCGCGCACCCCGCGCCACCGCCTTTTCATCGGCATCGGCAAAGATCAGGTTCGCGCCCTTGCCGCCCAGTTCCAGCGCGACCTTCTTGAGCGAATCAGCCGAGGCCTTGGTGATCGCGATGCCCGCGCGGGTCGAGCCGGTGAAGCTGATCATCTCGACGTCGGGATGGGTCGAAAGCTGGGTGCCCACGCCCGCGCCATCGCCGTTCACCATGTTGTAGACGCCCTTGGGCAGCCCCGCCTCGTCCATGATCTCGGTCCAGACGACCGAGGACAGGGGCGCGATCTCGGACGGCTTCAGCACCACGGTATTGCCCGCCAGGATCGCCGGGATGACCTTCAGCGTCACCTGGTTCATGGGCCAGTTCCAGGGCGTGATCAGGCCCACGACGCCGATCGGTTCCCATGCGACCATCGAGGTCGGGGCATGGGCGCCAAGCGGGCGGATGAACTCGAAGCTCTTGAAGGCGGTGATGAAATTCTCGATGTGATAGGTGCCGGCCGCGACCTGGTCGTTCAGCGACATGTCGCGGGGCGCGCCCATTTCATGGGTAATCGCCTCGGCCATGTCGGGGGCGCGGCGGTTGTAGATGTCCAGGATGTTCTGGACATGTTCCAGCCGCTTTGCGGGCGCGGTCCGCGACCATTCGGGAAAGGCCGCCTTGGCCGCCGCGACCGCCCGGTCGGTGTCGGCCTGCCCGCCAAGCGAGATGACGGCGACAGGCTCTTCGGTCGAGGGGTCGATCACCTCGAGATCGTTCGGCACCACGGGATCGACCCATTCGCCGTCGATGTAAAACTTGCGCTTGTCAGCGAGTCCGCTCATTCGAACCTCCTATTCGTCGCTGCGGGCACAGTGGCATTGCCGCCCGCCATTCGCAAGGACCCCGCAAAGCCGCCAAAAACGACAAGGCGGGTCGTCTTGGAAACCGTGCCCGGCTGACTTATGTTATGCCGGCAACGCAATTCGAAAGGCCCCCGAATGTCCCTGCGCATCAACGATATCGCACCCGACTTCACCGCCCCCTCGACCGAGGGCGAGATTCGTTTCCACGACTGGCTTGGCGACAGCTACGCCATCCTGTTTTCGCATCCGCGCGACTTCACGCCGGTCTGCACGACCGAGTTCGGCGCAGTCGCGCAACTGGTTCCCGAATTTGAAAAGCGGGGCACCAAGGTTCTGGGCGTCTCGGTCGATTCGGTGGACGATCACGGCAAATGGAAGCACGACATCGAACAGGTCGCGGGCTGCCCCGCGAATTTCGCCATCATCGACGACAGTTCGCTGACGGTCGCCAAGGCCTATGACATGCTGCCCGCCGACTACTACCTGCCGACCGAGGGCCGCACGCCCGCCCATTCCGCCACCGTGCGCACCGTCTTCATCATCGGGCCGGACAAGAAGGTGCGGCTGACCATGACCTATCCGATGTCGGTGGGCCGCAACTTCGCCGAGATCCTGCGGGCGCTGGACGCCGTGCAAAAGACCGACGGCGCACCGCTTGCCACCCCGGCCAACTGGGTCCCCGGCCAGGACGTGATCGTCGCGCTGGCGCTGGACGACGCGGCGGCTGAAGAAAAATACGGCACGCTGGACAAGAAGCTGCCCTATCTGCGCTTTGCAAAGGATCCGGCCTGACCGAACCCGAAAGGCCGCGGCATCGCCCGCGGCCTTTTCTCAGGACGGCTTTTTGCGCGCGCGCTTGCGCTTGTGATACCACGCCACCAGCTTGTCCAGCATCAGGCGGCGCTGCTTGATATAGCCGTAAAGCAGATGCCGGTCACCGGCCTGCCGCCGTGGACCCGCCCTTGGCGTAATCACGCTGTCCGCCCCGGTCGTGGCCACCAGCGCGGGCCAGACGGCCCAGCCCCGATTGCGGCGCGTCTGCCAATGGCGCATGTAATTGTCCACCGGCGCAAAGATGCGATCATGTTCGCGCAGGAACGCGCTGGCCCCCGCCCGCGACCAGATCAGCCCGGTCGTCGTCATCGGGAAATAATGGGCGTGGGTCAATTCGTAATGCCGCCCCCCGGCGTCGAAGCCGAACATCGGCGAATAGATTTTGTGGCGGTTCGCACCGATATTGACGATATCCCAATCCTCGCCGCTGCGGGCGAACCAGTCGATCACGGCCTCGACGCCCACACCGAAACCTTCTTGCAGCTTCATGTCGTCTTCCAGAACGAGGCAGACCTGCGCATCGCTATCCAGAAACCGCCGCGCGCAATCGAGGTGACTGAGATAGCAGCCGATCTCTCCGCCCCGCAGCGGGCGCCCCATGTAAGAGCGCGCGCCTTTGGCGTCGTAATCGGGAAACTCCTCGACCCGCAGCTTGCGCCCGTCAAAGGCGGGAACGCGCTGAAACGCGATGCCCGCCGCCTCAAGCTGGGCGCTGGCTTCCTGCAACCGCTCGTCCGAACCGTCGAGGTTGATCAGATAGACGGGAAATTTCATCAAAGCTCCTCACGCAGGGCAAGGTCCAGAAAGCTGCCGCGCGGAACCTGGCCCGAATGATATGCGGCCATCGCCTGCCGCAACTGCTTACCCCATAGATGGACCGCCCATGCGTCCTGCGGCAGATCGGCACGCCTTATACCGCCCGGCTCAACGAAACGCGCAGCCTCCTGCATGGGAACGAAATAGAAGGCCGAAACCGGAAGTGCATGGGACATCTCGCCGGTTTGCTTCAGGTAATAGGTCAAAGCGCGCGGCCCGATCCCGCCCCAAGGCCAACGATCAAGCGGCAACCCCCGTCCGAAGCTGCGCAGCCAATATTTCGCACGTCGCATCCCGGTCAGGAATGGCGGCAAGCCGCGCGTTTCGGGTGTCAGAAGCAGCAGCTTGCGCAGCGTCTCCGACTGCCGGGGCAGGTGCAGCACCGCGCCATTCACCTCCTGCGGGGTTTCATGGCCGAACACCCATTCGCTCCCGAACTCGAAGGGGCGCAGGGCGATCATGTCAAGATCGACCCAGATCTGGTCTGTTTTCGCCAACAGTTGATAGCGGAACAGGTCGGAATGCAGCGCCGGGCTTTGTGTCCTGCGGTGCCGGATGATCCGGTCGCAGGGCATGATTTCGGCCGCATCGCGCCAAAGGACGCCCTCGGGCAGCCCTTCCATCGGTGCGGGTGAGTAAACCGTGACATGATCGCCCTGACGCAGAAACGACCGCAGGCTGGCGATTTCGATCGGCCCAAGCCGATCACCAACCCAGAACGACGCAAGTTCAGCCACGCATGGCCTCCATGAAAAATGCCCCCAAGGATTGGGGGCATTTCCTGCGATTTGGCAATAGCAATCAGCTTTCCGCCGATTCCTCTTTCTTCTCGGTGATCTCTTCGCCGGTTTCCTGATCGACCATCTTCATGCCAAGGCGGACCTTGCCGCGGTCGTCGAAGCCCAGCAGCTTGACGCGGACCTCCTGGCCCTCTTTCAGCACTTCGTTGGGGTGCTGAAGGCGGCGGGCCGCGATCTGGCTAACATGGACCAACCCGTCGCGCTTGCCGAAGAAGTTCACGAAAGCGCCGAAATCGACCAGCTTGACGACCTTGCCGACATAGATCTTGCCCTCTTCCGGCTCGGCCACGATCGAATAGATCATGTCATAGGCCTTCTTGATCGAATCGGCATTGGCGGATGCGATCTTGATCACGCCGTCGTCGTTGATATCGACCTTGGCGCCCGAAGTTTCCACGATCTCGCGGATGACCTTGCCGCCCGAGCCGATCACTTCGCGGATCTTGTCGGTGGGGATGGTCATCGTCTCGATCCGCGGGGCGTGGGCGGAAAACTCGTTGCGGCCTTCGGTCAGCGCCTTGGCCATCTCGTCCAGGATGTGCATCCGGCCGTCTTTCGCCTGCGCCAGCGCCTGTTCCATGATCGCGGGGGTGATGCCTGCGACCTTGATGTCCATTTGCAGGCTGGTGATGCCGTTCGCCGTGCCCGCGACCTTGAAGTCCATGTCGCCGAGGTGATCCTCATCGCCCAGGATGTCGGTCAGGACCGCATAGCGCCCGTCGTCTTCAAGGATCAGGCCCATCGCGACGCCCGCGACCGGCGCCTTCAGCGGCACCCCCGCATCCATCATCGACAGCGAACCGCCGCAGACCGAGGCCATCGAGGACGAACCGTTCGATTCCGTGATCTCGGACACGACGCGGATGGTATAGGGGAAGTCGGTGGCGGCGGGCAGCACCGCCTGCAACGCGCGCCATGCCAGCTTGCCGTGGCCGATCTCGCGGCGTCCGGGGCTGCCGACGCGGCCAACCTCACCGACCGAATAGGGCGGGAAGTTGTAATGCAGCAGGAAGTTCGAGCGGCTGTTGCCGTGCAGCGCGTCGATGATCTGTTCATCGTCGCCGGTGCCCAGCGTGGTCACGACCAGACCCTGCGTCTCGCCGCGCGTGAACAGCGCCGAGCCGTGGGTGCGCGGCAGGATGCCGACTTCGCTGACGATGGGACGCACAGTCTTGTTGTCGCGTCCGTCGATACGGGCGCCGCCGTTGATGATGTCGCCGCGCAGGATGCCGGATTCCAGCTTTTTCAGCGCGGAACCCAGGTTCGCATCGGCCAGCTCTTCCTCGGACAGGCCGGCCTTGATCTTGATCTGGGCGGCCTCGATGGCATCGCGGCGCTCGGCCTTGTCTCGGATGGCATAGGCGGCGCGCATGTCGGCCTCACCCAGATCCTTGACGCGAGCGTAAAGCGCGGAATAGTCGGGCGAGCGGAAGTCGAACGGCTCTTTCGCGGCGTCCTCGGCCAGCGCGATGATCAGGTCGATGACCGGCTGCATCTGCTCATGCCCGAATTTCACGGCGCCCAGCATTTCGTCTTCCGTCAGCTCATAGGCTTCGGATTCGACCATCATCACGGCGTCCTTGGTGCCCGCGACGACCAGATCGAGACGCTGTTCGGGGTTGTTGCGCAGCTTGTCCATGTCCTGAACCTCGGGGTTCAGCACATATTCGCCGTTCGAGAAACCGACGCGCGCGGCGCCGATCGGACCCATGAAAGGCACGCCGGAAATCGTCAGCGCAGCCGAAGCGGCGATCATGGCGACGATGTCGGGGTCGTTGACCAGATCATGCGACAGCACGGTGCACATGACCAGGGTTTCATGCTTGAAACCCGGCGCGAACAGCGGACGGCAAGGCCGGTCGATCAGGCGCGCAGTCAGGGTTTCCTTTTCGGAGGGCCGTGCCTCGCGCTTGAAGAAGCCGCCCGGAATCTTGCCGGCGGCGTAGTATTTTTCCTGGTAATGGACGGTCAGCGGGAAAAAGTCCTGACCGGGCTTGGGTTCCTTGGCAAAGGTCACGTTCGCCATGACGCTGGTTTCGCCCAGCGTGGCAATGACCGAGCCGTCTGCCTGACGGGCAACCTTGCCCGTTTCCAGCGTAAGCGTTTCCTGCCCCCACTGGATGGATTTCTTCACTTCATCAAACATCTGATATCCTCTGGGAACACGCCGGCCCTCCGGCTGTTCCATGTCAAATGGCGGCCCCATTGCCGCCGCCCCTATCCTTCGCATGTGCCACGGGGCATGGCGTCACGTCGCAGATGCGCGGCACTTACCCCAAATCACGCCGTTTGGAAAGCTTTTTGCGCGCAGGATGGCCCGCGCATCGACGCGCGGAAAGCCGCGGACAGCGCCGGGCCGCTGGACAGCGCCCCCGGTGCGCGCGACACTGGGGCCATGACGAAGGCGCCCGCACCCTCGAAAGCCGAAAGCTTTTTCGCCGGTCTGACGGATTGGCGCGACGAGTTGCTGGCCCTGCGCGCCATCCTGCTGGACAGTCCGCTGACCGAGGATTTCAAGTGGTCCTCGCCGGTCTATACGTTCGAGGGCGCGAATGTGGCGCTGCTCTGGGGGTTCAGGGACCGCGCCACGGTCGGCTTTTTCAAGGGCGTGCTGCTTGCGGACCCCCACGGCATCCTGAAGGCGCCGGGTCCGAATTCGCGTTCCTCGCGCGTGGCGGATTTCACCGATACCGCCCAGATCGCGCAAGCCAAAGCCGCCCTGCGCACCTGCATCGCCGAGGCGATCGAGGTCGAGAAGTCGGGCCGCAAGGTCGACCTGCCCAAGGACGATCTGGAATATCCCGACGAACTGACCGACCGGCTGGACGGCGACCCCGAGTTTCGCACCGCCTTCGAGGCGCTGACGCCGGGCCGCCGTCGCGGTTGGGTGCTGCATTTCGGATCGGCCAGGCAATCCGCCACCCGGAACGCCCGCATCGACAAGGCCGCCGCCCGCATCCTTGCGGGCAAGGGCATGCACGACCGCTGAGAGCGCGGCCTTACACGAGGGCCACCCGTGCTTACACGAGGGCCACCGTGCGCTGGATCGCCGGGGCGTTCTGCGGGTTGGCTGGCGCGGTCTGCGCCTCGGCCACCGCATAGGCCTTGGCGGCGTCCTGGCTGGACTGACCGATCCGTGCGATCAGGTTCTGGATGCTTTCGCGTTCCTGCAACCGGATGGCGCGGGCACGGGCGCGGGCGGTTTCGTCCAGATCAGGCTCGGCGGCAGCGGGGGCGCGGGATTGCGCGGCAAGGCCGTCACCCGCGGGAAGGGCCGCGCCCACACCCCTTGCCCGGCCATCGGGATCAGCCGTCCCGGTTGCGACGGGCGGGGCCAAGGGCAGGCCGGAATCCGCAACCCCCACCGATGGCGGGACAGCGGGCATCCCCGTTTCGGGCCGCGCGGCGACGGGGTCCCCATCGCCATCCGCCTGCGCGGCATCCCCGGCGGCGGCCCTGACCGCCTCATCCGAAAGATCGAAGCGATAGCCATCGTCCTGCTGGTCGCGGCCAGCGCCGAGAAAGCCGCCCAGCAATCCGCCGACGCCATTCGCCACGTCCTTGACCACCGACGCGACGGGTTCGACCACCGGCACGGGCGGCGGCAACAGCGGCAAGACGGGTTTCGGGTTGAGAAGTCCACCTAACATTGAAAATACCTCATATCCTGGTTTGTTCGGATATGATTCCGGGATTCGCGTCAGGAATCCATCAATGAATACAAAGCATTTTATCATCTGCCCCGCGCAACGGAATCTGCCCCGCGCAACGGAATCTGCCCCGCGCAACG
>NZ_CAMEFG010000017.1 GCF_945915435.1 uncultured Paracoccus sp. | reverse complement strand
CAGGGCCTGATCCGCAACTTCCGCGAGGAAATCGAGGATCGCATCAAGGCCAAGCGCACCGGGCGCATGGGGGCGATGGCTGCGGAATGAGGGTGCTGGCATCATATGCTCACACCCCGCGCACGGGGTCGTGTCGCGCAAATCGCGCGCTTCGGCGTTATGTCTTCGGGCATAACCAACCGGAGGCTTTTGCCATGATGAAACGACTGATCCCCGCCGCGCTGGCCGCCGTGATGGCCGTCGGCAGCCCCGCCGCCGCGCTTGAACCGCTGTCACAGGAAAAATACATCAACGACCGCCTGATCGCCGCGCGTATCGCCGACCGTATCCGCCGCGAATGTCCGGGTTATAATGCGCGCATGGTTTACGCATGGAATCAGGCCCGCGCATTGAAAAGCTACGCCCGCAACAAGGGCTATTCGGAAGCGCAGATCGACACCTTCCTTGACAGCAAGGAGGACAAGCGCCGCATCTATGCCGTGGCCGAGGACTACCTGACCCGGCAGGGCGCGCGCGAGGGCGATCCGCAAAGCTTCTGCCGCGTCGGGCAGCAGGAATTCGCGAACAACTCCTATATCGCGACCTTTCTGGTGGCGCGATGAAACGGGTGACGCGGATCATAGCGGCGACGCTTCTGGCCCTGGCGGTTTTCGCGATGGTGGCGGGGGACCTGCTGCTTGCGGCGCCGCCTTCGGATCCTGCGGCGCGCGCGCCGCAGGCGCAGCGTTTCGTGCTGAATTTCGACATGTTCGTCCCCGCCGACCTGAACTGTCAGGCGTCCGGGCCGGGGGTGCGCAGCCATGCCAGCCGCGATCTGGCGGGCAAGCCCGTGCTGCGCGTGACCGGCAATGCGGCCGGGGCCACGATTGAATGCGCGCGCCCCGATGGCGCGCGCTATCGCGTGACGTCGAACCGGACGGCGCGCTACACCGCCTCGGCCCCGACCGAGGCGACCGTGACCTTTCAGCGGGGCAAGCCCGCGATGACTACCGTCCTGCGTATCCACGGCTGGCAGGACGTTCACGATTTCAAATCCTTCGTCCAGGTGGACTAAGGCAAAGGACAGGCAGATGAGCGAGCTTCGCAAGATCAAGATCGACGACAGGATCATCGAGGTCGATCCCAACATGACCCTGATTCAGGCCTGCGAACTGGCCGGGGTCGAGGTGCCGCGCTTCTGCTATCACGAACGCCTGTCCATCGCGGGCAACTGCCGCATGTGTCTGGTCGAGGTCGTGGGCGGCCCGCCCAAGCCCGCCGCATCCTGCGCGATGCAGGTGCGTGACCTGCGGCCCGGACCCGAAGGCGCGCCGTCCGAGATCCGCACCAACAGCCCGATGGTCCGCAAGGCCCGCGAGGGCGTGATGGAGTTCCTGCTGATCAACCACCCGCTGGATTGCCCGATCTGCGACCAAGGCGGCGAATGCGACTTGCAGGATCAGGCGATGGCCTACGGCGTCGATTTCAGCCGCTATCGCGAGCCGAAACGCGCGACCGAGGACCTGAACCTCGGCCCGCTGGTCGAAACCCATATGACCCGCTGCATTTCCTGCACCCGCTGCGTGCGCTTCACCACCGAGGTCGCGGGCATCACCCAGATGGGCCAGACGGGCAGGGGCGAGGATAGCGAGATCACCTCCTATCTGAACCAGACGCTGGATTCGAACCTTCAGGGCAATATCATCGACCTTTGCCCCGTGGGTGCGCTGGTTTCCAAGCCCTATGCCTTCACCGCCCGCCCGTGGGAGCTGACCAAGACCGAGACCATCGACGTGATGGATGCGCTTGGCTCCAGCATCCGCGTGGACACCAAGGGGCGCGAGGTCATGCGCATCCTGCCGCGCAACCATGACGGCGTGAACGAGGAATGGATCAGCGACAAGACCCGCTTCGTCTGGGACGGGCTGCGCCGCCAGCGGCTGGACCGGCCCTATATCCGCGAAGGTGGCAAGCTGCGCCCGGCAAGCTGGCCCGAGGCGCTGGAAGCCGCGGCAGCCGCGATGAAGGGCCGCAAGGTGGCGGGGCTGATCGGCGACGTGGCCCCGGTCGAAGCGGCCTTCAGCCTCAAGCAACTGATCGAGGGGCTGGGCGGTCGCGTCGAATGCCGCACGGACGGCGCGCGCCTGCCCATCGGCAACCGCTCGGCCTATGTCGGCAATGCGCGGATCGAGGATATCGACGATGCCGAGATGATCCAGTTGATCGGCACCAACCCGCGCGACGAGGCGCCCGTGCTGAACGCTCGCATCCGCAAGGCATGGATCAAGGGCGCGAAGGTCGGGCTGGTGGGCGAGCCGGTCGATCTGACCTATGACTATGCCCATGCGGGCACGGATCGCGCGGCGCTGGAAAAGCTGTCCTCGCTCAAGATCAGCGATGAGACGCGGGCGAAGCGGACCATCGTGATCGTCGGGCAGGGCGCCATTCGCGAGGCCGATGGCGAGGCCGTCCTGGCCCATGCGATGCGGCTGGCCGAGAACTCGGACTCGAAGCTGCTGATCCTGCACACCGCCGCAGCCCGCGTCGGCGCGATGGATGTGGGCGCGGTGACCGAGGGCGGGCTGGATGCAGCCATCGAGGGGGCCGAGGTGGTCTATAACCTCGGCGCGGACGAGGTGGACATCGCCGCCCGTTCTGAAAATGGGGCGCCGCTGGTGATCTATCAGGGCAGCCACGGCGACCGGGGCGCGCATCGCGCCGACATCATCCTGCCGGGCGCCTGCTACACGGAAGAAAACGGCCTTTTCGTCAATACCGAGGGCCGTCCGCAGCTTGCCATGCGCGCCAATTTCGCGCCGGGCGAGGGGAAAGAGAACTGGGCGATCCTGCGCGCGCTGTCTGCCGAACTGGGCGCGACGCTGCCCTGGGACAGCCTCGCGCAGCTTCGCCGCCATCTGGTCGAGGCCGTGCCGCATCTGGCCGAAATCGACCGGGTGCCCGAAAACGAATGGCAGGCGCTGACCCGCTTCGATCTGGGCAATGCCGGTTTCCGCTATGCCATCCGCGACTTCTATCTGACCAATCCCATCGCGCGCAGTTCGCCGCTGATGGGCGAATTGTCGGCAATGGCGGCGGCCCGCAAGGTGCAGCCGATAGCGGCGGAGTAGGGAAATGCGTTCGGGTCTGCGCAATACGATCCTGTTGATGGCGGCGGCCCTGCTGGCCGGATGCGCGGGCAAGGGCGCGGATCAGCGTCCCCGCGCCAAGCCCGACCAACTGGTGGTCAACTTCGTCCAGCCGGTGACCGACAGGCCCGGCATCGGGCGGCTGACGCGGGCGCAGATCTCGACCAAGTCTGGCGATATCCTGATTCTGGAACCGGATGGCTCGGTGACTGAATTCTCGCTGGAGGGCGAGGTGCCTGACCCCTTCGCGATCAGCGAGGCCGACCTGATGGCGCTGAACGCCAACCTGTCGCTGGACCTGACCGGCATGCCCGACATCAGCGGCACCCGCGCGGAACGGATGACGGCGCGCGAACGCGCGATGGCGGAATTCGCCGCGCGAACGCGCCCGCTGCTGCCCGAACTGCCAACCGGTTTCAAGGCCGACGCCGATATCTTCCGCGGCGCCAGCGTCGAGGGGCTGACCCGCCCGGATGGCGGCGAAGCCGACAGCGGGCTGGTCACCGTGCGGGCGAATTTGCGCCGGGGGGTGGACGCCAACATCGCCTTCGCCTATGCCACATGCGCATTGGCAGGCTGGGCCGATGCGAACGGAACCGGCTTTGCCCGCCACGTCATGACAGAGCAGAAGCGGCAGCGCGGCGAGGTGCAGCTGGGGGCGGTCTTCACGCTTTCCGACAGCCGCCCGCTGGGGCTGCGAGTGATGGATACGGACCAGACCTTGCAAGAGTGCAAGGCGCGCGGCATTCCCGCGTCGTGATAAAAGAGGAACGGTTGTAGCATGGCAGAGTTCTGGTCATCGACCTTGGGTCACTCGCTGATTCTGTTGTTGCAGGGGCTGGCGATCATCGGCTTCGTCATGGGGTCGCTGATCTTCATGGTTTACGGCGACCGCAAGATCTGGGCTGCCGTGCAGATGCGGCGCGGCCCGAACGTGGTCGGTCCCTGGGGGCTGCTGCAAACCTTTGCCGACGCGCTGAAATATGTGCTGAAGGAAATCGTGATCCCGGCGGGATCGGACAAGTTCGTCTTTTTCCTTGCGCCCTTCCTGTCGATGGTCCTTGCGCTGGTGGCCTTCGTCGCCATCCCCTTCGACGAGGGATGGGTGATGGCCAATATCAACGTGGGCATCCTGTTCATCTTCGCCGTTTCCTCGCTCGAGGTTTACGGGGTGATCATGGGGGGATGGGCGTCGAACTCGAAATATCCCTTCCTTGCGTCGCTGCGCTCGGCCGCGCAGATGATTTCCTACGAGGTCAGCCTGGGGCTGATCATCATCGGCATCATCATCTCGACCGGCTCGCTGAACCTGACGGCCATCGTGAACGCGCAAAAGGGCGATTGGGGCCTGCTGAACTGGTATTTCCTGCCGCACCTGCCGATGGTCGCGCTGTTCTTCGTCAGCGCGCTGGCGGAATGCAACCGCCCGCCCTTCGACCTGGTCGAGGCCGAATCTGAGCTGGTCGCGGGGTTCATGACCGAATATTCCTCGACCCCTTATCTTTTGTTCATGGCGGGCGAATATATCGCCATGTATCTGATGTGCGCGCTGCTTTCGCTGCTGTTCTTCGGCGGCTGGCTGTCGCCCGTGCCCTTCATCGCAGACGGCTGGTGGTGGATGGTGATCAAGATGTGGTTCTGGTTCTTTATGTTCTCGATGGCGAAGGCGATCGTGCCGCGCTATCGCTACGACCAGTTGATGCGGATCGGCTGGAAGGTGTTCCTGCCGTTGTCGCTGGGCTGGGTCGTCCTGGTGGCGTTCCTTGCCCGCTACGAGGTTCTGGGCGGCTTCTGGTCCCGCTGGGCCATCGGAGGTTGATGATGTATTCCTGCAAGCCAGCCACGGCTCATGCCATAGCAAGGGAGCGTTGAGATGGCCTTCGATTTCGCCCGCGCGACCAAATATTTCCTGATGTGGGACTTCCTGAAGGGCTTCGGCCTTGGGATGCGCTATTTCTTCGCGCCCAAGCCCACGCTGAACTATCCCCATGAAAAGGGGCCGCTTTCGCCGCGCTTCCGGGGCGAACACGCGCTGCGCCGCTATCCCAACGGCGAGGAACGCTGCATCGCCTGCAAGCTGTGCGAGGCGGTTTGCCCCGCGCAGGCCATCACCATCGACGCCGAACCGCGCGAGGACGGCTCGCGCCGCACCACGCGCTACGACATCGACATGACGAAATGCATCTATTGCGGTTTCTGTCAGGAGGCCTGCCCCGTCGATGCCATCGTCGAGGGGCCGAATTTCGAATATTCCACCGAAACCCGCGAAGAACTGTTCTACGACAAGCAGAAGCTGCTTGAGAACGGCGCCCGCTGGGAAGCCGAGATTGCCCGCAACATCGCCCTGGACGCGCCCTACAGATGAACGACGCATTCGCCAAACTTTTCGCGCAGATGATGCAGCAGGGCCAGGAAATGGCCCGCACGCTCAACCCTGCGCTGGAAAACCTGGACACGCGGGCGCTGGAAAAGCTGATGCCGGTGATGCCCGCCGACCTGCTTGAGATGTGGTTCGGCAAGACCTTCAACCGCGAGGGCCTGGATGCGCGCACCCGCCTGCTGGTGACCATCGCCGCGCTGACCGTGCAGGGCGCACTGGCCGAGCCGCAAATGCGCCTGACCATCCGCCACGCGCTGGAAGCGGGCGCCACCAAGCGCGAGATCGCAGAGGTGATCTATCAGATGAGCATGTTCGCCGGGATTCCCGCCATGCAGAAGGCGCTGGAAATCGCGCAAGACGTCTATTCCGAGGAGGAGGACGAGAAATGATCGCATTCGCCTTTTATCTTTTCGCGATTTGCGCCTGCGTCGCCGGTTTCATGACGGTCATGTCGCGCAACCCGGTCCATTCGGTGCTGTGGCTGATCCTGGCCTTCTTTTCCGCCGCGGGGCTGTTCGTGCTGCAAGGGGCCGAATTCGTGGCGATGCTGCTGGTCGTGGTCTATGTCGGCGCGGTGGCGGTGCTTTTCGTCTTTGTCGTGATGATGCTGGACGTCGATTTCGCCCGGCTGCGGGGCGAGTTGGCCCGTTATCTGCCCTTGGGGCTGATCATCGCCTGCGTGCTTCTGGCGCAGCTCTGGATCGCCTTTTCGGGCTGGACCAGTTCCGAGCAGGCCGAGGGCCTGCGCGCCGCGCCCGTCATCGAATCCGTGCAGAACACGCATGGGCTGGGGATGCTGATCTATGACCGCTATATCCTGCCCTTCCAGATCGCCGGGCTGATCCTGCTGGTCGCGATGATCGGGGCGATCGTGCTGACCATGCGCCACCGCAAGGACGTCAAGCGCCAGAACGTGCTGGAACAGATGTGGCGCGACCCCGCCAAGGCGATGGAGTTGAAGGACGTCAAACCGGGGCAGGGGCTTTAGGCCCCCGCCATAGCCACGGGGCCGCGGCCCGGCCCCGGCAGCGAATTGAAGATTTCACGGGTGCAAGACCCGGAGGGACGAGAGACGATGATCGGAACAGCACATTATCTGGTGGTAGGGGCGATACTTTTCGTCACCGGCATCTTCGGCATTTTCGTTAATCGAAAGAACGTCATCATCATCCTCATGTCGATCGAGTTGATGCTGCTGGCGGTCAACATCAACTTCGTCGCCTTTTCGGCCTATCACGGCGATCTGGCGGGGCAGGTCTTCACCATGTTCGTGCTGACCGTCGCCGCCGCCGAGGCCGCCATCGGCCTTGCGATCCTGGTCGTCTTCTTCCGCAACCGCGGCACCATCGAGGTGGAAGACGTCAACATGATGAAAGGCTGACCAGATGGAAACGATCGTCCTTTTCGCCCCCCTCGTCGGGGCGCTGATCGCGGGTTTCGGCTGGCGCCTGATCGGTGAGAAAGCCGCGCAATACCTGACGACGGGTATCCTGTTCCTGTGCTGCCTGCTGTCCTGGGTCATCTTTCTGGGCTTCGACGGCCAGACCCGCATCGTGCCGGTGCTGGACTGGATCGTGACGGGCGATTTCGTGTCGGAATGGTCGATCAGGCTGGACCGGCTGACGGCCATCATGCTGATCGTGGTGACCAGCGTTTCGGCGCTGGTTCACCTCTATTCCTTGGGCTACATGGCCCATGACGACAACTGGACCGAGGGCGAGCATTACAAGGCGCGGTTCTTCGCCTACCTGTCCTTCTTCACCTTTGCCATGCTGATGCTGGTGACGGCCGACAATCTTCTTCAGATGTTCTTCGGCTGGGAAGGGGTGGGCGTCGCCTCGTATCTGCTGATCGGCTTCTACTACAAGAAGGCCAGCGCCAACGCGGCCGCGATGAAGGCCTTCATCGTCAACCGGGTGGGCGATTTCGGCTTTCTGCTGGGGATCTTCGGGATCTGGTGGCTGACCGGCTCGGTCCGGTTCGACGAGATCTTCGCCCAGGTGCCGCAGCTTGCGCAGACCGACATCCATTTCCTGTGGCGCGACTGGAACGCGGCGAACCTGCTGGCATTTCTGCTGTTTGTCGGCGCGATGGGCAAATCGGCCCAGCTTTTCCTGCACACATGGCTGCCCGATGCGATGGAAGGCCCGACGCCGGTGTCCGCCCTGATCCACGCCGCGACGATGGTGACGGCGGGGGTGTTCCTGGTCTGCCGGATGTCGCCGCTTTACGAATTCGCGCCCGAGGCCAAGATGTTCATCGTCATCATCGGCGCAACCACGGCCTTTTTCGCGGCCACGGTCGGGCTGGTGCAGAACGACATCAAGCGCGTGATCGCCTATTCGACCTGTTCGCAGCTTGGCTACATGTTCGTGGCGGCGGGCGTGGGCGTCTATTCGGTGGCGATGTTCCACCTGTTCACCCATGCCTTCTTCAAGGCGATGCTTTTCCTGGGCGCCGGCTCGGTCATCCACGCGATGCATCACGAACAGGACATGCGCAACTATGGCGGCCTGCGCAAGAAGATCCCCCTGACCTTCTGGGCGATGCTGATCGGCACGCTGGCCATCACCGGCGTCGGCATTCCGCTGACCCATATCGGTTTCGCCGGTTTCCTGTCCAAGGATGCGGTGATCGAAAGCGCCTATGCCTCGGGCGTCGGCTACGCCTTCTGGATGCTGGTGATCGCGGCCTTCATGACCAGCTTCTATTCCTGGCGGCTGATGTTCCTGACCTTCTGGGGCAAGCCGCGCGGCGACCATCATGCGCATGAACATGCCCATGAAAGCCCGCCGGTCATGCTGATCCCGCTTGGCGTCCTGGCGCTGGGCGCGGTGTTTTCGGGGATGGTCTGGTACAACAGCTTCTTCGGTCAGGAAGAAAGCGTCGGCGGTTTCTTCGGGATCGAGGCCGCGGCGACCCATGACGCGGGCGCGGGTGGCGCCGCGCTGGACGGTTCCGTCGCGCAGGACGCGCCTGCCGAACCCGAGGGTGCCGCGCTGCATGCCGACGCCGGTGCCGCGAGCGACCCGGCTGAGGAAGCGGCGCCGATCGCCGTCACCCCCGGCGCGATCTACATGCACCCCGACAACCATGTCCTGCATGATGCGCATTACGTGCCCGCCTGGGTGAAATTCTCGCCCTTCGTGGCCATGCTGCTGGGGCTGGGGCTTGCCTGGGTCTTCTACATCCGCCGCCCCGAGTTTCCGGCGAAGCTGGCTGCGCAGCAGCGGGTTCTCTATGCCTTCCTGCTCAACAAATGGTATTTCGACGAGATCTATCACTTCATCTTCGTGCGCCCCGCGCTGTGGATCGGCCGCAAGCTGTGGACGGGCGGCGACGGAGCGGTTATCGACGGCGCCATCAACGGAATGGCGATGGGAATCATCCCGCGCCTGACCCGTTTCGCCGGGCGGATGCAGTCGGGCTATCTGTTCCATTACGCCTTCGCGATGGTTCTTGGCATCGTGGGCTTGCTGATCTGGGTGATGATGCGAGGCACGCACTGACATGACGCACCTTCTTTCCATCATCACCTTCCTGCCCATCGTCGCGGCGGCGATCATGGCCGTCCTGCTGCGGGGCGAGGACGAGGCGGCGGCGCGCAATGCCAGATGGCTGGCGCTGATCGCGACGACGGCGACCTTCCTGGTCTCGCTGGTCGTGCTGTTCGGCTTCGATGCACAGGACACCGGCTTCCAGTTCGTCGAGGACCGCGAATGGATCATGGGCCTGCGCTACAAGATGGGCGTGGACGGCATCTCGGTCCTGTTCGTCATGCTGACGACCTTCCTGATGCCGCTGACCATCCTTTCCGCGTGGGAGGTCAAGGCCCGCGTCAAGGAATACATGATCGCCTTCCTGGTGCTGGAAGGGCTGATGATCGGCGTCTTCACCGCGCTGGACCTGGTCCTGTTCTACCTGTTCTTCGAGGCCGGGCTGATCCCGATGTTCCTGATCATCGGCATCTGGGGGGGCGCGAACCGCATCTATGCGGCGTTCAAGTTCTTCCTCTATACCTTCCTCGGTTCGGTGCTGATGCTGGTCGCAATGGTGTCGATGTATCGCATCGCGGGCACGACCGACATTCCGACGCTGCTGACCTTCGAGTTCGGATCGGACACGTTCAGCGTCCTTGGCGTCACGATCATGGGCGGCGTGCAGATGCTGCTGTTCCTGGCCTTCTTCGCCAGCTTCGCCGTCAAGATGCCGATGTGGCCGGTCCATACCTGGCTGCCCGACGCCCACGTCCAGGCGCCGACCGCCGGTTCGGTCGTGCTGGCGGCGGTGCTGCTCAAGATGGGCGGCTACGGCTTCCTGCGCTTTTCGATCCCGATGTTCCCGGTCGCCAGCGGTATCGCGCAGCCCTATGTCTTCTGGCTGTCGGCCATCGCCATCGTCTACACCTCGCTTGTGGCCCTGGCGCAGACCGACATGAAGAAGCTGATCGCCTATTCCTCGGTCGCGCATATGGGTTACGTCACGCTGGGCATTTTTGCCATGAACCAGCCCGGCGTCGATGGCGCGATCTTCCAGATGCTGTCGCACGGCTTCATCTCGGGCGCGCTGTTTCTGGGCGTCGGCGTGATCTACGACCGGATGCACACGCGCGAGATCGACGCCTATGGCGGTCTGGCCAACCGGATGCCGGTCTATGCGCTGGTTTTCATGTTCTTCACTATGGCCAATGTCGGCCTGCCCGGCACCTCGGGTTTCGTGGGCGAGTTCCTGACGCTGCTCGGGGCCTTCCGCGTCAATACATGGGTGGCGGTGGTGGCGACCTCGGGCGTGATCCTGTCGGCCTCTTATGCGCTGTGGCTCTATCGCCGGGTGACGCTTGGGGCGCTGGTCAAGGAAAGCCTGAAAACCATCAGCGACATGACCGCACGCGAGCGGTGGATCTTCGTGCCGCTGATCGTGATGACCCTGCTGCTGGGCGTCTATCCGCGCCTTGTCACCGACATCACCGGCCCGGCCGTGACCGCGCTGATCGACCATTATCAAGACAGCCAGCCCGTCGCGGATGCGGCGGCAGCCAGCGAGTAAGGGGGCGGTTATGACTTCGCTCGATTTCACGACCATTCTGCCCGAGTTCCTGCTGGCGGTCTATGCGATGGCCGCGCTGATGGCCGGGGCCTTCTTCGGCAAGGACCGGCTGGCGCGCCCGATCCTGTGGGTCACGGTCGCGGCCCTGCTGGCGCTGGCGCTGCTGGTCGGCCTGCGCGACCAGCCGGAACGGACGGCCTTCTTCGCGATGTTCGTCGATGACGCATTCGCCCGTTTCGCAAAGGTGGTCGTGCTGGTCGGCGCCGCCTCGGTCCTGGGGATGAGCGCCGAATACATGGGCCGCAACCGCATGATGCGGTTCGAGTTTCCGATCCTGGTCGCACTGGCCGCCACCGGCATGATGGTGATGGTCTCGGCGGGCGACCTGCTGACGCTCTACATGGGGCTGGAACTGCAATCGTTGGCGCTTTACGTCATCGCCGCCTTCCGCCGCGACAGCCTGCGTTCGTCCGAGGCCGGGCTGAAGTATTTCGTCCTTGGCGCGCTGAGTTCGGGGATGCTGCTTTACGGCATGACGCTGGTCTACGGCTTTGCGGGCACCACGAATTTCCAGGGCATCATCGGCACGATCCAACAGGGTCAGATGCCCATCGGCCTGTTGTTCGGGCTGGTATTCATGATGGTCGGGCTGGCCTTCAAGGTCTCGGCCGTGCCCTTCCACATGTGGACGCCCGACGTCTACGAGGGCGCACCCACGCCGGTCACCGCCTTTTTCGCGACCGCCCCCAAGGTCGCCGCGATGGCCCTGTTCGCGCGGCTGCTGTTTGCGGCCTTCGGGCATGTGCCGGGCGACTGGTCGCAGATCCTGGCGCTGCTGGCGGTCCTGTCGATGTTCTGGGGCGCCGTCGCCGGGATCGGCCAGCGCAACATCAAGCGCCTGATGGCCTATTCCTCGATCGCGCATATGGGCTTTGCGCTGATGGGGCTGGCGGCGGGCACGGCCTTCGGCTTGCAGAACATGCTGCTTTACATGGCCATCTACACGGTGATGAACGTCGGCACCTTCGCCTTCATCCTGTCGATGGAGCGCGACGGCGTCCCGGTGACCGAGCTGACCTCGCTGAACCAGTTCGCCAGCCATCAGCCGGTGAAGGCCGCCGCCCTGCTGGTCCTGATGTTCAGCCTTGCGGGCGTGCCGCCGATGCTGGGCTTCTTCGCCAAGTTCGGGGTGCTGACGGCGGCTGTCGATGCGGGCATGACCTGGCTGGCGGTTCTGGGCGTGATCTCATCCGTCATCAGCGCCTACTATTACCTGCGTATCGTCTATTACATGTATTTCGGCGAAAAGGGCGAGGTGCTGGAAAGCCGCATGGGCGGGGTGCAATATGCGGCCCTGCTGGGCGCGGCGGCGATCATGGTGATCGGTGCGATCTCGATGTTCGGGGTCGAGCGCGCGGCGCAGGATGCCGCCCACTCGCTGACGGCGGGCTTGCAGGCGCCGGTTTCACTTGACTGAGCAATGGCCCGACGGGGTGGGCAGGCATGTGCTGGCGCGTGCCTCGAGCACCAATGACGAGGCGTTGCGCCTTGCCCCCTCGCTGTCCGGCCCGGCCTGGATCATGGCTTACGAACAAACCCTTGGCCGGGGCCGGCGTGGTCGGGGCTGGACCATGCCCGTTGGAAATTTCGCCGCGACGCTGGTGCTGCGGCCCAAGGGCGGGCTGACGGCGGCGGCGCAGCTTTCCTTCGTCGCGGCGCTGGCGCTTTACGATGCGCTGACGCTGGCGGCGGGTCCGGCGGCGCGGCTGGCGATCAAATGGCCCAACGATGTGCTGCTGAACGGCGGCAAGGTCGCGGGCATCCTGCTGGAAAGCGCGGGGACGGGTGGCGTGGTCGCTGTGGGGATCGGCGTCAACCTTGCCGCCGCGCCCGATGCCGCGCAGGTCGAAGAGGGCGCCGTGCGCCCCGTGTCCTTCGCGCAGGAAACCGGCCACCGGGTCGCCCCCGACGAATTCCTGGACCTGCTGGCCCCCGCCTTCGCCCATTGGCAGCACCAGTTCGAGACTTGGGGCTTTGCCCCGATCCGCAACGCCTGGATCGCGCGCGCCGCACGGCTGGGCCAGGAAATCATCGCCCGCATGGGCAGTTATCAGGAACAAGGCGTCTTCGAAGGCGTTGACGACAGCGGTGCGCTGATCCTTGCGACCGCCTCGGGGCGTCGCGCCATCCCGGCGGCCGACATCTTCTTTCAAAGTGAGGCTTGATGCTGCTTTGCATTGACACGGGCAACACGAACACCGTCTTTTCGGTGTGGGACGGCAGCCGTTTCCTGGCGCATTGGCGGATCTCGACCGACCACCGGCGCACGGCGGACGAATATCACGTCTGGCTGTCCACCCTGATCGCGGGCGGCGGGTTCGATGTGCGGATCACCCATTGCATCATCAGCGCCACCGCCCCGCGCGTGGTCTTCAACCTGCGCGTCTTGTGCAACCGCTATTTCGACACCCGCCCGCTGGTGGTGGGCAAGCCCGATTGCCTGCTGCCGGTCGCCCCGCGCGTCGATCAGGGCGTGGCCGTCGGTCCCGACCGGCTGGCCAATGCGGCCGGCGCCTTCGACCGCCACGGGGGCGATGTGATCGTCGTGGATTTCGGCACGGCGACCAACCTTGACGTGGTGGACCGCGATGGCGCCTATGTCGGCGGCGTGATCTCGCCCGGCGTCAACCTTTCGCTCGAGGCGCTGCACATGGCGGCGGCGGCCTTGCCCCATGTCGATGTGACCATGCCCGAGCGGGTGATCGGCACCAATACCGTCGCCTGTATCCAGTCGGGCATCTACTGGGGCTATATCGGCCTGATCGAGGGCATCGTGAAACGGATAAGGGCAGAACGCGACCGGCCCATGAAAGTGGTCGCGACGGGTGGGCTGGCGCCCCTTTTCGATCAGGGATTCGAATTGTTCGATTCCATCGACGAGGATCTGACGGTGCATGGCCTGCGATTGATCCATGATTACAACAAAGAGGCAGGAAATGTCTGAACGCCTGATCTACATGCCGCTGGGCGGCGCCGGTGAAATCGGCATGAACGCATATGTCTATGGCTATGGCCAGCCGGGCAAGGAACGGCTGATCGTCGTCGACCTGGGGGTGACCTTCGGCGACATGGACGGCTCGCCCGGCATCGACCTGATCATGGCCGATGTCGCCTGGCTGGAGGAAAACCGCGACCGGATCGAGGGCATCTTCATCACCCACGGGCACGAAGATCACGTCGGCGCGGTCGGCCTGCTGTGGTCGCGCCTGCGCGCGCCGATCCATTGCCGCCGCTTTACCGGCGCACTGGCCGCGATGAAGATGGACGAGGCGGGCCAGCCCTCGGACGTGATCCGCATCCACGCACCGCGCCCCGAGGTGATCAATGCCGGGCCGTTCCAGGTGCAATTCGTGCCGATCAGCCATTCGATCCCCGAAAGCGCGGCGCTGATCATCGACACGCCCGCCGGTCGCGTCGTCCACAGCGGCGATTTCAAGCTGGACGGGACCCCGGTGGTGGGCGAGCCTTTCGACCCGCAGGTCTGGCACCAGATCGCGCAGGAAAAGGGGATCAAGGCGCTGGCCTGCGATTCGACCAATATCTTCAGCCCCCATCCCGGCCGGTCCGAGGCGCTGCTGGCCGAACCGCTGGCCGCCTTCATCAAGGCGCAGCCGAACCTTGTCGTGACCACCACCTTCGCCAGCAACGTCGCCCGGCTGAAGACCCTAGCCGAGGCCGCGACCGCCGCCGGGCGCAAGGTCTGCCTGCTGGGCCGTGCCATGCGCAAGATGGTCACCGCCGCCGTCGAGACCGGCGTGCTGACCGATTTTCCCGCCGTCATCGGCTCGGACGAGGCGGCGGAACTGCCGCGCAACCAGGTCATGCTGATCGTCACCGGCAGTCAGGGCGAACGCCGCGCGGCGACCGCGCAGCTTGCGCGGGGCCGCTATCTGGGACTGTCGCTGAAAGAGGGGGACAGCTTCCTGTTCAGTTCGCGCACCATTCCGGGCAATGAGCGCGGCGTGATCCGCATCATGAACGCGCTGTCGGAAAAGGGTGTCGATGTCTTTGACGCCGACGACGGATTCTATCACGTCTCGGGCCATGCCAACCGCCCGGATATCGAGGCGGTCCATGACCTGCTGAGGCCCGGCATCGTGATCCCGATGCATGGCGAACACATGCACCTGCGCGCCCATGCCAAGCTGGCCGCCGAAAAGGGCATCGCCTCGGTCGTCGCGACCAACGGGACGATGGTCGACCTGACCGGCGACCGTCCCGTGGTGGTCGAACATGTCGAGACGGGGCGCACCTACCTGGACGGCAACGTGCTGATCGGCGCGATGGACGGCATCGTGCGCGACCGCATCCGCATGGCGCTGAACGGCCATGCGATGGTGTCCATCATCATCGACGAAAACGACGCGCCCCTGCCCGATGCCTGGGTCGAGACGATGGGCCTGCCCGAACGGGGCCGCGCCGGCGTTCCGCTGGTCGATCACGTCGAAAGCGAGCTGGCCGATTTCCTGACCCGCGCCGACGACCGGCTGATCGGCAACGACGACAAGCTGGAAGAGGCGATCCGCAAGATCACCCGCCAGGTCTCGATGGAAGAGATCGGCAAGAAGCCCGAGGTCACCGTGGTCATCAGCCGCCTTGCCGCCGATTGAGCGGGCGGCTTGACCTTTGACGCGGTGGGGGGCAAAGCGCGGGGTATGAGTGAATTCGACCCCACCCCTCCGCGCCGCAACTTCTACGGGCGCCGTCACGGCAAGACGCTGCGGCAAAGCCAGAAGGGCTATCTGTCCGAGGATCTGGGCGACCTGCGCCCGCGCGGCATCACCGTTGCCGAGAACCCGGACCGCACGCCGATCGACCCCGCCGCGATCTTCGGCGATGCCCGGCCCGTCTGGCTTGAGGTCGGCTTTGGCGGGGGCGAACACATGGTTCACATGGCCGCGCGCTATCCGCAGGTGGGCATCATCGGTTGCGAGCCGTTCATCAACGGCGTCGCAATGCTGCTGGGCAAGATCCGCGCGGCGGGGGTGGAAAACGTCAGCGTCCACCCCGGCGATGCGCGGGACCTGATGGACGTGCTGCCCGATGGTTGCATCGACAGGGCATTTCTCAACTATCCCGACCCCTGGCCCAAGGCGCGCCATCACCGCCGCCGCTTCGTCACGCCCGAACATCTTCTGCCGCTGGCCCGCGTGATGAAACCGGGGGCCGAGTTCCGCGTGGCCACCGATATTCCCGATTACGTCCGCCAGACGCTGGAACAGGTCCCCCCGGCGGGCTTCGCGCTGGTGTCGGAAGGGCCGCAGCCCTGGGACGACTGGCCCTCGACCCGCTATGAGCAAAAGGCGCTGCGCGAAGGGCGCGCGCCGCATTACGTCACCTTCCGCCGCAACTGAACGAAAGGCTGCGCCATGTCCGCATCCGCTGAACCCCGGCCCATGACCTCGCACCCGTCCACGGCGCTGAAGGGCGAGGCTGCCGTGCCCGGCGACAAGTCGATCAGCCACCGCGCGCTGATCCTTGGCGCGCTGGCGGTCGGGCAGACCCGCATCACCGGCCTGCTCGAGGGCGAGGATATCCTTGACACCGCCAAGGCGATGCGCGCCTTCGGTGCGACCGTGACCCGGCTGGGCGACGGCGAATGGACGGTCGATGGCGTCGGCGTCGGCGGTTTCGGCGAACCCGAAGGGGTGATCGACTGCGGCAACTCGGGGACCGGGGTGCGGCTGATCATGGGCGCGATGGCGACGACGCCGATCACGGCGACCTTCACCGGCGACGCCAGCCTGTGCCGCCGCCCGATGGCGCGGATCACCGACCCGCTTGAACTGTTCGGCTGCCAGGTCGCCGCGCGCGAAGGCGGCCGCCTGCCGGTCACGATCAAGGGCGCGGCGGATCCCGTGCCCGTGCGCTACCGCACCCCCGTCGCCAGCGCGCAGATCAAATCGGCGGTGCTGCTGGCGGGCCTGAACGCGCCGGGCCAGACCGTCGTGATCGAGGCCGAGCCGACCCGCGACCATACGGAACGCATGCTGGCCGGTTTCGGCGCGCAGGTCGCGACCGAGACGACGGCCGAGGGCCGCGTCGTCACCCTGACCGGCCAGCCCGAACTGCGCGCGCAAAGCGTGGCGGTGCCGCGCGATCCGTCCAGCGCGGCCTTCCCGGTCGCGGCGGCGCTGATCGTGCCGGGGTCTGAAATCCGCGTGCCGGGCGTCAGCCGCAATCCGACGCGCGACGGGCTTTATGTCACCTTGCTGGAAATGGGCGCGGACATCGCCTTTGAAAACCAGCGCGACGAGGGCGGAGAGCCGGTCGCCGATCTGGTCGTCCGCCATTCGACGCTGAAAGGCGTCAGCGTTCCGGCGGAACGTGCCGCCAGCATGATCGACGAATTTCCCATCCTGTCCGTCATCGCCTGTTTCGCCGAAGGCCCGACCGTGATGAACGGCGTCGCCGAATTGCGCGTCAAGGAAAGCGACCGGATCGAGGCGATGGCCTCGGGCCTGCGCGCCAATGGCGCGACGGTCGAGGATACGCCCGACAGCATGACCGTCCACGGCACGGGCGGCTTGCGGGGCGGGGCCAGCGCCGCGACCCATCTGGACCACCGCATCGCCATGTCGTTCCTGGTCGCCGGTCTGGCCTCGGAGCAGCCCATCGGGGTGGACGACGGCGCACCGATCATGACATCCTTCCCCGACTTCCTGCCGCTGATGCAAGGGTTGGGCGCGAAACTGGGTTAATCCGGCAGCCGCACCGGGGCCAGTTCGTCCCAGCGGTCGCCGGGGCCGGGGTTCTGCGGATGGCAGGCCCCGCCAAGGTGGGCCATGATGCCCCAGACGGCATTCAGCGCGGTCTGGACGGCGCCCTCGACCCATGCCGGGGTCCAGCTTATTCCGTCGCCCGCCATGAAGATGCCGCGTTGCTGGGGCGGCATGCCGGATTGCATGAAATGCCCATACATCCGATGGTTGTAGCGGTAATGGCCGGGCAGCGCGCCCTTGAAGGCGCCCAGGAAATTCTCGTCTGCCTCCCAACTGACGCAGATCGGGTTGCCGCGGATATGGCTGCGGATGTCCACGCCGGGATAGATCCGCTCCAGCGCGGCCAGCGCCAGCTCGACCCGCTTTTCGGGGCCGTGGGGCAGCACCTTCAGCGCGTCGGTCATCCATGAATAGGACAGGCAGATGACCGCGGGCCGGTCCGGCCCGTTGTCGAAGAAATAGGTGCCGCGCGTGATCCGGTCGGTCAGCGTCATCGACAGGGCCGGGCGGCCCGTGGCGGGGTCGGGATCGTTCCAGAAGGGGCGGTCCACCATCACGAAGGTCTTGGCCGCCTGCATGTAGCGGGTGCGGTCCAGCGCCATCCACAGCTTCTGGTCGAAGATTTCCTCATCCACCGCGACCGAGGTGGTCAGCAGGTGGCTTTGGCAGGTCACCAGCACGGCGGGATAGTCGCGCGCCACGCCCCATTGGTCGGTGATGGTGAAGCCTCGCGCCCCGTTCCGCGCAATCCGGGCCGCGCGGCCAAGCGTCGCGCCGCCGTTCAGCCCGGCCAGTGTCGTGCCGCCGGGCCAATGCGCGCATTCGGCGGGCTGGCGCCACAGGCGTTGGGGCAGGCTTTCCACGCCGCCGACGATGTATCGCTGATGGTCGTCCAGTTCCAGCAGGTTCACGCGCAGGATTTCCAGCATCGAGTTGGGAAAGTCGCTGTCCCACCCCCCGGTCCCGAAACCGACTTGTCCAAAGACCTCGCGATGGCGGAAACCAAGCGACTGGAAGGCGCGGGACGAGGTAACGAAGTCGTAAAACGTCCGCTCATCCCATTTCGCGACCAGCGCATCCCATATCCGCTTGATGCGGGTCACGTCGCGGGCGCGGACGGCGGCTTGCAGGGCGGTGAAATCGGCGTGCTCCTCCAGCGCGGCGCGATAGGCGGCGGCGACTTCGTGGTAAAGCCGGGGCAGGTCGTCCATCTCGCGGGCGAAATGGGTCTCGCCCTCGAGGTCGATGACGGTGGAACCGGCGGCCTTTGTCAGCGGGTTGGGGAAGGGGCGGCTTTCCAGCCCGACCAGATCGACGTAGTGATAAAAGCCGCGCGACGAAACCGGAAAGCGCATCCCGCCCAGTTCCGCGATGACATCCGTCGTGCCCTCGAATGTCTCGGACCGCAGCCGCCCGCCGAATTTGCCCGATTCGTAGAGGATGGGGCGCAGGCCCATGCGCATCAGCTCATACCCCGCGATGACGCCCGCCGCGCCCGCGCCGATGATCGCGATTTCCTGCCCGTGGCGTTCGGCGGGGATCCGGCCAAGCCCGGCGGGATGGCTCAGCCAGTCGTCATAGGCAAAGGGGAAATCGGGACCGAAGGCGGTGATGGGTTGGGTCATGCTATCCTCGACATTCTGGCGTGCAGCGGTTGGCGGCGCTAGGATCGTGGATAACGCCCTTGCAACGGAAGTGAAGATGAAGCTGGCAATATGGCAATGCGATCCGGCAAATGGCCAGATCGAAAGCGTTTTCCAAGGGTTGGAGCGCCAGCTTGCCGCCGCCGCCGCTGCTGGCGCGGAAATGCTGGTCGCGCCCGAATTGCTGCTGCCCGGCTATAACCGGCCCGACCTGCACAGAGCCTTGGCACAGGCGCAGGACGGGCCGTGGATGGCGCGGCTGCGCGGGCTGGCCGCTGATACCGGCTGCGGCATCTGCCTTGGCTGGGCCGAGCGCGACGGCGATCGCGTCCATAACGCGGCGTCAGCGATCGGTGCGGATGGGTCGTTGCTGGCCCATTACCGCAAGATCCAGCTTTATGGCGCGGTCGAGCAAGCCTCGTTCCAGCGCGGCGACCGGCTTTGCCCGGTGTTCCGGCTTGGCCCGTTCCGGGCGGCGATTCTGGTCTGTTATGACATCGAATTTCCCGGCCACGCGGCGGCGCTGGCCGCGCAGGGGGCGCAACTGATCCTTGTCCCCACCGCCAATCCCAAGGGGTTCGAGCATGTGCAGAACGCCCTTGTCCCCGCGCGGGCGCATGAAAACCGCGCCGTCGTGGCCTATGCGAATTATGCCGGCACCGAGGCCGGGCTGCATTTCGGCGGCCTGTCGCTGATCGCCGGGCCGGATGGCGGCGCGCTGGCCAGCGCCGGGGCGTGGGGCGAGGCGCTGCTGGTCGTCGATCTGGCCTGCCTGCCGCGCATCCCCGCCGAGGGCTGGGCCGCCGAGAGGGGCGAATACCGCCCCGCCGGGGGCTAGGCCCGCCGCATCAGACGGCAGGCACGGCGCGGCTGTCGGGGGCGGGGTTTTCGCGCGGCGGGCGGCCGATGGTGTCGCGCAGGGCCTCCAGCTCGATGAAATTGTCGGCCTGGCGGCGTAATTCGTCCGCGATCATGGGCGGCTGGCTGCGCGTGGTCGAGACGACCGAGACGCGGACGCCGCTCCGCTGCAACGCCTCGACCAGCGGGCGGAAATCGCCGTCGCCGGAAAACAGCACGGCGTGATCCATGCGCGGGGCAAGCTCCATCGCGGTCACGGTCAGCTCGATATCCATGTTGCCCTTGATCTTGCGGCGGCCCATGCTGTCGGTATATTCGCGTGCCGGCTTGGTAATCATCGAATAGCCGTTGTAATGCAGCCAGTCGACCAGCGGGCGGATCGGCGAATAGTCGTCGTTTTCAAGCAGCGCGGTATAATAATAAGCGCGGATCAACTTGCCCCGACGCTCGAATTCCTGACGTAACAGCTTGTAATCAATGTCGAAACCCAGGGACTTCGCAGCCGCATAGAGATTCGAGCCATCAATGAACAACGCCAGGCGGTCGTCCTTGTAGAACACAATTTCCTCCGAGAATAATCCGAGAATGGAAAAACAAACCCAGAGTTTAGGGCTGCTTGCCCTAGGTGCAAACCTGCCCTCTTCGGCAGGTATTCCAAAAGCCAGCTTGCAATTTGCGTTGCAGGCGATAACGGATCGCGGCCCGCAAATCAGGGCGGTCAGCCGATTCTGGCAGACTCCGGCCTTTCCGGCGGGCAGCGGGCCGGATTACGTCAATGCCGCTGCCGTGATCGCGACCGATCTGGACGCGCCCGCGCTGCTGGAATTGCTGCACGGGATCGAGGGCGAAATGGGCCGCACCCGCGATAATGGCCGCTGGCAGGCGCGTGGCGTCGATCTGGACCTGCTGGCGCTGGACGGGCTGGTCCTGCCCGATGCGGGGACCCACGACCATTGGCGCCTGCTGCCCCCGGACCGCCAGCGAATCGAGGCGCCCGACCGGCTGATCCTGCCGCATCCGCGCATGCAGGACCGCGCCTTCGTCCTTGTGCCGCTGGCCGAGGTCGCGCCAGGCTGGATACATCCGCGCCTGGGGCGGACGGTTGCGCAGATGCGCGACGCCTTGCCCCCGCAGGCGTTTGAGGGTATGAGCCTTGCCGATACTTGACTTTTCCGGGGCGGGCGACCAGTTAAGGCTTTTCGCCCCCCAATGCCGATTCGGATGCAAAGGTGACTGATGGCCCGCGTTACAGTCGAAGACGTCGTCGACAAGGTTCCCAACCGTTTTGATGTCGTTCTGCTTGCCGCGCATCGCGCGCGCGAAGTTGCCGCCGGCAGCCCGCTGACGGTTGACCGCGACAACGACAAGAATCCCGTCGTCGCCCTGCGCGAGATTGCCGAGGAAACCCAGTCCGTCGCCGATCTGCGCGAGCGGCTGATCGAGACGACCCAGACCCAGATCGAGGTCGACGAACCCGAGGAAGACGCGATGGCGCTGCTTCTGGGTGCCGAGGTCGACCGCCCCAAGCCCGCCGACGAGGAAACGGAAGAGCGGATGCTGCGCATGATGATGGAAGCGCAGGGCAGGGGTTGAGGAACGGGGTCTTCGGCAGCAGATGATCGACGTCGAAGACCTGATTGCGCTTGTTCGCAACTATAACCCGCGCACCAATGCCGATCTGATTCGCCGCGCCTATGATTACGGGCGGCAGATGCATGAAGGGCAGTTCCGCCATTCGGGCGAGCCTTACTTCACCCATCCCGTCGCCGTCGCCGCCATCCTGACGGAAATGCAGCTGGACGATTCGACCATCGTCACTGCCCTGCTGCACGACACGATCGAGGACACGCGATCAACCTGGGACGACATCGACCGCAACTTCGGGCGCGAGGTGGCGGAACTGGTCGATGGCGTCACCAAGCTGACCAACCTTCAGCTTTCCGGCGTCCACTCCAAGCAGGCCGAGAATTTCCGCAAGCTGTTCATGGCCATGTCGCGCGACCTGCGCGTGATCCTGGTCAAGCTGGCCGACCGGCTGCACAACATGCGCACCATCCGCTCGATGAAGCCGGAAAAGCAGGTGCAGAAGGCGCGCGAGACGATGGATATCTATGCGCCGCTGGCCGGGCGCATGGGCATGCAATGGATGCGCGAGGAACTTGAGGACCTGGCCTTCAAGGTCATCAACCCCGAGGCGCGCAATTCCATCATCCGCCGCTTCGTCACGCTGCAACGCGAAACCGGCGACGTGATTCCCAAGATCACCGCCGATATCCGCACCGTGCTGGAGGCCGAGGGGATCGAGGCCAATGTCTACGGCCGCGCGAAAAAGCCCTTTTCGATCTGGCGCAAGATGCAGGAAAAGCAGCTTTCCTTTTCGCGCCTGTCCGACATCTACGGCTTTCGTATCATCACCCGGACCGATGCCGATTGCTATCGCGCGCTTGGCTGCATCCATCAACGCTGGCGGGCGGTGCCGGGGCGCTTCAAGGATTACATCAGCCATCCGAAATCGAACGGCTACCGCTCGATCCATACCACGGTTTCGGGCCGCGACGGCAAGCGGGTCGAGGTGCAGATCCGCACCCGCCAGATGCACGAGGTGGCCGAGGCCGGCGTTGCCGCCCATTGGGCCTATCGCGACGGGGTGCGCACCGAAAACCCCTTTGCCGTCGATCCGGGCGAATGGATCGCCAACCTGACCGAGCGTTTCGGCGAGGAAGACCATGACGAGTTCCTGGAACACGTCAAACTGGAAATGTATTCCGATCAGGTTTTCTGCTTCACGCCCCAGGGCGACGTGCTGCAACTGCCCAAGGGCGCGACGCCCATCGACTTCGCCTATGCGGTCCATACGCGGCTGGGTCATTCCTGCGTGGGCGCCAAGGTGGACGGCATCCGCGTGCCGCTGTGGACGCGGCTCAAGAACGGCCAGTCGGTCGAGATCATCGCCGCCTCGGGCCAGCGCCCGCAAGCGACATGGCTGGATATCGTCACCACGGGCCGCGCCAAGGCCGCCATCCGCAAGTCGCTGCGCGAAGAGGACCGCGACCGCTTCATCCGGCTGGGGTCCGAACTGGTGCGGGTCGCCTTCGAGCATGTCGGCCGCCGCGTGACCGACAAGGCGCTGCGCACCGCCGCACGCGCGATGGCGCTGCCCGACACGAATGAGCTGCTGGCCCGCATCGGCAGCGCCGAGATCCCCGCGCAGGACGTGCTGCGCCGCCTTTACCCCGAACTGGTCTCGACCCAGAGCGAGATCGACGCCAAGCGCGCCGTCGCCGGGTTGGAGGCCGACCAGGGCTTTACCCGCGCGCCCTGCTGCAACCCCCTGCCGGGAGAGCGGATCGTGGGCATCACCTATCGCGGCAAGGGCGTGGTGATCCATGCCATCGACTGTCCGGTGCTGGCCGAATTCGAGGACAGCCCCTCGCGCTGGGTCGATCTGCATTGGCGCCAGGGCCGTCACCCCGCCGCCTATTCGACCATCCTGTCGCTGACGATCCGTCACGATGCCGGGGTGCTGGGCCGGATCTGCACGCTGATCGGGCAGCAGGGCGCCAATATCTCGGATCTGGAATTCGTCGACCGCAAGCCCGATTTCTACCGGCTGAAGGTCATCGTCGAATTGCGCGACCGCGAACATCTGCACAACCTGCTGACCGCGCTGGACGCCGAAAGCGACGTGGCCCAGGTGGCCCGCATCCGCGACCCGCTGGCCCGGCTCTAGCCGCCCGTCAGCGGCGCGCGATGCAGCAGGCGGAAGTGCCCGTCGGCAGCCTCGCCGAACAGGCAAAGATCGCGGATCAGGAACGGCACGGGCAACAGCGGGACCAACCGGGGCGCCAGCACCTGCATCACCGTATCGGCCTGGTCGCCGGGCAGGGGGCCGGTCAGGGTCAGGTGAAAGCGGAACTGGTCCATGACATAGGGATAACCCCATTCTTCCAGCAATTCGCGCTGGCGCGGGGTCAGGCTTTCGGGCTTGCGGCGGGCCTTTTCCTCGGGGGTCAGGGGCGCACGCAGGTGGTCCAGGCCCTGCACGACCCGCGCCGCCAGATGGGCAAGCGCCGCCGGGTCGCCCTCGGGCAGCAGCGCCAGGAAATGTCCCAGCCGGTCAAGCCGCAATCCGGGCAGGGTCAGGGGACGCATATCCGCCGCCAGCCGGTCCAGCGCGGCGCGCAGATCGGTCTCGGCCACCCCCTCGGCCAGCCGGAAGGGCGGCTTCAGCGTGCCGTGAAAGCCGTATTTCCGCGGCGTGGCCACGACAGGGGGGATGTCCAGCGGCAGATCGGGGTGCGGCACCGGCATCCCGCGCGCGGGGTCCCATCCCAGCCAGGCGGCGGTGAAATCCGCGAAGGGGCCGGGTTCGGGGGCGTAATAGACGGCGTAACGGCCATACATGGGGTCGTCCCTTGCATCGTTCCTGTATCGGCGCGGATTATGCATATGGTGCGCAGGGAAGCCAGCCGGGGCCGTCAGTCCCGCCGCGCGCCAAGCCCGCCGCCGTTCAGGCGGCGCTGCGACAGGCCGATCCTGTCTTCATCCTCGCGGATCTGCTGCACGGTGCGGCGCAGATAGGCCAGATGCTCATGCGCGGCGGCGCGGGCGGCATCGGGCTGGCGGCGCATGATCGTGCCGGCGATCGCCAGATGCTGGTCGCGCAGGGTTTCGCGTATGTCGGGAATGGTGAACAGGCGCTGGCGGTTTTGCAGCACGTCGGTCTTCAGGTTCGACGACAGCGCCCGCATGATCAGCAGCAGCACCAGGTTGTGGCTGGCCTCGTAGATGGCCAGGTGCAGGGCGGCGTCGGCCTCGGCCTCATCCGCGGGGTCGCCCGCGTCATGGGCCTCGGCGATCCGCCGGGCGCATTCGCCGATGCGCGCAAGGTCCAGGTCGTTGGCTCGCTCGGCCGCCATCGCCGCAGCCGAACTTTCCACCACGTCGCGGAATTCAAGGTAATCGTCCGCGACCTCTTGCCGTTCGGCCAGCATGGCGATCAGCGGATCGGTGATCGCCCCGGCGCCGATTCGCGCGACCCGCATCCCCCGGCCCTCGCGGCTGGTCAGCAGCCCCCTTTCCTCAAGCGCCTTCAGCGCATCGCGCAGCGTCGGGCGCGAGACGTTCAGCCGCATGGCCATCTCGCGCTCGGGCAGCAGGGCCTCGCCCGGTTGCAGCGAGCCTTCGAGGATCAGCCCCTCGATATGCCTTGCCACTGAATCGGCGACCTTTTCCGGTCGGAGGGGTTTGTGATCTTGCATCGGGGGAAACGCGGCCAGTTGCATCTTTTGCAGCAAGCTAAGCATTTTACCGGGGCGGCCGCAATATTTCCCTTGTATGATCGGATTTGTTTCCTGCCTTGACTTGGCTTGGAAAAAACTTTTTACCAAAAGGAATGCGACCCGGACGACCGACAGCCGAGGAGGGGCCATCCATGTCCACCGTTGCCATGCCAACGCCCGACGCCGGGATCATCGCCCGCAAGGACCAGATCGTCGCCGCACTGGCGGCGGTGCTGCCCGATGACGCGGTGATCTTCGACCCCGAGGAAACCCGCGCCTACGAATGCGATGCGCTGACCGCCTATCGCTGCCCGCCGCTGGCCGTCGTCCTGCCGCGCACGACCGAAGAGGTCGCCGCCGCCATGCGCATCTGCCACGACATGCGGGTGCCGGTGATCCCGCGCGGGGCGGGAACCTCGCTTGCCGGGGGCGCGCTGCCCACCGCCGACAGCGTGGTGATCGGCACGATGCGCCTGCGCGAGATACTTGAGATCGACACCGACAACCGCTTCATCCGCGTGCAGACCGGCGTCACCAACCTGTCCGTCAGCGCCGAGCTGGAGCCGCTGGGCTTCTTCTACGCGCCCGACCCCTCAAGCCAGCTTGCCTGCACGATCGCGGGGAATATCGGGATGAACTCGGGTGGGGCGCATTGCCTGAAATACGGCGTCACCACCAACAACCTGCTGGGCGTCCGCATCGTCATGGCCGATGGCGAGATCGTCGATCTGGGCGGCCCCACGCTGGGCACCGGCGGGCTGGACATCCTTGGGCTGATCTGCGGATCCGAGGGCCAGCTTGGCATCGTGACCGAGGCGACGTTGCGCATCCTGCCCCGCCCCGAAGGCGCGCGCCCCATGCTGATCGGCTTCGACAGCGCCGAGGTGGCGGGCGAATGCGTGGCGCGGATCATTCGTTCCGGCCTGATCCCGGTCGCCATCGAATACATGGACGACGTGTGCCTGCGTGCGGTCGAATCCTTCGCCAGGGCGGGCTATCCCGATTGCCCCGCCGTGCTGATCGTCGAGGTCGAGGGATCGGCGCAGGAAATCGCCGACCAGACCGCCCGCATCCGCGCCATCGCCGACGAACTGAACCCGGTCGAGTTCCGCGCCAGCCGGAACGAGGACGAATCGCTGGCGATCTGGAAGGGCCGCAAATCGGCCTTTGGCGCGATGGGACGGCTGGGCGACTACCTTTGCCTGGACGGCACCGTGCCGGTGTCGAAGCTGCCCCATACGCTGCGCCGGATCGGTGAACTGTCGCGCGAACACGGGCTTGAGGTCGCCAATGTCTTTCACGCGGGCGACGGCAACATGCATCCGCTGATCCTGTTCAATGCCAACAAGCCCGGCGATCTGGAACGGGCCGAGGCCTTCGGGGCCGACATCCTGCGCCTTTGCGTCGATGTCGGCGGTTGCCTGACCGGCGAACATGGCGTCGGCATCGAAAAGCGCGACCTGATGACCAGCCAGTATTCCGCCGTGGACATGGCCATCCAGTTGGAAATCAAATCCGCGCTGGACCCCTGCTGGCTGCTGAACCCCGCCAAGGTCTTTCCGCTCGAGGTCAGCCAGCCCCATCGCGAAAGGGCCGCATCATGCTGACGCAGGACAGGATCGCCCCGCAGGACGAGACCGAACTGGCCGGTTTCCTGGCCGACAGCCACGGCGCCGGGCGCGCCCTGTGGATCGAGGGCGGCGGGACGCGGCTGCCCGCGGGTCCCGGCGTTCGGCTGTCCACGCGGAACATGTCCGGCATCGTGACCTATGAACCGGGCGAGTTGACGCTGATCGCCCGCGCCGGCACCCCCGTCGATCAGATCGAGGCCGCGCTGGCCGCCGAAGGTCAGGCGCTGGCCTTCGAGCCGATGGACCACCGCGTCCTTCTGGGCGGGAACGGCACGCCCACGGTGGGCGGGCTGGTGGCCGCGAATGTGTCCGGTCCACGCCGCTTGCAGGCGGGGGCGTGCCGCGACCACCTGCTGGGCGTGCGTTTCGTCGACGGGCAGGGGCGGGTCATCAGGAACGGCGGGCGGGTGATGAAGAACGTCACCGGCATGGACCTGGTCAAGCTGATGGCCGGATCGCACGGCACCCTGGGCGTCCTGTCCGAGGTCGTGCTGAAGACCCTGCCACTGGCCGAAAGCCAGCAGACGCTGGCCCTGCCGGGCCTGACGCCCGCGCAGGCTGTGCAGGTCTTTTCCGCCGCGCTGGCGACGCCCTTCGAGGTCTCGGGCGCGGCCTTCCACGACGGCACCGCCTGGATGCGGATCGAGGGGCTTTCGGGCCAGGTCGATTACCGCCGCGACCGTTTGGCGGCGCTGCTGCGCGACCGGCGTGCCGAAGTCATCCCCGACGACGACAGCCGCCGCCTGTGGCGCGACGTGCGCGACCTGCGCCATTTCGCGGCCAGCGAGGGCGCCGTCTGGCGGGTGCTGGTCAAGCCGACCGACGCCCCGGCGGTGATGCGGGCGCTGGAGGCGCTTGGCGGGACCTGTTCGATGGACTGGGGCGGCGGGCTGGTCTGGTATTGCGGCAGTGGCGACGCGGATGCCGTGCGCCGTGCGGCGGGCGCGGGGCAGGCGATCCTGCTGCGCGGGACCGCGACCCCGATCTTTCCCCCGCAGGCGCCCGGCGTCGCGCGCCTTGCTGCCGCGCTGCGCCGGACCTTCGATCCGGCGGGCATCCTCAATCCCGGCCTGATGGGGTAGCAAGATGCAGACGACATTCACCGAACAGCAACTGGCCGACCCGGCCATCGCGCGCTCGAACGAGATCCTGAGATCCTGCGTGCATTGCGGCTTTTGCACCGCGACCTGTCCCACCTACAAGGTGCTGGGGGATGAATTGGACAGTCCGCGCGGGCGGATCTACCTGATCAAGGACATGCTGGAAAACAGCAAGGTGCCGGATGCGAAAACCGTGCAGCATATCGACCGCTGCCTGTCCTGCCTGTCGTGCATGACGACCTGTCCCTCGGGCGTGCATTACATGCACCTGGTCGATCACGCCCGCGAATATATCGAGCAGAACTATCGCCGCCGCTGGGACGAACGTGCGCTGCGCTGGCTCTTGGCGCGGATCCTGCCTTATCCGGGGCGCTTCCGGCTGGCGCTGCTTGGCGCGCGGATCGCGCGGCCCTTTCGCAGGCTGGTCCCCGATGCGCGGCTGCGCGCGATGCTGGACATGGCGCCGCCCCGCCTGCCCGCGCCCAGCCGGAACGACACGCCGCAAAGCTTTGCCGCCAAGGCCCCGCGCCGCAAGCGGGTGGCGCTGCTGGTCGGTTGCGCGCAGCGGGCGCTGAACACCGACATCAACGACGCCACCATCCGCCTTCTGCGCCGCCACGGCTGCGAGGTGGTGATTCCGCAGGGCCTTGGCTGCTGCGGCGCGCTGACCCATCACATGGGCCGCACCGATGACAGCCACGCGATGGCCGCCGCCAATATCCGCGCGCTGGCGGCCGAGATCGACGGGCAGGGGCTGGACGCGGTGGTCATCAACACCTCGGGCTGCGGAACGACGGTCAAGGATTACGGGCATATGTTCGCAAACGACCCGCTGGCCGCCGACGCCGCGCGGGTGGCTGCGCTGGCGCGCGACATCACCGAACTGATGGCCGAGATCGGCTTGCAGGACGCGACCCATGCCGAACCCCTGCGCGTCGCCTATCACTCGGCCTGTTCGCTGCAACATGGCCAGCAGGTCCGCGCGGCCCCCAAGGATCTGCTGAAAGACGCGGGCTTTACCGTGGTCGAACCCAAGGACAGCCATATCTGTTGCGGATCGGCGGGCACCTACAACCTGATGCAGCCCGAAATCTCGGCCGAGTTGAAACGCCGCAAGGTCGCCACGCTGGAGGCCATCGCCCCGCAGGTCATCAGCGCGGGCAACATCGGCTGCATGATGCAGATCGGATCGGGCACCGGCACCCCGGTCGTCCACACCGCCGAACTGCTGGACTGGGCCACCGGCGGGCCGCGGCCGCAGGCCCTTGGAACGGCGGGCTTGCAGCCGGGCGGCCTGACGTAGCAGTATCGGGAACGGCCCGCGCCGATCCGTCAGGCGGCGACGGCGCCCAACCGGATGCAAGGGGGGAAAGATGCAGAAACGTGCGCTTGGCAGGACCGGCCTTGAAATCGCGCCGATCGTCTTTGGCGGCAACGTCCTTGGCTGGACCATCGACGAGGAAACCAGCTTTCGCGTGCTGGATGCCTTCGTCGATCACGGCTTTGATGCCATCGACACCGCCGATTGCTATTCGGCTTGGGTCCCCGGCAACAAGGGCGGCGAATCCGAGACGGTCATCGGCAGATGGCTGAAGGCCCGCCCCGGCCTGCGCGACAGGCTGGTGATCTTTACCAAGATCGGCATGGACATGGGCCAGCCCGGCCAGACGGGCCTGTCGGAACGCTGGATCATGGAGGGGGTCGAGAACTCGCTTTCCCGGCTGGGGATCGAGCGGATCGACCTCTATTTCTCGCATCGCTTCGACCGCGAGACCCCGGTCGAGGAAACGCTACGGGCCTATGACAAGCTGGTCCGGGCGGGCAAGATCGGTGCCATCGGCGCGTCCAACCACGATGCGGACCAGCTTGGCCGCGCCTTGCAGATCGCGCGCGACGAAGGGCTGCCCGCCTATCAGGTCGTGCAGCCCGAATACAACCTGCACGACCGCGCGGGCTATGAGGGCGAGTTGCGCGATTTCTGCATCCGCGAAGGGCTGGGGGTCGTGACCTATTACAGCCTGGCCTCGGGGTTTCTGACGGGCAAATACCGCTCGGCCGAGGATCTGGGCAAATCGGTGCGCGGGCAGGGGGTGGCGCGATACCTGACGCCGCGCGGACAAGCCATCCTGGATGCGCTGGACCGGGTGGCGCGCGATCATTCGGTGAAACCGGCCGAGGTCGCGCTGGCCTGGCTGATCCAGCGCAAGGGGGTGACGGCGCCCATCGCCTCGGCGACCAGCGTGGCGCAGGTGGAAAGCTTTGCCCGCGCTGCAAGCCTGATGATGAACCACGGCGATATCGACGCGCTGGACGCGGCGGGCGCCTGACGGGGCGGCGTTCCTTGCAAGGGTGCCTTGCGAATCCGGCAGGGGACGGCGCGGCATTTCCGGGTTAGACAGCGCGCCTGCCTGACCCCGTTCAGGACCCGGTCCGCCCAAGGAAATGCCCCATGACCAGCACCATCGCGACGCGCGGCGTTCTTCTGGGCTTTGCCGCCTTCGCGGTGTTCGCCTTCAGCGATGCCAGCGTGAAGCTGATCGACGGGCGGGTGCCGCCCATCGAATCCGCCTTTTTCGGTGCGCTTTTCGCCTTTTGCCTCTTGCCCTTCGTGGTCGAGAAGGGGGACCGCTGGCAGGATATCTTCGCGACCCGCAACCACGCGCTGTGGCTTTTGCGGTTCTTTTCATATCCGGTCGGGGTCATCGGCAGCGTCACCGCCTTCACCCATCTGACGATGGCCGAGGCCTTCGTGCTGATCTTCCTGCAACCGGCTTTCGTGACCATCATCTCGACCCTGTTTCTGAACGAACAGGTCGGCACCCGGCGGTGGGGGGCGGTCCTGATCGGTTTTCTGGGCGTGCTGATCGTGCTGCGGCCCGGTTTTCGCGAATTGAGCATCGGCCATCTGGGCGCTCTGGTGGCAGGGCTTTGCGGCGGGCTGTCGGTCGTCATCTATCGCGTGGCCGGAAACGACGACAAGCGGCTGTCGCTGTTCGGCGCGGGGATGCTGGGCGCGGTGCTGATCTGCGGGCTGGCGATGCTGCGCGACTTTCACTGGCCCGCCGCGCAGGACTGGGTGCTGCTGGCGGGCTACGGGCTGATGGCGGCGCTGGCGAACCTGCTGCTGATGCATGCCGCCCTGCGCGCGCCCGCCGCCTGGGTCAGCCCGACGCAATACAGCCAGATGATCTGGGCCATCGTGCTGGATTACCTGCTGTTCAGCGAGATCCTGGACATGCCGATGTTCGTAGGGATCCTGTTCATCACCGTTTCGGGGATGATGACGCTGATGCGCGAACTGGACGGGCAGGTCGGGGAAATCTCTTGCTGATCTATACGCCCGCGGTCTCGTGGACGGCGGGGCGATCCATGCAGCGTTCCACCCACGCCTTGATCGCGGGCGTGGCGGGCATCTGATCGCCGAACCACGCGAAGGGTCCCGCGCAAAGCAGATCGGCGGCGCTGTAATCGTCGCCCAGCAGGTAGGGCTGCCGTGTCAGCGCCTCGTCCAGACGCCGGATCGCCGTGTCGTAATCGCGCAGCGAATCCTTGATCGCGGGATGGTCCACCCCGGCCCAGCCGAGGATGGCCACCGGCTCGAATACGCCCTGATACCATGTCAGCCATGACAGGAAGCGGCCGCGCTGCGGATCGCCGACCGCGCGTCCCAGCCCGGCGCGCGGGAAGCGGTCGGTCAGATAGAGGACGATGGCCGCCCGTTCGCGCACGAAATCCTCGCCCTCGGTCAGATAGGGCACCTTGCCTTCGGGATGCGGATTGGCCGGATCGGTCCCGCCCGAACCGTCCGAGCGCGGAATCGTGACCTCGACCGTCCTGACCTGATCGGCGACGCCGAGTTCGTGGATCAACTGGTTGATGCTGGTCGAGCGGCTGTTCGGTGCGTGATAGAATGTCAGCATGACTTGCCTCCTTGCATTGCCAGCCCCGACTCTGGCACGGGGGTGCTGACAAAAGGTGACAGGATGGCCCGGACCGACCGGCTGATGCGTCTGATGGACCTGCTGCGCCGCCTGCCCGCGCCGGTCACGGCTATGCGGCTGGCGGCGGAAACCGGCGTTTCGCCGCGCCAGCTTTACCGCGACATCGCCACCCTGCGCGCGGGCGGCGCCCTGATCGACGGCGAGGCGGGGCTGGGCTATACGCTGACCGAAGACCCGGCCCTGCCACCGCAAAGTTTCTCGCGGCTGGAGATCGAGGCTTTGCTGCTGGCCGTGCAGGCCCTCGACCGGATCGGCGACGGCGAGATGGTCGAGGCGGGGCGCGCGGCCCTTGCCCGCATCGTCGCGACCCTGCCCGGGCACCAGTCGCAGCAGGCGCTGCACGCGATCACGCACAGCTTCGGCCCGCCGCCCGAACGCGATCCGCCGCAGGTCGATCTGGCGATCCTGCGCGATGCCTGCTGGAACGAACAAGCGGTGCGGATCGGCTATACCGATCTTGGGGGTGCGGTCTCGCGGCGCGTCATCTGGCCGCTCGGCCTGTCCTATACCGACCGCTCGCTGATGCTTCTGGCGATGTGCCGCTTGCGGATGGATTTCCGGGTCTTTCACGTCAACCGCATCCACGCGCTTGCGCCCGCGGGCGAAAGCTTCCGCCCGCGCCGCGCCGCGCTGATGCGCGATTACCGGCGGTCGCGGGCGCGGCATGGAAAAGGCGGGGGCTGACGGGCGGGCCTATACCCGCGTGGTGCCGTCGCCGGTGACCAGATATTTGAAGCTGGTCAGTTGCTCGGCCCCGACCGGGCCGCGCGCGTGCATCTTGCCGGTGGCGATGCCGATCTCGCCGCCCATGCCGAACTCTCCCCCGTCGGCGAATTGGGTCGAGGCGTTGCGCATCAGGATCGCGCTGTCCAGCCGCTTGAAGAACCGCTCGGCGGTGGCGTCGTTTTCGGTCAGGATCGCCTCGGTATGGCCCGAGCCGTGGCGGCGGATATGCGCGATCGCCTCGTCCACGCCATCGACCAGGCGGGCGGCGATGATCATGTCCAGGAACTCGCACCCGAAATCCTCGGGATGGGCGGGGGTGGTGCCGGGGATGCGGGCAAGCTCGCCCTCGGCCCGGACTTCGACACCGGCCTTCAGCAGGTCCTCGATCAGCACGGGGCCGTGTTTGGTATAGAACTGCCAGTCGATCAGCAGCGTTTCCGCCGCGCCGCAGATGCCGGTGCGCCGCGTCTTGGCGTTCAGCATCACGCGCCGCGCCTTTTCCAGGTCGGCGTCGCGGTCGGCGTAGATATGGCAGACCCCTTCAAGGTGGGAAAAGACGGGCACCCGCGCCTCGGCCTGCACGCGCCCGACAAGGCCCTTGCCGCCGCGCGGAATGATGACGTCGATCAGCCCCTGCGCGCGCAGCATCGCATCGACCACGGCGCGGTCGCGGGTCGGCACCATCTGGATAGCGGTCTCGGGCAGGCCCGCCTCGCGCAGGCCCTGCACCATGCAGGCATGGATCGCAGCCGATGAGTTCAGGCTGTCCGACCCCCCCCGCAGGATCACCGCATTGCCTGCCTTCAGCGCCAGCGCGGCGGCATCGGCGGTGACGTTCGGGCGGCTTTCATAGATCACGCCGATCACGCCAAGCGGGGTCGCGACGCGCTGGATGTGCAGCCCGTTGGGGCGGTCCCATTCGGCCAGCACCCGGCCCACCGGATCGGCCTGTTCGGCGATGGCGCGCAGCCCGTCGGCAATGGCGCGGATGCGGGTGCTGTCCAGCGTCAGCCGGTCGATCATCGCGGGCGAGAGGCCCTTTTCCTCGGCGTAGACCAGATCTTCGGCATTGGCGTCCAGAATCCTGCCCTCGGCGGCCTGCATCGCATGGGCGGCGCCGATCAGTGCGGCGTGCTTGCGCTCGGCCCCGGTTTCGGCCAGCACGGCGGCGGCCTCGCGCGCCTGCGCGCCCATATCCGCGATCAGCGCATCGGCATCCCGATTGTCGTTCATGGCGATCCCCATTCGTTTGCGCACCCCGAATAGCCAAGATTTCCCGTGACGGGAATAGACCGGGCCGCGATTTGGGGGAGAAGGTGCAGGATTCTGTTGCAAGGCTCCTGCGGGCCCCGCCTTACGCTGCTAAGCGCAAGGAGTTAGGTTTCGGTTACCCGAGCTGCTTACGCAGCCAGAGCGACCGGAGCACGGTTGTCGTTGGCAACTGTACAATTTGCACCGATATCGGTGGTAGCTCACCGGGACAAAGCAAACATCTTTAGACGTTCGTCGATCCTGTTTCGGCCCCATGTTCCCCCAACGAAGGCGATCTGGTGGAGCCGCCGGGTACCGCCCCCGGGTCCGATCCGCTTATTACATGCGCGTTTATGTCCATAGTCCGGGCGAACCCGAACAATCCGAATATAGGGCCGGGCGGGCGGCGTGACAAGGGGTTGCCGCCCCATGCCCCCGCCCGCAGGCCGGATCAGAAACCGGCCTTGATCCGCTCGAACTCGGCAAGCTGGCGTTCGCGTTGGGCGGGGTCGTTGGGGGTTTGCGCCAGAACCGGGGCGTCGATGTCGGACAGGCCCAGTTGCACGGCGGGTTCGTCGGCGATCGTTTCCATCGCCACGGTCGAGGTATGGCCGTAGCCGATGGTGTCGAGCAGGCCCTTGGCCGAGCGCGGCTCCATCCAGGCGTTGATGAAGTCATAGGTCTTGTCTTCGCTGCCGGGGCCGTTCTTCAGGTTCACGAAGCCGCAGAAGAAGGTCGATGAACCTTCCGCCGGCTCGCGCTGGAAGCCCACCGGATAGCCGTCGTTCTGAAGGATCGACAGGACGTCGTTCCACGACCATGTGACGTCCACCGCGCCCGAGGCCATCAGTTGCGCCTGTTCCGCCGGATCGGCCCAATAGGCGACGACGTTCTGATGCGCCTCGCGCAGCCAGTCGGCGGCGGCCTGGAACTGTTCTTCGGTCACGTCCTCCCAGTCGGTGGTGCCGGTCGCCAGATAGGCCAGCGCCCAGACATCGTCCGAACTGTCGGGCAGCGAGGTGCGGCCCTGATATTTCGGATCGACGAAGACCTGCAACGTCGCCACGTCCTCGACCGGGACGGTGTCGGTGTTGTAGGCGATGGCGGCGGCGCCCCAATCGACGGGGATATACCAGACGCCTTCGCTGTCGCGGAAGATCTCGGAATCCAGGAAACGCTCGTCGATGCTGTCGAAGGCGGGGATGCGGCTGGTGTCCCACGGCTCGATCAGCCCGGCGTCGCGGTATTTCGACACCATCTGCGAACAGGGATGCGCCACATCGGCGCGAAAGCCCGAGGCGAGTTTCTGGAACGCCTCGTCGTCGTCGCCGTAGAAGGCGAAGCTGGGGCCTTGGCCGTGCTGCTCGATATAGCCGCGGAAGATGTCGGGTTCCTCGAAACCGGCCCAGTCGAAGACGGTCAGTTCCGGGTCGGCGGCAAGGGCCGCGGCGGGCAGGGCGATCATGATGGCGGTCGAGCGCAGAAGGGACATGGCGGGTGCTTTCTCAACGGGGGCTTCCTGCCGGACGCTACCCGCGCGCGGGCCGTCCGGCAAGCGGCTTCGCGTCTTGTCCGCTCAGGTTCCGATCTTGGCCATGTCGTAATGGGTGGTCTGGTAGATCTCGTTGATCCAGTTGCCGTAAAGCAGATGGGCGTGGCTGCGCCAGCGGTTCGTGGGCGTGCGCGCGGGATCGTCGTCGGGGTAGTAGTTCACCGGCACGCTGATCGGCTTGCCCGCCGCCACGTCGCGGTCGTATTCGTCCTTCAGCGTCGTGCTGTCGTATTCGAAGTGGTTGAAGACATAAAGCGCGCGGTGGCCCGCGTCCTCGACCAGGCAAGGCCCGGCCTGTTTCGAGGCGATCAGCGTGGTCAGGCCGGGGATGGCGTCCACCTCGGGCTGGCGCACCTCGGTCCAGCGGCTGACGGGCACCAGCACGTCGTCGGAAAAGCCGCGCAGATAGTGGCTGGAGGGCGCGAGATTGTCGTGCCGGAAGCAGCCGAACAGCTTTTCCGTCAGCATGTGCTTGGGCAGGCCGTTGAAATGCCAGGCCATCGCCATGCCGCCCCAGCAGACGCCGAAGGTGGAATGGACGTGGGTCTGCGTCCAGTCGAAGACGCGGCGCAATTCGTCCCAATAGGTGACCTGCTCGAAGGGCAGGTGTTCGACCGGGGCGCCGGTGATGAGCAGGCCGTCGAATTTCTCGCCCGTCGCCTCGACCTCGCGGAAGGTGCGGTAGAAGGCGGCCATGTGATCGGCGGCGGTGTTGCGGCTTTCGTGATCGCTCATGCGGATCAGGTGAAAGTCGATCTGCAGGGGCGTCGCGCCGATCAGCCGGGCAAACTGGTTCTCGGTCTGGATCTTTTTCGGCATCAGGTTCAGCAAACCGATGCGCAGGGGCCGGATGTCCTGCTGGGCTGCCCGGCCCGGCGACATGACCATGACGCCTTCGTTCGACAGGATATCGAAGGCGGGCAGGTCGTTCGGCAGGGTGATGGGCATCAGCTTTCCTTTCTGTCTATGGCCCTTGCGATCAGCCGGATCAGCGCGTCCGGCGTCCCGATTTCGGCAACCTCGCTGGCCAGCAGCGTGACGCCGCGCCGGGCCATCGCCTGGTAGCGCGGCTGGCGGTGGGCCAGCGCGCGGGCATAGGTCCAGCGGATGAAGTCGTCGGGGTTGACCTGCTCTTCGGTCAAGCCGTTTTCGACGCGGTAATCGGTCCAGGCCCGTTCCAGGAATTCGGGCTGGTAATACATCGGCTTGGGCGCGCGGTCGAAGCGGCGCACCAGTTCCGCGGTATGTTCGTCCGATCCCTTGATCCAGACCAGCAGCAGGTCCTGTTCCAGCGCATCCAGCACGGGATCGCTTTCGGCGAACGGGTCTACCACCTCGCAGATCGAGCCGCCTGAATCGCAGACGAAATGCTCGATCCCGTAAAGCTCCCGCGCGCGCTGGATGAAGTGGCGCGTGTCCAGAAGCGCCGAGATCTCGGCGGCGCGGTGCTGGTTCTGGCGGCGCATGTATTCGCGAAAGGGCAGGCCCCCGCGCGTGATGCTGCCGGGCTTGCCCAGGTAGGTGGACAGCGGCGCCAGGTTCTCGAACGTGATGTTGCTGGCGATATAGACCGAATCCGACATCAGCAATTCGCGCAGGAAGGGGACCTTCATCGCCTCGCGCTTGAAGTTGTCGGCGATCAACTCGCCCATGTAGCGGGTGCCGATGCGGTAGTCGATGGAATAGTGGAACCAGTCGCCCGACTGGCGCAGCATGGTCGCAAGATAGGTCTTGCCAAGGCCCGACATGCCGAAGAACAGCACGCGGCGGCGCGGGCTTTCCAGCCATGCCTTTCCGGTTTCGTAGATCATCCCGCCCGTTCCTTCACCACGATGCGCCCTTGTCGCCGCGATAGGTAATCCGCCCGCGCGCCAGTTGGAAGGGGCAAGCCCGCGCCGGGCGCCGCGCAAACGTGATCGCAAAAGCGCCGCCGATCGCAAATCGGCGGTAGCGCGGTGCGCGCAATCGCGCTATGATCCCCGACAGACCCGGAAAACGGGCAATGCAGAGGCAGTGACGGCGGTATTCCATGACAGAGATGGTCTTCGGGGCCACGCCTGTTCGGGTGGGCGATCCTATTCTTCCGCGCTGGTGGCGGACCGTGGACAGATGGGCGCTGGCCTGCGTGCTTGGCCTGTTCGGCATGGGGCTGCTGCTGGCGCTGGCCGCCTCGGTGCCGCTGGCCGAAAGGCACAACCTGCCGCAGTTCTACTATGTCAGCCGCCAGCTTTTCTTCGGCGGCGTGGCGCTGGCGGTGATGCTGGTCATCTCGACCTTCTCGCCGCGCAATGTCCGCAGGCTGGGGGTGCTGGGCTTTGCCGCGGCGATGCTGGCCCTGCTGGCGCTGCCCTTCATCGGAACGGATTTCGGCAAGGGCGCGGTGCGCTGGCTCAGCTTCGGCTTCGCCTCGGTCCAGCCGTCCGAGTTCCTCAAGCCCGGCTTCGTCGCGATCTGCGCATGGTTCCTTGCCTCGGCGGATGAGATCGGGGGACCGCCGGGCCGGTTCTATTCCTTTGTCCTTGCGGTTTTCGTGGTCGTCCTGCTGGCCTTGCAGCCCGATTTCGGGCAGGCCGCGCTGGTGCTGTTTTCGTGGTGCGTGATGTATTTCATCGCCGGTGCGCCGATGACGCTGCTGCTGACCGTGCTTGGCATCGCCGCGATGGGCGGGATCTTCGCCTATGGCGCGTCCGAGCATTTCGCCCGCCGCATCGACGGCTTCCTGACCGCCGAGGTCGATCCGCGCACCCAGCTTGGCTATGCCGCCAATGCCATCCAGGAAGGCGGCTTCTTCGGCGTCGGCGTGGGCGAGGGGACCGTGAAATGGTCGCTGCCCGACGCGCATACCGATTTCATCATCGCCGTCGCGGCCGAGGAATACGGGCTGATCATGGTGCTGGTGATCATCGCGCTTTACTGCACCATCGTCTTTCGTTCGCTGACGCGGCTTCTGCGCGAACGCGATCCCTTCACCCGGATCGCGGGGACGGGGCTGGCCTGCGCCTTTGGCGTGCAGGCGCTGATCAACATGGGCGTGGCCGTGCGGCTTCTGCCCGCCAAGGGGATGACGCTGCCCTTCGTCAGCTATGGCGGCTCGTCGGTGATCGCCTCGGGGATCGCGGTGGGGATGCTGCTGGCGCTGACCCGCTCGCGTCCGCAAGGCGATATCGGCGACATCCTGGGACGGGGCCGCTGATGCCCGTGCCGCTTTGCATCATCGCCGCCGGGGGGACCGGCGGGCACATGTTTCCCGCCCAGGCCCTGGCCGAGGAGCTGCTGGCGCGCGGCTGGCGCGTCAAGCTGTCCACCGACGAACGCGGCGCGCGCTATGCGGGCGCCTTCCCGCCCGAGGTCGCGCGCGAGGTCGTCCAGTCCGCCACCACCGCACGCGGCGGCGTGGCCGCGCGGCTGGTGCTGCCCTTGCGCATCGCCTCGGGCGTGCTGACGGCCAGGGGGGCGATGAAGGCCGACCGGCCCGCCGTCGTGGTGGGCTTCGGCGGCTATCCCACGATCCCGGCAATGGCGGCCGCGGTGGCACTGGGCATCCCGCGCATGATCCATGAACAGAACGGCGTGATGGGCCGCGTCAACCGGGCCTTTGCGCGGCGGGTCGATCTGGTCGCCTGCGGCATCTGGCCCACCGACGCGCCGGACGGCGTGCGCAGCGTCCATACCGGCAACCCGATCCGCGCCGCCGTCGCCGCGCAGGCCGCCGCACCCTATGTCCCACCCGGACCCGACGGCGCGCTGAACCTGCTGGTCATCGGCGGCAGCCAGGGCGCACGCATCCTGTCCGACACCGTTCCCGCCGCCGTCACCGGCCTGCCCGACGAATTGCGTGCCCGGCTGCGCGTCAGCCATCAGGCCCGCCCTGAGGATGCCGAGCGCGTCGCCGCCACCTATGCCGATGCGGGCATCATGGCCGAGGTGCGCCCCTTCTTCGACGACGTTCCGCAGCGTCTGGCCGATTGCCAGATGGTGATCAGCCGCGCGGGCGCCTCGTCCATCGCGGATATCACGGCGGTGGGCCGCCCCGCGATCCTCATTCCCTATGCCGCCGCGACGGGCGATCACCAAAGCGCCAACGCCCGTGCGCTGTCGGATGCCAATGCCGCGATCGTGCTGCCCGAATCCATCCTTGACGAAACCAGCCTCAGGCGCGACATCCGTGCGATCCTGTCCGATGACGGACGCGCAAGCCAGATGGCCGCCAGCGCGCTTTCGCTGGGCCGCCCCGATGCAGCGGCCACCCTTGCAGATCTAGTGACGGAACTGACCCGATGAACGCAGCGACCAAACTTCCCGGCGAACTCGGCCCGATCCATTTCATCGGCATCGGCGGCATCGGCATGTCCGGCATCGCCGAGGTGCTGATGACGCTGGGCTACGACGTGCAGGGGTCGGATGCGAAACGCTCGAAGATCACCGACCGGCTGGAAAGCCTGGGCGCCCGCATCTTCGAGGGCCAGCGCGCCGAGAATATCGGCGAGGCGGGGGTGGTCGTCATCTCGACCGCGATCAGGAAGGGCAACCCCGAACTGGAGGAAGCCCGCCGCCGCGGCCTGCCCGTCGTGCGCCGCGCCGAGATGCTGGCCGAACTGATGCGGCTGAAATCCAATGTGGCCATCGCGGGCACCCACGGCAAGACCACGACCACGACGATGGTGGCGACGCTCCTGGATGCGGGCGGGCTGGACCCCACCGTGATCAACGGCGGCGTGATCCACGCCTATGGCTCCAACGCGCGCGCCGGTGCGGGCGAGTGGATGGTGGTCGAGGCGGATGAAAGCGACGGCTCCTTCAACCGCCTGCCTGCGACCATCGCCATCGTGACCAATATCGACCCCGAACATATGGAGCATTGGGGTTCCTTCGATGCGCTGCGCAAGGGGTTTTACGATTTCGTCTCGGGGATCCCCTTCTACGGGCTGGCGGTCTGCTGCACCGACCACCCCGAGGTGCAGGCGCTGGTCGGCCGGCTGACAGACCGCCGCGTGACGACCTTCGGCTTCAACGCGCAGGCCGACGTGCGCGCGATCAACCTGCGCTATGAAAACGGCGTGGCGCATTTCGACATCGCCCTGCAAGGCGAAGCCGAACTGAACGACGGCGAAGTGCCCCTGATCGAAGGCTGCACCCTGCCCATGCCGGGGGACCACAACGTCTCGAACGCGCTTTCCGCCGTGGCGGTGGCCCGCCACCTGGGCATGAAGCGGTCCGAGATCCGCGAGGCGCTGGCGAAATTCGCGGGCGTCGGGCGGCGCTTCACCCGCGTGGGCGAGGTGGACGGCGTCACCATCATCGACGATTACGGCCACCACCCGGTCGAGATCGCGGCGGTGCTGAAAGCGGCCCGGCAAGCCACGAAAGGCCGCGTCATCGCGGTGCATCAGCCGCATCGCTATTCGCGGCTGGCAAGTCTCTTCGACGATTTCTGCACCTGCTTCAACGAGGCCGATGTCGTCGCCATCGCCGAGGTCTATGGCGCAGGCGAAGACCCCATCCCCGGCGCATCGCGCGACGACCTGGTGGCCGGGCTGATCGCCCACGGCCACCGCCACGCCCGCGCGGTGATCAGCGAGGACGACCTTGCCCGGCTGGTGCGCGAACAGGCGCGGCCCGGCGACATGGTGGTCTGCCTTGGCGCGGGGACGATCTCGGCATGGGCCAACAACCTGCCCGCGCGCCTGCAAGAGGCCGCCGCATGACCGCGCTGGCCACGCATCCCTTTGCCACGGTCACGCTGATCGCGCTGGCCTGGGGGCTGCTGGCCTGCCTGCTTCCCTTCGCGCGCGGCTGGCAGGTGCCGCTGTTCTGGGCGCTGGTGGCGATGGGCGTGCCGATGCTTGGCTGGCTGACCTATGTCATGGGACCGGGCGCCGGCGTCGCGGGGTTTCTGCTGGGGATGGGGCTGTTGAACTGGCCGCCCATGTCGCCCCGCCGCAAGCACCGGCCCGCCCGCCCCGGCGCCCCGCCCACCGCCGCCGAATAAGACGGGCCTGCTGCCCGGCGCGGCGCAGCAACTTGCTGCGATTGCGCCGCTGGCAAGGCCGGATTGGGTATTTGGGTGATGAAGAAAGCGAATTCTCTATCACATAAATACCCATGCGGCGCGGCGGAGGGGCGGCGGGATGGCTCTTCTGGTCCGGGGCATGCTTTGATATGAGATGTGCATGAATGATGGAATTCCGACACCTCGCGGTGCATTGACCGCCGACCGCCCGCTTGCGGACCTGACCTGGCTGCGGGTGGGCGGACCTGCCGATTGGCTGTTTCAGCCTGCCGATGTGGCCGATCTGGCCGATTTCCTGCACGGCCTGGACCCAGCGATCGCGGTGTTTCCGATCGGGGTCGGGTCGAACCTGATCGTGCGCGACGGTGGGATGCGCGGCGTCGTCATCCGGCTGGGGCGGGGCTTCAACGGCATTGCCTTCGACGGTGATCGTGTGATCGCCGGGGCGGCGGCGCTGGATGCGCATGTCGCGCGCAAGGCTGCCGAACAGGGGTTGGACCTGACCTTCCTTCGCACCATTCCCGGCGCGATAGGCGGGGCGGTTCGGATGAATGCGGGATGCTATGGCTCCTATGTCGCCGACCATCTGGTCGAGGCGCGGGCCGTCACCCGCGACGGGCGCGAGGTCGTGCTGGCGCCGGGCGATCTGCGCCTTGCCTATCGCCATTCGGAATTGCCCGATGGCTGGGTGCTGACCCAGGCCACCTTCCGCGCCGAACGTGGCGATCCGGCCGCGCTGGCCGCGAAGATGGCCGATCAGCTTGCCCGCCGTGATGCCAGCCAGCCGACGAAAGAGCGCACGGCGGGATCGACCTTCCGCAATCCGGCGGGGTTTTCCTCGACCGGGCGCGCCGATGACAGCCATGAGTTGAAGGCGTGGAGCCTGATCGACGCCGCCGGTTTGCGCGGCCATCGGCTTGGCGGCGCGCAGATGAGCGAGAAGCATCCCAACTTCCTGCTGAACACCGGCGCGGCCACCGCCGCCGACCTTGAGGCGCTTGGCGAGCTGGTCCGCGAAAAGGTCCGCCAGACCAGCGGCCACCTGCTGCAATGGGAGGTGATTCGCGTCGGTGAGCCGGCCCTTGCCGGTTAATCCTTTTTTCGGAAATAGGCCTTTCTTGCCAGACTCTTTGGCGCTACACTTGCCCAATCGGGTCAGGATCGCGGAACGAACCGCGGCCGGTTGCCCGGAAGAAGATTGAAAAGCCCTGGAAAACAGGGGTGAAAGGCGAAACGTGGCGGGCAGGTCGAGCAGGACGGCCCCGAAAGTCGCAGTCTTGATGGGAGGGTTCTCGGCCGAGCGCGAGGTATCCCTGTCGTCCGGGCGCGAGTGCGCGAATGCGCTGCGGCAGGCGGGCTATGAGGTCGTGGAAATCGACGCGGGCAGGGATCTTGCCCTGCGGCTGGCCGAATTGCGCCCGGATGTCTGCTTCAATGCCCTGCATGGCCGTTTCGGCGAGGATGGCCGCGTTCAGGGCCTGCTGGAATGGATGGGCATCCCATATACGCATTCGGGCCTGCTGGCCTCGGCGCTGGCGATGGACAAGACCCGCGCCAAGCAGATCTATCGCGAGGCGGGCCTGCCGATCGTCGAAAGCGTCGTCGTCGCCCGCGATGCCGCGCGCACCGCGCACCCCTTGACGCCGCCCTATGTGGTCAAGCCCAATGACGAGGGGTCCTCGGTCGGGGTCTATATCGTGCAGGAGGGGGCGAACGGTCCCGCGCAGCTTTCCGATGAGATGCCCGATCAGGTCATGGTCGAGACCTATGTGCCGGGGCGCGAACTGACCACCACCGTCATGGGCGATCGCGCGCTGGCGGTGACCGAGATCGTGACCGACGGCTGGTATGACTATGCCGCGAAATATACGGCGGGCGGATCGCGCCATGTCGTCCCTGCGGATATTCCGGCCGAGATCGCGGCGGCCTGTCTGGATTATGCCCTGCGCGCCCATCGCGCGCTTGGCTGCCGGGGCGTGTCGCGCACCGATTTCCGCTGGGACGAGCCGCGCGGGCTGGCGGGGCTGTTCCTGCTGGAAACCAATACGCAGCCGGGCATGACGCCGACCTCGCTCGTGCCCGAGCAGGCGGCGGTCCTGGGAATGGGCTTTGCCGATCTGTGCCGCTGGATGGTGGAGGACGCGCTATGCACGGCCTGACCCCCGAACGCCATGAGCCGCAAGGCTGGGTCCGGCACGAGCCGCCTTCGCGCGTGGCCCCTGCGCGTCCCGCGCCGCCGCCTCAGCGCCGCGCGGCACCGCGCGATCCGGCGCCCTCGCGGCTGGCCTATCGCCTGCATCGGCTGTGGCTGACGCCCATCATCCGCAAGCTGACCCGCGTGGGGCTGCCTGCCTTCCTGATCGCGCTGACCGCCGGGATCTGGCTGTCGGACGAGACCCGGCGCGCCCAGATCTCGGGCGGGTTGACCGGGTTGATCGAAAGCATCCAGAACCGCGACGAATTCATGGTGCGCATGATGACGATCGAGGGCGCCTCGCCCGCCGTCGATCGCGGCTTGCGGGCGATGCTGCCGGTCAGCCTGCCCGCTTCCAGCTTCGACATCGACCTTGAGGAGTTGCGCGCGCGCCTGCTGCGGCTGGATGCGGTCGAATCGGTCGAGTTGCGCATCCGTCCCGGCGGCATCCTGTCGGCGGTGGTGACCGAGCGGGTGCCGGTGGTACTGTGGCGCCATGCGCGCGGGGTCGAGTTGCTGGACAAGACGGGGCACCGCGTCGCCTCGGCCACGTCGCGCGATGTGCGGCCCGACCTGCCCATCATCTCGGGCGAGGGTGCCGACCGCGCCGCGCCCGAGGCGCTGCTGCTGATCGACGCGGCGGGGCCGGTCCTGCCGCGCGTGCGGGGGCTGGTGCGCGTGGGCGAACGGCGTTGGGACCTGGTGCTGGATCGCGGCCAGCGTATCATGCTGCCCGCCGAAAATCCCTTGCCCGCGCTTGAACGCATCCTGGCCAAGGATCGGATCAACGACGTTCTGGGGCGCGACGTGCGCATCGTCGATCTGCGGCAATCCGATCAGGCGCGGGTGCGGCTTGGCATCGACGCGCAGAACGCGATCCGCCGGGTGCGCGGCCAGCCGGAACTGGGACCGGATGGCGCGCCCATCCAGCAGGCGGCGGCAACGGCAAGAAACAACGGATAAGCAGAAAAGACGTTCGGGGGCAGACATGAGGGATCTTTACCAAGGCCAGCGCGCCATGCGGAACATGCGCCGCCAGGCGATGCAGCGGGGCGTGATCGCGGTTCTGGACATCGGCACGTCCAAGATCGCCTGCCTGATCCTGCAATTCGACGGGCCGGGGGTGTTTCGCGAAACCGACGGCGTCGGGCCGATGGCGGGGCAGTCGAATTTCCGCGTGATCGGCGCGGCGACCACCCGCTCGCGCGGGGTGCGCTATGGCGAGATCGAGACCATGCCCGAGACCGAGCGCGCCATCCGCACCGTCGTCCAGTCCGCGCAGAAGATCGCCGGGGTGCGGGTCGATCACGTCATCGCCTGCATCTCGGGCGCGCGGCCCGCGTCCTACGGGCTGGCGGGCGAGATCGCGCTGGAAGCGGGCAGGGTCACCGAGGAGGACGTGGCCCGCGTGCTGGCGTCCTGCGACGTTCCCGATTTCGGGCGCGGTCGCGAGGTGCTGCATGCGCAGCCGGTGAATTTCGCGGTAGACAACCGTTCCGGGCTGATGGACCCGCGCGAGCATTCGGGCAACCGGCTGGCCTGCGACATGCATGTGCTGACCATTGACGGCGATGCGGCGGGCAACCTGGTCAGCTGCATCCGGCGCTGCGACCTGGAACTGGCCGGGGTCGCCTCGGCCTCCTATGTCAGCGGGCTTGCCTCGCTGGTCGAGGACGAGCAGGAACTGGGTTCGGCCTGCATCGATCTTGGCGGCGGCGTGACGGGGGTGTCGATCTTCATCCGCAAGCACATGATCTTTGCCGACGCGGTCCGGCTTGGCGGCGACACGATCACGACCGACATCGCCAAGGGCCTGCGCACCAGCCACGCCGTCGCCGAGCGGATCAAGACCCTGCACGGCGGGCTTGAGGCCACCGGGCGCGACGACCGCGAGCTGATCGAGCTTGGCGGCGACACCGGCGATTGGGAAACCGATCGCCGCAGCGTCAGCCGCGCCGACCTGATCGGCATCATGCGCCCCCGCGTCGAGGAAATCCTGGAAGAGGTGCGCGGCATCCTGGATGCGGCCGGCTTCGACTACCTGCCAAGCCGCCAGATCGTGCTGACCGGCGGCGGCAGCCAGATTCCGGGGCTGGACACGCTGGCCGCGCGGATGCTGGGCCAGAACGTGCGCATCGGGCGCCCGCTGCGGGTGCAGGGGCTGGCCCATTCGGCGACCGCGCCGGGCTTTGCCAGCGCCATCGGGCTGGCGCTGCTGAGCGCGCATCCGCAAGACGAATGGTGGGACTTCGAGATGCCCGCCGAACGCTATCCGGCGCGCAGCCTGCGCCGGGCCTATGAATGGTTCCGCAAGAACTGGTAGTTACGCCGGAACCTGCCTCGTGACATGGTGCGGGCTTGCCCCACCATATAGGGGGCTATGGGCAACATACCGCCGAAACGACCCGGCCCACACGCAATATTTTGTGGCTGAACCGTGTTTTTCGGGTGACGTTTGGTCGTCGGATCGGTTAGGTTGGACGGAATACGGGGGATTCGTCCGGGGCCTCTGGCACCCGGTGGAGCAGACAAAGGCATACGAGGGCACACGAGCAATGAGTCTCAATCTGATGCTGAATGACGAGCAGGAACTTAGGCCGCGCATCACCGTTTTCGGTGTCGGCGGGGCCGGTGGCAACGCGGTCAACAACATGATCGAGAAGCATCTCGAAGGGGTCGAGTTCGTCGTTGCCAACACCGACGCGCAGGCGCTGGCACAGTCCAGTTCGACGCAGCGCGTCCAGCTTGGGCCGACCGTGACCGAGGGGCTGGGCGCAGGCGCCAAGCCCTCGATCGGGGCCAAGGCCGCCGAGGAAACGATCGAGGATATCGTCGATCACCTGATGGGCGCGCATATGTGCTTCATCACCGCCGGGATGGGCGGCGGCACCGGCACCGGCGCCGCGCCGATCATCGCGCAGGCCGCGCGTGAGATGGGCATCCTGACCGTCGGCGTCGTCACCAAACCCTTCCAGTTCGAAGGCACCAAGCGCATGCGCCAGGCCGACGAAGGCATCGAGGTGCTGCAACGGGTCGTCGATACGCTGATCGTCATCCCCAACCAGAACCTGTTCCGCCTGGCCAACGAAAAGACCACCTTCACCGAAGCCTTCCAGATGGCCGACGACGTGCTGTATCAGGGGGTCAAGGGCGTGACCGACCTGATGGTCCGCCCCGGCCTGATCAACCTGGACTTCGCGGATGTCCGCGCCGTGATGGACGAAATGGGCAAGGCGATGATGGGCGCGGGCGAAGCCTCGGGCGAGAACCGCGCGATCCAGGCCGCCGAGAAGGCCATCGCCAATCCGCTTCTGGACGAAATCAGCCTGCACGGCGCCAAGGGCGTGCTGATCAACATCACCGGCGGCTACGACCTGACCCTGTTCGAAATGGACGAGGCGGCCGAGAAGGTCCGCGAAAAGGTGGATGCCGATGCCAATATCATCGTCGGCTCGACGCTGGACCCGGACATGGAAGGCACGATCCGCGTTTCGGTCGTCGCGACCGGGATCGACGCAGCGGCTGCCGAGGCCGACCTGCCGCGCCGCGGCCTGCGCGAGCCGCTGACCCAGACCCCGCCGATCACGCAGCAGGCGACCCCGACCCGGCAGGACGACGACCTGCCGCCTCCGCGCCGCAGCGCGCCGCTGACCGCCGAGGCTTCGCACGATCCGGCCCCCGCGCCGCGCGCCGAGGCTGCCGACGACCTGCCGCCCCCGGCCTACAATCCGGCCCCGCGCGGCACGGCCATCGACCCGCTGGTCGCCGATGCAGCCGATTTCACCGCGCCGCAGCGTCCGCAGCCCGGCCAGCCCTCGCGCCAGGTGCTGGACCGTCTGGACAATGCCGTCCGCAACGATCCGACGCGCCCGCGCCAGCAGCCGCAACAGGCCCAGCAACCCGCGCCGCAGCCGGCGCAGCCCCAACGTGGTGGTGGTGCCGCTGGCCGCATGGCGGGCCTTGGCCGCATGATCGAACGCATGGCGGGCGGCAGCTCGTCCGAGCAGAAACCGGCGGCCAGTTCCATCGCCGAACGGGTGTCGGAACGGGTGGCAAGCCGCCAGCGTAGTGGCTTTGATGCCGGTTTCGAGGATCTGGCAAGCCCCGACAGCAACGATGAGCGGAGCGAAATCCCCGCCTTCCTGCGCCGCCAGGCCAATTAGGCGCGGTCACAAAACTGAAACCTGTCGAGCAGGACAGAGGCCCGTTCAGGGCCTCTTTTTTATTCCGTTTCAGGGGGTTGCCGCCGATTTTCCCATATTGTTGCGAAACCCGGCGGGAATGTTTCAAAGCGACACAATTCGTTAATTGAGCGCCGCGCCGGTCGTGCCTAACTGGAATGCAGGGCAAGGCGACCGATTCCCCGGCGCCCGCCTGCAAGATCAAGAGGCAGGCTTCATACAGGCCGCAAGAGCAAGAAACGGATGACAGTCATGCAGTATACCATTGCGCATAAGGCCCAGTTTCGTGGCGTCGGATTGCACTCGGGTGCGGCTGTCCGCCTGTCCATCCTGCCCGCCCCCGTCAATCACGGCATCGTCTTTCGCCGCAGCGATCTTGACGGCGCGCTGATCCCGGCCCGCTGGGACCGGGTCACGCCCTCGCAGCTTTGCACCTTGCTGGAAAACGGCGAAGGCGCCAGCGTCTCGACGGTGGAACATGTGATGGCGGCGCTGGCCGGGCTTGGCATCACCAATGCGGTGATCGAGGTGAACGGGCCGGAAATCCCGATCCTCGACGGTTCCTCGGCCCCCTTCGTCGCCGGTATCATCGAGGCTGGCCTGCGCCCGCAGCCCGAAGCGGCGCTGCGCGTCCTGCGCGTTCTCAAGCCGGTCGAGGTGCGCCAGGGCGAAAGCTTTGCCCGCCTGACCCCCGCCGACCATCTGGAGATCCATTTCGACATCGACTTTGCCGATGCCGCGATCGGGCATCAGGAAAAGCGGCTGGACATGGCCAACGGTGCCTTCGTGCGCGAATTGATGGACAGCCGCACCTTCTGCCGCCTGTCGGATGTCGAGGCGATGCAGAAATCCGGCCTTGCCCTTGGCGGCTCGTTCCTGAACGCCGTCGTGGTCGATGGCGACAAGGTGCTGTCGCCCGGCGGGCTGCGCCACCAGGACGAAGCGGTGCGCCACAAGATGCTGGACGCGATGGGTGACCTGGCGCTGGCCGGCGCACCCCTGCTGGCACGTTACACCGGCCACCGCGCGGGCCATGCGATGACCAACCGCCTGCTGCGCGCGCTGTTCGCCGATTCCGACGCCTGGCGTTGGGAAACCTGCTCTCGCGGGTTGGAACAGCGCATGCCCGGCGCGGGCGTTTTCCACAAGATCACCCGGACGAACCAACTGGCCGTCGCCTGACGGCCAGCCGTGTCCGCAAATCACGAGCCGTTGAATGCTTTGCCATTTTGCGCCGCCGGTTTTTCTGTGCTAACAGGTCGTCGCTGTGCCGCCTACCGGCCTCAGCATATGAATGGAATCGGACAGGCAGGTAATGAATGGCGGGCATGAGAACGGCGGGTTCCCTCGTGGCATTGGCGCTTTCGGTAAGCCTGTTGTCTGGCTGCGGCGGCCTTGGCCGTGGCAACGACAGCAACGAATCGCTTGAGAACTTCACCGCCGAGGAAATCTATAAGCGCGGCGAATATGAGCTGGAAAACAACACCCGTCCGCGCGACGCCGTGCGCTACTTCAGCGAGGTCGAGCGGCTCTATCCCTATTCCGAATGGGCCAAGCGGGCGCTGGTGATGCAGGCCTACAGCCACCACAAGGCGCGCGATTACGAAGAGGCGCGCGGCGCCGCGCAGCGTTTCATCGACACCTATCCGGGCGACCAAGACGCGGCCTATGCGAAATATCTGCTCGCGCTCAGCTATTACGACCAGATCGACGACGTGGGCCGCGACCAGGGCCTGACGTTCCAGGCGCTGCAATCGCTGCGCGAGGTGATCGAGGAATATCCCGACAGCGAATATGCGCGTTCGGCCATTCTCAAGTTCGACCTGGCTTTCGATCACCTTGCCGCCAAGGAGATGGAGATCGGGCGCTATTACCTCAAGCGCGGGCACCATTCCGCCGCGATCAACCGCTTCCGCGTCGTGGTCGAGGATTTCCAGACCACCACCCACACGCCCGAGGCCCTGATGCGCCTGACCGAGGCCTACCTGTCCCTTGGCCTGACCGACGAGGCGCAGACCGCCGGCGCGATCCTGGGCCACAACTTCCAGTCCTCGCCCTTCTATCAGGACGCATTCGCGCAGCTTCGCGGACGCGGCTTGCAGCCCGAGGCGCGGGGCGACAGTTGGCTGACGAATGTCTATCGTCAGGTCATTCAGGGCAGATGGCTGTAGGCCGCGATGCTGCGGCATCTCGACATTCGCGACGTCCTGCTGATCGACCGGCTGGCGCTTGAGTTTCACCCCGGCCTGAACGTGCTGACGGGCGAAACCGGCGCGGGCAAGTCGATCCTGCTGGATTGCCTGGGTTTCGTCCTTGGCTGGCGTGGCCGCGCCGATCTTGTCCGGCAGGGCGCGACGCAGGCCGAGGTGACCGCCGTGTTCGACCTGCCCCCCGATCACCCCGCGCGCGCGGTCCTGTCCGATGCCGGCATCCCGGTCGAGGATGAGCTGATCCTGCGCCGCGTTAACAACGCGGAAGGCCGCAAGACCGGCTGGATCAATGACCGCCGCGCCTCGGGCGAGGTTCTGCGCAACCTGTCGGAAACGCTGGTCGAACTGCACGGGCAGCACGACGACCGCGGGCTGCTGAACCCGCGCGGCCACCGGCTGTTGCTGGATGCTTTCGCCGGGATCGAGACTGCCCCCACCCGCGCCGCATGGGGACGGCGGCGCGAGGCTGCGCAGGCGCTGCAAGCCGCCGAGGCCCGTCTGGCCGCCGCCCGCGCCGAAGAGGAGTTCCTTCGCCATGCCGACGCGGAACTGGACAAGCTTGATCCCCAGCCCGGCGAAGAGGCTGAGCTCGACACCCGCCGCCGTGCCATGCAGGCCGCCGAGAAAATCCGCGCCGATGTCGCCCGCGCCCTGCAAGCCCTTGGTCCCGAAGGCGCCGAGGGCGCGATGCTGGACGCCAACCGCTGGCTGGAAGGCGCCGCCGACCGGGCCGAGGGCGCGCTGGACGCCCCCCTGTCCGCGCTGCAACGCGCCCTGATCGAATTGGGCGAGGTGTTTTCCGGCGTCGAAACCGCGCTGGACGGCATGTCCTTCGACCCCCACGACCTGGAACAGACCGAGGAACGGCTGTTCGCCCTGCGCGCCCTTGCCCGCAAGCATGACGTCCTGCCCGACGACCTGGCCAGCCTCGCGGATGATCTTCGCCAACGGCTCGGCGCCTTGGATGCGGGCGAAAGCGAACTCGCCAGCCTTTCGGATGCGTTGGCGCAGGCGGAAGCCGCTTATGCGCTTGCCGCCGATGCGCTGGCCGCCGAACGGGCGGCGGCTGCCGAGCGGCTCGATGCCGCGATGGCAGCCGAACTTGTTCCGCTCAAGATGGAACGCGCGGTCTTTGAAACCCGCCTGTCGCCGGGCGAGCCGGGACCCGAGGGGCGTGATAATGTCGCCTTTACCGTCGCGACCAACCCTGGCGCGCCCTCGGGACCGCTGGACCGCATCGCCTCGGGGGGGGAATTGTCGCGTTTTCTGCTGGCGCTGAAGGTTTGCCTTGCGCGCGGCAATGATGCGCTGGTGATGATCTTCGACGAAATCGACCGGGGCGTGGGCGGTGCCACCGCGGACGCCGTGGGGCGCCGCCTTGCCCGGCTGGCCGATGGCGCGCAGGTGCTGGTCGTGACTCACTCGCCCCAGGTGGCGGCCTTGGCCAGCCAGCATTTCCGCGTCGCGAAATCGGTGGCGGACGGGATGACGACCTCGACCGTGACAAGCCTGACCCGCGATGAACGGGTGGATGAACTGGCCCGGATGCTCGCGGGGGAAGAGGTCACCCCCGCCGCCCGCGCCGCCGCCAAGGCCCTGCTGAAAGGCTGAAAATTCAGTCCAATACGTGATCGATTTGCCGGATCACCGACATCACCTGCATGGATTGGGCATCATAACGAAACAGCTTGCCCTCGACGATTCCGAAGCCTTGACCATGCGGCGCGGGGGCCAGGCCGTAAAGCCCGGGACGGTTGATCGGGTGGAATTCGCCGGGGGCGATCATCTCCCCGACCCGCAGTTGATGGCCCGTGTCTGCAACCTGGATGGGCCTGCTGATCGCTTGGGTCCCTGCGGCAACGAACAGCAGGCAACCTTCGCCGCCGATCCGCATATTGGCCGGACAGTCGCCAGCCTCATGCGCCATCCCCAGATGCCGTGCCGATCGGCCGGGGATGTTCGGGGTCACGGTTTCCTGCGCTGCCGTCTCGCCGGACCGGGCCGGGAACTGGCTGCTTACGAAACCCAGAACCGGCAGCAAGAACGTAGCTGTCAGGCCAACGGCTGCAATGATCCTGAGCTTTGACATCCCTGTAACCGAATTTCATCCAAGCCTGATGCGCTGTCCGTCGCCCAACGCCAGCGCCAGTGCGGGGTTTCCGAATTTTCGGATGGTTTCACCGTAGAGTTGCAAATCAGGCACAGCTTGGCCCGACCCCATTCCCCGCGCCAAAAAAAGGGGACCGGCAGCCGTGCCGATCCCCTGTCTGCCGCCCTGCGCCTGGCTGCTTGCCTGGCATGGGTATTTAAGTGATGAAGAAAATGTTTTCTCTATCACCCAAATACCCATGCGGCGCCGCAATCAGTCCATCGCCTTGAAGTTGAGGCTGGCGCCTTCCCTGATGCCCGAGAACCAGCGGGAGGTAACGGTCTTGGTCTTGGTGTAGAAGCGGAAGGCGTCGGGACCGTATTGGTTGAGATCCCCGAAGGCCGAGCGTTTCCAGCCGCCGAAGCTGTAGTAGCTCAGCGGGACCGGGATCGGGAAGTTGATGCCCACCATGCCGACGTTCACGCGGCTGGCGAAGTCGCGGGCGGTGTCGCCGTCGGCGGTGAAGATGGCCGTGCCGTTGCCATATTCGTTGTCGCAGACCAGTTTCAGGGCCTCGTCATAGCTCTGGGCGCGCACGGTCGACAGGACGGGGCCGAAGATTTCTTCCTTGTAGATGTCCATGTCCGGGGTGACGTCGTCGAACAGCGTCGGGCCGACGAAGAAGCCGTTTTCATAGCCCTGGATCTGCAATCCGCGGCCGTCGATGACCAGCTTGGCGCCTTGTTCGACGCCCGATCCGATCAGCCCCTCGATCCGCTGTTTGGCGGCGCCGGTGATGACGGGGCCGAAGTCGACGTCATCGCCGCCGGTATAGGGGGCGACCTTCAGTTTCTCGATCCGGGGGACCAGGCGTTCGATCAGCGCGTCGGCGGTAGCCTCGCCCACTGGCACCGCGACCGAGATCGCCATGCAGCGTTCGCCCGCCGCGCCGAAACCTGCACCGATCAGCGCGTCGGCGGCCTTGTCCAGATCGGCGTCGGGCATGATGATCATGTGATTCTTGGCGCCGCCGAAGCATTGCGCGCGCTTGCCGTGGGCTGCCGCGCGGCTATAGATATATTGCGCAATCGGGGTCGAGCCGACGAAGCCTACCGCCTGGATCGTGGGGTGGTCGAGGATGGCATCGACGGCCTCCTTGTCGCCATTGACGACTTGCAGCACGCCGTCGGGCAGGCCGGCCTCTTGCGCCAGCTTTGCCAGCATGAGCGAGGTCGAGGGCACGCGCTCGGACGGTTTCAGGATCATCGCGTTGCCGGAAACCAGCGCGGGACCCATCTTCCACAGCGGGATCATCGCCGGGAAGTTGAAGGGCGTGATGCCCGCGACCACGCCAAGCGGCTGGCGCATCGCATAAAGGTCGATGCCGGGACCGGCGTTGTCGGTGAACTCGCCCTTGAGCAGGCTGGGGGCGCCCATGCAGACCTCGATCACCTCAAGCCCGCGCTGGATGTCGCCCCTTGCGTCGGGCAGGGTCTTGCCATGTTCGCATGAGACCAGTTCGGCCAGCGCATCCATGTTGTCGTTGATCAGCGCCCCGAATTTCATCATCACCCGCGCGCGGCGCTGCGGGTTGGTGGCGGCCCATTTCTCTTGCGCCCTGGCGGCGCTGGCGATGGCGGCGTCCAGTTCGGCGGGGGTGGCAAGGGGGACGCGGGCCTGAACCTCGCCCGTGGCGGGGTTGAAGATCTCGGTGAAGCGGCCCGAGGTGCCCTTGACCTCGCGCCCGTCGATCCAGTGGCAAAGTTCGTTCATCTTGTCCTCGTCTGGAATGAAGGTTCCACGGCAAGATAGTCTTGCATCCTTGCGTAGAAAACCGACAGTCTGGCAAAAGCGTTTTGCAATAATGCAAGGAGCCAGGCCGTGGATTGGGACGACATGCGCATTTTTCTGGCGGTGGCGCGCGCCGAAAGCCTGTCCGGGGCGGGGCGGCGGCTTGGGGTCGATGCCTCGACCGTGGGGCGGCGGATCCAGCGGCTGGAGGGGCACCTTGGCGCCAAGCTGTTCGTCAAGACGCCGCAGGGCTATGCGCTGGCTGCCGAGGGCGAGCGTCTGCTGCCCCATGCCGAAAATGCCGAGGCCGCGCTGCTTGGCGCGACCGAGGCTGTGACCGGGCAGAAGGAACTGACCGGCCAGTTCCGCATCGGCGCACCGGACGGCTGTGCGAATTACCTGCTGCCCCAGATCTGCGCGCGCATCTGCGCCGAGAACCCCGAGCTGGAAATCCAGATCGTTGCGCAGCCGCGCGTCTTCAACCTGACCCGGCGCGAGGCGGATATGGTCATCGGCGTCTCGCGCCCCCGGACGGGGCGGCTGACGGTGCAGAAACTGACCGATTACAGGCTGCATCTTGCCGCGCATCGGGATTACCTGGCGGCGCATCCGCCGATCCGGGACGTGGCGGACCTGCGGGCGCATCGGATGATCGGCTATATTCCCGACATGATCTTTGATGCCGAACTGGATTATCTGGCCGAGACGGGGGTGCAGGCGGCGGCGCTGACCTCGAATTCGGTGTCCGTGCAGTTGCAGGCGATTCGGGCAGGGGCGGGGATGGGGATCGTCCATGACTTCGCGCTGCCCTTTGCCCCCGGCGTGCGGCGGGTGCTGACCGGGCAGGTTTCGCTCACGCGGGCTTTCTGGCTGGTGCGTCATGCCGACGATCAGCGGTCGGGGCGGATGAACCGGCTGGCCAGCGCCCTGATCGCAGGGGTGCGGGCCGAGGTGGCGCGATTGCAGGCATTGGCTCTGCCGTGACTCCTATCGCCTCTTGACGCGCGGCGAGGTTGCGGCAACCCTGAAGCCGAGACGGGCGATGACAGAAAGAGGAGGGTGGGAATGCTGGTCAAGCAGATTCTGGCCATGAAGGACAGCGATGAAATCGTGACCATCGGTCCCGATCAGACGGTGGAAGAGGCTGCGCAGTTGTTGGCCCGGCGGCGGATCGGTGCGGTGGTCGTCAGCGAAAACGGCCGCACGGCGCTTGGCATCCTGTCCGAACGCGACATTCTGCGCGTGCTTGGCGAAAATGGCGCGGGCAGCTTGCAGGGCCAGGTCGCGGATCTGATGACGCGCAAGCTGGTGACCTGCGTGACCGGCGACGATGCGCTGAGCGTGCTTGATCGCATGACGCAGGGGCGTTTTCGCCACATGCCCGTCGTCGATGACGAGGGCGGCATGATCGGGCTGATCTCGATCGGCGACGTGGTTTCGGCCCGCCTGAAAGAGCTGAACGCCGAGAAAGAGGCGCTGACCGGCATGATCATGGGCGCGTGATACGCGCGGAAAACGGCACTTGACGCAGCGGATTTCACGACGGATCTTGCGCGCGGCACGGGGCTGCGGTTCCAGGTCGATGATGTGACCCAAAAAGGACGGCATATGCGAGTTGGTCTCTACCCCGGCACCTTCGATCCCATAACGCTTGGTCATGTCGATATCATCCAGAGGGCCGCCGTGCTGGTTGACCGGCTGGTGATCGGCATCGCCATCAATCGCGACAAGCAACCGCTTTTCACGCTGGATGAGCGGGTGCGCATGGTTCAGGCCGAATGCGAAGGCATTGCCGCAAAGGCGGGGATCGAGGTGCTGGTCCACCCATTCGAGAACCTGCTGATCGAATGCGCGCGGGATGTCGGCGCCTCGGTCATCGTTCGCGGGCTGCGGGCGGTTACAGATTTTGAATATGAATTTCAAATGGTTGGGATGAACCGCGCGCTGGATGCCAGTATCGAGACGGTGTTTTTGATGGCCGATGCGCGCCGTCAGGCAATCGCGTCAAAACTGGTCAAGGAAATCGCGCGGCTTGGCGGGGATGTGTCGAAATTCGTCACCCCCCTGGTCGAGCAGGCACTCAGGGCGCGTTTCGCCTGACGCCGCCCAACCTTCCATGACAGGAGAGGCTGGCTCATGTCCAGAAGCGAAAACGACGATTCCGCCGGGGAAAGGCAGGATCTCTTGCCCTATCAGCCGGGCGATCCCGCAAGGCTGGGCTTCGACGCCATTGGTCAGGCGTTGCGGGCTGGCTGGTGGGATTTCCTGAAGGCGCCGGGTTTCGGCCTGTTCTTCGCGGCATTCTACGTCGCGGGCGGGCTGGTTCTGGCCTCGGTCGCCTTCCTGTCGGGGCAAGAATGGTGGCTGCTGCCCTTTCTGGTCGGCTTCCCGCTGATCGCCCCCTTTGCCGCCGTCGGCCTTTACGAGGTCAGCCGCCGGATCGAGTTGGGCCAACCCCTGATCTGGCGCGAGGTCCTGGGCACGGTCGTGGCGCAAAAGGATCGGCAGGTGCCCTCGATGGCGATGCTGATCCTGCTGATGTTCATGTTCTGGGTCTTTGTCGCCCATACGAATTTCGCCCTGTTCATGGGGCTGTCGTCGCTGACCAACATCACCTCTTCGCCGGAATTGCTGTTGCAGGGCAGGGGGCTGGCGATGCTGCTGGTCGGCGCGGTGGTCGGCGCGGGCTTTGCCGCGATGCTGTTTGCGATCACGGTGGTCGGCCTGCCGATGATCCTGGACCGCGAAATCGACCTGATCACGGCGATGATCGCCAGCTTCCGGGCAGTTTTCGCCAATCCGGGGGTCATGCTGGCATGGGCCGTGCTGATCGCGGCGCTACTGTTCCTGGCGATCCTGCCGGTATTTCTGGGGCTGTTCGTCGTGCTGCCGGTGCTGGGTCACGCAAGCTGGCACATGTATCGGCTGCTGATGCCCGACGAATGACATGAAAAGGGCAGCCTTGCGGGGCTGCCCATTCGTCCGTCCGTGCGAGCGTCGTTTATTCGGTGTCCGGCCCGTTGCCCGCCGGAGGGGCCAGCTTGGGCGTGACGCCGTTTTTCAGCGGGTCGTCCTGACGCTGGACCGAGCCTTCGAAATGCGCGCCCGATTCGATGGCGATGGTCTTGTGGACGATATCGCCCTCGACCCGCGCCGAGGCGCTGAGGCGCACCTTCAGCCCGCGCACGCGGCCGATGACGCGGCCGTTCACGATGATCTCGTCCGCGACGATCTCGCCCTTGATGGTGGCGGTTTCGCCGACGGTCAGCTGGCGGGCGCGGATGTCGCCTTCCACCGTGCCCTCGATCTGCACGTCGCCCGCGGTCTTGATATTGCCGGTGACGGTCAGGTCCGAAGACAGGACCGAAGGGGCCGAGCGCACGCGCGACGGGGCGCTGGCGGTCAGGTCGTGGCTTGCGTCATGGCTTTTGGGCGCTTCGGGTTCGGCAGCGCCTTGCTGGCGGGGGCCGGGTTCGGTGACACGGGTCTTAGAAAACATTCTGGGCAGCCTTGATGAAACTCATGGGGTCCACGGACCGACCGTCGACGCGGATTTCATAGTGAAGATGCGGGCCGGTCGATCTACCAGTGTTGCCCATATCACCGATCAATGCGCCGCGCGATACCTTTTGCCCGACACTCACCCGAATTTTAGACAGGTGGGCATAGCGGGTTTCCGTGCCAAGCGCGTGGCGGATCTTGATCAGGTTGCCATAGCCACGCTGCCAGCCTGCAAAGATCACCTCTCCTTCGCCCGTCGAATAGATCGGCGTGCCGACCGGGGCGGCGAAATCGATGCCTTCATGCATCCGGCCCCAACGCCGGCCATAGGGCGAGGTGAAGCGGAAGGCCGATTTCACAGGCATCGCCAGCGGCATCTTGTCCATTGCGATCCGGTAGGTGTTGATCTGGTCAAGCGAGATCAGGATTTCCTGCGCCCGCGCCTCTTCCTGCGAGATTTCGGCATTGCCGCGGGTCGAGACCGTGGCCGATCCCAGCGGACCGCCGGTGCCGGAATAGCCGCGGCGCACGGTGCGCAGCAACTCGTCCGAATTGATGCCGGCCTTGCGGAACATGTCCTCGAGAGGTTCGACCGAGACGTTCACGGCATCCTCGATCTGGGTGAAGATCTCGTTGTTGCGCGCGATCAGCCTTTCGTGGTCCATCGCGATTTCCTGGGCGCGGCGCTGCGCCTCGGCGGTCTCTTGTTCGGCCTTGAGGCGGGCGGATGCGGCCTCTTTCAACTCGTTCGACAGGATGTCCAGCGCGACCGAGAACTCCTCGACCCGGTTGCCTGCCTGGATGCCATCACCCTCGCCCTCGCCCTGAAGCATGGCCATGTCGCGGGCCGTCTGCGCCTCTTGCAGCGAGGCCTGGACGATGGCGATGCCCGATTCCAGCTCGCGCAGGCGGGTGTCGGATTGCAGAAGCTGGCTTTGCATCTGCGACACCTGCGCCAGCGCGGCCGAGAAACGATCCTGTGCCGCCAGCGCCTCGGTTGCGCGGGCGTCGCGTTCGCTGGAAAGCGCGGTCAGGCGTTGTTCAAAAGCATGTTGGGCCTGCGTGGCCTCGTTCTTCGCACCACCCTCGCCGACCGCGTTGATCGCCAGGATCGCGCTTGCCACCAGCGTCCAGCCCAGAACCACCACGCCGCCGCCGATGGCGCAGATCTGCGTCAGGGGACGCAGGCGCAGGAAACGGGCGTTGTTTTCCGACTTGAGAAACAGGCGTTGTTCCGGGAACCAGCGTTCAAGAACCGCGTTCAGGCGATGGGTGATGCGCAATGTCACTGTCCAAATCTGATTGGGCGCTACCCTGACCGGCAAACCGATCGGTGCGCATGCAAGGGGTAAACCGGACCCGTTCCATTCTTGCAACAATTCCGAGCAGAAAATTTTACCGTTTGGCGAAATGTCGCTCACCACGCGGGGCGGCGGGCAAGCTATCGCCGAAATTCCGGCGGGCAGGGTGACGGTGCGTAAATCCGTTTACCGGATATCAGGAATTGATGCGGCCGGTTGTCGCGCCTTGCCCCCGAATCGCGGATGTCATTCGAAGGCGTAGGGCAGCGGTCCGGCGCGGTCGGGGGGGATTCGCAGCGGCCGCCCGACCGGCGGGACGGATCGCTGGTGACAGTTCTGGCGCGGGCAGATGCGGCAGGAAATGCCGATCGGCTCGAAACCTTCGGGATTGGCCAGGTCGAGACCGTCGGCATAGACCAACTGGCCCGCATGGGCGATCTCGCACCCCAGGCAGATGGCAAAGCGGCGGATCGGCGCACCGAAGGCCCCGCCGGGCTTCGACACGTCCCGCGACAGGCACAGATAGCGTTTGCCGTCCGGGGTTTCGGCCAGTTGGCGCAGGAATCTTGTCGGGGTTTCAAAGGCCTGATGAACCGTCCACAGCGGGCAGGCGCCGCCGAAACGCGCGAATTGCAACCGCGTGGCCGAGTGGCGCTTGGTGATCGTTCCGGCCTGATCGACGCGCACGAAGAAGAAGGGCACGCCCTTGGCCCCCGCACGCTGCATGGTCGAAAGCCGATGCGCCACCTGCTCCAGCGAGGCATGGAACAGGTGCATCAGCCGTTCGAGATCGTGGCGTTCGGCCTGCGCGGCGGCAAGGAAGCGCGAATAGGGCATCATCGCGGCCCCGGCGAAGTAATTGGCCAGACCCAGGCGGGCAATGTCGCGCGCGCTGGAAGATCGGAAACGCGCAAGCTCCAGCGTGGCGTCGATCAGGTCGCCATGCGCCTCTAGCGCGACAAGGTGGTTCAGTTGGAAGGCCAGCGTTTCCGCATTTGCCGCCGCATTCGCGATAAGACGCCGCCCCTGCCGCTGGAATACCGGCCCGCCGCCCAGTTCGGCCATCTCGACCGACAGGCCAAGCCGGTTCAGCGCGCGGATGGCGCGGGCGGTCGGGGGCATGTCGCCGTCCGCGGTCCCGTAGCGTTCCGCCGCGCGGTCCACGGCGTCGATGTAATTGTCGCAATAATGGAAGAAGTCGCGCACCTCCTCCCAAGGGGCGGGGGTGGCGTTTTGCGCGCCCGCGCCAAGGGCCTCATCCAGCGCGGCAAGGCGTTCCTGCCCCTCGCGATGCGCGCGGTAGAGGTCCAGGAAGGCGCGCGCGAAGGCGGGGGCGTTGGTGACGGTCAGGCGCAGATCGCTCATCCCCGGCGGGGCGTCGAACAGCGGATCGGCCAGCGCCTCGGCCAGATCGACGGCCATCCGCTCGGAATCGCCCATCGCCATCGTGCCCAGATCGACCGAGAACTCGGACGCCAACCGCAGCAGCACCCCCGCCGAAACCGGGCGATGGTTGTTTTCCATCTGCGAAAGATAGGGCAGCGAGATACCAAGCCGCTGCGCGAATTCGCGTTGGGTCAGGCGGCTGCGCTTACGCGTTTCGCGCAGGGTGACGCCGGCATAGATCTTTTGCGTGGCCAAGGGTTGCTCCGCTTTTGCAAAGTCATGGATAGACGTTGCAAAGGTGCAAAGGCAAGCGTTCAGCCCTGCATCATCTTGTTGCGCTGGCGGCGGATGACCAGCCGGATGATGACGACCGAGCCGATGGACGAGGCCGCCATGATCGCCAGGAGCGGCGCGGCCCCCGTCGTCGGGCCAAGCAGCGCGCCCGCGATGGCGGCCATGAAGGCGCCGCCCGCGACCATCAGCGCGCCGCCGAAGCCGCTGGCGGTGCCCGCAAGTTCGGGCCGGACGCCCATCAACCCGGCATTGGCGCCCGGCAGGACCATGCCGTTGCCCAGACCAAGAAAGGCGACCGCTCCGAAAAAGATCAGCGGCTGGTGCCATCCGGCCAGGTCGGCGGCCAGCGCGATGGTCGGGGCAAGGCTGGCGATGATCGTGCCTGTCAGGATCAGCCGGTTCATCCCGATCACCTTCACCCCCCGCGCCGACACGAAATTGCCGATCGCGTAACCGATCGAGGGCGCCGCGAACCAATATCCCACCTGTGCGGAACTGAGGTGAAAGACCGTCTCGCCCACGAAGGGCGCGCCGCCCAGATAGGCGAAGAACGACCCCGAGGTCAGCGTCGCCACCAGCGCATAGCCCCAGAATTGCCAGGATCGCGCCAGTTCCGGGTAGGTGGAGAACTGCTGGCGCAGGGGCACGCCGCCGTCCTTGGCGGTCTCGCCCATGTCGAACCAGCAAAGCGCAAAGACCGCCAGGCCAAGCAGCCCCATCATCGCGAAATTGGCGTGCCAGCCCAAGGCCTCGTCAAGAATGCCGCCGAAAGCCGGGGCGACCATCGGCACGACCGCCATGCCCATCGTGACATAGCCGATCATGCTGGCGGCCTCGGCCCCCGGCACGATGTCGCGCACGACCGCGCGCGAGATCACCATCCCCGCCGTCACGACCGATTGCACCATGCGGAAGAACAGAAACCAGCCCGCCGACGGCGCCAGAAGGGTCCCCACCGTCGCCAGCAGAAAGACCGCCAGCGCCCCCAGCATCGCCGGGCGCCGCCCGAACAGGTCGCTGACCGGCCCGGCCAGCAGTTGCAGGACCGCGCTCATCGCGAGGTAGACCGAGACGGAAAGCTGCATCACCCCGTATTCCACGCCGTAATAGCGCGCCATTCCGGGCAATGAGGGCAGAAAGACGTTCATCGACATCGCGGCAAGGCCGGTCACGGCAACCAGCGTGAACAGCCGCGGCGGCGTTCTAGGACCAGTCATGAAAGACAAACCAAGCCCCCAGGCAGATGAATGAAAATCCGACGCCATGCTGCCATGTCATCCGCTCACCCAGCCAGAGCCATGAAAAGACAGCGAAAACCGAAAGACTGATGACCTCTTGAATGGTCTTTAGCTGGGCTGCCGAGAAATAGCCATGCCCGGTGCGGTTGGCGGGCACTTGCAGCAGGTATTCGAAAAAGGCGATGCCCCAACTGATCAGGATCACGGCCGCCAGGGGCGCGCTCTTGTATTTCAGGTGGCCATACCAGGCAAAGGTCATGAAGATGTTCGAGACCAGCAGCAGCCCGATGGTCACGACCGGAACGGGCAAGTTCATCCCGCGTCCCAGTTTCTATGCTTTTCAAGGTTGCCGAAACGGGTGAAGCGGCCCTCGAAGGACAGTTCGACCGTGCCGATGGGACCGTGGCGCTGCTTGCCGATGATGACCTCGGCCTTGCCGTGGCACGATTCCATGACCTGCTGCCACGCCGCCATCTTGTCCAGATCGTGGTCGGCGGGTTTTTCGCGCTCGCGGTAATATTCTTCGCGAAAGACGAACATGACGATATCGGCGTCCTGCTCGATAGACCCGGATTCGCGCAGGTCGGACAGTTGCGGGCGCTTGTCCTCGCGGCTTTCGACCTGGCGGGAAAGCTGGGACAGGGCGATGACGGGGATGTCCAGTTCCTTGGCGATGGCCTTCAGGCCCTGGGTGATTTCCGACACCTCGTTCACGCGGCTGTCCTTGGCGGATGCGGCGCGCAGCAGTTGCAGGTAGTCCACGATCAGCAGGTCCAGCCCCATCGTGCGCTTGAGCTTGCGCGCGCGCGCCGCAAGCTGATTGATCGGCAGGGCGGGGGTGTCGTCGATGTAAAGCGGGCAGTTCTGCAAGTCATGCGCGGCCTGCACGAAACGGCGGAACTGGTCCTCGGACATGTCGCCGCGGCGGATCGCTTCGCTGGGGACCTCGGCGGCCTCGGACAGGATACGGGCGGCAAGCTGTTCTGCCGACATCTCAAGGCTGAAGAAGCCGACGACACCCCCCGCGACGGACCCCTGGCTGCCGTCGGGCAATTCGCCCGTGCGGTGGGCCTTGGCGACGTTGAAGGCGATATTCGTCGCCAGCGAGGTCTTTCCCATCGAGGGCCGCCCCGCCAGGATGATCAGGTCCGAGCGGTTCAGCCCGCCCATCTTGTTGTCCAGATCGACCAGCCCGCAGGCGATGCCCGACAGCCCGCCGCCCCGGCTGTAGGCCGCATTGGCCGCCTGCAACGCGCCGGTGACGGCGGCAAGAAAGCTTTGGAAGCCGCGCTCGGCGACGCCCTGTTCGCCCAGCTTGTAAAGGACCTGTTCGGCGTCCTTGATCTGTTCCTCGGCATTGTCCTCGACCGCGACGGTCGAGGCGCGGGCGGCGATGTCATGGCCAAGCGCGATCAGGTCGCGGCGCATCGCGAATTCGCGGATCATCTGCGCATAGTCGCGCGCGGCATGGGATGAAATCGCCGCCGCCGCCAGCCGCGCCAGATAGGCCGGTCCGCCCAGGTCCTTCAGCCCCTGGTCGTTTTCCATGAAGGCCTTGATCGTGACCGGGCTGGCCAGCGCGTTGCGGGTGATCCGCTGCGCGCAGATTTCATAGATCCGGCGATGCACCGGATCGTAGAAATGTTCCGCCTTGATGATCCGGGTAACGTGGTCGAAAACCTCGTTATTGGTCAGCAGGGCGCCCAGCAACTGCTGCTCGGCCTCGATCGAGAAGGGAACGGCCTGATCTGCGGCCTCGCTTGCCAGTTCGGATGGTTTCCTGATCTCCAACGCGCGCAGCTCGCTCATGCCGACCCCTCGATTCCCGTAAGGCTTGCTTATCACATACCGGCCCCGATTGGACCATTGCCTTTTGGCGTCAGGGGTGGGCCGCCTGCCATGCGCGCGGGTCGCCCAGGAAGGATTCGACCTCGGCCAGCGTCGCCTCGTCGAAGGCAGCCTGTGCGCGGGCCTCGGCCAGAACGTCCCACCAGGTGCAAAGATAGTGCAGGCGCACCCCGTGATCGTTCAGCCTTTGCGCGGTTCCCCTGAAGATGTCGTAATAGAAGATCACCGCCGTATCGCCGCATTCCGCGCCGGTTTCGCGAATCGCATCGACAAAGGACAGCTTGCTGCCGCCGTCGGTGGTCAGGTCCTCGACCAGCAGGACGCGCTGGCCCTCGGTCATCTCGCCCTCGATCCGCGCGTTGCGGCCGTAACCCTTGGGCTTCTTGCGCACATAGGTCATCGGCAGGGCCAGCCGCTCGGCGACCATCGCGGCGAACGGGATGCCCGCCGTCTCGCCGCCCGCGACGTTGTCGAAGGCCTCGAAACCCGCGTCGCGCATGACGGTCGCCGCCATGAAATCCATCAGGGTCGCGCGGATGCGCGGATGGCTGATCAGCTTGCGGCAGTCGATATAGGTCGGCCCCTTCAACCCTGAGGCATAGGTGTAGGGTTCCGCCGCATTGAAATGCACGGCCTTGATTTCCAACAGCATTCGCGCGGTCAGGCGCGCGATCTCTTCGCGCGGGGGGAAGGGCAGGGTCATGCGGGATCCTCGACATGCCAGTAAAGCGGAAAGCCGGGGTCGAAGACGGTGACGGTCTCGGCCCCGGTGGTGATCTTGGCGGGGTATTCGGCGGGGGTGTCGCGCTTGACCAGCCGGATGCGGTCCCCGTTCACCGGCAGGCGGTAGAAGGCGGGACCGTTGCGCGAGGCGAAACCTTCCAGCCGGTCCAGGGCGCCGTCTTCCTCGAAGACATGGGCAAGGATCGACATGGTGTTCGGCGCGGTGAAGCAGCCCGCGCAGCCGCAGGGCGATTCCTTGGCCGTGTCGGGGTGAGGCGCCGAATCGGTGCCCAGGAAGAAGCGCGGATCGCCTGAGGTCGCGGCGCGGCGCAGCGCCAGCCGGTGGCTTTCGCGCTTGGCGACGGGCAGGCAATAGTAATGCGGCTTGATCCCGCCGACCAGGATATGGTTGCGGTTGATGACCAGGTGGTGGGTGGTGATCGTCGCTGCGATATCGTCGCCCGCGCCGACGTAATCCACGCCGTCGCTGGTGGTGATATGTTCCATCACGACGCGCAGGCCGGGGTTCTTGCGCCGGACCGGGTCCAGAACGCGGTCGATGAAGACGGCCTCGCGGTCGAAGATGTCGATTTCGGGGTCCGTCACCTCGCCATGCACGCAAAGCGGGATGCCGGCTTCCGCCATTGCCTCGAACACCGGGCGGACCTTGTCGAAATCGCGCACGCCGCTGGCCGAATTGGTCGTGGCACCCGCCGGATACAGCTTGACCGCCGAGATCACGCCGTCCCGATGGGCGCGCAGGACATCGGCGGGATCGGTGGTCTCGGTCAGGTAGAGCGTCATCAAGGGACGCAACGTCACGTTTTTCGGCAATGCGGCATTGATCCGGTCGCGATAATCTGCCGCCTGCTGCCCGGTCACGACCGGCGGCACCAGGTTCGGCATGATGATCGCCCGCCCGAAATGCGAGGAATGACCGCAGACCGCCGCCAGCATCTCGCCGTCGCGCAGATGCAGGTGCCAGTCATCGGGTCGCAGCAAGGTGATTTCGTTCATCATGATCCGGCCTTATAGGGGCTTTGCGCAAAGGGGTGAAGGGCTGCCGGTGGTCCGAAATGGGCACTTGGCAAATGTCTCGCGCCGTTCCAGCTTTGGACAAACGCGACAGGAAAGGAAAGACAAAGAATGAAGACGGGCATATTCGGACCCGCTGTCATGCTGGTGCCGTTCGCGCTGTGGCGGCAGATGAACCAGATCGCATGGAATTCGCAGATGGTGATCGCCTTGCGCGTGGCGGGGATGATGGGGGTCCTGAAACAGGACGCGGCCGAGCCGCAGCGGATGGTGCAGGAAAAGGCCGATGCCGCGGGCGAATCGATGCGCGCCGCGCTGCGTGCCGCGGCCAGCGGCAAGCGGGCCGATCACGTCATGGCGGCGGCGCTGCGACCCTATCGGCGGCGCGCCTCGGCCAATGCCCGCCGCCTGACCCGGCGCAGCTGAGGCGTTTCGGGCAAGCCGGATTTCGCCGGGGCCGTATGAAAGCCCAAATTCCGCGATATATGCGGGGAATATTTCCCGCATAGATAGGCATTTACTGCCTCAATCGGAACAATGCCTCGCCACCTCGACGACGCGAGAACATCGTTTCTAGGATGAAGTCGTCCCGAGTTTTCACGCGGGCTTGGTGGCAAGTCGCTTGGGGCGCGACACGCTTGCTCGGCGTGGTGGACATTTCATTCGGGTGACGAACGGGGCGGTTCTGGCGGACAATGGTTCTTGACGGATTCGCGAATTTTGAACTTGGTGTCAGCTGCCCAGCTGCCCAGCTGCCCAGCTGCCCAGCTGCCCAGCTGCCCAGCTGCCCAGCTGC
>NZ_CAMEFG010000016.1 GCF_945915435.1 uncultured Paracoccus sp. | reverse complement strand
CGGCAATTACGTCCAGATCCGCGGCATCATCGACGAGGAATTCGAGCAGCTTCTGGCCGGTTCCAAGGATCCCCAGCAGGCGCTGGATTCGGTCGTCCAGCGCGGCGATGCCCTGCTCGAGGAATTCCAGCAGCAGTAACGACGAGGCGCCGGGCCGGTCAGGCCCGGCGCATCCCGTAACCACCGGGGGCGCCGCGCGGTGCCCGATGGAAGGCCAAGGACGAGCCGCGCATGAAGCGAACCCTGTTCAACAACCGCCTGTTGCCCTGGCTGCTCTTGGCGCCGCAACTGGCGATCACCTTCATCTTCTTCCTGTGGCCCGCCACGCAGGCGATCATCCAGAGCTTCCTGCGCCAGGACGCCTTCGGGCTTTCGACCAATTTCGTGGGGCTGGCGAATTACCGCGCGCTGATGAACAGCGCGCAATACATGAATTCGTTGCAGGTCACGGCGGTATTCGCGATTTCCGTGACGGTGTTTTCGCTGCTGATCGCGCTGGTCATGGCGCTGGCGGTGGACCGGATGATCCGCTCGGCCCGGACCTATACGACGCTGCTGGTCTGGCCCTATGCGGTGGCGCCCGCGGTGGCCGGTATCCTGTGGTGGTTCATCTTCAACCCGACTATCGGAATCCTGCCCTATCTTCTTGATATGGTGGGATATAACTGGAACCACCTCAGTTCCAAGCGCGATGCGATGACGCTGGTGGTGGTCGCCAGCGTCTGGAAGCAGATCAGCTACAATTTCCTGTTCTTTGTCGCGGGCTTGCAGGCCATACCTGCCAGTCTGCGCGAGGCAGCCGCGATCGACGGGGCGGGTCCTGTGCGGCGGTTCTTCGACATCACCTTTCCGCTGCTGTCGCCGACGACCTTCTTCCTGCTGGTCGTCAACATCGTCTATGCGATGTTCGACACCTTCGCGGTGATCGACGCGACCACGCAGGGCGGTCCGGCGCAGGCCACGAATATCCTGGTCTACAAGGTCTATTTCGACGGCTTCATCGGGCAGAGCATGGGTTCGTCCTCGGCGCAGTCGGTGGTGCTGATGGCCATTGTCATCACGCTGACCGTCATCCAGTTCCGCTGGATCGAGAAGAAGGTGCAATACTGATGATCGAGAACCGCCCGTTTCTGAACATCCTTGCCCACCTGACCCTGATCCTTGGCGTTGCCGCCGTGGCGTTGCCGGTCTGGGTGGCCTTCGTCGCCTCGACCCATCCGGTCAGCAGCCTGATATCGGGGACGGTGCCGCTGTTGCCGGGACCGGACCTGGTCAAGAACTATTCGCGGATGCTGTCCAGCGGCGTGTCCACGATGGGGACGCCGCCGGTGGGGCTGATGATGATGAACTCGCTGATCATGGCGCTGGCCATCGCCATCGGCAAGATCGCGATCTCGATGACCTCGGCCTTCGCCATCGTCTACTTCCGTTTCCGCTTCAGGATGCTGGCCTTCTGGTGCATCTTCATCACCATGATGCTGCCGGTCGAGGTGCGGATCGTGCCGACCTTCAAGGTGGTGGCGGACCTGGGGATGCTGAACTCCTACGCGGGGCTGTCGATCCCGCTGATCGCAAGCGCCACGGCGACCTTCCTGTTCCGGCAGGTCTTCCTGACCATCCCGGACGAATTGACCGAGGCCGCGCGGATCGACGGCGCCGGGCCGATGAAGTTCTTCCGCGACATCCTGCTGCCGCTTTCGCGCACGAACATGGCGGCGCTTTTCGTGATCCTGTTCATCTACGGCTGGAACCAGTATCTGTGGCCGCTGCTGATTACCACCGACAGCAGCTATTACACCATCGTCGCGGGCATCAAGCGCATGGCCGATTCCGTGGACGGGGTGCCGCAGTGGAACCTGGTCATGGCGACGGCGATCCTGGCGATGCTGCCGCCGGTCCTGGTGGTGATCTTCATGCAGCGCCTGTTTGTCAAAGGCCTTGTCGAGACGGAGAAGTAACATGGCGCAGATCAATCTGAGCGGCGTGGGCAAGGTCTATGCCGGCGGCTCGCGGGCGGTGGGCAATGTCGATATCGACATCCAGGACGGTGAGTTCATCGTTCTGGTCGGTCCCTCGGGCTGCGGCAAGTCCACGCTGCTGCGCATGGTCGCGGGGCTGGAGTCCATCACCGAGGGCGAGGTCCGCATCGCCGGGCGCGTCGTCAACGAGGTCGAACCGGCCGACCGCGACATCGCAATGGTGTTCCAGAACTATGCGCTTTATCCGCATATGACGGTGCGCCAGAACCTGGCCTATGGGCTGAAGAACCGCGGCACCCCGCGCGCCGAGATCGACCGCCGCGTGGCGGAAGTGGCGCAGATCCTGCAAATCGGGGATTACCTGGACCGCAAGCCCCGCGCGCTTTCGGGCGGCCAGCGCCAGCGCGTCGCAATGGGCCGCGCCATCGTGCGCGAACCGGCGGCCTTTCTGTTCGACGAACCGCTGTCGAACCTGGACGCCAAGCTGCGCGCGACGATGCGCCTGGAAATCAAGGACTTGCAGCGCAGGCTTGGCACGACTTCGATCTATGTGACCCATGACCAGCTAGAGGCGATGACGCTGGCCGACCGGCTGGTCGTGCTGAACGGCGGGCGGATCGAGCAGATCGGCACGCCGCTTGACGTCTACCGCAAGCCCGCCAGCGCCTTCGTCGCGGGCTTCATCGGATCGCCCGCGATGAACCTTCTGCCCGCCCATGCGGTGCCCCATCTGCCGGGCAGCGCCCATGCCGGGCTGGTGGGCATCCGCCCCGAGGACCTCAAGCCCTCGGACAGCGGCCAGATCGCGATGCAGGTCCGCGCGATCGAGGAACTGGGGGTCTCGCGGCTGGTTCACGGCATGGTGGGCGATCAGTTGCTGACCGTCTCGCTGTCGAACCAGTATCCCCTGGGCGAGACGCTGCACCTGGCCGCCGAGCCGGGCGCGGTCCATCTGTTCGACGCCGAAAGCGGTCAGCGGATCGAGGCGCATTGATCCGGGCCTTGTGCCGGGACCCCGCCGGTAGGATAGTCGGGGCCAGACCTTGCGACGGGAAGCGATCCGATGACCATACCCGAGTTTGTCCTTGATGAGCTGGCCGACCGTCTCGGCGCGCGTTTCTCGACCGCCAGCGGGGTGCGCGCGCAACATGCCGGATCCGAGAGCTTTCACCGCGCCCCGCCGCCCGATGCGGTGGCATGGCCCGAGACGACCGCCGAGGTCTCGTTCATCCTGTCGCTGTGCAATGCCCATGACATCCCGGTGATCGGCTGGGGGGTGGGCACCTCGCTGGAAGGGCAGGCGCTGGCGGTGCGGGGCGGCATCACGCTGAACATGAGCCGCATGGACCGCGTGATCGAGACCCGCCCCGAGGACATGCTGGCCGTCGTCCAGCCCGGCGTCACGCGTGAGGCGCTGAATGCCGACCTGCGCGCGACCGGGCTGTTCTTCCCCGTCGATCCCGGCGCGAACGCGACGCTTGGCGGTATGGCCGCGACCCGTGCCAGCGGCACGACGGCGGTGCGCTACGGCACGATGCGCGACAATGTGCTGGCGCTTGAGGCCGTGCTGGCGGATGGGCGCATCATCCGCACCGGCACGCGCGCCGCGAAATCCAGCGCGGGGCTGGACCTGACGGCGCTGCTGGTGGGTTCCGAGGGCACGCTGGCGATCATCACCGAACTGACCCTGCGCCTGCACGGCCAGCCCGAGGATGTCGCCGCCGCGATCTGCGCCTTCGATTCGCTGGAGGATGCGGTGGAATGCGTCACCGCCACCATCCAGTCGGGTGTTCCGATGGCGCGGATCGAATTCGTGGACGAGGACACCGCCCGCGCCTTCAACAGCCATGCCGGGACCGACCTGCCGGCCCGTCCGCACCTGCTGGTCGAGTTCCACGGCTCGGCCGAATCGGTGCGCGAGGACGCCGCGCGTTTCGGCGATATCGCGGGCGATTTCGGCGGGCGCGGCTTCGACTGGGCCAGCACCCCCGAGGAACGCGCGCGGCTGTGGAAGATGCGCCACGGCGCCTATCCGGCCTGCCTTTCGCTGCGCCCCGGCGCGACGGCGGTGGTCACCGACATCTGCGTGCCCATGTCCGAACTGGCCGCCGCGGTCACCGCCGCGCGCGACGATATCGCCGCCGAGGGGTTGCTTGGCCCGATCCTCGGCCATGTGGGCGACGGCAATTTCCACGCCACCCTGCTGATCGACCCCGACCGCCCCGAGGAACTGGCCGCCGCCAAGCGCGTCGCCGGGCGCATGGCCAGCCGCGCCATCGCTGTCGGCGGCACGATCAGCGGAGAGCATGGCGTCGGGCTGGGCAAGCGGGCCTATATGGCCGCCCAGCATGGCGAGGCCTGCCAGGCGATGGCCGCCGTCAAGCAGGCGCTGGATCCCAGGAACATCCTCAACCCCGGCAAGATGCTGCCCGACGAGCTCTGAGGCCCCTGGGCCTGACATATTCGTGATGGGCGGTGAAAGCGGCGCATGCCGCCTCGGGATGACTTTGCCGATCCGCTTTGCGATAAGGAAGCAAGCGCCATCCAAGGCGCGCCTATGAGGGCGAGGGTTCATGAATCTACTGGGCAGGATATTGGCGCTGCTGACGGTGCTTTCGCTGGCGGCCTGCGTCGGCGCGCCGGGCGGCGGAAGGCCGGTGATGGTCGGGCAGGGACAGGGGCCGAAATTCGGCGATTCGGCGCCGCACCCCTGGGTCGGCGGCCATCCCTACGACCACCCGGTCCAGGGCATCGACGTGTCGCGCTGGCAGGGCGATATCGACTGGCGCACCGTCGCGCGCTCGGGCGTCAGCTTCGCCTTCATCAAGGCGACGGAAGGGGGCGACCACTCGGACCCCGCCTTCCGCCGCTACTGGGCCGAGGCGGGGCAGGCCCGCATTCCGCGCGGCGCCTATCATTATTACTATTTCTGCCGCACCGGCGCCCAGCAAGCGGCATGGTTCATCGCCAATGTCCCGCGTGAACGCGGCGCGCTGCCGCCGGTCCTCGACCTGGAGTGGACCGCCTCGCGCAACTGTCCGCGCCGCCCGCCCCCCGCCGAGGTCCAGCGCGAGGCCCGCGTCTTCATGGATACGCTGCACCGCCATTACGGCCAGCGCCCCGTCATCTACACGACGGTGGATTTCTACCGCGACAACAACCTGGGTTCGTGGAACGAAGAGTTCTGGCTGCGCAGCGTCGCGGGCCATCCCCGCATCGTCTATCCCGGCCAGAGATGGACCTTCTGGCAATATACCGGCACCGGCATCGTTCCCGGCATCCGCGGCAACACCGACATCAACGTTTTCAACGGAAGCCCGCTGCAATGGCGTCAATGGCTCAACCGCCGCATGCAGTGAACCGGGCCCGGCTCTGGGCCGAGTTCGGGGCGCTGTTCATCGCGATTCCGTTGCTGATCGCGCTGTTCATGCCGCTGAACCTGATGTTCGCGGCATTGTTCGGCTTCACGGTCGTCGGGCTGGCCCTGCTGTGGATGACCGGCGGGTATGAGTGGCGCGCCCTTGTCAGCCACTGGTCGCGGGTGCCCTGGCTGAAGGTCGTGCTGTTCGGCGCGGTCGTGGGGGCGACGGGCTGGGCGATCATGCAGATGACCGCGCCCGAATACATCCGCCTGCTGACGGTCGAGCGGTTCCGCTTCCTGATCCTGTTGTGGCTGCTTTACCCGCTGCTGTCGGCCCTGCCGCAGGAGCTGATCTTCCGCGTCCTGTTCTTTCACCGCTACAGCGTGCTGTTTCCCGACCAGCGGATCGGGTTGCTGGTCAATGCCGCGCTGTTTTCCTTTGCCCATCTGATGTATTGGTCGGCGACGGTGCTGGTGCTGACCTTCATCGGCGGGCTGGTCTTTGCGCTCAGCTATGTGCGCCACGGCTTTCCGACCGCGTGGATCCTGCACGGGGTTGCGGGAAATGTGCTGTTTACCGTGGGAATGGGCTATTATTTCTGGACCGGCAACGTCATCAGGCCCTTCTGATCGCTTGACTTCCCCGTCACGGCACGGTTCATGCGAGGCCGGATATCAAGGGGATTACCGATGAGCGTCTATCGCAGCCACACCTGCGGCGAACTGACCGCCGCCAATGCCGGGACCGAGGTCCGCCTGTCGGGTTGGGTCCACCGCGTCCGCGACCACGGCGGGGTGCTGTTCATCGACCTGCGCGACCACTACGGCATGACCCAGGTGATCGCCGACAGCGATTCCCCCGCCTTTTCCACGTTGGAGCGTCTGCGCGCCGAAACCGTCATCCGCATCGACGGGCGGGTGAAACTGCGCGACGCCAGCCTGATCAACCCCAAGCTGCCCACCGGCGAGATCGAGGTCTACGTCACCGGAACCGAGATCCTCGGCCCCTCGGACGACCTGCCGCTGCCGGTCTTCGGCGACCAGGACTATCCCGAGGAAACGCGGCTGGCCTATCGCTTCCTGGACCTGCGCCGCGAAAGCCTGCATGGCAACATCATGCTGCGTTCGCGCGTGGTCAAATGGCTGCGTGACGCGATGTGGGACGGCGGCTTCACCGAATTCCAGACCCCGATCATTACCGCATCCAGCCCCGAAGGCGCGCGCGACTTCCTCGTGCCCTCGCGGTTGCATCCGGGCAAGTTCTATGCGCTGCCGCAGGCGCCCCAGCAGTTCAAGCAGTTGATCATGGTGGCGGGCTTCGACAAGTATTTCCAGATCGCGCCGTGTTTCCGCGACGAGGATCCGCGCGCCGACCGCTCGCCCACCGATTTCTACCAGCTTGACGTCGAGATGTCCTTTGTCGAACAAAAGGACGTTTTCGCCGCCATCCAGCCCGTCATCCAGGGGTTGTTCGAGGAATTCGGGGGCGGGCGCCCTGTCGACAGCGAATGGCCGCTGATCCCCTATGCGGAATCGATGCTGAAATACGGCACCGACAAGCCCGACCTGCGCAACCCGATCGAGATGCAGGTGGTCAGCGACCACTTCCGCGGATCGGGCTTCGCGATCTTCGCGAAACTGCTGGAACAGGACGGCACCGAGGTCCGCGCCATCCCCGCGCCCGGTGGCGGCTCGCGTAAGTTCGCCGACCGCATGAACGCCTTCGCGCAACAGCAGGGCCTGCCGGGGATGGGCTATATCTTCTGGCGCCCAAATAGCGAAGCGGCGGCGATCTTACTCACTAGAATACGCGATATTAGTTCTCAATTTGAAGCTGGCACTCAGATCACAATCCAAACGCATGATGGGAAAAAACTGCAAGGTGAGAGAAATTACATCCTTGAGCAGTTGAAGGCAGAACTTGCTAAGATAGATTACGATGTCGAAGCCGCCGGCCCCATCGCCAAGGCCCTCGGCCCCGAGAAGACCGAGGCGATCCGCACCCAGCTTGGCCTGAGCGAGGGCGACGCGGCCTTTTTCCTCGGCGGCAAGCCCGAAGCCTTCGAATCCGTCGCGGGCCGTGCCCGGACCGAGATCGGCCGCGAACTTGGCCTGACCCAGGAAAACCAGTTCAAATTCGCCTGGATCGTCGATTTCCCGATGTATGAGCGCGGCGATGACGGCAAGATCGACTTCAGCCACAACCCCTTCAGCATGCCGCAGGGTGGGATGGAGGCGCTGGAGGGCGATCCGCTGGCCGTCAAGGGCTATCAATACGACCTTGCCTGCAACGGGTATGAGCTGGTTTCCGGCGCGATCCGCAACCACCAGCCCGAGATCATGTTCAAGGCCTTCGAACTGGCCGGTTACGGCAAGGATGAGGTCGAAAAGCGGTTTGGCGGCATGGTCAAGGCCTTCCGCTACGGCGCACCCCCCCACGGCGGTTGCGCGGCGGGGATCGACCGGATCGTGATGCTGCTGGCCGATGAGCAGAACATCCGCGAAGTCATCATGTTCCCGATGAACCAGCGCGCCGAGGACCTGATGATGGGTGCCCCGTCGGAACCCTCCAATGAACAGTTGCGCGACCTGCGCCTGCGGGTTCTGCCGAAAGAGTGATCTGACCCCCTGCCGGTTCCGTGCCATGATCGGGACTGGTAGCGACGATGATGGGGGCGCCTGTTGGAATTCGGATTTCCCGAACTTGCCGCGATTCGGCTGGGTTTCGGACTTTCGCCCCATATGGAGCCGCCCGCCGATGCCGACGCGATCCTGGCCAGCGTCGCCGTGGCCGGGCCGGGACCCGAGGCGACCAGCACCCAGGACGCCCGCGACAGCGCGCAGAAGCTGGCCGAACTGGGCAAGGCGAGGGTCGAAGGGGGTGAGGCCGAGGCTCGCGCTCGCGTCGAATTCGCCCGCCAGTTGCGCGATTCGCGCTGGTTCGGCCTGGCCCATCGCATCGCGCGCGCTGTCGATGCGCCCTCGGGTTTCGGCGAAAGGCTGGTGCAGTTCTGGTCCGATCATTTCACGGTCCGCGCGGATGGCGCGGGCGCGCAGCGCCTTGCGCTGGCCTTCGTCGATGAGGCGATCCGCCCCCATCTGAATGGCCGGTTCGAGGATCTGCTGTTTGCCGCCGATACCCATCCGATGATGCTGCTCTATCTGGACCAGCATGTGAGCGTCGGGCCGAATTCGCGGATGGCGCGGCAGAATGAAGCCCGCGGGTTGAATGAAAATCTGGCGCGTGAAATCCTTGAACTTCACACGCTTGGCGTGGGCGCGGATTATTCCCAGGCCGATGTGCGGCAACTGGCCAAGCTGCTGACCGGGCTGACCTACAACACCCGCAACGATGTCACCTTTCGCCCCGGCATGGCCGAACCGGGGGCCGAGACGGTCCTTGGCCAGTCCTATGGCGGCGACCATCAGGCCAATATCGACGATATTCGCGCCGTCATGGTCGATATCGCGCGCCACCCTGCGACGGCGCGCCATGTCTCGCGCAAGCTGGCGGTGCATTTCGTCAGCGACGATCCCGACGACGGGTTGGTCGCTGCGATGGTGGCGGCCTGGCGGCGGTCGGACGGGCATTTGCCGCAGGTCTGTCATGCGATGATCACCCATCCCGCGCTGGCCGACGGATTTCGGCAAAAGGCGCGCCAGCCCTTCGATTATCTTGCGGCCTGCCTGCGGGGGCTGGGAATGCGGGGCGATGAATTGCGTGCCTTGCAGCGGCCCGAGATCAACCGTTTCCTTTACCTTCCGCTGGGGCAGATGGGTCAGAAATGGGGTGAGCCTGCCGGCCCGAACGGCTGGCCGGAAGAGGTCGGCGCCTGGATCACGCCGCAACTTCTGGCCGCGCGGATCTCGTGGGCCACGCGGGTTCCGGCGCATCTGTTCGACCCGCTGCCCGACCCGCGGGAACTGATGCGCGCAACCCTGCGCGGCAGCCGCTCCGAGGCGCTGGCCCGTGCCGTGCCCCGCGCCGAAAGCGCGCGCGAAGGGGTGGCGCTGGTTCTGGCCTCGACCGATTTCAACCGACGTTAGGGGAAGGCGATGCTCAGCAGGCGAATGTTTCTGAAAAGCGGGGCGCTGATCGGCTGTTCGGCAGCGGCGCATCCCTTGCTGACGACGATGAGTTTCGCATCCGCGCCGGGTGAGAACCGGCTGGTGGTCATCATCCTGCGCGGCGCGATGGACGGGCTGGACGTTTTCCAGCCCTATGGCGACCCGATGCTGCGCAAGCTGCGGCGGACGATCTCGGTCGGACCCGAGGGCGGGGCCTTCGACCTTGACGGCTTTTTCGCGCTGCATCCCGCGCTGGAGCCGTTGCTGCCCCTGTGGCAGGGGGGCGAGCTGGCCTTTGCCCATGCCGTTTCGACCCCCTATCGCGACAAGCGCAGCCATTTCGACGGGCAGGACCTGCTCGAGGCCGGCACGGGCGAGGATGTCGGTGCGGATCATCGCATCGGCGGCTGGCTGAACCGTCTGTTGCGGGCGATGCCCGGCGCGCAGTCGGAAACCGCCTATGCCGTCGGCACGGACGAGATGAAGATCCTTGGCGGCGAGGCGCGCCATAAAAGCTGGGCGCCCGAGGCCGAACTGCGCCTGTCCGCGCAGGCGCAGCGGCTGTTGGAGGACGTCTATCACGACGACCCGCTGTTTCGTCAGGCGGCGCAGGACGCCATCGAACTGGCCGATCAGGGCACCGGGCGCGAGAAGGGACCCGAAGGCGATGCCCGCGCGCTTGGTCTGTTCGCCGCCAGCCGCCTGAACATGCAGACCCGCATCGCGGCCTTTTCCATCGCCGGATGGGACAGCCATGCCCGGCAAGAGGCCGTCATCACCCGCGCCCTGGCCCGCCTGTCCGCTGCCATCCTGGCCCTGCGCGAAGGGCTGGGCGGCAATTGGCAAAAGACCACCATCCTTGCCATGACCGAATTCGGGCGCACGGTTCGCGAAAACGGCACGGGGGGCACCGATCACGGAACCGCGGGCGCCCTGCTGATGGCGGGCGGGGCGATTCGCGGCGGGCGGGCCTATGGCGAATGGCCGGGCCTTGGCGAAGGGCAGCTTTACGCCGGTCGCGACCTGATGCCCCTGCGCGATATCCGTGCCTATGCGGCGTGGGCGATGCGCAACCTTTACGGCATCGAATCCGGCCTGTTGGAGCGCAGCATCTTTCCCGGCCTGGACCTTGGCGCCGATCCGCATTTCCTGGCGTGACGGGTTTCAGACATGGCGTGCCGTCGCCAGCCGGTCTTCGACCAGCCCGCTGATTCGCGCCAGATTCGATGCCGTTTGCGGGCCGTCGTGCCGATCGCGCGTCAGCGAGAAGGCCGCCGCTTCCAAGGTCGGATCATGGGCCGAACGCGCCACCCCCGCCAGAAACCGCGCGATATAGTCGAGCGTCGCCGTATCGCGCGAATGCGCCAGCACATCCGCCGCATGCATCAGATCGTCGCACAGCGCCGTGCTGTCGGGCGACACCGTGTCATTCGAGATCAGGCGCAGCCCGCGCGGGCGTTCCTGTGGCGGAAGGGCGTTCAGCACCGTCTGCTGGAACAGGGCCAGGCTTTCGATGGGCTTGGCCAGGAAGGCATCGGCACCGGCCTGCATGGCTGTCTCCTGGTTTTCGGGATCGCCCGAGATGCCGATCAGGACCGGCACGCGCGGGGCCGTGTCCGCCAGCGTCCGGATCAGTTCGGCACCGTCCCCATCGGGCAGGCCCATGTCCACCATCAGCGCGCCGGGACGATAGGTTTGCAGATGCCGCATCGCGGCCTTCAGCGTATCGGCCCGCCTGATCCGTGCGCCCGAGCGCAGGCAGAGCAGCCGCAGCGCCTCGGACGCATAGCGGCTGTCCTCGACCACCAGCATCGTCAGCCCCGCAAGGGGCCTGTCCGGCTGGCCAGCCGCAGGCCAGACGGATCGTTCAGGTTTGAAAAACGCCTCTTCGGAACCCAGCATGGAATCACCTTTCACAATCGCCGCTTGTCCGCAGGATCGGCTGATTCCCCTAATATGCGGTTAATGCCGCAGCTCTTTCCCTTTCACTTCGGCTGTATCGGGCCTAAAACACCCCAAAACCCGGAGGATCAGATGATCGGTCGTCTCAATCACGTCGCGATTGCCGTGCCCGACCTGCAAGCGGCCGTCGCGCAATATCGCGATACGCTTGGCGCGCGCGTCGGCGCGCCGCTGGATCAGCCCGAACATGGCGTCACGGTCGTTTTCATCGAACTGCCGAACACCAAGCTGGAACTGCTTTATCCCCTGGGCGAAAACAGCCCGATCCGGGCGTTCCTGGACAGAAATCCCGCGGGCGGGATTCATCACCTGTGCTTTGAGGTCGAGGATATCCTGGCCGCGCGCGACCGGCTGGTGACGCAGGGCGCGCGGGTGCTGGGCGACGGGCAACCCAGGACCGGCGCCCACGGCCTGCCGGTCCTGTTCCTGCATCCCAAGGATTTCAACGGCACCCTGATCGAATTGGAGCAAGTCAAATGAGCATTACCGGCGCATTCGTCCTTTACTCGATGCTGTGGTTTCTCGTGCTGTTCGTGCTTTTGCCGATCGGCCAGAAAAGCCAGGCCGATGCCGGAGAGGTCGTCCCCGGCACCCCCGCAGGCGCCCCGCACGAACCCCAGTTGAAGAAAAAGGCGCTGTGGACGACGGTGATCTCGGCCATCCTGTGGGGGATCATCGCCTTCATCATCTTTGCCGACATCATCACCCGCGCCGATCTGGAAAGGATGTTCGGCTAAGCTGGAAAAGATGGGTAAAGCCCGCCGCCGCCAGCACCGGGACGGCGATGTTCAGCACCGGCACGACCAGCAGGACGGCGATCATCACGCCAAGCGCGGTGACCCGCAGGTTCAGCGCGCGATGCATCTCGGCGGCGCGTTCGCGGGGCAGGTGGCGGCGGGCGGCCATCTGGAAGAACTCGAGCCCCAGCAGCCAGCCGTTGGCGGTGAACCAGACCAGCGGCGCCAGCGGGCCAAGGAAGGGCGTCAGCAGCATCGTGCCCAGCCCCACCAGCACGACCGCCCCCGTCACCGCCAGCGATTCCAGCAGCCCGTCCCAGAAATCCAGCGGCTGGCCGCGTTGATCGGGATAGTGGGTTTCCTCGACCGCCACGGCCACCCTTTCGGCGAACAGCCCTGAAAAGGCGGCGGCGACCGGGGCCATCAGGAAGACCGCCATCACCGGCAGCAGCAGGATCGACCCCCAGGACAGGTAGCTGCCAAGCGGCACCTGGCCCAGCCAGGGCAGGGTGACGGTCTCGGGCGAGAACCAGCGGATCGCCCAGAAGACCAGCGCCTGCACGGCCACCAGCAGCGCAAGCGTCAGCCCTGTCCCCGCCAGCACGACCGACAGGATGCGCGGATGCAGAAGGTCGCGCCAGGCAAGGATCAGGGCGCGCAGGCTCATTGCGCGAAACTGGTCCTGGCGTCGATATCGGGGCGCGGGCGCTCGGGTGGGGTCTTGCCGCGCTGGCCGATATGGACAAAGCCCGTGATACGTTCGTGTTCGCCCAGGCCCAGATGCGGCCCGGCGAATTCGGGCTGGCTGGCGGGACCTGTCAGCCATGCCGCGCCAAGCCCTTGGGCCAGCGCCGCATTGACCAGTTGCAGGCAGACCGCCCCCGCCGACAGGAACTGTTCCCATTGCGGGATCTTGTCGCTGGCGACGGGCGAGGACACCACCGCCACGATCAGCGGCGATTCCATGCCCGAGCGGGCCTTGGCCACCGCGGCCTCGTCCCCGCCCTGCGCGGCGACATGATCGGCCAGCAGGGGTGCCAGCCGGTCCAGCGCCGCGCGCTCCAGCACGATGAAGCGCCAAGGCTCCAGCTTGCCGTGATCGGGCACGCGGGCGGCGATGGTCAGCAACTCGCGCAGCTCTTCGCGATCCGGCGCGGGACCTTGCAGCATCTTGGGCGGGTGCGAGCGGCGGGTGCGCAGGAACTCCAACGCTGTGTCATTGCCGTGGTTTTCATGTTCGGACATCGTTCAGACCTCGAAGAATTCGGCCAGTTCCTTCAGGTAGGCCGACAGGTGGTTGACAAGGAACTGCGGCGGCTGGCGCAGGTCGATGGTTGCTTGCAGCGGGTCCGGCGCATGGGTTGGGGAACCTGCCAGCACCTGGACGACCGCATGGCCGCAGAAGGGGACGTGCAACTCGGAATAGCCGCCTTCGTGGACGGCGACCAGCCGCCCCGCGCAAAGCTGGCCTGCGGCATCCATCACCAGCGCGGTCATGCGGGCGAAACTGTCCGCGCTCAGCACCATGCGCCCCAGCGGGTCCATCGCCGAGGCGTCGTAGCCGCAGGCGATGACGATGACCTCGGGCGCGAAACGGCGCAGCGAGGGCAGGACGATCCGCTCGACCGCCTCAAGATAGGTCTGCTGGCCCGCGCCGGGGGGCAGGGGGATGTTGATGTTGCTGGCCTGCGCGCCCCGCACATCCGCCCCGCCGGTATCCAGCGGATAGTTGCGGTCCTGGTGGATCGAGATGGTCAGCACGTCGGGGTCGTCCAGAAAGATCGCCTCGGTCCCGTTGCCGTGGTGAACGTCCCAGTCCAGAACCGCCACGCGCTGCGCCAGCCCGGCGGCACGGGCCGAGCGGATGGCGACGGCGATATTGGCCAGCAGGCAGAAGCCGTTGGGAAAGTCGGGCAGGGCGTGATGGCCGGGCGGACGCGAGAGCGCATAGGCGTTCCGCGCCCTGCCGGTCAGCACCTCGGCCAGCGCCGCCTGCGCAAGCCCCGCCGAAAGGGCTGCGATCTCGTATCCGCCCTTCAGGAAGGGCGCGCGCAGGCCCAGGTCCCCGCCCATGCCGTCGGACATGGTCTTGAACGCATCCAGATAGCTGGCCGGGTGGACGCGCAGCAGGTCCTGCCGGGTGGCGGCGGGGGCCGTGCGTTCCTGCAACTGTGTCATCAGCCCGGTCACCCGCAACAGGTTGACCAGCCGCCGCTTGGTCTCGGGGCTTTCGGGCAGGCCGCTGCCGGGCTGGACCAAGCCGCCGGCCGGCACGGTCAGGACGTAATCGCCGCCCCCGTGCCACATGCAGCGTTCATCATGGAAGAAACCCGTGGGCTTTTGCATTGATTTTCCGCCTCGTCATGTGTTTGCAGGAAGCATGACCGATCTTTCGCACCTTGCACAACCCGGCCGCCGCCTTTCGGTTCGCGTGACACCCCGCGCCTCGCGCAATGCCGTGATGCTGGACGGCGATCTGGTGCGGGTGATGGTGACCACCGTCCCCGAGGGCGGCAAGGCCAATGCCGAGGTCCAGCGCCACCTGTCCAAGGCGCTTGGCATCGCCAAGTCGCGGCTGACGCTGCTGCGCGGTGCCAGCGGGCGCGACAAGCTGTTCCAGATCGACTAGCCGTCGCGTTGCAGGCGATAGTTGCCTTCGGGCAGGTTCAGGGCGGCGCGCAATTCGTTCAACTGGACCATGCTGAAGACGACCCGCGACACGCCCTGGCCATCGGCGTCGGCCTGCTCCACGATCACGCGGTCGTCGAAGGTCAGGATGGTGATGTCCTCGGACAAGGGGCCTTGGTTCGGCTCGTTCTCGTCGATCAGGGTGATGATCGTGGCGTCGAATTCGTGTTCGATGGTGAACATCCGCTCCTCCTGCTGGTTTTGGAAACTTTCCCGTGAAATCGGGGCAAGTTGCAAGCGTCACCCTTGGCGAGCGGGGCGGCTTGCGGATAAATGGGCGCGCTTGGGACGGATGCCCGATGTAACGAGGGATGACAGGATGGCGAAAATGCGCGCAACGGGTATCGCCTTGGCCGTGATGCTGGCGCTTTCGGGCTGTGTCGGCCCCGGTCCGATGCCGTCGCTGCCCGGTTCGCCCGCGCAGCCGCCCGTGGTTGCGCCGCCTTCGCCGGATATCGCGGGCGGGCCTGCGGAAAAGGCGCGCGCCTTCGCGCAGGTCATCCGCGACATGGAACCCGCGGTCGAGCGTGAATGCATGCAGCGGCGCGGCGGTCCGATCAGTTGCGATTTCCAGTTCATCGTCGACAGCCGTCCGGGGCTGGAACCGAACGCCTTTCAGACCGTGGACGACAATGGCCGCCCGATCGTGGGCTTTACCCTGTCGCTGATCGACGAGGCCCGTAACGCCGACGAACTGGCCTTTGTCGTCGGTCACGAGGCCAGCCATCACATCCTGGGCCACCTGAACCGCAAGAGCAGCGCGGCCACCGCCGGGGCAGTGATCCTGGGCGGGCTGGCGTCAGCCTATGGCGCCAGCGAGATCGCGATCCAGAGCGCGCAGAACCTGGGCGCGCAGGTCGGTGCGCGCTACTATTCGCAGGAGTGGGAACTGGAGGCCGATTATCTGGGTGCGATCATCGCCTTGAACGCGGGCTTCGATCCGCGCAACGGCGCGCAGTTCTTCCGCCGCATCCCCGATCCGGGCGACAAGATCCTGGGCACTCATCCCTCGACAGCCTCGCGCATGGGGCAGGTCGAGCGGGCGATCGGCGACTACCGTTCGGGCCGTTTCCGCTAGCGAACGCCAACCACAATGAAAAAACCCGCAGGATTGCGGGTTTTTGCACCTTTTCGTGGGCCTATTTCGGGACCTGCCCGATATCGTTCAGCGCCTCGCGGATTTCGTCCAGGATGGCGGGGTCGTCGATGGTGGCGGGCATGCGGTATTCCTCGCCATCGGCGATCTTCGCCATCGTTGCGCGCAGGATCTTGCCCGAGCGGGTCTTGGGCAGGCGATCCACGACGCAGGCCGACTTGAAGGCCGCGACCGGGCCGATCCGCTCGCGCACCAGGGCGACGACCTCGCTGACGACGGTTTCGGGCGGGTTCGCCGCCCCTTTCCTGAGGCAGAGGAAACCCAGCGGCATCTGCCCCTTCAACTTGTCCGCAACCCCGATCACCGCGCATTCGGCGACGTCGGGATGGCTGGACAGCACTTCCTCCATCGCGCCGGTGGACAGGCGGTGGCCCGCGACGTTGATGACGTCGTCGGTGCGCGCCATGATGTAGAGATAGCCGTCCTCGTCGATATAGCCCGCGTCGCCGGTTTCGTAATAGCCGGGGAAGTGGTCGAGGTAGGATTTGAGGAATCGCGGCTCGGCGTTCCACAGCGTCGGCAGCGTGCCCGGCGGCAGGGGCAGCCTGATCGCGATGGCGCCCAGCGTTCCGGGGGGAACCGGGTGGCCCGCCTCGTCCAGCACATGCACGTCATAGCCGGGCATCGGCTTGGCGGGGCTGCCCCTCTTGACCGGCAGGGTGCCGATGCCGAAGGGGTTGGCGGCGATGGCCCAGCCGGTTTCCGTCTGCCACCAATGGTCGATGACGGGCAGGCCCAGCTTGTCCTCGAGCCACTGGATCGTGTCGGGATCGGCGCGCTCGCCCGCCAGGAAGACGGCTTGCAGGCCGCGCAGGTTGTAATCGCCGATCAGTTCCCCGTCCGGGTCCTCGCGTTTGACGGCGCGGATGGCGGTGGGGGCGGTGAAGAAGCTTTTCACCTTGTGGTTCTGGATCACGCGCCAGAAGGTGCCGGCGTCGGGCGTGCCGACGGGCTTGCCCTCGAAGACGATGCTGGTCGCGCCCGAGATCAGCGGGCCGTAGCAGATATAACTGTGCCCCACGACCCAGCCCACGTCCGAGGCCGCCCAGAACACGTCGCCGGGCTGGATGCCGTAGATGTTGGGCATCGTCCAGTTCAGCGCGACGAGGTGGCCCGCGGTATGGCGCACGACGCCCTTGGGCTGGCCGGTCGTGCCCGAGGTATAGAGGATATAGGCGGGGTGGTTGCCCTCGACCGGGACGCATTCGGCAGGCTCGACCCCGTATTGGAAGCTGTGCCAGGCGACGTCGCGTCCGGGGGTCAGCTTGCAGACCTCTTGCTCGCGCTGGAAGATCACGCAGAAATCGGGCTGGTGGCTGGCTTGTTCCAATGCGCGGTCCAGGAGCGGCTTGTAATGGACGATGCGCCCCGGCTCGATCCCGCAAGAGGCGGCGATGATCGCCTTGGGGGTGCAATCGTCGATGCGCACGGCCAGTTCATTCGCGGCGAAACCGCCGAAGACGACCGAATGGATCGCGCCGATGCGCGCGCAGGCCAGCATCGCCTCGACCGCCTCGGGGATCATCGGCATGTAGATGATCACGCGGTCGCCCTTTTCGATGCCCTTGGCGCGCAGCGCGCCCGCCAGGCTGGCCACCCGGTCGCGCAATTCGCCATAGGTCAGCCCCTTGGTCGAGCGGGTGACGGGGCTGTCGTGGATCAGGGCAAGCTGGTCGCCCCGGCCTGCCTCGACATGGCGGTCCACCGCGTTCCAGCAGGTGTTGACCAGCCCGTCCGAGAACCATTCGTAGATCGGCGCCTTTTCGTCGAAAAGCGCCTTGGAAGGCGGGCGCACCCAGTCGATGCCCTGAGCGGCAGCCATCCAGAAACCTTCGGGATCGGCCTTCCAGCTTTCGTAAACGTCGGTATAACCCAAGTGATCCTCCTCACTCAATGACAGCTTGTTACGCGAGAACCTTGGTTCACGCAACAATACTGCGCAGAGGTCAGGATAGGGGCCGGAAAACCGCCGGTCTTTGCGCTATGTCATGGGGAGGCGGCGCATCGCACCGATTCGTGGAAATCGGCGCGATGCTGTAGCCGGACCGCTTTCGCAGGGGCTTACTGGTAATGTCCGACCGGGGTGCCTGCGATCGCGCTCATGTTCAGAAGGCCGCGCGCGGTGATCGAGGGGGTGACGATATGCACGCGGTTGCCCATGCCCATCAGGATCGGCCCGACCTCAAGCCCCTTGGCCTTGAGCTTGAGCGCGTTGCGCACGCCCGAGGCCGAGTCGGTCCCCGAAAAGACCAGCACGTTCGCCGCGCCCTCGATACGGGAATTCGGCATCAGCCGTTCGCGAATGGCAGGGTCCAGCGCCGAATCGACATGCATCTCGCCGTCGAAGATGAAATCTGCGCCGCGCTTGTGCAGGATCTCCATCGCGGCGCGCATGCGGTTGCCGGAATCCGTTTGCAGGTTGCCGAATTGGGAATGGCTGCACAGGGCGACCTTGGGGGTGACGCCGAAACGGCGGACATGCCGGGCGGCGCCGATGGCGGCTTCGGCTACCTGCTCGGGGGTGGGGTGGTGGTTGACCTGCGTATCGGCGACGAACAACGGCCCGTCTTCCAGGATCATCAGCGACAGCGCGCCCACGGGGCGCAGGCCGTCGCGGGCAAGGATCTGGCGGACATAGTTCAGATGCCAGGAAAACTGGCCGAAGGTGCCGCAGATCATGCTGTCCGCTTCGCCGCGATGGACCATGACCGCGCCGATGGCGGTGGTGTTGGTGCGCATGATCGCGCGGGCGATGTCGGGGGTGACGCCCTGCCGGGCCATCAACTCGTGATAGGTGCCCCAGTAATCGCGATAGCGGGGATCGTTTTCGGGGTTCACGATCTGGAAATCGACATTGGGACGGATCGGCAGGCCGGCGCGTTCGGCGCGGCGCTCGATCACCTCGGGGCGGCCGATGAGGATCGGAACATCGGTCGTTTCCTCGATCATCGCATTGGCGGCGCGCAACACGCGCTCATCCTCGCCCTCGGCAAAGACGATGCGGCGCTTGGCGGTGGCGGCGGCCTCGAAGACCGGACGCATGATCAGGGCCGAGCGGAAAACCGAGCCGTCCAGCTTCTGCTTGTAGGCCGCCAGGTCGTCCAGCGGGCGGGCGGCCACGCCGGTCTCGATTGCGGCGCGCGCCACGGCCGAGGCGACGGTGCCGATCAGGCGGGGATCGAAGGGCTTGGGAATCAGGTAGTCCGGCCCGAAGGTGAGCCGCTCACCCTGATAGGCGGCGGCGGCTTCTGCGCTGGTGGTGGCGCGGGCAAGCTGGGCGATGGCCTGGATGCAGGCGATCTGCATTTCGTCGTTGATCGTGGTCGCACCCACGTCCAGCGCACCCCGGAAGATGAAGGGGAAGCACAGCACGTTGTTGACCTGGTTGGGAAAATCCGACCGGCCCGTGGCGATGATCGCATCGGGCGCCACGGCGCGCGCGTCGTCGGGCAGGATTTCCGGCGTCGGGTTGGCCAGCGCGAAGATGATCGGCTGCGGCTTCATGCGCGAAACCATCTGGGGCGTCAGCACATTGGGACCCGACAGGCCCAGGAACAGGTCCGCGCCCTCGATCACCTGATCCAGCGTGCGCAGATCGCTCTTCTGTGCATATTCGGCCTTTTGCGGAGTCATCTGCGCCTCGCGGCCTTCGTGGACCAGCCCCTCGATATCGCAAAGCCAGACGTTTTCGCGCCGGACCCCCAGCTTCAGCAGCATGTTCAGGCAGGCGATGCCTGCCGCGCCGCCGCCGGTCGAGACGACCTTGATATCCTCGAACCGCCGCCCCGAGACATGCAGCGCATTGGTCGCGGCGGCCCCCACGACGATAGCGGTGCCGTGCTGGTCGTCGTGGAAGACGGGAATGTTCATGCGTTCGCGGCACAGCTTTTCCACGATGAAGCAGTCGGGCGCCTTGATGTCTTCAAGGTTGATCGCGCCGAAGGTGGGTTCCAGCGCACAGACGATATCGGCCAGTTTCTCGGGGTCGGTTTCGTTCACCTCGATATCGAAACAGTCGATATCGGCGAATTTCTTGAACAGGACCGCCTTGCCTTCCATGACCGGTTTGCTGGCCAGCGCACCGATATTGCCCAGCCCCAGCACCGCCGTGCCGTTCGAGACCACGGCGACCAGGTTGCCGCGCGCGGTATAGCGCGCCGCGTCATGGGGATCGGCCTGGATTTCCAGGCAGGCCTCGGCCACGCCCGGCGAATAGGCGCGCGACAGGTCGCGCCCGTTGGCAAGCGGCTTGGTCGCCCGGATCTCCAGCTTTCCGGGGCGAGGAAATTCGTGATAATCCAATGCGGCCTGCCTGGCGCTATCCTGTCTGCGTTCTTCCATTTCTGCCCCTCCAAAAAGATGGTTCATCGTTAAACTATTTTTTCCGCGACGAACAGAGCCGGGTGACGCTTGCAAGATTTTTCCGTCGCGCGCAGATTTGCCCCCAAGCCTATGAGGTAAAGATGAACATCATGTTAGCAGCCCGCGAGGTTCGCGAAAATGCCTATGCGCCCTATTCGCGTTTCAAGGTCGGTGCGGCGGTGCGCGGCGCGTCGGGTGCGATCTATCGCGGCTGCAATGTCGAGAACGTGGCCTATCCCGAAGGCACCTGTGCCGAGGCGGGTGCCATCGCCGCCATGATCGCGGCGGGCGAGACGGAGCTGGTCGAGGTCTGCGTGATGGCCGGCGGCCCTGCGCCCGTGCCCCCATGCGGGGGTTGCCGCCAGAAGCTGGCGGAATTCGGCGGGCCGGAAACCCCGATCCTGCTGGCCACCCTGTCCGGCGCGACCTTGCGGACGACGATCGGCGAATTGCTGCCGGGCCGTTTCGGGACCGATCACCTCATGCGCCGCGATGGTTGATTCCCGCCCCCTGGGTCGCTGCCCCGCGCGTGGTCTGGCGCCGGTTCTTCCGGGCGGGGCCCTGCCCCGTGCCGGGATCGACCCGGCGCGGGCCAGCGAGGCTTGCGCCTCGGGCGCGGTGGCCGCCGTCCGGCCGCGGGGCCTGGAAAGGCCGGCGGCATGAGCCGGGCCTTCCTGGTGGTGATGGACAGCGTGGGCATCGGTGGCGCGCCCGATGCCGGCGCCTATTTCAACGATGGCCTGCCCGACACGGGCGCCAATACCATTGCCCATATCGCGCAGGCGCGCGGGCTGCATATGCCCAACCTCGACCGCCTGGGGCTGGGGGCGGCGGTGCGGCTGGCCTCGGGGGAAGACGCGCCGGGGCTGGGGCAGGCGCCGCTTGGGCTGTGGGGCGTGGGCGTCGAAAGCTCGAAGGGGAAGGACACGCCCTCGGGGCATTGGGAACTGGCGGGCGTGTCCGTGCCGTGGGACTGGCATTATTTCCCCAAGGGCAGCCCGGCCTTTCCCCAAACCCTTGGGCGCGCCATCGCGGAACTGGCCGAGACCGAGGGCATCCTGGGCGACTGCCATGCCTCGGGGACCGAGATCGTCGCAAGGCTGGGCGAGGCGCATCTGACCAGCGGCTGGCCGATCTGCTACACCTCGGCCGACAGCGTGTTGCAGATCGCCGCGCATGAGGAAGCCTTCGGTCTCGACCGGCTGTATCGCCTGTGCGAGGGCGTCGCCGCGCTGGTCCATCCGATGCGGGTAGGCCGGGTCATCGCGCGGCCCTTCCTTGGCCAGCCGGGCGGTTTCGCGCGGACCGGCAACCGCCGCGATTACGCCCTGCCGGTGCCGGGCCGCACCATCCTGGACATTGCGCGGAAGGCCGGGCGCGAGACCCACGCGCTGGGCAAGATCGGCGATATCTTTTCGCATCGCGGGGTCGGGCGGCTGCACAAGGGGGCCACGGACGCCGAACTTGCCGGTCACTTGCTGCGGCTGGCCGACCAGGCGGGGGACGGCGCGCTGGTCTTTGCCAATTTCGTCGAGTTCGACAGCCTGTATGGCCACCGCCGCGACGCCCTGGGCTATGGCAGCGCGCTGGAATGGTTCGACACCGTGGCCGGACAGTTTCTGGCGCGGCTGCGGCCCGGCGACCTGGCGCTGTTCACCGCCGATCACGGCAACGACCCCACCTGGCACGGCACCGATCACACCCGCGAATGCGTGCCGGTGCTGGGTTGGGGCGTCGGGTCGCGCGCCATCGGCAAGGTGGGTTTCGCGGATGTGGGGGCCTCGGTCCTGGCCCATTTGGGCCTGCCCCCGCCCGATGCCGGACGCTCGTTTCTGGAGGAGAGATGAAGAAGATCGAATTGCACCTGCATCTGGAAGGCGCGGCCCCGCCCGCCTTCATTCGCGGCTTGGCCGCCGAAAAGAGCCATGCCTTGCCCGCGATCTTCGATGAAGGCGGCAATTACCGTTTTGACGGATTCCGCGACTTCCTGCGGGTCTACGACGCCGTCAGCGCAACCCTGCAAGGCCCGCGCGACTATGCCCGGCTGCTGCGCGTGGTGCTGGAGGAATGCGCGGAAAACGGCGCGATCCATGTCGAGCTTTTCGTCTCGCCCGATTTTTGCGGGGGCGGCGATCTGCCCGCCTGGCGCGATCATCTTGCCGCGATGGAGGAGGTCGCCCGCGACATGCGCGCGCAAGGGATCGGCAGTTCGGCGATCCTGACCGCGCTGCGCCATCTGGACCCCGCGCAGTCGAAGAAGGCCGCGATCTGCGCAGCGGAAACGGCGGGGGATTGGGTCGCGGGCTTTGGCATGGCAGGGGCCGAGACCGCCGCCCCCGCCCGCGATTTCGCCTGGGCCTTCGATTGCGCGCGCGAGGCGGGGCTGGGCCTGACCTGCCACGCCGGGGAATGGGGTGGCCCGTCCTCGATCCGCGAGGCGCTGTCGCTGGGCGTCACCCGCATCGGCCACGGCATCCGCGCGGTCGAGGATCCCGCGCTGGTCCGCCACCTGGCCGAATCGGGGATCACGCTGGAATGCTGCCCCGGCTCGAACGTGGCGCTTGGGCTTTGCCGCGACCTGCGCGCCCACCCCATTGCGCAACTGGCCGATGCGGGGGTGCGCGTCACCGTCTCGACCGACGATCCGCCGTTTTTTCGCACCGACCTGCGCCGCGAATATCAGGGGCTTGCCGATGCCTTCGGCTGGGCCGAGGCCGAATTCACGCAGATGAACCAGTGGGCGATCGACGCGGCTTTCTGTAAGGAAGAGGTCAAGGAACACCTGCGAAAGGAACTGACATGACCCCGCATCTGACCGTCGTGAATCATCCGCTTGTCCAGCACAAGCTGACGATCATGCGCGACAAGAACACCTCGACCGGGGGATTTCGCAGGCTCTTACGCGAAATCAGCCTGCTTCTGGCCTATGAGATCACGCGCGAACTGGACCTGACCACCACCACCGTCGAGACGCCCATGCAGCAGATGGAGGCCCCGACGCTGGAAGGCAAGAAGCTGGCGCTGATCTCGATCCTGCGGGCGGGAAACGGGCTGATGGACGGGATCCTGGAACTGATCCCGGCGGCCCGCGTGGGCTTTGTCGGGCTGTATCGCGACCCCGAAACGCTGCGGCCCGTGCAATATTATGCCAAGGTTCCCAATCAGTTGGACGCGCGCATGACGATCGTGGTCGATCCGATGCTGGCGACCGGGAACTCGACCGTCGCGGCGATCGACCTGCTGAAGCAGGAAGGCGCGCGCAATATCCGCTTCCTGTGCCTGCTGGCCGCCCCCGAAGGGGTGGCGCGGATGCGCGAAGCCCATCCCGATGTGCCCATCGTCACCGCCGCGCTGGATCAGGGGCTGGACGACCACGGCTATATCCTGCCCGGTCTGGGCGATGCGGGCGACCGGCTGTTCGGGACGAAATGATCGCGCGTTAACCGGGCGTTCAGGTTTTGGCCTTATGCCTTGCCCCGTTACCTGTGCGATCGGGGGAAGGAAGATGGGATTTCGGCTGTGGCAGGGCCTTGCGGCCTTCTGGCTGTGTTGCGGGGCGCTGGCGGCGTCGGTGCTGCAACCGGCGGAACCGCCTCCGCCGGATTTCGCGGGCAGGCAATATATCGACAGCCGTGGCTGCATCTTCATGGCCGACGGGGCAGGCGGTTGGGTGCCGCGCCTCTATGATGGCGAATTGCTTTGCGGCTATCCGCCCACCCTGTCGGTGCGCCAGCTTGCATCAAGGCCGCCCGATCCCGCGCGCGGTCGCCAGGTCGAACAGGTGCTGGCGGAAACGCTGTTTGCAGGGCTGCGCGATGGTGAGCTGGAAGGCTCTGCCCAACCCTTCCGGCCATTGCCCGACATGGGACCCGAGCCTGCCTCGGACGCGCCGGCGCTTGCCCTGCAAGCCGAAATCGCGGCGCAACCGCAGATCCGCCGCAGCATGGCGGGCGGGCTGAGGCCGAATCGCAACCTCTGCCGGTTGCTGGGCCATGACGGGCCGGGCGATGGGCCGGAACCGGGCCGGATCGGGCAGGACCCGACCGAAGGGTTCTGCGATGCGCTGCCGGGTGCCGCGCTGTCGCGCCTGGCCTTCGCCCGCCCTGCCACATTGCCGCAGCCGCCCGAAGCCGGGCCAGCGCCTGATCCCACGGAACCGGCCCCGCAAGACAAGGCCCCGCAGTTGGCCGCGAACGCCCAGCCCGCCGCCCCGCCTGCGGGGGCCGCGTCACCCCGGCCTGCCGCCTCGCCCGCTGTTGCGACGCCGATCCCGTCCGCGGCTGCCTCTCACGCGGGGGGGCGGCGGGCTGCCTTTGTCGATGGTATCCCACCCGGCGCAAGATTCGTGCAGCTTGCCACCGTGCATAGTGCGGCAGAGGCCGATCAGGTCGCCCGGCACATCCTTGCGCTGGGTTATCGCCCCCACCGCCTCAAGCCCGGATCCGACGGCGCCGATGGTCCGCAGGTCCTGCTGGCGGGTCCGTTCGACGATCGCCAGTCCATCGTGATCGCCCTGGACCGATTGCGCAGGGCCGGGTTTCGCGACGCCATGCCGCGATGAAGGCGCGCGCGTCGCTGGTCTAGTCGGCGCAGATGGTGCGCAGCACCGTCCAATAGCGTTCCTCGATCACCGGGGCGGCCGGGGGGGCGGTGCGATAGGGATCGGCCTCGATCAGTGCCAGCGTCGCTTCGCCCGTCGGGTCCAGGTCGCGCGCATAGGGCTGGCTGGGAACGCCCGCACGGGAAAAAAGCGCCAGCAACGGCTCATCCCCCGGCGGCGCAGGTTCCTGGGTCAAGAGAACCTCGCCATATCCGTCCAGCGCACCCTCGGGCAGGGCACCGGTCGTCAGCAGGTAAAAGCTCGCCCTTGCGCCCGCATAGCGCAGGGCTTGCAACAGCGGGTCGTCGCGTTGGGCGGTCGCCTGTGCGGCCAGAACATGCCCGGCGGTGACTTCGGGATCGGCCTGCCCCGACACCAGCCTGTCGCCGACGACCGTGATCTTGCCGGGCAGGGCAAGGGCGCGGTCCAGCGCGGTGGGCACGATATGCAGGCTGTGGCCCGGGCCAAGCAGCCGCTCTGCAAACTGCCCGGACAATGCATCCGCCGAAGGGCGATGGCAGGCTGTGCCGGTGGTCTGTTCGATCTGGGCCAGAACCCTGGCGCCGATATCGCTTTGCTGCGCAGGGGGTGCGACCTTGGCGGCGTGGCGGATCATCGCCGGGGGCAGCCACAGGACCGCCGCCGCCAGCATCGCCAGGGCTCCGGCCAGGGTGATTCCCTGGCGCAGCCTGCCGGGGTGGGGACGGCGCGCCTCGATCACCCGATGGACCTTCTCGATGGCCGAGATCATCAGGTCGTCCTCGACCTCAAGTTCTTCGTCCGCCCCATCGCCGCCGGGGGAATAAAGCGCGGGCATCTGGCCGGGGTTCAGGCGGGTGACCGCGGGCAGCGACCAATGCGCAAGCGGAGTGTCCGAGCGCGGATCGGTCAGCACCAGCGTCGCATCGCCAAAGGAAACAATGACATCACGCCGCTGCGCCTCGGGCGTCTCGCGCCAGATACCCGAGGCTTCTAGCCGTTCATACTGGTTCAGCGCGGTCATGGTTAAGCGGTTGGTTCAGGTGATGTTTCACCTGACCATAGGGCTTGCGCGGCGGCGGTCAACCGGCCAGCGGCAAGGTGGCGCGGATGGCATGGGCAACCCCCTGATCCCGTGGCAGGGAATGCAAACCCGATCTGCCCGACTGTCGGCTTGCCGGGCGGGCTGGCTGTCGGCGGCACCGATCGCGAAAGCCGTAACGGTTGTGGCAGGTGTGCGGATGCCGGGACCGTGAAGGGGCAAGGGACGCTGAACGATCTGTCCAATGTCGCATGACCATGCCCGAGCCGTGCGGGCGCCCCGTTGCGTGGTGCGCCTGAAGGGCGAATAGCGGATCGGCATCGCCTGAGGGGCGTTGAAGGGCTTGTCCGATGCGGTGCGATTCGGCCCGAGCCGGGTGGGCAATCCGTTGCATGGGACGTCTGAAGCGCAAATACCTGATCGGCATCGCCTGATGGGGCGTTGAACGGCTTGTCCGATGCGGCGTAGCTGGGTCGAACCCGTGTCGCCGGCCTGTGCGGCTGAACGAGAGGGGAATACCGACCGACATCCCTTGATAGGCGGCCGAAATGGTCTGCGCAGCAGGGCAAACTGGTCTTGAAGGCGGAAATTTTCTCGAATCGGTCGAAGAATGCCATCTTTTCGGGTTGATTTTCATCAGGCGCAGAGTTCTTCCGCGATACTTTTCAGCATCCCTTTCCCCCATAGCTTGCCAGTCTATCATATAACTATCAACAGTTTGCGCGACGGCATGCAGAACCTGCTTTGGCGTGACCGAATGGATCGCGATGATAGGGCGGCCCGCATGTCCCCCTGCTGCAGGAGCGATTTTCCGATATCATGCCGCTGTCCAGGGTGGGGATGGCGTGTATTTTTACGAGGGACCGCCTTGGGTGGTTGCAGGTAGGTCGCCGTCAGATCGGGCGATCTTGTTGAAGGGAAACCCTTGCCGGTCGGGCCAAGGAAGGAAAGCCGCAGATCAGCGCGCCGGAAGGTCTTGAGCGGCGCGCGCCGATGATGGGAACGGCTGTCGCTGTCGCTGTCGCTGTCGCTGTCGCTGTCGCTGTCGCTTCCGGCAAAATCCGATGGTTTTGCAAGGCGCCGCGTCACTGCATCGGGCCAAGGACCACGGGGGCAATGCGGTCCGTGGCGGGACACTCATCCGGGGCGGCGGGCGAATTCAGGGCGCCCCAAGTTGGTCGCCCCGGACCCCGAAAACTGCCGCAAGCTTTCCCCGACTGCCTTGTGCGGCCTGGCGCTCAGTCGCGCTGCGGCACGGCCATGCCCTTTTCCCGCGCAAGGCTGCGCATGCGGTCTTGCAGCTTTTCGAAGGCGCGGACCTCGATCTGGCGGATGCGCTCGCGCGAGACGCCATAGCGTTCGGACAGTTCTTCCAGCGTCATCGGGTCGTCGCGCAGGCGGCGCTCCATCAGGATGTCCTTTTCGCGGTCGTTCAGCACACCCATCGCGCCGATCAGCATGTCGCGGCGGGTCGAAAGCTCATCCGCTTCGGCGTAGCTTCCGGCCTGATCGGCGGTCTCGTCTTCCAGCCAGTCCTGCCATTGCGCGGTCGCATCGCCATCGGCCGAACCCACCGTCGCGTTCAGCGAGGCATCGCCCCCCGACAGGCGGCGGTTCATGTCGATGACCTCTTGCTCGGTCACGTTCAGGTCATGGGCGATCTGCTGGACGTTTTCGGGCCGCAGGTCGCCTTCCTCGAAGGCACCCAGCTTGGCCTTGGCCTTGCGCAGGTTGAAGAACAGTTTCTTCTGTGCGCTGGTCGTGCCCATTTTCACCAGCGACCACGACCGCAGGATATATTCCTGGATCGAGGCGCGGATCCACCACATCGCATAGGTCGCCAACCGAAAGCCCTTTTCGGGGTCGAATCGCTTGACGGCCTGCATCAGGCCGACGTTGGCCTCGGATATCACCTCGGCCTGGGGCAGGCCGTAGCCGCGATAGCCCATCGCGATCTTGGCGGCCAGCCGCAGGTGGCTGGTGACCAGCTTTTCGGCGGCCTCGGGGTCCTCGTGATCGACCCAACGCTTGGCCAGCATATATTCCTCTTCCGGTTCAAGAAGGGGGAACTTCCTGATTTCCTGAAGATATCTGTTGAGGCCCTGTTCTGGGTTGAGGGCCGGAAGATTTGAAAAATTCGCCATCGTATTTCCCTGATCCCACGGGTTTCGCGGGTTTGTCCGAAAACGCGCCAGATCGGCGGCGGTTCCGTTTTGTTCTGCAACTTACGCCGGTTGCCGCAGGATTTGCAGCAGTTGGTCCATATCTTGGGGCAAGGGGCTGTCGAAGGCCAGTAACTGTCCGTTGACCGGATGGACAAAGCCCAGATGCGCCGCATGCAGCGCCTGGCGCGGAAAAGCCGCGATCATCTGCGCCGCCTCCGGCCCAAGCGCACGGGTCGAGGCGCGCCGCGCGCCGCCATAGACCGGGTCGCCGATCAGCCCCAGTCCGGCGTGGGACATATGGACGCGGATCTGATGGGTGCGCCCGGTTTCCAGCCGGCATTCGGCCAGCATCGCGCCGGGGGGTGTGCCGAAAGCCTGCACCATCCGCGCCCGCGTGACCGCGTGGCGGCCCCGGTCGAAGCTGACCGCCTGCCGCTGCCGGTCGGTCGGATGGCGGCCCAGCATGGTGGTGATGCGCAAGACGCCGCCCGGCTCGAAGGCGATGCCGCGCAACCCCCGCAGGCGCGGATCGGCGGGGTCGATCGCCCCATGCGCCAGCGCCAGATAGCGGCGGTCGATGTCATGGGCGGCGAATTGGGCGGCCAGCCCGTGGTGGGCGCGGTCGGTCTTGGCCACGACCAGAAGGCCCGAGGTGTCCTTGTCGATGCGATGCACGATCCCCGGCCTTGCCGCGCCGCCGATCCCCGACAGGCTGCCCGCGCAATGGGCCAGAAGCGCGTTGACCAGCGTGCCGTCGGGCGATCCGGGGGCAGGGTGGACGACCATGCCCGCGGGCTTGTCGATCACGATCAGGTCGTCGTCCTCGTGGATGACGTTCAGCGGTATCGCCTGCGGCTGCGCCTCGATCGGTTCGGGCGCGGCCAGCGTGATGCGGAACGCGCCGCCCGTCACTTTCGCGCGGATGTCGGTCACCACGCCCTCGGGTCCCGCGACCGCGCCCTCGGCGATCAGCCGCGCAAGGCGCGAGCGGGAAAGCGACGCATCCTCTGGCGCGGCGGCGGCAAGGGCCTTATCAAGCCGTTCGGGCGGGCTGTCTGCGGGCAGGGTGATGATGAGGTCGGACATGAAGCGGGTCGAAGATCGGGAAGATGCGCCAATGGTGCCCATGCTGCGCTATCTGCGCGCGCTTGTCACCCTGCTTGCGGTGGTCATGGCCCTGGGGATGATCGCCATCGCGGCCATCCTGTGGCTGAGGCTGAGCGCACCCGCGCCCCTGCCCGAACTGCCCGCCGGGATCGAACTGCCCCAAGGCAGCGCGGTCGAGGCGCTGACCTTCGCCCGCGACTGGATCGTCGTCGTGACCGGGTCGGGCGAGGTGCTGCTTTACGACCATGATGGCGTGCTGCGGGGCAGGCTTCAGCCCTGATCGGCCGGCTTGCCTTCCAGCGCGTCGAGCCTTGCGCGCAATTCGGCGTTTTCGGTGCGCGCCTTGATGGCCATCTCGCGCACGGCCTCGAATTCCTCGCGGGTGACGAAGTCGCGCTCGGCCAGCCAGCGGTCGATCCAGCCGTTGAAGGCCGTCTGCGCCTCGGACCGGGCGCCCTGGGCCACGCCCATCGCGTTGGTCATCAATTTCGAGAGATCGTCGAACATACGGTTCTGCGAGGACATGCTGGGGCCTTTCGGAATGGACTGGTCTTCTATATGGCCCCCATCAGGGCCGGGTTCAATTCCCCGCCGAACCGGAAAACCGAAAACCAAGGCGCGCCATGATCCCCTTCCCCGAGATTTCGCCCGAAATTTTCACGATCCACATCTTCGGCACGGCCTTGTCGCTGCGCTGGTATGCGCTGGCCTATCTGGTCGGGTTGCTGGTCGGCTGGTGGATCATCGCCGCGCTGATGCGCCGCCCGCATCTTTGGGGCGGCACCGCGCCGATGGCGCCGGGCAAGGCCGAGGAACTGCTGACATGGGTGATCGGCGGCGTCATCGTCGGCGGGCGGCTTGGCTTCGTGCTGTTTTACGAACCCGCGACCTATCTGGCCAATCCGGGCCAGATCATCCGCATCGATCAGGGCGGCATGTCCTTTCACGGCGGTTTCCTTGGCGTGGTGATCGCGTCCTGGATATTCTGCCGCCGCAACGGCATCGCGACCCTGCGCCTGGCCGATGCGCTGGCGGTGGCGACGCCGGTAGGGCTTGGGCTGGGCCGGGTCGCGAACTTCATCAACGCCGAACTGTGGGGCCGTCCCACCGACCTGCCCTGGGGCGTGGTCTTTCCCGGTCAGGCCGCGCAGTTCTGCCCCGGCGTCACCGGCCTCTGCGCCCGCCACCCCAGCCAGCTTTACGAGGCCGCGCTGGAGGGCGTCCTGCTGCTGCTGGTCCTGCTGGCCATCGTGCGCGCGGGGGGGCTGCGCCGTCCGGGCCTGGCGCTTGGCGTCTTTGTCGCCGGTTACGGGCTTTCGCGTTTCGTGGTCGAGTTCTTCCGCCAGGCCGATGCCCGCTTCATCACGGCCGACAACCCGCTGGGCCATGTCATCGGCGGCCCGGTCTGGGGCGTGACGATGGGCCAGCTTCTGTCGCTGCCGATGGTGCTGGTCGGGCTGGCCTTTGTTGCCCTTGCGTTGCGGCGGCCAGCGGTCGGGCCGTGACTGCGCTTGGACGCCTGATCGCGGCCCGTATCCGCGCAGGCGGACCGATGCGGCTGGACGAATACATGCAGCTTTGCCTGCTGCATCCGCAGCACGGCTATTACGCCACGCGCGACCCTTTCGGCGCATCGGGCGATTTCACCACCGCGCCGGAAATCAGCCAGATGTTCGGCGAGATGGTCGGCCTTGCGCTGGCGCAGGCGTGGCTGGATCAGGGCGCGCCCACCCCCTTCACGCTGGCCGAGGTCGGGCCGGGGCGCGGCACGCTGATGGCCGACATCCTGCGCGCGATCCGAATCGTTCCGGGGATGTTGGATGCCGCCCGCGTAACGCTGGTCGAGGCATCGGCCCATCTGCGCGGCATCCAGCGCGACAGGCTGGGGCAGGCCCTGCATCTGGATGATGTCGGCAGCTTGCCGGATGCGCCCCTTTTCCTTGTCGCGAACGAATTCTTCGACGCCCTGCCCATTCGCCAGTTCCAGCGCCAGCCCGAAGGCTGGGCCGAGCGGATCGTGGGCATCGACCCCGCGGGCGATCTGACCCTTGGCCTTGCCGCGCCGCAGCCTCTGGACCTGCCTGGCCAACTGGGCGATGTGCGCGAAATCTGCCCCGCCGCCGCCCCCATCATGACCCGGATCGCCAGCCTGATCGCGCGTTTCGGCGGCTGCGCGCTGGTGATCGACTATGGCGGATGGGACGGCGCGGGCGACACCTTCCAGGCCCTGCGCAATCACCGCCCCGAGGATGTGCTGGCCCATCCCGGACAGGTCGACCTGACCGCGCATGTCGATTTCGCGCCCCTTGCCCGCGCGGCCATCGCGGCGGGCGCGCAGGCGTCCAGGTTGGTCGCGCAAGGGCCGTGGCTTCTGTCGCTTGGCATGGCCGGGCGGGCGGCAAGGCTTGGCGCGGCGGGGGACGGCGGCGCGGCTGGGGCGCTTCACCGCTTGACCCACGCCGAAGAAATGGGACAGTTGTTCAAGGCGCTGGCGATCTGGCCGCGCCAGGCAGTCCCGCCGCCCGGATTCGAACCCCTGGACGCTCATGCAGACCACGATTGAGATCCTGACCCAGAACCTGCTTTCCCCCGTCCGTCACGGGTTCTTCACGCGCAAGGGCGGGGCAAGTTCGGGCCTGTTCGCGGGGCTGAACTGCGGGCGCGGGTCCAGCGACCAGGCCGAGATCGTGGCGATCAACCGCGCCCGCGTGGCCGAGGCGATGGGCGTGGCCCCGGGCGCGCTGGTCACCGTCAACCAGACCCATTCCGCCGATGTCGTGACCGTGACCGAAGGCGACGATCCCGCCCAGTTGGCCAGCCGCCCCGCGGACGCGATCGTGACCAACGTGCCGGGCCGCGCGCTGGCCGTGCTGACCGCCGATTGCCAGCCGATCCTGCTGGCCGACGCGCAGGCCGGCGTCATCGGCGCGGCCCATGCCGGCTGGAAAGGCGCGCTGAGCGGCGTGATCGAGGCCACCGTCGGCGCCATGCAGGACCTTGGCGCGACCCGCATCCGCGCCGTCATCGGTCCCACGATCAGCCAGCGGGTCTATGAGGTGGGCGAGGATTTCATGGACGAATTCCTGGCCGAGGACCCCGACTGGCACCGCTTTTTCACGGGCGGGCCGAACGGGCGGCCCATGTTCGACCTGCCGTCCTACGGCCTGATGCGCCTGCGCGATGCAGGGGTCGAAGCCGAATGGATCGGGCATTGCACCTATTCGGACCCGCAGCGGTTCTTTTCCTATCGCCGTGCGACCCATGAAGGGGCCGCCGATTACGGACGGCTGATCTCGGCCATCGTGCTTTGAAGGCCGGTCGCTTCGGCATCTTGCGCCGCTGGCGTGATCGCGCCATGAACGGGGCGATGCCGTCCCCGCTGCTTCCGCAGGACGACCGGATCGGGGTTCGGCGGCGATCTGACCGACCGGGAATCGAAAGGCTTTTCTGAATGGAGATCTTTCTGGGCGCGGAACTCAGACCCTTCAGCATCATCGCGGGCATCACGCTGGTCCTGGCACTGTTCGAGGTGCTGCTGATGGTCCTTGGCCTGTCCAGCGGCGATGATGGCGAAGGCGCCGATTTCGACCTGGACGCCGAGGGGATGGAGTCGGGCATCCAGCCCGCCGATCTGGACCTGTTCAGCGCCGATGAGATCGCGAGCCTCGACCTGCCCCGCGACGAACGCGCTGAAATGTTGCGCCCCCGCCCGTCGCGCCGCCGCGCCATCCTGTCCAGCATCGGGATCGGCAACGGCCCGCTGCTGGTGGCGCTGTCGTGCATGTCGGCCTGCGTGTGCGCCCTTGGCTTCGCCCTGCAAGCCGCGCTGGACAGCCTGCTGGGCTTCATGCTGCCGGGGGTGGTGGCGCTGCTGATCGTCCTGATCCCCGGCCTGCGCATGGCGGGGGGCATGACGCGCTGGCTGTCGCGCCTGATCCCGACCTTTGAAAGCCAGGCCATTTCCGCCAAGACCTACAACGGCCGCTACGGCGTTGTCGTGACCGGCACCGCCCGCGCCGGTTATCCCGCGCAGGTCCGCTGGTATGACCTTTACGGCACCATGCACAACATCATGGCCGAACCCTTCCGCGAAACCGATGCGATCCCCGAGGGCACGAAGGTTCTTCTTGTCCGCACCCGGCAGATGCAACCCCGCATCGTCGCGCGGACGGAAGGGCCCAACCAACTTGCAAGTTATTGAAAGGAAAGGCATAGCATATGGCCTATCTCGGCATTCTTCTTCCTGCGCTGATCCTGCTGGTCGCGCTGCTGGCCTCGGGCATGGTCCTTGTCCGGCTCTACAAGAAATCGAACCCCGAAACCGCGCTGGTGCGCACCGGCGTCGGTGGGCTGAAGGTCGTGACGGGCGGCGGGGTCCTGGTGGTTCCGGGGCTGCACGACCTCTTGCGCGTGAACATGAAGACCATGACCATCACCGTGAACGGCGGCGAGGGGCTGATCACCAAGGACAGCCGCCGGGTCGATGCCGAGGCGCAGTTCTTCATCCGCGTCGGCTCGAACGCGCAGGCCATCGCGGCGGCGGCGCAATCGCTTGGCCAGAACACCAATGACGTCGCGGCGATCCGCAGCCTGCTGGAGGGCAAGGTGCAGGACACCATGCGCGCCATCACCGCCGGCATGGACCTGATCGAACTGCACCGCTCGCGCGCGGATTTCGTGCAGAAGGTCCAGCAGACGCTGAATAAGGACCTGGAGCCCAACGGCCTTGAACTGGAAAGCGTCGCGCTGACCAAGCTGGACGAAACCCCGCTGTCGCGGCTGGACGAAAACAACTCTTTCGACATCACCGGCCTGCGCGCCCGCGCCGCCACGGTCGAGGAACAGCGCAAGGCCCGCGTCGCCATCGAGGAAGAGGCCGCGCTGGAGATCGCCCGGACCCAGAAGGAAAACCGGGTCCGCCGCCTTCAGGTCGAGCGCGAGGAACATGACGCGACCCAGTCGCAGCGGTTGGAAGTCGCCAATATGACCGCCAATACCGAGCGGGAAGAGGCCAAGATTGCCGAGGAAACCGCGCTTGCCCGCGAAAGGGCGCGGATCGAGCGCGAGCGCGCCGTGCGCGAGAACGAGATCGAAAGCGACAAGCAGATCCGCGCCGCCGACATCGCCAGCCAGCAGTCCATCGAACTGGCCGAGCAGTTGAAGGCCGCCGAAGTCGCGATCAGTTCGGAACGGCAAAGCCAGGCCGAAGCCGCCGCCGCCGAGGCGCGCGCCAAGGCCATCGCCGCTGCCGAGGGCGTGAACACCGCGCGCATCCTTGCCGTGGCAGAACGCGAAAAGGACGTTGCGGTCATGGTCGCCGAGCAAGAGGCCGAGCAGCGCGCCACCGCCCTGCGCGTCCAGGCGCGGGTCGAACGCGAAGCCGCCGAGGACCAGGCCGCCGCCGTGATCGCCAAGGCCGAGGCCGACGCGCAGGCGATCAAGATTTCTGCCGCCGCCATCCGCGACAAGGGCCAGGCCGAGGCCGACGCCATCGCCGCGCGGGTCGAGGCCGAAAACCGCATCTCGCCCGAGGTCATGGCCCATAAGGAGCGGCTGGCCAAGATCGAGGCGCTGCCCGCCATCATCTCGGCGATGGTCGAGCCTGCGCGCCATATCGAATCCTTCCGCGTCCATCAGGTCACGGGCGTGGGCGGGCTGACCGGGGGCTCGGCTGCCGACAAGACCGGCGACGGGGTGATGGACAGCCTGTTCAGCGGAATGCGCACCAATGCGGTGGCGATGCCGATCCTCAAGCAGATCGGGGATGAACTGGGGATGAAATTCGATGGCTCGATCGGTGACATCGCCTCGGGTCTCGACCTGCCCGAGGACGGACCCGGCCGGGAAATGCGCGAACCCGAACGCCCTGCCTGATCCGGTGGGGACCGGGCGGCGCAGTCATGGCTCTGCCCGACCCCCCGCCGTGGATCACAGCGCGGCGATTTCGTTCAGCAGATCACCGTTCACCATGATGCCCCGCCTCTCGGCCTCGGCGCGCATGGCGAAACGCCTTGCACCGGGCAGCCTTGCCCCTTCCTGCCCTTCGATGGCCTGCGCCAGGACGGCGAAGCGGTCGGGGGTGCCGGGCGAGAACGCCAGCGGGTCGATGGCGATGAGGAATTGCCCGGTGCCCGGCGGTGTGCCTTCGGCATCCAGGAACGAGGACGCCTCGGCCGCGTAGTTCGAGCCGGTCATGCCCGCGGCGAGCAGTTCGACCATCAGCGCCAGCGCGATGCCCTTGGCATCGCCAAGGGGCGCCATCGTGCCTTGCAGGGCGCGTTTGGCGTCGGTCGTCGGCTGCCCGTTGCTGTCGAAGGCCCAATCCGATGGAATTACCTCGCCGCGCCTGGCCGCGGCGGCGATATTGCCGCGTGCGACCTTGGACAGGGCCATGTCGATGACGATGGGGTCCTCGGCGCTGCGGGGGCAGGCGAAGGCGATGGGGTTGGTGCCAAGGACCGCGCGATTGCCGCCCCAGGGCGCCATCGCGGCGGGGGTATTGGCGAACAGCAGCGCGATCAGCCCCTGCCGGGCCAGCGCCTCGACGAACAGTCCCGCCGCGCCGCAATGATGCGAGCGGGCGATGGCGGCGCAGGCGATGCCCTGCGCCCGCGCCATGTCGGGCAGTTCGCCGACCGCGAGGTCCAGCGCCGGATAGGCGAAACCGTGATCGGCATCGACCAGCAGGGCGCCGGGACGGGGGCGCGAGGGCCGGATATTGGCCGAGGCGTTGACCTTGCCCGCCCGCAACTGCGCGATATAGGACGGCAACCGCCCCAGCCCGTGCCCCTTGAAGCCGTCCGCCTCGGCCCGCACCAGCGCGCCCGCCACGCTTTGCGCGACAGGCGCCGCCGCGCCGTTGCGGATCAGTGCGGCGCTGGCGAGGTCCTGGGCGTCCTGCAATGACAACCGGGTCATCTAAACGTCCCCCGTCAGATGCGCGCGCACCGAGGCGACGGTGACCTGAGAAACGCGGTGGTTCGATTCCCGGCTCAGCCCGGCGATATGCGGGGTCAGGATGACGTTGGGCAGCCCCGCGAAACCCGCGGCCTGATCGGCGGGCAGCGGCTCGGTCTCGAACACGTCCAGCGCCGCGCCGCCAAGCCTGCCTGCGGCCAGCGCCTGCGCCAGTGCGGATTCGTCCACGACCCCGCCGCGCGCGGCGTTGATCAGGATCGCGTCCTTTTTCATCGCGGCGATGGCCTTGGTCCCGATCAGGTGGCGGGTCGCATCGGTCAGCGGAACATGCAGCGAGATCACGTCGCTTTGCCCCACGATCTGGTCAAGGCTGGCCGGTTCGACGCGGCCAAGCGGCGTCGTCCAGGCCGGATCGTCCGCCGCCACGAACGGGTCGTGGGCCGCGACGCGCATCCCCATCGCCAGCCCGCGCGCCGCCGTTTCCCGCGCGATCGAGCCGAAGCCGACCAGTCCCAGCCGCTTGCCCTGTATCTCGCGCCCGTTCATCAGCGCATTTCGCGCCCAATCGCCCCCGGCCAGCCGCGAGGGGGTCGCGAAGACGCCCCGCAGCAGCACCATCGCCGCGCCGATGACATATTCGGCGACCGAGACGTCATTCGCCCCCGTCGCCGGACAGACCGCGACACCGGCGGCCTTGCAGGCGGCGAGGTCGATATTGTCCAGACCCACGCCCAACCGGCCCACGACACGCAGCCGGGGCGCGCGGGCCAGCAGTTCCGCGTTGACCTGCGTGCGGTTCCTGACGATCAGGGCATCGGCCTCGGCAAGGGCATCGAGCAGCCCCTGCCGGTCGTCCACCAGTTCGGGGCGATAGACGATATCCCAGGACGCCAGCCCGTCGCGCAGGATGTCCTCTTCCATGAATTCCGATACGACTGCCTTCAAACTGGTCTCCTCCGTTATTGGGGGCGCGGGTGGCTGCGATATGCGTGGCGATTATTGCGCGAAGATGCCCGCCCGGTCGATGATCGGCTCCCACAGGGCGATCTGCGCTTCCAGCATCTGGCGCAGCCCTTCGGGATTGGCCTGTTCGATGGGCATGGGGACGGTGCCGATATCCGCCAGCCGCGCGATCACATCGGGATCCTGAAGGGCGGTCTGCAACGCGGTCTCCAGCCTGGTGACCACCGCTTCATCCATTCCGGCGGGACCGTAAAGGCCGTGCCAGACGCCGATCTGAACGGCTGCGATATCCGCCTCGGCGGTGGTGGGCAGGTCGGGCAGGCTGTCGATACGTTCCTGCGAGGTCACCGCATAGGCCTTGATGCTGCCATTGCGAATGGGCGAAACGGTGGTTGTCGCCTGATCGCACATGACATCCACCTGGTTGCCCATCAGGTCGGTCATCGCGGGGCCGGTTCCCTGATAGGGGACGGTGATCATCTCGATGCCCAGGGATTCCTGGATCAGCATTCCGCACAGATGCGCCGCACCGCCGATGCCGCCATGCGCGATGGTCATGGCCTCGCCTTCCGCGCGGATCAGGTCCAGCAGTTCCTCGATGCTGTCGGCCCCGAGGCCGGGCCTGCCGGTGATCACCATCGGCGCGTCGGTAGCCAGGCCGATGGGGGTGAAGTCCTGGGTCGTGGAATAGGGCAGGTTGGCATAAAGCGCGCCGGAAACCGCCATCGCGATATGGTTGATCAGCAGGTTATACCCATCGGGCGCCGCATGTGCGACCTGCGCCGAGCCAAGCGTTCCACCCGCACCGCCGACGTTCTGCACCAGGACCTGCTGGCCCATCTCGCGCCCCATCGAATGGGCGATGACCCTGGCCACGGTGTCGCTTGGCCCGCCCGCCGAAAAAGGCACGACGATGGTGACTGGCTGCGTCGGATAGTCCTGGGCAAGCACCGGCGCAGCCAGTGCGCCAGCGCCGATCAAGGCGAGTGCCGCGGATTGAAGTCTTGAAATCATGTTTTCCTCCCAGTGGTTGGCCGTGATCGGGCTGCGCGGGCATTCCTCCTCGATGCCCGCGCGGCCTTGCTGTCGTGCCTGCGGTCCCGGTCGGTGAAGAAGGCCCCGGACTTGTGGGTGGAAAGGGGTCAGGGATTTTCACGACGGACAGGGAAGGCGTTTCCCCGCCCGGACCGGATCTTTCATCATATAATAGCTATCTTATATCTTATATAATAGTCAAGCCTCTTCTCACCGGCGCGCCAAGCGCCTAGATTGCAAGGGCAACAAGGGGCAGGACAGCATGACGACAGCCAGGGCGGATGAAACGACGGGTCTCGGCCTGCGGCCACTTTATGTGCAGGTGCGCGAAAAGCTGCTGCGCCGGCTGGTGGACGGGGTCTGGGCGCCCGGCGACATCCTGCCAAGCGAGATGCAGCTTGCCGCCGAGCTTGGCGTCAGCCAGGGCACGGTGCGCAAGGCGCTGGACGCGATGGCGGCTGAAAACCTGGTCGTGCGCAAGCAGGGGCGGGGCACCTTCGTTGCGCGCCATGACGATGAACGCATCATGTTCCAGTTCTTTCGCCTTACGCCCGATGCGGGCGAGCAGAAGTTCCCCGACAGCGCCATCCTGTCCACCGGCACCTTTCCGGCCAGCGTCGAAGAGCAGAAGGCCCTGGGTCTTGCGCCCGCCGCGCAGGTCATCCGCATCGAAAGGCTGCGGTCGATCGGCGGAATGCCCGCCATCGTCGAGACGGTCATCCTTCCCGCCGATATTTTCGGCGCATTGCAGGGGATGGAACTGCCCAACAACCTCTACGGTCTTTTCGCGGTCAGTTTCGGGGTGGTGATCATGCGTTCGACCGAGCGGCTCAAGGCCGTCGACGCCAGTGCCCGCGAGGCCGAACTGCTGTCGCTTGCCCCCGGTGCGCCAGTGCTGCAAATCAGCCGCATCGCCTATTCGCTGGAAGACCGGCCCGTCGAATTGCGGATCAGCAGATGCGCGACCGAAAGCTTTCACTACAGCGTCGATCTGCGCTGAGGCCGGTGCCGGGATGGGGAAAGCCCGCAGCAACGCGGGCTTTCCGGGGCCTTGCCTTGCCGCGATCACGGCAAGGCCGACCGGCGAGCGCGTTCAGCTTCCGTCGCTGTCCCTGACGGTGTCGAAGAACAGGTCGCGCCAGTCGTCGGTGTCCTGGGTGATCAGGCCGACGCGGGCCATGTAGTTCACATAGGGCAGCAGGCGCTGGGGCGTGGTCGTCCACCTGGTTTGCGGGTCCTGGATCAGGGCCACGATTTCCTCATGCGTCAGGTTGGTGCTTTCGGCAGCGGCCCAGATGCGCGCGGCTTCCTCGGGGTTTTCCTGGATGAAACTGATGCTTTCCTCAAGCGCGGCCATCAGCGCGGCGACGATTTCGGGATTGCCTTCTACAAAGTCGTTCTTGGCCCAGATGACGGTGAAGGTATGGGGACCGTCCAGAACGTCGTAGCTGTCCAGGACCTTCCGCGCGCGCGGATCCTTTATTTCAAGGTTCTGGAAGGGGGGTGATCCGAAATGCGCGTTGATCTCGGATTGGCCGCCCATCAGGGCAAGTTGCGCGTCGGGATGGCCCATCGAAACGGTGAAGGCGTCAAGATCGGCGTGCCTGCCTTCGCCCAGATATTTCTCGGCCGCCATTTGCAGGGTGATGGCCTGGATCGAGGTCTTGACCGCCGGCAGCGCGATCTTGTCCCCGCGCGAGAAGTCGGCGATGGATTCGACCTCGGGATTCGTCGTGACCAGGTGCAAGGGCATCGAGGAAAGCGCGGCCAACCCCTTGATCCCCAGGTTGTTCTGCGTGCGCGCCCAGATCGTCAGCATGGGCGTCGTGCCGCCCGCCGCGATGTCCAGGTTGCCCGAAAGCAGCGCCTCGTTCATGCCCGATCCGCCGGTGAAGCGCAGCCATTCGGTGGTGACGTCCACACCGGCCTCTTGCGCGTGCTTTTCCAGCAGGCCCTGTTCCTGCACCAGCGTCAGGGGCATGTAGCCGATGCCGAACTGGCGGGCCAGCCGGACATTGACGGTTTCGGCGATCGAGGGCAGCGCCCCGAAGACCGACAAAGCCGCGCCAAGGGCGACGGACAGCTTGAAGTTGTTCATTCTTTTTTCCTCCCGAAAGCCACGGTTTCCCGTTCCGTGGCAAACAGGCCCGCCCCATCGGGACGGGCCGCGATTTCAGTGCTGCACGCCCCAGCGCTGGATCGTGCAGCGCTCGATGGTGCGGAAGATCAGGTTTTCGACCACCAGCCCGATGACGATGACGGTCAGCAGACCCGCGAAGACCTTGGGGATGTCCAGCAGGTTCTTGTTCTCAAAGATGAACCAGCCAAGACCGCCCGAGCCGGAACTGACGCCGAAGACCAGTTCCGCCGCGATCAGGGTCCGCCAGGCAAAGGCCCAGCCGATCTTGAGGCCGGTCAGGATGCTGGGGAATGCCGCCGGAATCAGGACCTTGGTGATGAAGCCGAATCCCTTCAGGCCATAGTTCCGTCCGACCATCTTCAGTGTCTTGCTGACGCTGAGAAAACCCGAATGCGTGTTCAGCGCGATGGCCCAGGTGACCGAATGGACCAGCACGAAGACCAGGCTGGCATTGCCAAGCCCGAACCAGATCAGCGCCAGCGGCAAGAGTGCGATGGCGGGCAGCGGGTTGAACATCGAGGTCATGGTTTCCAGGAAGTCGGTCCCGATCCGCGACGCCATCGCCAGTGCGGTCAGCGCGGCTGCCAGCGCGATGCCGATGACATAACCCGTGACCAGGACCTTGAGCGAAACCCACGCCGCCGAGGGCAGGGTGCCGTTCATCAGCGCGCCGAAGAACGCGCCCGCCGTGGCGGTGAAGGTCGGAAACAGCAGGTCGTTGTTCAGCACCCGGCCATAGATTTCCCAGATACAGGCCAGCACGACCAGAATGAACAGCTTGCGCAGCCAGGGTTCGCGATAGAAGGTCTCGAAGGTGGAAAGCGGCTGTTCGATGATCGTCAACTCGCCGCCCTCGACATCGTCGTGATAGATCTCGGGGCGCTCGGTGGTGGCGCCGTTGCGCAGGGGCAGGACGCGGGCGGTCGCTTCAGGCATGCTCCATCTCCTCGGGTTCGTGGGCGAAAAGCATCTGGTGGATGTGGCGCTCCAGCTCGGCGGCCTCGCGCGGGTCGGTGGTGCTGTTCAACTCGGCCTTGACCCGGCCCGGATGGGGCGACAGCAGCAGGATGCGGTTGCCGATCTTGATCGCCTCGGCGATGGAATGGGTGACGAACAGCACGGTGAAGCGCGTGTCGTCCCACAGTTTCAGCAATTCGTCCTGCATCTTGCGCCGGGTCAGGGCGTCCAGCGCGGCAAAGGGTTCGTCCATCAGCAGGATGTCCGGCTCCATCGCCATGCCGCGGGCGATGGCGACGCGCTGCTTCATGCCGCCCGACAGCATATGCGGATGGCTGTCGGCGAACTTGCCCAGGCCCACCTTTTCGACATATTCCATCGCCTTTTCCTCGGCCTGCCGGCGGGACATGCGCTTGGCGTTTTGCAGGGCGAAGGCCACGTTCTGCTTGACGGTCTTCCACGGCAGAAGCTGGTCGAATTCCTGGAACACCATCATCCGGTCGGGACCGGGCTGGGTGATCTTGCGGCCCTTCAGCGTCATGTCCCCCTCGGTGGGCGTGATATAGCCCCCGACGGCCTTCTGAAGCGTGGATTTGCCGCAACCCGACGGACCCAGCAGGATGAAGCGGTCACCCTGTTGGACATCGAAGCTGACGCGATAGGTTGCCGTTATCAGGTGATGGGGCGTCTTGTATTGCAACGTGACGCCCCGAACGGCAAGCAGCGGATCCTGATGCTGCATGTCTCCTCCCTATGGTTTTCTGGCGCGCGTCCCGTTTTCCGGGCCGCCGTGATGCTGGACCCCCTTGCGGGAGGCGGATACCGGATCCCGCGCTTTCCTCCTTGCGCAAGCCAGTCAGGGCAAGATGCTGCCCTGTTGCGGGCAGTCTATTTGCAAATTTTACTGCCTCAAACTGATTAATTCTTATGTTTATCGTAAGTTGGATTTACGAATCCATGCGGATAAACTGTTAGTATAATTTACAATATAATTTAGAATTAGTTCCTTTATGTTAGATATTTTGGTGAATAAACTTGGCCCGTGAACTGAGCCAACAGGATGCGCTGTGAGCGAGAATGCAAAGACAATGGAGGTTGCGGTCTGGCGCGGATCGGGGGATCGGGGCGCCTACCAGACCTTTTCCGTGCCTGCCCATGACAACCAGACCGTGCTTGATGTCGTAAGCTGGATCCAGCAGGCGGTCGATCCGTCGCTGACCTACCGCTATGCCTGCCGTGTCGGCATGTGCGGCTCTTGCGCGATGATGGTCAACGGCCAGCCGCGCTGGACCTGCCGGACGCATGTCAAGCGCGTGCTGGCGGATGGCAGGTTGCAGATCGGTCCCCTGCGGAATCTGCCGGTGATCAAGGACCTGGTGGCGGACATGGACCCGTTCTTCGACAAATGGGTCAAGGCGGGCGGCGTCCACAAGCCCAGCCGAACGCGCGAGGAACCGATTCAAGAGGTCAGCCCCGACGATCCGGGCCGCGTCGTCGCGAATACGGCGATCGAATGCATCAACTGCTCGGTCTGCTATGCGGCCTGCGACACGGTGGCGGGCAATCCCGATTACCTCGGTCCGGCGGCGCTGCAACGCGCCTGGACGCTGTATAACGACGTCAAGGTTCAGGACCGGCAGTCCGTCCTTGATGCCGTCACCGGCACCGGCGGCTGCATGAACTGCCATTCGCAGGGCAGTTGCACGCGCTTTTGCCCCAATGAGCTGGACCCGCTGAGCGCCATCGCCGGGCTGAAGCGCGCCGCCGCGCGGTCGTTCCTGAAGGGGAGGGGATGATGCTTGATCTTCGTTACTACATGGCGCAGCGGCTGAGCGCGATGGTCATGGGGCCGCTGGTTCTGGGGCATCTGGCCGTCATGATCTATGCCATCCAGGGCGGGCTGAGCAGCGCCGAGATCCTGTCCCGCACGCAGGGCAGCATCGCCTGGTTCCTGTTCTACGGCGCTTTCGTCGTCGCCGTCTCGATCCACGCCGCCATCGGGTTGCGGGTGATCGTGCATGAGGTCACCGGCCTCGCGGGGCGCTGGCTTGAGGTCTTTACCTGGGGCACGGGCGCCGCCTTGCTGTTCATGGGGGCACGCGCCGTTCTGGCCGTGACCATGCCATGATGGTCAGGCCGCATCGCAGGCATCCGCTGTGGCTGGCCTATATGCTGCATCGCCTGTCGGGCCTGGCACTGGCGCTGTTCCTGCCCGCGCATTTCTACATGCTGTCGCTGGCGCTGACGCGACCCCGGCAACTCGACCACTTCCTTAGCCTTGCCGACAACCCGTTGGTGAAGCTGGCGGAATTCGGGCTGGTCTTTCTGCTGGCGGTGCATTTCTTCGGTGGGCTGCGCCTCTTGGCGCTGGAGTTCCTGCCCTGGTCGCCGCGCCAGAAAAGCCTGGCCGCCGGGGCGGTGGCGGGCGCCTTCCTGATCTCTGCAACCTTTCTTCTGCGGGCGGTGTGAACCATGCCATTGAAATTCGACATCGAACGGGATGAGACCGACATCCTGATCCTCGGCTCGGGCGGGGCGGGGCTGTTCGCTGCGCTGCACGCCCAGCAAAGCGCGCCGCCGGGCACCCGGATCACGCTGGCCGTCAAGGGACTGATCGGCAAATGCGGCTGCACGCGCATGGTGCAGGGCGGCTATAACGTCGCGCTTGGCGGCGGCGACACGGTCGAGCGCCACTTCATGGACACGATCAACGGCGGAAAATGGCTGCCCAACCAGGACATGGCCTGGCGGCTGTGCGAGCAGGCCGTGGTCCGCATCCGCGAATTGGAAAACGAGGTCGGCTGTTTCTTCGACCGCAACCCCGACGGCACGCTGCACCAGAAGGCATTCGCCGGCCAGACCGCCGACCGCACCGTCCACAAGGGCGACCTGACCGGCATCGAGATCATCAGCCGCTTGATGGAGCAGGTGCTGGCCCGTCCCATCGCCAAATTGCAGGAACACCGCGCCATCGGGCTGATCCCGACCGCCGACGGCACGGCGCTGTCGGGGGTGCTGTTCATCGACATGCGCACGGGCCGCTTCCGCTTTGTCCGCGCCAAATGCGTGATGATGGGCACGGGCGGCGGCCCGACCATGTACAAGTATCATACGCCCTCGGGCGACAAGACGATGGACGGGCTGGCGATGGCCCTGCGCATCGGCCTGCCGCTGCGCGATATGGAGATGGTGCAGTTCCACCCCACCGGCCTGTTGGCGGGCGACCATACCCGCATGACCGGCACCGTTCTGGAAGAGGGTCTGCGTGGTGCGGGCGGACAGTTGCTGAATGCGCGCGGCGACCGCTTCATGTTCGATTATGACGCGCGGGGCGAACGGGCCACGCGCGATGTGGTCAGCCGCGGCATCTATGCCGAGATGCGCAAGATGAACGACCCCAGCCAGGTCGGCATGTTCATCTCGATGGGCCATCTCGGGCCGGATAATGTGCGCCGCAAATTCGCGGGCATGGTCAAGCGTTGTGCCGACAGCGGCTTCGATCTGGCGGCGGGCAAGGTGGAGGTGGTGCCGACCGCGCATTACTTCATGGGCGGCGTGGTGGTCGATCCCGACACCCGCACCGGGATGGAGGGGCTGTATGTCGCGGGCGAGGATGCGGGCGGCGCGCATGGCTCGAACCGGCTGGGCGGCAATGGCGTGGCGAACTCGACCGTCTTTGGCGGTATCGCGGGCGATGTGATGGGCATGGATGTGCGCCGCATGTCGCTGCGCGATCCCGATAAGGCCGTGCTGGCCGCCGAGATCGAACGCGCCTGCCATCCCTTTTCGCGCCCCGCCGCGCCGATCCAGCCGCTGCGCCACAAGTTGCAGGAAGCGATGTGGGAAGATGTCGGCGTCATGCGCACCGGCCCCGGCTTGCAGCGCGGCCAGAAGCGCATCGCCGAGATCCGCGACGAGTTGATGGAAACCGGTGTCGATCCGGCCAATCTGGCCTTTAATCTCACTTGGCATGACTGGCTGAACATGGCTTCGCTGGTTGAGGTGTCCGAGGTCATAGCAAAGGCGGGCGAATTGCGTGAGAACTCTCGCGGGGCGCATTACCGCGAGGATTTCCCCGAAAGCGGCGATCTTGAGACTTCGTATTTCACCCTCGCGCGGAAAAGCGGCGATGACCTGGTGCTGAGCCGCGAACAGGTCGCCTTCACCATCGTCCGGCCGGGCGAGACGATCCTGCCCGCGCATGAACCCGAAACGCTGGTCGCCGCGCAATAGCCAATCAGGAAGGAAGCGAACGTGATACCGATCAACCTGATCCAGTCCACCGCCGAGGATCTGATGGCCAAGGCCGCCATCGAGATCCCCGAGGATTACCTGCAAGGGCTGCAAGCCGCCGCAAAGACCGAGGACGGCGACCTGTCCTCTTTCGTCTTGCAGGCGATGCTCGAGAATTACGAGGCCGCCAAGCAGGACCGCCGCGCCATGTGCGGCGATACCGGCACCCCGCGCTGGTATGTCAAGATGGGCAACGACACCCGCATCGAAGGCGGCCCCGTCGCGCTGGAGGAGGCCTTGCGCCGCGCCACCGCCAGCGCCACGAACGGCGTGCCCCTGCGCCCCAACCGGGTGCATCCGCTGTGGCGCACCGACCATGACAACAACGTCGGCATCGGCGCGCCGGAAATCGAATATGGCTATGAACCGGGCGGCGAATGGATCGACCTGATTACCGTCCACAAGGGCGGGCTGTTCGGGACCGATTACCGGATGCTGTTCCCCTCGGACGGGATTCAGGGGATCAAGCGGTTCTATCTGGACAGCCTCGTGGCCTTTGGCAAGCGCGGGCTGGCCTGCCAGCCGGCGATCATCGGCATCGGCCTGGGCGGCTGCAAGGACAGTTGCATGGTGCTGGGCAAGCGCGCCGCCTGCCTGCGCACGGTGGGCGACCGCAACAGCGACCCGCGCATCGCCGCGCTTGAGGAAGAGTTCAAGGAGCTGGGCAACTCGATCGGCATGGGCGCGATGGGCTTTGTCGGCAAGAACATGGTGATCGATACCCATATCGAGGTCGGATATTGCCATACCGGCGGCATGCAGATGTCGGTTCATGCTTTCTGCCTGTCCTCGCGCCGCGCCGTGGCCCGCATCTTCCCCGATGGGCGGGTCGAGCATCGCACCGATCCCGACTGGTTCACCCCCTATCAACGCCGCGAGACCGTGGGCTGGGATGTGACCCAACAGCCTGCCACCACGGAGGCCGCCGAATGAAACCGCGTGAAGTCATCCTGTCCACCACCCCCACGCCCGAGGAAATCGCCGCCCTGCGCCTGGGCGACATCGTTTATCTGAACGGGCTGATGTATACCGCGCGCGAAGGCGTCTATATGCGCGCGCTGGAAGACCAGGCCAATATCCCGATGGAGCTGCCCTCGCAAAGCGCGGCGAATTTCCATTGCTCGCCCGCCGCCACGATCCGCGAGGACGGCAGCTTCGACATGGGCGCAGTGACCGCCACCGCCAGCTTTCGCTTTGCCAAGTGGCTGCCCGAATGGATGGCCAGGACCGGCGCCAAGCTGATCATCGGCAAGGGCGGCATGTCGTCCAGGGACTACAAGGAATATTTTGTCCCGAACGGCGCGGTCTACCTGTCCACCGTGGGCTATGGCACCGGCGCGCTGCTGGGCCGCGGGGTCGAGAATGTCGAGGCCGTGCATTGGAACGAGGAACTGGGCCTTGCCCAGGCGATGTGGGTGATCCGCTGCAACCGGATGGGACCGTTCCTGGTGGCCTCGGACCTTGAAGGCAACTGCCTGTTCGAGCGCGAGAACGCCAAGATCGCCGAGAACCTGGCCCGCGTCTACGAAGGCACCAGGCCCGCCGTTCTGAAACGCTTCGGCGAGACCGACGACCGCCGGGACGAATTGATCGGATGAGACAGCTTGCCGTCTCGATGCCCGGCACCCTGCGGCTGCTGTTTCCGGGGCTGGTCTCGGCGGTCACGGTGGCGCTGGCGGCGAAGTTCATCTCGGAACATTACGGCGCGCCCGTGATGCTGATGGCGCTGCTGCTGGGCATGGCCTTGACTTTCCTTGCCGAAGCCGGATCGGCGGCGGAACCAGGCATTGAATTCGCCGCCAGAAAGCTGCTGCGCTTCGGGGTGGCGCTGCTGGGGCTGGGGATCACGGTGCAGCAGATCGCATCGGCCGGGATCGGGGTGGTGGTCGTGACCTTCGCCGGGGTCGCGCTGACGGTCGGGGCGGGGGTGGTGCTAGCGCGGATGCTGGGCCGTTCGCTGCCCTTCGGGCTGCTGACCGGCGGCGCGGTGGCGATCTGCGGCGCCTCGGCGGCGCTGGCGATTTCCTCGGTCCTGCCCAAGACCGATGCGAACCACGAGCGCGACACGATCTTTACCGTCATCGCCGTCACCGCGCTTTCGACGCTGGCGATGATCCTCTATCCGATCATCGGCGCGGCGCTTGGCCTGTCCGACCACGCGATGGGCGTGTTCTTCGGCGCGACGATCCATGACGTGGCGCAGGTGGTCGGCGCAGGCTATTCGGTCTCGGACGAGGCGGGCGCGGCGGCAACCTTCGTCAAGCTGCTGCGCGTGGCTTTGCTGGTGCCGGTCGTGGTCGCCCTGTCGCTCATCTTCAAAAGCCGCACGGCGGGGCAGGGCGGCGCGCTGCCGATCCCGTTCTTCGTGATCGGCTTCGCCGCGCTGGTGCTGCTCGGCAGCGCCGATATCATCCCGGCGCAGGCGACCGCGATCCTGCTGGAACTGTCGCGCTGGTGCCTGATCACGGCCATCGCCGCGCTTGGCATGAAGACCTCGCTGAAAAAGCTGGGCGAGGTCGGCGGCGGCGCCATCGCCATCGTTTGCGGCCTGACCGTGCTGCTGGCGGTTTTCGCGCTATGCGCCATTCACCTGCTTGATATCTGACGCCCCCCCGAAAGGAGCATCGCGATGTTCATCGACATGCGGATCTACACGCTGAAGAACGGAAATGTCCCCAAATTCCTGAAGCTATACCAAGAGGAAGGGCTGGCCGTGCAGACCCGCATCCTGGGCAATATGGTCGGCTATTACTTCACCGATATCGGGCCGCTGAACCAGGTCGTCCACATGTGGGGCTATGACAGCATGGACGACCGCTGGACCCGCCGCAAGGCGTTGCAGGCATCCGAGGAATGGCAGGCCTATGCGGTCCAGATGCGCCCGCTGGTCGATCATATCGAGAACAAGATCCTGATCCCCGCACCTTTCTTCAAACCGGCTTGAAGCCTGCCGGAGGGGCGGGTGATCCGCCCTTTTCAGAACATCTCGCGCAGCGCCAGCGCCATGCCCGAGGCGAACATCACCAGAATCAGCAGGCGGCGGAATTGCGAATCGCTCAGCCGGTGAAAGAGCGCGATGCCTAGTTGTGCGCCGATCACCGTGCCCGGCAGGGCCAGCGCGACCAGCAGCAGGGTTTCGCGGTCGTAAAGGCCCTGCAAGGCGAACAGCACGATGGCCCCGCCCAGGATGCCCACGTTATAGGGTTGCAGCACCGCGCGGGTTTCGCCCTTGGGCCAGGGGCGCATGGCGCACCACATCGTCGGCAGCGCCCCCGACAGCGAGGCCGCACCGCCCAGGACGCCGCCCAGAAAGCCGATCCCGCCATCGATGGCGGGCGTCGGCCTGTCGAAATGCGGCAATGAGCGGCGCAGGGTGAAGAACCCGCCATAGGCGACCATGAAACCGGCGATCGTCAGCTTCAGCGCCGTCGCGCTGATCACGTTCAGCAGCGTGACCCCCAGCGGCAGCCCGATCAGCCCCGGCAGCAGGAACAGCGCCAGCCTGCCCGGACGGTCGCGGATTTCGCGCCGCACGGTCCACAGCCCTTGCAACCCGCTGACCACCGACATGACGACCACGACCGCCACGGCCTGCGGCGGCGGCATGATCTGCAACCACAGCCCCAGCGAAAGCAGCGCGGTGCCGAATCCCGCCAGACCGTTGATGAAGCCTCCGGCAAATGCACCGGCAAGAAGCACCGCGACGAATTCCGCTGTCATGTCGTTTCGCCTCTTCCATATCTCGAAGGGGGTGAATGCGCCGGGGGGCGACAGATTTTCTTACATGAACATGAAGTTTTTATTATAATATTCATGTAATCTTTACATTGCCCCTGTTCGGCGGCAATCGCAAGCCCGTCCGCTGCTGCGGCGCTCAGGCGATCCGGTCGATGGTTTCGGGCGAGAAGGTTCCCACTTCGACCGCGCGCTCCATCGCGCGGGCGATCTCGCGGATGACGCGGCTTTTCGTGCTGTCCTTGCGCTGGACCAGCCCCAGGTGCCGCGCGGGACCGCCCTCGGGGGCCAGTGGAATGCGGCGCAGGGCGGGCGGGCTGGCGATCCTGACGCAGGAATCGGGCACGATCGAGACGCCCAATCCGGCCAGCGCCATGCTGTAGATCGCCTCAAGCCCGGCCAGCTCCATACTGTCGCTTACGGATATGTTGTTGGCCAGCAACCATTTCTCGATGATCGAGCCGACCACGGCATCGCGCGAGAACCGGATGAAGGGGTGTTCCTTGAGTATCCGCACCGGATCGTCGTCCCGAACCTTTTGCGAACAGATCAGGACCAGCCTTTCGGCGGCGACCGGGTGCCAGATCAGACCGCGCGGCAGCATGTCGGGCTTGGAGATCAGCGCGCCGTCCAGCGCATTCCGCTCGACCTGATGGATCAGGGGGATGGAAAGGCCCGGAAACAGCCCGACGCGCAATTCGGGACATTGCGCTTTCAGCATCGCGGTCGCGAAGGGAACCAGTCCGGTCAGGGTCGTGGGCACCGCGCCAAGGCTGAAATCGCCCTTCAACCCGTCGTCGCCAAGGACCGAGGGCACGATGTCGTCATAGGCGCGCACCACCTCGCGCGCCTTGGCCAGCAAGGCGCGTCCGATGGGCGTCAGTTCCGGCGTGCGGGTCGAGCGGTCGAAGATCGCGACCTGCCATTCCGCCTCCAGCGCGCGCATCTGCTGGCTGACGGCGGCATGGGTGACGAAAACCGCATCCGCCGCCGCGCTGAAGGTGCCGTGATCGGCGACCGCGATCAATGTCCTGAGCATTCGAATCGTCATGGCAGCCCCGTTTCCCCAACCCGAAAATCATGCAGTTTCCCTTACACTTTCGGCAAGTATTATTTATTTGAATTAGCCAGTCTTTCGATCAAGGATTGCCAGGCTGCATTCGGCAAAAGGGGGAACGAATGGCCAGTATCGGGTTCATCGGGCTTGGACGCATGGGCAGCGCCATGTCGCGCAAGCTGATCGAGGCCGGACATGATCTGTGGGCCTTCGATCTCGACCCCGCGGCGGTCGACCGGATCGCCGGGGCAGGCGGACACGCCGCCGCCAGCGCGGCAGAGGCTGCCCAGGGCCGCGATTTCGTCGTGACGATGCTGCCCAACGGCCCGGATGTCGAGGAAGTGCTGTTCGCTGCGCCCGGCGTGGCGAATGCGATGGCAAGGGACACGCTTTACATCGACATGAGCACGGTCGCCCCCGAGGCGACCGACGCGATTGCCGGGCGCCTGTCGGCGATGGGGATCCGCATGGTGGATGCGCCCGTCGGCGGAACCTCGGAATTCGCCGAGCGCGGACAGTTGCTGATCCTTGCCGGTGGCGATCCGCAGGATGTCCAGGCGGCCTTGCCGGTATTCGACGCGGTGGGCCGTGAAACGATCCATTGCGGACCGGCAGGGGCGGGAACGCGGACCAAGCTGGTCAACAATTACATGTCCACGGTGCTGAACGCGCTGACCGCCGAGACGCTGGCCTTTGCCGAGGCCGCCGGGCTTGACGTCATGCGCACGGTCAAGGTCCTGGCCGGGACCACGGCGGGCAAGGGTTTCCTGACCGGCGCCTATGATCGCAAGATCTTCAGCGGGGATATCTCGCCCGAGTTCGGGTTGGCGCTGGCGTCGAAGGATCTTGGCCTTGCGCTGGCATATGCCGCCGGGCTGGACGTTCCCCTTGGGGTCGGGGCGGCGGCCAGCCAGGTCTATGCCATGTCGCGGGCGGATGGGTTCGGGCCGAAGGATTGGTCCGCCGTTCTGGAAACGCTGCGGCTCAGATCGGCGCTGCCGGCAAGGACCTTCGACGACTAGGGATGGCGGCCTTTGCGGCTGCTGATCGCCCGGCGGGTCAGGGCACGAGCACCAGCTTCGGCGCGGCGACGGCATTGCCGTGAATGTCGCGAAAGGCGGCGGCCCCTTCGTTCAGCGGGCGCGTCTCGGCCCAATCGCATGGCCCAAGGCGCCCGTCGAACAGGGCTTGTGCGCAATCGCGGAAATCCTGCGCGGTATAGGTATAGGTGCCGATGAAGGTGATCTCTTGCAGGGTCATGCGGCGGATGTTCAGCCCCTCGGTCGGCTGGCCCAGGCCGATGTGCAGGATGACCCCGCCCGGCGCGACCAGATCCGAAGCCGTCTGGCGTGTCGCCGCGAAACCTGCGGCATCGACGACCAGATCGGGCGCGGCACCCGTGGGCGCGCGTTCCAGCATCGTGAAGCGGTCGATTTCGGACAGGCGCCGGCGGCGGGCGGGGTTCGGCTCGACGATGGCGATATCGGCGCTGCCCATCGCCCGCGCGGCCAGCGCCGCGCCGAAACCGATCGCGCCGCCGCCCAGGATCAGGACGCGGGCGGGCGTGCCATCCAGCACGCGATGGGCCAGCCTCAGGGCGTGCCATCCGCAGGCGAGCGGCTCGACCATGCAGGCGGCGGTGGCGGGCACATGGTCGGGCAGGGCCACCAGGTTGCGCTCGGGTATGCGGACCAGTTCTGCGAAACCGCCCTCTCGCGGGGGCATCGAGATGATCTGCCGGTCGGGGCAGAGATTGTCGCGCCCCGCGCGGCAGGCCGGGCAGGCGCCGCAGGTCGCCAGCGGGTTCAACGTGACGCGCTGGCCCGTGCGGGGACCGCTGGCGACGGTGCCCGCGACTTCGTGGCCAAGGATCAGCGGCGCGGGCCGCCGCTCGTCATGGCCCAGCCATGCGTGCATGTCCGAGCCGCAGATGCCCACGGCCTCGACCCGCACCAGCGCCTCGCCCTTGCCGGGGACCGGGTCGGGCATGTCGCGCATTTCAAGCGTTTCGGTATCGGTATAGACAAGCGCCTTCATTTCGCGGTGAACCCCCCATCGACCATGAGTATCTGCCCCGTCACATAGGCCGAGGCGTCCGAGCAGAGAAACAGCAGCGGCCCATCCATGTCCTCGGGTTCGCCATTGCGGCCGACGCAGGTCTGCGCGGCATTGCGTCCGGCAAGGGCGTCGTCCGCGAAAATGGCGGCGGTCAGTTCCGTGCGGAAGAAGCCGGGGCCAAGCGCGTTGGCGGTGATGCCGTCGCGCGACCATGCTTCTGCCATCGCGCGGGTCAGTTGCGCGATCCCGCCTTTCGAGGCGCCATAGGCGATCCCCGCCGCAAAGGCGCGGCTGGATTGCAGCGAAGCGAAATTGACGATCCGCCCCCGGCCCTTTTCGCGCATCCCCGGCACCAGCGCCTGCGCCAGAAAGAAGGGGGTCGAGAGGTTCAGCATCAGCGTCAGGTCCCAGCCCCGCGGCGTCACCTTGTCGGCATGTTCGCGGGTGTTCACGCCCGCCGCGTTGATCAGGATCTCGGGCGCGCCGAAGGGTCGGGCAGCCTGCGCCGCGATCCCGGCAATGGCGTCGCGGTCGGCCAGATCGGCGGCAAGGGGGTGGATGCGCCCCTCGCCCTGATCGGCCAGCGCGGCCAGTTCGTCCTTGCGCCGGGCGATGGCTATGACCTTCGCGCCGCGCCGCGCCAGCGTCAGCGCGGCCTGGCGCCCCAGGCCGCTGCTGGCGCCGGTCACGCAGGCCACGCGGCCGGTGACGGAAAACAGGTCCCGTTCCATGTCAGCCACCCGCGCCCAGATCGAATTGCGTATCGGGGAAATATTTTTTCAGCCGGATATCGGCGGTCCGGGCGTGACCCTCCATCCCTTCAAGACGGGAGATGCGCGCGGTTGCTTCGGCAATCGGGCGGGCGCCGTCGCGGGTGGCGCGCTGCCAAGTGACCACTTTCATGTATTTATGGACCGACAGTCCCCCGGTATAGCGCGCCGCCCCCGAGGTCGGCAGGACGTGGTTCGGACCCGACGCCTTGTCGCCGAATGCGACGGTCGTTTCCTCGCCCAGAAACAGCGAGCCGTAGCATTGCAGCCGGTCCAGCCACCAGTCCAGGTCCGCGGCCTGCACCGTCAGGTGTTCGGGCGCGTAATCGTCCGACGCCGCGGCCATTTCCTCGCGGTCGGCGCAAAGGATCACCTCGGCATAGTCGCGCCATGCGGCTTCGGCGTTCTTGCGGTTGAGTTCGGGCAGCGCGGCGATCAGTTGGGGAACCAGGTCCATCACGGCGCGGGCAAGCGGCTGGTGGTCGGTGACCAGCCAGACCGGCGAATTATAACCGTGTTCCGCCTGACCGACCAGATCGGCGGCGACCACCATCGGGTCGGCGCTGGCATCGGCAAGGATCAGGCTGTCGGTCGGACCGGCGAACATGTCGATGCCGACCCGTCCGAACAGGATCCGCTTGGCCTCGGCCACGAACTGGTTGCCGGGGCCGACCAGGATATCGGCGGGCGGACTGCCGAACAGCCCGAAGGCCATAGCCGCGACCCCCTGCACGCCGCCAAGCGCCAGGATCCGGTCGGCGCCGCACAGATCCGCCGTATAGACGATGGCGGGGTTCAGCCCTGCGCCGGGGCGCGAGGGCGAACAGGCGGTGATGTCCCGGCAACCCGCGACCTTGGCGGTCGTCACCGTCATGATCGCCGATGCGACATGGCTGTAGCGCCCGCCCGGCACATAGCACCCGACCGAGCGACAGGGGATCGAACGCTGGCCGGTCGTCAGCCCCGGCATCAGTTCGACCGAGAAATCGCGCAGCGAATCCTTTTGCGCCTGGGCAAAGCGGCGCACGTTGTCATGGGCGAAGCGGATGTCGTCTTGCAGCCTTTGCGGAACCCGGGCCTTGGCGGCGTCGATCTCGTCGCGGCTCAGGACGATGTTGCCGTCGTATTTGTCCAGATCCAGCGCATATTTGCGGGCGGCCTCCTCGCCGCCCTTTTCGATGTCGTCAAGGATCTTCTGGACGATCCCCCGCGTCTCGCCGGCGTCGCTGGTCGCGGTCTTGGGCGCTTTTTTCAGGTAATGCACAGCCATGTTCTTCGGTCCTCTGTGGTTGGCCTCTGGCTTGCGTCCGCGCGGATCAGCCTGCCGCGGTGCGGTTTCTGCCTTTCGACCGTATGTAAGCGCTTTCATAAATCCGGCGCAAGCCCCTTTGGGATCGGTTCTGGCCAAACCATGCGCTTGCTGCGAAATTGAACGGCAAGCCGGAAGGTTCAGCGAGGATGTTGGTTTGAGCGAAAAAACGACCCATGCCACCGTGGATGACGTGGCCGCGCTTGCGGGGGTGTCCACGGCGACCGTCTCGCGCTGCCTGAACGCGCCCGAGCGGGTGATTCCGGCGACCCGCGAAAAGGTCATGGCGGCGATCCGCACCTTGAACTACACGCCGAATTTCGGGGCGCGGGCGCTGGCCTCGCGCAGGACCGGGATCATCGGCGCGGTCGTGCCGACGCTGGAAAACGCGGTTTTCGCCCACGGGATCGAGGCGTTCGAGCAAGCCTTTCCGCCCGGTAAGTTCGCGCTTCTGATCGCGTCCTCGAGCTATGATCCGCAGCGCGAAAGGGAACAGATCGAGGCGCTGGTCGCGCGCGGCGCCAGCGGGCTGATGCTGGTCGGTTTCGACCGCGACCCGGCGGTCTACGAATGGCTGAAAAACCGGCGGGTGCCCTATGTTCTGGCATGGGCCAGCGGTGATTCGCGGCCCTATGCGGGTTTCGACAACGAGGCGGGCATTGCCGAGATGGTCGGCATGGTCCTTGAACTGGGCCATACCGAGATCGCCATGATCTCGGGCATGACCGAGGGCAACGACCGGGCGCGGGGCCGCCTTGAGGGCGCGCGCCGCGCGCTTGCAGGGGCCGGGCTGGATTTTCGCGGTGTGGCCGAAGTGCCCTATGGGCTGGAAACCGGCGCGCGCGCGTTCGAGGACCTGATCGCGAATCACCCTGTCACGGCGGTCATATGCGGCAACGACGTGCTGGCTGCGGGGGCCTTGCGCGCGGCGCATCGCATGGGTTTGCGTGTGCCCCAGGACGTGACGATCACGGGCTTCGACGATATCGACATCGCCTCGATCACCCATCCCGAACTGACGACCGTGCGGGTTCCGCACCGTCGGATGGGCAGCGAAGCCGCACGGCTCTTGCAGCAGCTCATCGACGGAAAAGAGGGCGAAAGCGTGCTTTTGCCGACCCGCCTCATGGCGCGCGGCACCCATGCGCCGCCCCGGCGAAAGGACCTTTCCGCGCCTGCGTGATTCTTGCCGATGGGGGCGGGGTGCGCGCCGGTGCCGGAACCGCCTTTCGATTGCAACTGGCTGGAATAAATATGAAATAACGATACGCGGCGCTGAATTTTCCGTGTGTCTTCCCTTGCCGAAAGAAAAAAGATTGACTGGCTCCTTTACCTATGTAATCGCTTACATAGAGATGGGAGGAGAAGAATGTCACGCAAGACAATGGTTGGTGGCGCGACGATCGTCACGGCCCTTGCCCTTTGGTATCTGACCACCTCGGTCACGCAGATGATCTCTCCGGGGCGGTTTCCGTCGCCCGGCGATACATGGGATGCGTTCCGCCAGATCACCGGCACCGGCTATGCGAACGGCGTGCTGCTGGATCACGTCCTGCGCTCGGTCATGCTGGTCAGCCTGGGCTTTGTGGTCGCGGTCTGCACCGGCGTTCCCTTGGGTCTGTGGATGGGGTGGAGCCGCAGGGCCGAGGCGCTGATCAATCCGGTCTTTCTGATCATCCGCCCGATCCCGCCTCTGGCCTGGATTCCGCTGGCGATCCTGTGGCTGGGGCTGGGGGATGCGGCGAAAATACTGGTGATCTGGTTCGCGGCCTTCGTCCCTTCGGTCATCAACGCCTATACCGGGGTGCGCAACCTCGACCGGACGCTGATCGAGGCCGCGAAGATGCTGGGCACGCCCTTCCTGACCTTCGTGCGCGAGGTGCTGCTGCCCGGCGCAAGCCCGATGATCTTCACCGGCTTGCGCCTGTCCTTGCAGGCATCCTGGACCACGCTGGTCGCGGCGGAACTGGTCGGTGCGATGACAGGCTTGGGGCGGGTGCTGAACGCGGCGCAGCAGGACCTGTATCCCGGCATGATCCTTGTCGGCATGATCGCCGTCACGCTTTGCGGCTGGCTGATGACCGCCGCCCTTGGCGTGGCCGAGCGCCGCGCGCTGTCGTGGAACACCGCGACGCAGGCGAGGGACTGAGGTAATGCGGATTTTCAACACCACCAACAACCTGCTGCTGGGCCTGATCGGATTTTCCGCCTTTCTGGGGGTCTGGACGCTGCTCAGCGTCTCGGGGCTGATCCCCAGCCTGTTCCTGCCCTCGCCGCTGGCGGTGATCGAGCGTTTCATCTATCTGCTGGACCACCGCTTCGCAGGCGGCACGCTGCTTGACCACCTTGGGGCCAGCATGTTGCGTTTCGCGGGCGGCTTCGGGCTGGCGGTGGCGGTGGGCGTGCCGCTGGGCCTGCTGATGGGCTGGTTCCGGCTGCTGGACGATATCGTGACGCCGCTCTTTGACGCGGTGCGCTTCATCGCGCCGATCGCCTGGGTGCCCTTTGCCGCGCTGTGGTTCGGCACCGGCATCGGCGGGCCGATCATGATCATCTTCGCGGGCGCGTTTCCGCCCTGCCTGATCAACGCCTATCGTGGTGCGAAATTCGCCGACCCCCGCCTTATCGAGGCCGCAAGGATGCTGGGCACCCCCGACCGGCGCATGATCACCGAGGTGCTGCTGCCCTCGGCGGTGCCCTCGATCATCGCCGGGCTGCGGATTTCGGCGGGGCTTGGCTGGCAGTCGCTGGTCGGGGCCGAGTTGATCGTGGCCTCGACCGGGATCGGCTACATGATGGTGCAGGGGCAGGGGAACGTTTCCACCACTACCGTCATGGCCGGGATGATCGGCATCGGCATCATCGGACTTATCATCGACGTGGTTCTGCGGCAGGTCGAAGAGGCCATCCTGCGCCGCCGGGGCCTGTCGGCATGAAACGGAAGGAATGACCGGATGGGAGAGATCCGCTTCGACGATGTCGGCCGCATCTACGGCGACAAGACCGGGGGGTTCGAGGCGCTGAAGGGCGTGAACCTCGAAATCGCGGACAAGGAGTTCATGGCCGTCGTCGGTCCCTCGGGCTGCGGCAAGACCACCTGCCTGCGCTTCGTCGCGGGCTTCGACAAGCCGACTTCGGGGACCGTCAGCGTCGATGGCGTCAGGGTCGCCAGCCCCGGCCCCGACCGCGCGGTGGTGTTCCAGCAATACGCGCTGATGCCGTGGAAGACCGTGCGCGAGAATATCGAGCTGGGCCTGCGCAACAAGCGCGTGCCCAAGGCCGAGCGCGCCGACCGCATCCAGCGCATCCTGGCGCTGATGAACCTGACCAGCTATGCCGACGCCTTTCCGCATCAGCTTTCGGGCGGGATGCAGCAGCGGGTTTCCATCGCGCGGGCCTATGTGCTGGACCCCGAGGTCCTGCTGATGGACGAACCCTTCGGCGCGCTGGACGCCCAGACCCGCGTCGTCATGCAAGAGGAACTGGTCCGCCTTGCCCGCCGCAATCCGCGCACGGTGATGTTCATCACCCATGCCGTCGAAGAAGCCGTTTATCTGGCCGATCGCGTGGCCATCATGGCCCGCCAGCCGGGCCGGGTGAAGGAAATCGTGGACATCCGCACGATCCGCGAGGCCGAGCGCTGGGACGACCACGAAAAGATCGAGGACGTGATGGATCTGGAAAGCTTCGTCCACCTGCGCACGCAGATCTGGCGAAGCCTGCGCGAGGAAAAGGCGATGGAGATCGCCTGACCCCGTGCCCCCGTCACCCTGGACAATAACCCGTATTCAATTCTTGGGAGGAAGAAGATGAAGACCGGAATTTCCGCAGCCCTCGCGCTTGCGCTTACGGGCGGGATCGCCCATGCCGAGGCGATCACCGTCAGCTATCAGCCCTCGCTCTACTGGGCCTTGCCGTTCCATGTCGCGACCGAAAAGGGCTGGTGGGCCGAGGTCGGGCTTGAGCCGTCCTTCGTGACCTTCCCCGCGGGCGCGCCGCAGATCGCGGCGGCGCAGGCGCGGGACTGGGACGTGGGCGGGACCGGCTCGGTTCCCGCGATCCTTGGCGCGTCGCGTTTCGGACTGAAGACCATCGGCCTGACCAATGACGAATCGCGCACCAACGCGATCATGGCCCCGGCGGATGAGATCGAGGCGGTGAAGGCCGACCCGGGCCAGATCACCAGCCTGCTGCTGACGACCAACTCGACCGTGGATTATACCGCGCGCGCCTGTCTGGAAAGCTGGGGCGTCGAACCCGGATCGGTCGAGTTCGTCAATCTGGCGCAGGCCCAGATCATTTCCGCCGTCATCAGCGGCAACGGCCGTTTCGCCGGTGTCTGGGCGCCGAACACCTATACGCTGCAAGAACGGGCGGGCTACGATTACCTTTGCTCGGGCGCGGATGCGGGTGCCATCGTTCCCGGTGCGCTGGTCGCGCGCGAGGATTTCGCCGCCGAAAACCCCGAAGCCATCCAGAAGTTCCTGGCCGTCTATCTGAAAAGCATCAACTGGATCAAGGCCAACCCCGATGAAGCGACCGAGATGCTGGTCGATTTCTATTCCGAGGGCGGGGTCGAGATTTCCGAGGCGGGCGTAAGTGCCGAATTCGAACTGCGCCCGATCTTCACGCTGGACGAACAGGTGGCGATGATGGCCCGCGACGATGGCGCGTCCGATGTCGATGGCTGGATGACGCAGATCGCCGAGTTCATGACCAGCGTGGGCACGATCCCCACGGCCCCCGAGGCGGGCGATTACATCGACCCCAGCCCCATGCTGGCCGTCGCGGCGGATCAGGCGCTGTCCGATTTCGTCAACGCGGAATAAGCAGCCTGCCAAGGGGTTTGGCCGGGAATCTCCGGCCATCGCCAGCCGAATGACCGGCAAGACGGAACCATTCGGGTAAAGCCACGAATTAGTCTTGTATAAGACATCTTATACATGATAAATATCAACCACGGATTTGATGCTGCCATCAAAAAAAGGAGGAGCAATTGGGCATTCCACAACTTCTGGTCCACGACCATGAGGACAACGTCGGCGTCGTCGTCGTCGAAAACCTTTCGGCGGGAACCGAGATGCTTTGCGTCGTCACCCACGACAATTCGGATTTCCGCCTGACTGCGAAGGCCGATATCCCCATCGGCCACAAGGTCGCGCTGAAGCCGCTGAAGGCCGGCGATACCGTGATCAAATACGGCGAGGATATCGGCAAGATGGTCGGCGATGCCGAGGTCGGACAGCATGTCCACACCCACAACTGCAAAACGAAACGGTGGTAAGTCATGGCTCTTGATTTCAGCAATACGACCGTCAAGGCATGGCGCCGCGAGAATGGCCGCGTCGGTGTGCGCAACCATGTCCTGATCCTGCCCGTGGACGACATTTCGAACGCCGCCTGCGAGGCGGTGGCCAACAACGTCAAGGGCACGATGGCGATCCCGCATGCCTATGGCCGGCTGCAATTCGGCGAGGATCTGGACCTGCATTTCCGCACCATCATCGGCACCGGCGCGAACCCCAACGTCGCCGCCGTCGTCGTGATCGGGATCGAACCGGAATGGACGCAGGTGATCGTCGACGGCATCGCCAGGACCGGCAAGCCTGTCGCGGGCTTTTCCATCGAGCAGAAGGGCGATTTCGAGACCATACGCCAGGCAAGCTGGAAGGCCAAGGAATACGTCCACTGGGCGACCGAGTTGCAAAAGGAAGATTGCCCGATCAGCGACCTGTGGATCTCGACCAAATGCGGCGAAAGCGACACGACCACCGGCCTGTCCTCCTGCCCGACCGTGGGCAACATGTATGACAAGCTGCTGCCGCAGGGGATCTACGGCTGCTTCGGCGAGACGTCCGAGATCACCGGGGCCGAACATATCTGCGAAAAGCGCGCCGCCAACCCCGAGGCGGCGGCGAAGTTCAGGCAGATCTGGCAGGCCTATCAGGATGACGTGATCTTTGCCCACCAGACCGACGACCTTTCGGACAGCCAGCCGACCAAGGGCAACATCCTCGGCGGCCTGACCACCATCGAAGAAAAGGCGCTGGGCAACCTGGAAAAGATCGGCCGCACCTCGACCTATATCGATGCGATGGGTCCGGCCGAGGCGCCCGCAAAGGGGCCGGGGCTTTACTTCATGGACAGTTCCTCGGCGGCGGCGGAATGCGTCACGCTGATGGCGGCGGGCGGCTATGTCATCCACACCTTCCCGACCGGGCAGGGCAACGTGGTCGGCAACCCGATCGTTCCGGTCATCAAGATCTCGGGCAACCCGCGCACCCTGCGCACCATGTCCGAACATATCGACGTGGACGTGACCGGCGTTCTGACGCGCGAGATGACCATCGACCAGGCGGGCGACGCGCTGATCGAGATGATCATCCGCACCGCGAACGGCCGCGCCACCGCCGCCGAGGCGCTGGGGCATCGCGAATTCTCGATGACCAAGCTCTATCGCAGCGCCTGAGCGACCGGTGATATGAACGCCAGCCCTGATCGGCAGGGCTGGCGGATGCGCTTGGCCCCGGCCTTCGCTTGCAGCCGCCTGACGTGGCAATTCAAACGCGGCAAGAACAGGGCGGCACCTGCCCGCAATCTTTCCAGCCGTGAAGGATATGGCTGTGGACGGTTATCACGCCTGGACCCGATCCAAATGACGAAACCAGCAAACCAGATGCAATCGCCGGCTCGCAGGATCTTCTGGACGCCGGCCGGACCGAAACTGTTTCCCGGCATCGCGGTCTCGCTTCTTGTCGCGGTTGCGGCGCAGTTCCTGTCCGATCATTACGGCGCCCCCGCGATGCTGATGGCGCTGCTGATGGGGCTGGCGTTGAACTTCCTGGCCGAGAACGGCACGCGGACGCAGGCGGGCGTCGAATATGCGGCGCGCACGGTGCTGCGGCTGGGGGTCGCGCTTCTGGGCGCGCGGATCTCGGTCGGGATGCTGACCGATCTGGGCGGCGCGATGATCCTTCTAGTGATCGGCGGTGTCGTGGCGACCATCCTTTTCGCCCTGATCGCCGCGCGCTTCTTTGGCCGCGGCTGGCGGATGGCGCTGCTTTCGGGCGGCGCGGTGGCGATCTGCGGGGCCTCGGCGGCAATGGCCATTGCCGCCGTCCTGCCCAGGACCGACAAGTCCGAGCGCAACCTGGCCTTTACCGTCATGGGCGTCACGGTGCTGTGGTCGGCGCGGGCTTTTCTGTCAGCCCCGAGGTGGGCGAGACCGCGACCGTGGTTAAGCTGATTCGCGTCGCCATGCTGGCCCCGGTGGTGCTGGTCTTTTCGCTGGCGATCCGCGCGCGCGGGCTGGATGGTGGCGAGGGCGGCGGACGTCCGCCTCTGCTGCCCGGTTTCGTCGTAGGTTTCCTGGTTCTGGCGGCGGTGAACTTGTTCGGTCTCATCCCCGGCCTTGTTGCCCATGCCGCCGAGGAACTCAGCCGCTGGGCGCTTCTGACCGCCATCGCTGCGGTCGGGATCAAGACCTCGCTCGTGCGGATGATGGAGGTCGGCGGCAGCGCCGTCGCCCTGATCGTGGCCGAGACGGTCTTCCTTGCCGCCACCATCCTCTTTGGCCTTCACCTGCTTGGGTAAAGGCGCAAGGTTCCGCCGCGCGCCATTCCCGGTGGATATGAACCGGGCCGATCCCGTAGGCGTGCCATGCTAGGGCCGCGCCGAGGATGATCCGATCTCTGCGTTCATTCGGAAAAGGGCGCGGTGGATTCGCGGACGATCAGGGAAAAATCCACCTTCTGATGCTTCAACGGGCTGAGTCCGGCCAGAAGGTCGACCAGGTATTTTCCTGCCCTGACCCATATTTCATTGGTCGGCATATGGATGGTGGTCAGGCTGGGTTGCAGATGGCGGCTCCATTCCAGATCGTCGAAGCCCACGATGGAAAGCTGATCGGGAACCCGGATGCCTTGCCGCATCGCTGCCAGCATGACGCCATAGGCGATCACGTCATTGCCGCAGATCACGGCGGTTGGGCGATCCTTGTCGAACAACAAGGCGCGTGCGGCGTTGCCGGCGTCATCCAGCGTATATTCCACATGCAGCAGCCATTCGGGACGCAGGGTGGTTCCGCTTTCGGCCAGACCATCGATCACGCCACGCAGCCGCGCTTGCGCACGGTCGTTGTTGCGCTGATGGGCGGCCACGACGGCGATCCGGCGGTGACCCAGCCCGGTGACGTAGCGCGCCAGGACCCGCCCCGCCTCGGCATTGTCGGTCCCGATGGAAGGGTAGGGCTTGTGCGGCTCGTAGACGCCGACATTGACGAAGGGGATCGCCTTGGCGGCCAGCAGGCGGCGCAATTCCGCATGGCGTTCGTCGCCGCGCAGGATCAGCGCGTCGACGCCGCGCTCGATCAGGTTGCGGGCCTGTTTCAGCTCGGTTTCCAGATCATACTGGTTCGTCGCCAGCAGCAGCAGATAGTCCTGCGTCGCCAGATAGCCTTGCAGCGCCTGAATGCCCTGCGCGAACATGGCGTTGTCTATCGTCGGCACGATGGCCCCGATGGTGCGGGTCCGTCGCGACGAAAGAGCGCGCGCCGAAGCATCAGGAATGTAACCGATTTCTGAGATAACGCGGGCAATACGATCACGCAGATCGGCGCTGACACGCTCGGGTTTGTTCAGCGCACGGGACACCGTAGCGGTCGAGACATTGGCGTGACGTGCCACATCTCTTATGCCCACACTGGCTTTCTGGCTGTTTTTTCTGTTTTCCGCATGTTTGGACATGATCAATCTCCCAATCGGGGATTATTCCGATACATGTCCGTTTGCACAAGTCTTGCCATGTGGTGAAAGCGACATTGACGATTCGCGGCATCGCTGATATGTAACCGGTTACTAGCCGTTTGGGAGGACGGCGGAGGAGGAGAGGCATATGTCCATTCGCCAACTGGCCGGCGGCCGGGGCCGAGCATCGCGTCAACCTGCTGCTGGACGACGTGGCCGACTTGGTGATGGGTGCTGATTGGCCCGATCCTGCCGCGATGTTCGCGGCGCTTGAAGCCGCGACCCGCATCCGCGCCTTGCAATGCGGCGAACCGGGACCGTTTCGGCAGGTCATCGCGGCGCTGGATATCGCGGCCTGGGATCTGGTCGCGCGGCGGGCTGGCAGGCCGCTCGCGCGGATGCTGGCGGCGGATAGCGGCCTGCGGGTGCCAGCCTATGCCAGCGGTATCCATGTCGATGCAGCGGGCCACGAGATACCTCGCGCCCGCGCCTTGGGTTTTTCCGCCTTCAAGGTCAAGGTGGGCTTTGATACTGGAACGGAACCGCAAAAGCTCGCGGCGCTGGCTGCCGGACTGCGACCGGGTGAACGCCTTTTCGCTGATGCCAACCAGGCGTGGGATGTCGATCAGGGCGAGAAATTCCTGCGCAATATCACGCCCCTTGGCCTAGGCTGGATGGAAGAGCCGATCCCTGCCGATGCCTTGCCTGCCGACTGGCAGAGGCTGGCAAGTCTCGGCGTTCCGCTGGCCGGTGGCGAGAACATTGCCGGAGCGGCGGATTTCGCGCAGGCACTGGCTGCGGGGGCGCTGCAATTCATCCAGCCGGATGTCGCCAAATGGGGCGGCGTGACCGGCTGTCTTGCCGTCGCGCGGCAAGCCTTGGCGGCAGGGCGAACCTATTGTCCGCATTTCCTGGGTGGCGGTATCGGATTATTGGCCTCGGCCCATGTTCTGGCGGTGGCAGGCGGGCAGGGTGTGCTGGAGGTGGACATCAATCCCAATCCGCTGCGTGATGCGATCTGCCCGATGGCGGAGAATATGCGCGGTGGATTGTGGCACGTCCCGGACCGCGCGGGGCTGGGTATGGCCGAATTGCCCGAAGCGGTCACCGCCTACCTGACGCATGAGCGTGAAGTCATGGCCTGCGGGTAGTCCAATCATGCCTTGGCGATGGCCGGCAAGTCACAGCCGCACGGATCGGCACAAGATGATCTTGGGCGGATCATCGCGGTGCTGGAACCGGGCCGCGACAGATGCCGTGCGCATGGCCGCGTGATGAAAGGACAGGCACCGGGCAGCTTTTATGAAGCACCTGACGAAGAACCACGCTCAAGCCGCGCCGAGGATGAAGCGCGCGGCCTTTTCCGCGATCATCAGCACCGGCGCGTTGGTGTTGCCGCTGGTGATCGCCGGCATCACGCTGGCATCGACGACGCGCAGCCCCTCGATCCCGCGCAGGCGCAGCCGGGCGTCCACCACCGCGCCCGCATCGTCCGCGCGGCCCATGCGGGCCGTGCCGGTGGGATGGAAGATCGTCGTCGCGATATCGCCCGCCAGCCGCGCCAGTTCCTCGTCGGTCTGGTATTCCGGGCCGGGCCTGAACTCCTCGGGCCGGTATTTCGCGAAGGCGGCCTGCGCCACGACCTTGCGCACCTGCCGCAGGCTTTCCGCCGCGATCCGGCGATCCTCGTCGGTGGACAGGTAGTTCGGCGCGATCAGCGGCGCATCGCCTGCATCGCCGGAACGAATACGCACATGGCCCCGGCTGGTCGGGTTCAGGTTGCAGACGCTGGCGGTGATCGCCGGGAAGGGGTGCAACCCCTCGCCAAAGGCCTCCAGGCTCAGCGGCTGGACATGATATTCCAGGTTGGGCCAGGGCTGGCCGGGGTCCGAGCGGGTGAAGGCGCCAAGCTGGCTGGGCGCCATGCTCATCGGGCCGGACCGGCGCAGCAGGTATTCCAGCCCGATCCTGCCCTTGCCGAAGATGCTGCCCGCCAGCGTGTTCAGCGTCTTCGCCCCCGTCACCTTGTAGACGGCGCGGATCTGCAAATGGTCCTGGAGATTCTCGCCAACGCCGGGCAGGTCCCGGACCACCTCGATGCCGTGTTCGCGCAACAGCGCGCCCGGCCCGATGCCCGACAGTTGCAGGATCTGGGGCGTGTTGACCGCCCCCGCCGACAGGATCACCTCGCGCCGCGCGCGCAGGATCGCCCCGCCCCGCAGCAGGACGCCGGTGCAGCGCGGGCGGCCGTCCGCGCCGGTTTCAAACAGCAGGCGATGGACATGGGCTTCGGTCCGCACGGTCAGGTTCGACCGGGATTTCGCGGGCCGCAGAAAGGCCTTCGAACTGTTCCAGCGCCAGCCCGAGCGCTGGTTGACCTCGAAATAGCCCACGCCGGAATTGTCGCCGCTGTTGAAGTCGTCGCTGCGGGGGATGCCGGCCTGCACCATTGCTTCGGCGAAATCGTCCAGCACATCCCAGCGCAGGCGCTGCTTTTCGACCCGCCATTCGCCGCCATGCCCGTGCAGGTCGGAGAATCGGCTGTTGCCGCCGGTCGCGGGATCGGCGCCGCCGTCCAGCCGGTAATGATCCTCATGCGCCTTGAAATCGGGCAGGCTGTTTTGCCAGTTCCAGGCGGTGTCGCCGGTGGCCTCGGCCCAGCCGTCATAGTCGCGCGCCTGCCCGCGCATATAGATCATGCCGTTGATCGAGGAACAGCCCCCCAGCGTCTTGCCGCGCGGATAGCGCAGCTTGCGCCCGTTCAGGCCGGGATCGGGTTCGGTCTCATACAGCCAGTCGGTGCGCGGATTGCCGATGCAATAAAGATAGCCGACCGGGATGTGGATCCAGTGATAATTGTCGCGCCTGCCCGCTTCCAGCAGCAGCACCCGGCGCGAGGGATCCGCGCTCAGCCGGTTGGCCAGCAGGCAGCCTGCCGAACCTGCGCCGATCACGATATGGTCGAATGTATCCGCGGACATGCGCCCCCTCCTCCTTGGT
>NZ_CAMEFG010000015.1 GCF_945915435.1 uncultured Paracoccus sp. | reverse complement strand
GCGGGCTGGTTGTTCAGCTTTGAACTGAACATGTAATCCTCGGCCCCGATTTCCAGCGTCGCCACGTCCTTCAGCCGCACGGTCGAGCCGTCGGGATTGGCGCGCAGCACGATCTGCTCGAACTCCTCCAGCGCGGACAGTTGGCCCTTGATCAGGACGGTGGCGGTCAGTTGCTGGCCGAAGGGGTTGGGATCGGCGCCGATCTGGCCGGCCGAGACCTGCGCGTTCTGCGCCCGCACCGCATTCACGATATCGGAGGAGGACAGGCTGAGACCCGTCATCTTGTCGGGATCGACCCAGATGCGCAGCGCCCGCTCGGACGCAAAGACCTGCGCGCGGCCCACGCCTTCGATCCGGCGCACCTCGCCCGCAACGTTGCGGTTCAGATAGTCGCCAAGCCCGGTCGCATCCATGCTGCCATCGTCGGAAACCAGCGCGACCATCATCAGAAAGCCCGTGCCGGCCTCTTGCACGGTGATGCCCATGTCCACGACCGATTGCGGCAGCATCGGTTCCACCCGCGAGACCGCGTTCTGCACATCGACCTGCGCCCGCGCGATGTCGGTGCCCGGCGCGAAAGTCGCCGTGATCTGCACGAAACCCGACGAGGCCGAGGTGGATTCGAAATATTGCAGCCCCTCGACGCCGTTCAGTTCCTCTTCGATGGGCTGGGAAACGGATTGATAGATCTCGTTCGGCGAAGCGCCGGTATAGTTGGCATAGATCGAGATCTGCGGCGGCGCGACCTGCGGATATTGCGCCACGGGGATGATCGGCAGCGCGATCAGCCCGGCGATGACGATGAAGATCGAGATGACCCAGGCCAGGACCGGGCGGTGAATGAAAAATTGCGACATCTGGTCTGTCCTATTCCGCCGGCTGCGCGGCTTCGTCCTGATCGGTTTCCTGATCGGCGTCCGGGGCCGGGCTGCCCTGATCCTCGGCCCCGGTTGCCTCGGCGGGCGCGTCCACGGGTTCCGGCACGACCTTGGCGTCGGGGTAAAGCTTCTGCGCTCCCGCGACCACGACGCGCTCGCCCGGTTCCAGCCCGTCCTCGACCAGCCACTGGTTGTTGGTTGTGCGGCCAAGGGTGACATTGCGGCGCTCGACCGTGTCTTCGGACTTCATCACATAGACATAGGCCTGGCCCGACTGGTCGCGCTGGACGGCCATCTGCGGGATGGTCAGGGCGTTTTCGCGCACCGCCTGCTCGATGCGGATGCGGACATAAAGACCGGGCAACAGGTCGCCGTCGGGGTTGGGAAACTCGGCGCGGAGGGTGATCTGGCCGGTGGTGCTGTCCACGTTCGCCTCGGAAAACAGCAGCTTGCCGGGGTGGGTATATTCGCTGCCGTCGTCGAACATCAGATGCACCTGCGCCTCGTCGTCCGAAACCATGTTGAGCTGCCCCGAGGCGCGCGCGCGGCGCAGGGCGAACATCTCGGTCGAGGACTGGGTGAAGTCCACATAGATCGGGTCGAGTTGCTGGATCGTCGCCAGCACGTCCGTCTGGGCCGAAACCAGCGCGCCCTCGGTCACCAGCGCGCGTCCGATCACGCCCGAGATCGGGGCCGTCACCTCGGTATAGTTCAGGTTCAGCCGCGCCTGGTCCAGTTGGGCCTGCGCGATGGCGACCTCGGCATCGGCGATGGCAAGGTTCGTGACCGCGTTTTCCAGTTCGACCCCTGAGGTCACGCGGCGCTCGCGTAGCGCCTCGGCGCGCGATTGCTGGTCGCGGGCGTTCAACTGGTTGGCGTTGGCGCGCGCAAGCGTCGCCTCGGCGCTGGCCATCGCGACGGCATATTGCGAGGGGTCGATGCGATAGAGCATCGACCCTTCCTGCACGAAGCTGCCCTGCTCGAACACGCGCTCCAGCACGATGCCGCTGACGCGGGGACGCACCTCGGCGGTGCGGGTGGCCGAAACCCGGCCCGGCAGTTCGTTCACGACGGGCAGGGGCTGGGCGCGCAGTTCCAGCACCGATACGGGCGGCGGCGGCATCTGCGGTTGCTGCGCCGACAAGGTGGCGGGTCCCGCCAGCATTGCCAGAAGGAAGGGCAGGGTGGTCGCAAGGGGCCTGAAGCGGTGCATGGTTGGCGTCTCCGGTATGATCTTCTGCTCGGGCGGCAAGGTCAGTTCTGTTCTGGTTCGGTGGCGGGGGTGCTGCCGATCAGGGCAAGGATATCGTCCAGCAACTGCTGGCGCGTTTCGTCGTCAAAGCGATGGAAGCCGAAATATTCAAGGCATTTCAGCCCGTGCAGCGCCACGAAGGCCAAACGGCTGCGGCGTTCGTCGCCCGCGTCCTCGATCGCGTCGCACAGGCACGACAGCAGTTGCTGGCGCATGACGTTGTTGCATTCCTCGGACACATGCGTGGCGGCGGCCAGCTTCATCGCGACCGAGGTGTCTTCGTCCGACAGCCCCTGCCGCGCCTGCCCGATGACGGCGCGCAGCCAGCGGTCCGGCCCGTCCATCGCATTGCGCAGGTTTTCCATCTCGTGGCGGTAGGCGTCCATGCGCTTGCGCGTGAAGGCGGCCAGAAGGCCGGCCTTGTTGCGGAAATCGTAGACGACGCTGGATTTGCTGATCCCCGCTTCGCGCGCGACGGCGTCGATGGACAGGCCCGCCACCCCTTCGCGAAGGATGACCGCCTCGATGGCGGCCATCGTGGCCGCCCTGTCGATGGTGCGCTTGCGGCCCATGCCGTGCTTTCCAGATAGCAGAACGTCCGTTCGGATATTCCTGCACGGCGGCATTGTCAACGCTTCAGTTCGGCAGGCCCGCCACGGGCCGGCGCGTCCGGCAGTTGTTGCGTCCGGGGATAATCCCGCTAGGATCGGCCGATGCCGCGCCCTGCGCATTCCCGGACCCTGATCTACGCGCCCCTTCATGAACATGATCGACCAGACCGACAAGACGCACCCGCCGCGCAGGTCCATGCGCTACGACACCCCGGCCGAGCTTTTCGCCAGCCTGCCGCAGGTGCGCGACCTGACCCAGATCCGCCCCCGCGCGGATGAGGACAACCTGCAATACCTGTTCCGCCTTCGCGGCTCGACCACGCCCGAAGAGGCGGTGACCTTCACATCCTTCGCCGCGCTGCCGACCGTGGCGGCGGGGTGGGGGTATGAGTGCCTGCGCCAGATGGCCGATCATCTCAGCCCGCTGGAACGCCCCCTGATGCAGGACATCGCCGCCTGGATCGCCAACCCGGTGCCCGGCATCCGCTACAAGGTGATGCGCGAAGCACTCTGGGCGCCGTCGCGTTCGCCCTCGGTCCTCCTGGGGCTGGCGGTGGGCTGGTCCACGGGCGGTCCCGCGCCCAACGATTCCCTGCGCCCGCCACCGTGGCGCACGCCGCAGGCCGTCAACAGCGCCGTGCTGTCCTGCCTTGCGCGGGCCGAACTGTCGCGGCGTCCCATTTACCTTGCGCGATTCCTGGACATGGCCGAATCGCTTTTCAGGATCTATTGAGCGGCTGATGGCGCTTACACTCTTGATAGAAAACTACCAGGTTCTGGATGACGGCGGTCCCGCCAGCATCGAGGTGCCGGAAGCCGGGCTGCAAGTGGGCCGCCGGCCCGGCATGGGCTGGGTGCTGCCCGACGCCAGCAGGCATATTTCCGGCCATCACTTCGACGTCTATTTCCAGGGCGGCGAGTGGTGGCTGCGCGACCTGTCCACCAACGGCACCTTCCTGCAAGGGATGCGGCACCGGCTGGACGGTCCGCACAAGCTGGAACATGGCGACCGTTTCCAGGTGGGGCAATATATCGTCGTGGCGCTGATGGATGCGCAGGCGTCGCAGACGGGGATGCGACCGACCTCGCTGCCCAGCTACGACGGGCCGGTCTTTGCGCAGGAAACCGACGAAGACCCCTGGTCGCTGGACGGTATGGGCGGGCTGCCCCCGGTCGATCCGCTGCCCCCGGCCGAGGCGCCGTCGCAGCCCGATTTCGCGCAGGACTTCCTGGCCTTTCCGCAACATCACGAATCCGTGTCCGCGCCGCCCGCGCCTGCAAATCCGCTGCCCGAAAGCCCGGTCCCTGCGGCTGCCGTGCCGCCCGTGTCCGCGCCGCCTTCGGCGATGGCCGACCAGGGACCGGCCTTCCTGCGGGCCTTTTGCGAAGGCGCGGGCCTGCCGCCCGAGCTGGCCGCCGGGGTCGCGCCCGAGGATCTGGGCCGCGCCCTTGGCCAAGCCATGCGCGCCGCCACCAGCGAGGTGATGCTGGCGCTGCGCGACCGTGCGTCGGCCAAGCAGTTCGTGCGGGTGGGTGAACGCACCATGCGCGGTGCCGAGGACAACAACCCCCTGAAATTCCTTCCCGATCCCGACCAGGCGATCGAGGCGATGTTCCTGCGCCCCCGTGCCGGTTTCCAGACCGGCGCCGCCGGTTTCGACGAGGCGCTGCGCGACATGCGCCAGCATCAGTCCGCCCTGTTCGCCGCGCTGCAACCGGCGCTGATGAAGCTTGTCGGCGACCTTGCCCCCGAGGCGATCGAGGCCGCAAGCGACGGCGGGCGCTTCGGCACCGGGCGCAAGACCCGCGCATGGGATGAGTTCGTGAGGCGCTGGGACGCCAAGACCGCGCCGCATGAGAACGGCATCCTGGACGAATTCGTCAGTCATTTCGCCTCGGCCTATCGCGATGCCGCGGGCGCGTCGCATCCGAAACGCGGTTGACGCCACCCCCCGGTAAAGCGTCAATAATAGCCGAACAAAGCAGGAGCAGGGCCGCCGATGGCGTTCGAATGGTTGCTTGATCCGGTTTCCGACGATCTGCCTTGCGGGCCGGATCTGGAAAAGACCGACGATCCCGATTTCCTCGATTACTATTTCGAGGCCGAATCCCGGCTGCCCGAACGCTATTTCACCCCCGGCGCGCCGAATGTGCCCGGCGGGGGCGAGGATCGGCTGTTCGACCCCCGTTCGGTCGATCTGCGCGGTGAAACGCAGGCGATCACCGATTTGCTGCGCCGCTCGCGCGATCTGCGGCTGCTGGGCCTGCTGGCACGGTTCCAGATCCTGGCGGGCCGGGTGGGCGATTTCGCGGCCACGCTGGAAGCGATGGCCGGCCTGCTGGCGTCGCGGCTGGAAGAGGTGCATCCGCAGACCGCGGATTCGCCCTCGGACCGGCGCGGCGCGCTGGATGCGCTGGCCGAGCAGCCGACGGTGGTGATGCCGCTGATCCATTTGCCGCTTCTTGGCAATTCCAACGTGACCTTCCGGCAATACCAGGTCTCGACCGGCGCGGTGCCGCCCCGCCTGTCCGAAGCCGAGAACATCCCCGAACCCGGCGCGCTGATCTCGGCGCTGCGCAATCCGGCGAACCTGCGGCAGGTGACCGCGATTCACGCCGAGCTGACCCGCGCCGCGCAGGCGCTGCAACGGATCGCCGACAGTTGCCGGGCGAACGGGGCCTTTGCCTTCACCCCCGATTTCGGCCCGACCTTTGAAGTGATCTCGGACATCCAGCACCTGATCGGCGAGGCGCTGCCCGACCTGCCACATTGGACCGCCGAACCCGCCGCGCCCGTCGAACCGGCGACGCCCGAGACCGCGGACCCCACCCCCGAGACGGCGCAACCGCCCGTCCCGGTCAGCGCGCGTTCCCGGCTGGTGCCCGATCACCGCACTGCCCGCACCGTGATCCAGGCCGCCGAGGCCTATCTTGCGCGCAACGAACCCTCTTCGCTGTCGCTGCTGCTGGTCGTGCAGGCGCGGCTGCTGGTCGGCAAGTCCATCGTCGATGCGATCGAGCTGCTGATGCCCCAGGACGCCCCGCGGGTCGAGTTGACGCTGGGGAAGGGCCGCGACTTCGCGATCGACATGGACCGGCTGCGGATGCTGTCGCAGTCGCTGGCGCCGCAAGCCGGTGATTCTTCAGGTGATTCGGCTGACGCAGCGGAAGCTAAACCCGTGGTAATCGAAAGCCGCGAACAGCTCGCCGGATACTTGCAGGGCGTCGAGGAGTTCTATCTGCGAAATGAGCCTGCCAGCCCCATCCCGGTGCTGCTGTCAGAGGCGCGAAACATGCTCACAAGGACGTTCCATGCGATTTTGAACGAAATTTTGCCGCCTAAACCTATACAAGGATAGGCAAATCGAACCAATGCAAGTTGACACGGGGAAAATATTGACGTTCATCTGCATCAAGATTGGGGATCTGGAAAATGGCTTCTGATAAATCCACGGACTTCATCAAGCGCAACCGGCCGCCGCGCGTGAACATTTCTTACGAAGATCCGTATGACAGCGAGAAGATGGTCGAACTGCCCTTCGTCATGGGGGTGATGTCTGATCTGTCGGGCAACGCCTCGACGGTCGAAAAGGCCCCGATGGAGGAACGCGACTTCGTCGATGTCACGGCCGCGACGCTGGACGACTATATCGAAAGCGTCCGCCCCGCCGTCGCCTTCAACGTCGAAAACAAGCTGGGCGAAGGCGAGGGGCGCATGGGCGTTTCGCTGGAGTTCACCTCGATGGACGATTTCAACCCGGCGCAGATCGCCCGCCAGGTTCCCGCGCTGAAGAAGCTGCTGGAAGCGCGCGAGCATCTGGCGAACCTGCAACGCTACATGAATTCGAAACCCAAGGCGCAGGAACAGATCCGGCAGTTGCTGAACGATCCCGAACTGATGGCCGCCCTTGCCGAACGCAACAAGACGCAAGAAGGTGGGGAAGAATAATGGCCCAGGAAGTCAGGACCCAACCGGGCCAACAGGATCTGTCCGAACTTGACGAGTTTTCGGATATCCTGCGCCAGACGATCAAGCCCCGCACCGAGGTCGCGGCGAAAGAGGTGGACAATGCCGTCGTCGCCCTGGTGCGCGAGGCGCTGGACGATGAGACCCTGATCGCCGAGGATGTGATCGACACGATCGACGCGATGCTGGCCAAGCTGGACCAGAAGCTGACCCAGCAGATGAACGAGATCATCCACAACGATGAATTCCAGAAGCTGGAATCCTCGTGGCGTGGTCTGGCCTATACGATCAACAACTCGGAAACCGACGCCAGCCTGCGCGTCAAGGTGATGAACGTCTCGAAGAAAGAACTGCAACAGATGATGCGGCGCTATCCGGGCGCGAAATGGGACAAGTCGCCCCTGCACCAGCGCATCTACGAGGCAGAGTTCGGCACGCTTGGCGGCAACCCCTTCGGGGCGCTGATCGGTGATTACTACTTCGACCACGGCACCGCCGACGTCGCGCTGCTGCGCGATATGGGCAAGATCGCCGCGGCGGCGCATGCGCCCTTCATTTCGTCGGCCGCGCCCGAACTGCTGGGCATGGACAACTGGAACGAGATCGGCACCCCCCCGGACCTGTCGGAAATCTTCGACACGCCCGATTATGCCGCCTGGAACAGCCTGCGCGATTCCGAGAACTCGCGCTATCTGGCGCTGGTGATGCCGCGCGTGCTTGCGCGCGAGCCTTACGGCCAGAACTCGAACTCGGTCGTCGAGGAGTTCAACTTCGAGGAAGAAACCGATGGCCGCGCGGGCGAGAAATACGGCTGGATGAACGCCGTCCATGCGATGGCGACGAACATCAACCGCGCGCATAAGGAATATGGCTGGACCGTGCAGATCCGCGGCGTCCAGTCGGGGGGCGAGGTGCTGAACCTGCCGACCCATACCTTCGACACCGGCGACGGTTCCAAGGAACTGAAATGCCCGACCGAGGTGTCGATCACCGACCGGCGCGAGGGCGAACTGTCCAAGGCCGGGCTGATCGGCCTGATCCATCGCAAGCACACCGACAAGGCCGCCTTCATCGGCGCGCAGTCGCTGTATCGCCCCAAGAAATACGTTGATGAGTTGGCGACGGCCTCGGACAACCTGTCCTCGCGCCTGCCCTATATCTTCGCCGTGTCGCGTTTCAGTCACTATCTCAAGTGTATGGTGCGCGACAAGATCGGCCAAAGCCCCGATCGCATCCAACTGGAAACCCAGCTTCAGACCTGGGTGAACAAATACGTCTCGGGCAACCCCGAAAGCGCCAGTGAGCGGGAAAAGGCGAAGAAACCGCTGGCGGGCGCACGGGTGGAAGTCGTTGAGGATGAAGAGAATCCCGGTTACTATATGGGCAAGTTCTTCCTCAAGCCGCACTTCCAGCTAGAAGGCATGGACGTCGGCATGTCCCTCGTCTCGAAACTGCCGAAAGGCAAATAAACGGTTCCACCACCACCACCACTTCCGCAGAGGAAACTTAAATGGCTGTTGATATTTTTCTGAAGTTCTCGAACAACATCAAAGGTGAATCGCAGGATTCGACCTTCAAGGACGACATCGACGTCCTGGCCTGGAACTGGGGCCTGACCCAGTCGGGCACCACCCACCTGGGCAAGGGCGGCGGCGGCGGCAAGGTCAATGTCGGCGACATCACCCTGACCAAATACGTCGACCGTGCGACCACCGATCTGGTCAAGCGCGCCTGCTCGGGCGAGCATATCGAAAACGCCCAGCTGATCGTGCGCAAGGCCGGTGGCGGCGCCCCGCTTGAGTATTTCGTCCTCAAGCTGGAAAACGTCATGATCACCAGCTACACCACCGGCGGGTCGAAAGACGGCCTGGATCGCATCCAGGAAACGGTGACGCTGAACTTCCGCAAGTTCGAAATCACCTATACCCCGCAGGAAGACAGCGGCGCACCGGGTGCAAGCTCGTCCACCGGCTACGACATCGCAGAAAACGTCGAGTGGGGCGCCTGATCGGCGCAACGCCTGCGCCTGTAGACATGAAGGGGGCCGGCGCATCTTGTCGCCGGCTTCGCCCTTGCCGGGGCACGGTTCGCCGGTCACAGGATTTGGGGCTGTAGCATGGTGTCACGACCGGATTCCGACCGCGCCTGGCGCGGCAGGGGACTTTACGAATTCGCCGAGCGCAGCGGGTTGCGCCAGATGTCGCTGATGCATGTCTTTCGCGCCGCCGCCGAGCAGAAGGATTCGCGCGATCCCGGCCGTCATTACCACGACGGCGACCGCGACCTGACCCTGCGCAGCCAGAAACGGCGCGAGGGGGCCTCGGACGCCTCGCTGCGCCGCGATCTGGCGCGCGATATCGCCAGCCTGATGAACACCATCCGGCTGGATACGGTTTCCGACCTGGACGATGCGCCCCATGTCCGCGAATCCATCGTGAACTACGGCTTTCAGGACCTTGAAAGCATCTGGCGCGCCAATACCACGATGACGGATCTTGCCCGCTCGATCCGGGCCGCGCTGATCCGCAATGAGCCGCGCCTGCGCCCCGAAACGCTCGAGGTCCGCGTGCGCGAGGAAGACCCCAGCCCCGACCAGCGCGTCACCTTTGAAATCCAGGCCGAGATGATTTCCAGCCCCACCGATATCGCGATGGAGTTTCTGGCCGAGGTCGATCCTTCGCTGGGCAAGATCCAGATGAAGCGCATGCAGGGTGACGCATGAGAAAGGCCTTCCGCGACGCCTATAACCGCGAGCTTGCGCTGCTCTATGAACGCTCGGCCGAATTCGCCGAGGAATATCCGGGCCTTGCTGACCGGCTTGGCGGGTTGTTGCGCGAAAACACCGATCCCTGGATCGCCGGCCTGCTGGAGGGCACGGCCTTCATGGCGGCGCGCGTCCAGTTGAAGCTGGACGAGGAATTCGACGGCTTCACCCGCGAATTGCTGGAACATGTCTTCCCCGAGGCGCTGGCGCCGATCCCCTCGATCATGCTGGTTTCGGCCCGCGCACCCGTCGACCGGCGCGATCTGGACGACGGCATCCGCTTTCAGCTCGGCGAATACATGGACGCCCGTTTCCGCGACGCCGACCAGCGCGTGTCCTGCCAGTTCAGCCTTTGCGCGCCGCTGGAAATCTGGCCGCTGGAACGCAAGGCCGCCGTTTACCACGACCGCCCCGCCGTGATCGGCAGCTTGGGGCAGGACCCCACGGAAAAGACGCGCGCCGGGTTGCAGATCGACTTTGCCCACATGACCGGCAAGCAGATCGCCGATCTCAAGCTGGATGCGCTGACCGTCCATTTGACCGGCAGCCTGCCCGATGCGGTCGCGCTTTACGAACAGATCCATTGCGATTGCCTGCGCATTTCGCTGCGTTATCTGTCCGCGACGGGCGACCCGGTATTCATTCGCCTGTCACCCGACCAGTTGCAGCAGATCGGCTTTGACGCGCAGGAAAACCTGTTCGGCATCGACCGCCGCCTGTTCGAGGGCTTTGCCCTTCTGCGCGACATGTTCGTCTTTCCGCGCAAGTTCCTGGGCTTTCGCCTGACCGGGTTGCGCGACGTGTTGCGCCGGATCAAGGCGCAGGAATTCCAGTTGGTTATCGAGTTCGGCCGCGCGGACGAAGCGCTGACCAAACATGTCGATGCCAGCCATGTCCGCCTGTTCTGCGCCCCAGCGATCAACCTGTTCGAGGAAAGTTCGAACCAGGTGCGGCTGGACGACCGGCGGCATGAATATGTGGTGACGCCGGACAGCTCGCCCCTGACCCATTACGAGGTGCAGCGCATCCTGCGCGTCCATGCCAGCTACGGCACCGCGAAAAGCAAGGTCGAGGTCTATCCGCTTTATGCCCTGCCGCCGGGGCAAAGCGCGCAGCGCAACATGATGTATTACACCTATCGCCGCCGCCCGCGCCGCCTGACGGAATCGGAACGGCAGACGGGCATGCGCCACGATTATCGGGGGACCGAGACCTTCATCTCGATCTATGAGCCGCCCGAAACCGAGGCCGCCGGGCGCGCGCAGCGGTTGCAGGTCAAGACGCTGTGTTCGAACCGCCATCTGCCCGCTTACCTGCCGATCGCCGGTTCGGACGACTTCCACATGACGAATGACGTCACCGTTTCGCTGGATTGCGTCAGCGGCCCGACCCGTCCGCGCGAGCCGATGACCGAGATCGACCGCGAGGCCCCGCACCGCATGACGCAGGGCGAAGTTCACTGGCGCCTGATCAGCTATCTGGGCCTGAACCATTTCGGCCTGGACGACCGCGGCACCGGCGACAGCGCTGCCGCGCTGCGCGAGTTGCTGTCGCTTTTCGCCGATCTTTCCGACAACGTGGCCGAGGCGCAGATTGCGGGTATCAAGTCGCTTTCGACGCGGCCCGTCACGCGCTCGATCCGGCGCGAGGATGGTTATTTCCCCGCGCGCGGGCTGGAAATCACCGTGACGATGGACGAGGCCGCATTTGAGGGCAGCGGCATCATCCTGCTGGGCGCCGTGCTGGATCGGTTCTTTGCCGAATATGCCAATGTCAACAGCTTCACCCAGACCGTTATCGTCAGCCAGCAGCGCGGGCTGATCAAGCGTTGGACGCCCCGCAGCGGCAGGGGGCCGCTGATATGATCGCCTCGGACGCCGGATTCCTTGCGATCCTGCGCAGGATCGAACGCGAGAACGCCGACAAGCCCCCCATCGGGCGCTCGCGCCGCCTGTCCGACGAACCCGTGCGGCTTGGGCAGGATCCCGGCCTGGGTTTTCCCGCGTCCGAATTTTCCTCGACCGACGGAACGCGCCGCAATGTGCCGGACCTGCGCGCGCAATTCATCGGCTTTTTCGGACCGAACGGCGCGCTGCCCCTGAACACGACCGAGGAAGCCGCCCGCTGGCTTGAGGAAGGCGAGGATGCCTTCGTCCGTTTCACCGACATCTTCGCCACGCGCTTCTACCAGCTTTTTTTCCGCGCCTGGTCGGACAATCACGCGATCAGCCAGTTCGACCACCCGCAGAACAACCGTTTCGCGCGTTATGTCGGGGCGATTTCGGGCATCGGCTCGCCCGCCTATCGCGACCACGACCGCTTTCCCGATATCGCGCGCCTGCCGCTGGTGTCGATCTTCGGCGGGCGGGTGCGCAGCGGCATCCGGCTGGAACAGATGCTGCGCCAGTATTTCGGCATCCCCTTCGCGGTCGAGGAACATGTGCCATCGTGGATGGAGTTCGACGCCGAGGATGTCAGCGCCCTTGGCCAGCGCGGCGACCTGGGGCGCAGCACCTACCTGGGCGCGCGCATCCGGTCCGTCGGCGAAAAGGTCCGGCTGCATGTCCGGGCGCGCGACCTGCGGGAGTATCGTGACTTCCTGCCCGGTGCCGAGGGTTACGGGCAGCTTGCGAATGTGGTTTTCTGGTATCTTGGCAAGACTTACGAGGTCGAGATCGCGCTTTCCCTGCCCGCCGATGCGATACCCCCCGCGCGGCTGGGTGAAAGCGCCGACCTGGGATGGATGGCCGCGCTGCCGGGTGGCGCACAGGCCGATCCGGGTGGTTATGTCGAGGCCGCGCGTTTCGCGCTGGCGCTGGACAGCGGAATGATGAACGCCGCCTGACGCGGCCAAAGGAGGTCGTATGACCGCGATCAGCATCGAGAAATTCGCCGGCAAGATGAACCGGCTGGGCTATGACGCCTTCCTGCAAGCCATGCGCCACGCGCGGGGCGAGGGGAACCGCAATGTCGAGTTGTGCCACTGGCTGTTCTATGCGATCTCGAACCAGAATTGCGATATTTCCGTGACCCTGCGCGAGTTGGGGCTGGACCGGGGCCGGGTGCTGAAGGATCTGGACCGCGCGATGGCGGGCCTGCGCAAGAACGTGACCGAAGTGCCGGGCATCGCCGACAGCCTTGCCGACGGGCTGAACCACGCCTGGACCTATGCGACGCTGTTCTTTGGCGAAACCCAGATCCGCACCGGGCATCTGCTGGTCGCGCTGCTCAACGACGGCAATCTGCGGCGCGAACTGGTGGTCTATTGCCCTGTCTTTGGCGAGATCTCGGTCGATCAACTGGGGAAAGAGGCGCGCCAGCTTTGGTCCTCGTCCGAGGAAGAGGAAATGCGCCCGATGGACGGCTCGGGCCTGACCGCCGGGGGCGAGGGGCGGCAGGACGGCGCGACGACCGCGCTTGGCCGTTTCTCGGTCGATATGACGGCGGATGCGGCGGCGGGCAAGCTGGACCCGGTGCATGGCCGCGACGACGAAATCCGCCAGATCATCGACGTTCTGATGCGCCGCCGCCAGAACAACCCCATCCTGACCGGCGAGGCGGGCGTGGGCAAGACCGCCGTGGTCGAAGGCTTCGCGCAGCGGCTGGCCTCGGGCGAGGTGCCGCCCGCCCTGCAAGGGATGCGCCTGCATATGCTGGACATCGGCGCGATGCAGGCCGGCGCCAGCATGAAGGGCGAGTTCGAGCAGCGCCTGCGCTCTGTCATCGACGAGGTGCAGTCCTCGCCCGTCCCGATCATCCTTTTCATAGACGAGGCGCATACGCTGGTCGGCGCGGGTGGCGCGGCGGGCACGGGCGACGCCGCGAACCTGCTGAAACCGGCGCTGGCGCGCGGCACCCTGCGCACCATCGGTGCGACGACATGGGCCGAATACCGCAATTATTTCGAGAAAGACCCCGCCCTGACCCGCCGCTTCCAGCCGGTTCAGGTGGATGAACCGGGGATCGAGCAATGCTGCTACATGATCCGGGGCGTGCTTGGCCCGATGCAGGACCACCACAAGGTCCGCATTTCCGATGAGGCGGTGATCGCGGCAGTGAAGCTGTCGGCGCGCTATATCCCGGCGCGGCAACTGCCGGACAAGGCGGTGTCGCTTCTGGATACGGCCTGCGCGCGGGTGGCGGTCAGCCAAAGCGCGACGCCTGCGCGCATCGCCGATCTTCGCGATGCGATCAACGCGCTGGACACGGAAATCGCGGCGAAACTGGCCGCCGAGGATCTGGGCGAACGCGCCGACGACCGGCTGGCCGAGGCCCGCGCGGAACGCGAGGCGAAGGCAGCGGAACTGGTTGAAATGGAATCGAAATTCGAGGGTGAAAAGCAGGTCGTCGATCAGATCGTCGCTCTGCGCCAGCGCCTTGCCGAAGAAGCGGGCGAGGATTTCGACCCCGATGCGTTGCGCGCCGAGATGACGGCGAAAATGGGCGAACTGGCCGCCACCCATCCCGACGACCGCATGGTTTACGCGCATGTCGATGAGCAGGCCGTGGCATCCGTCATCAGCGACTGGACCGGGATTCCGGCGGGCCGCATGGTTGCCGATGAATTGCAGGCGATCCTTGGGCTGGCAGACCATTTGCGCGAGCGCGTGATCGGTCAGGATCATGGTTTGCAGATGATCGCGAAACGGGTGGAAACCAGCCGCGCGGGCCTGTCGAACCCGAACAAACCCATCGGCGTCTTCATGCTGGCCGGTCCCTCGGGCGTCGGCAAGACGGAAACCGCGCTGGCCCTTGCCGAACAGCTTTACGGCGGCGAGCAGAATGTGATCACAATCAACATGTCCGAGTTTCAGGAGGCCCATTCCGTCAGCCTGCTGAAAGGTGCGCCGCCGGGCTATGTCGGCTATGGCGAGGGCGGGCGGCTGACCGAGGCCGTGCGCCGCAAGCCTTATTCCGTCGTCCTTCTTGACGAGATCGAAAAGGCCCACCCGGACGTGCATGAGCTGTTCTTCCAGGTCTTTGACAAAGGCATGATGGAGGACGGCAACGGCCGCCCGATCAACTTCCGCAACACTTTGATCTTGCTGACATCCAATGTCGGAACCGATGTGATCATGGCGGCGGGCGACAACCCCGATCTTGCCGCGCTGGACCTGCGGCTCAAGCCTGAACTGCTGCGGGTCTTTCCACCCGCCCTGCTGGGCCGGATCGTGACCATCCCCTATTACCCGCTGAGCCGCGAGGTGCTGGAGGGCATCACCCGCCTGAAACTGGGCGCCATCGTCAGGCGGATGCAGGATGCGCATGGCGCAAGGCTGGGCTGGTCGGACGAGGTCATCGCCCATATCGTCGATCAATGCCGCGACCCGGACAGCGGCGGGCGGATGGTGGACAATATCATCACCAACTCGATCCTGCCCGATCTGTCGCGCGAGGTTCTGGCCCGCATGGTCGCGGGTGGCGCGATGGAGGATGTCACCATCGAGTTGAAGGACGGCAAGTTCGCCTATCGTTTCGGGACCGAAAAGCCCAAATCCAGATCGCGTAAGAAGGCAGTCGCCGAATAAATACAATAAAAATCCGGGCATTATCAGAATATTAACTTTTGACAGGCTAGGGTGCGATCACGTTGCGCACTCTACCTGCAAGAGGTTGATATGACATATTCCCGGCTGTTTCTGCTCTTACCCCTGGCATTCGTTGCGGCTTGCGGCGTTTCACCGCCGAAATCCCCGATGGAACAGCGCGCGCGGCTGGCCGCTGCCGCCGAACTGGCCGCGCAGCAATGCGCGGGCTATGCGGGCGGCTATTCCGGCGCGCAGCGGATGAAGCAGGATGCCAATGAAAACATCACCGCCGCCCGCGAACTGGGTGCGGATGACGCGGTGTTGGCGAAGGCAAGGTCAGACGTGAAATCGACCTTCGACACGGCCAGCGTCTTTTCCAGCAAGCAAGAGGCCTGCAACCAGCTTGTCAGCCAGGTGGCATGGCACAGCAACTGATCGCGGCCGCGGCATCGCCTGAATTCATCGGATTGCCGCAATGCCGCGGTCCTTCGGTCTTGCCCATTTCCCGGCGCAAGGCGGGCCGATGTCATTGCCGGAATGCCTTAGCGGACATAGACGCTGCCAAGGCCGATCAGCGCGCTGTCGTCCAGTTCGGCGATCAGGGCGGGAAAGAAGTCGCTGGCCAGGCGTCCGGCGTTGGCCGTCACGCTCTCGATCCGCCCAGGGGTGGCGATGGCGATCAGCAACTGGCTGGTGTCGCGGGTTGCGCCGACCCGCGCCATCGGAATGTCGAAGGCGACCTCGCCGCCCTGCACGATCAGGAATCGCCGCAGGTCCTGAACCACGCCGTTGTCGTCGACCAGCAGCAAGGTGTTGTAATGACCCGCGCCCTTGGCAATGCGCCCGACCAGGGATCCGCCGCTGTCGATCTCGTCCGCCTGCAATTGCACGCCAAGGCCGAAGATCGGGTAGTGCTGCGCCCGCCGGGCAAAGGTCAGTCCAGGGCATTGCCGCCGGTCCAGCAGGACGCGCTGTTCGGGTAGGGGGCTTTCCAGTGCGTGGGACAGTTCCTCGGCGAAGGTGGCGATGCGGCGGTCGTCATCGGCCAGCACGGTCAGTTGCAATTCGTTCTGACCGATCAACTGGGGCAGGGCAAGAAGGCAGGATTGATCCAGGCTCTGGCGGATATGGACGACAAGCTCGGCCAGTCGCGGGTCCAGCGGTGCGCCATCGGGGCCTGTCGCATCCGGGCCTTGATCGGGCAGGTCCGGTCTTTCGGGGTCGGGCAGGGCGACCGCCTGGGGGTTTGCGGGCAGGTTGGGCATGGGGCGGGTGACGACCGCCCATTCGCTGGTCCCGGTCACGATCCGGGTTTGCGGATGGGACGGAATCTCTGGTGCCGGCGGGTGTTGGGGCGGCTCCACCGCGGCGGTGGCGGGCGGGGTTTCGGCGGCCATGCCCTCGTCCGCGCTGTCTGTTTTCCCATCGGGCCCGCCCTCGGGGATCAGGGTCTCGACCGAGATCTGCGGGGGCTGGGTATTTCCCGGCGAAGGCAGGCGTTGAAGCGGATCGTAGACAAGTCCGGCGATGGCGGCCCCATGCAGCCCGATGGACAGGGCGGCGGCCTGTGCCCAATGCCGGCGTTGCAGGCGCGAGGACTGGCCGATCATGGGGCGCCCTCCTGGTGCAGGGTAACCAGCCGGATATCCAGCCCGTCCAGTTCGGGGCGGTTCAGCGTGGCGATCAACTGGCTGGCCGGTGCGGTGCGGTCGATCATCAGATACAGCCCGGCACCGTTTCCGGCCTGGGCCAGCGCGACGGGCAGCAACTCGGGGGTGATCGGCTGGCCGTCCAGATGCCATTCGCCCTGGCCGCCGACCACCAGGATGGGCGAGGGCAGCCGGTCCGGGGGCAGGCGCCGGGTCTCGGACAGGTCCAGCCCGCCTTCCGGGTTCATGTCCTGCCCGGAAAGGACGAAGAAGAAGATCAGCAGCAGCACGATATTCACGATCGCCATCGACGAATCGATGCTGTTCAGGCGGCGGCGGGGGGGAAGCAGCGACCTCATTGCATCGCCCCGTCGGCGACGCGGACCGCGTCGATGCCGTTTTCGGTCAGGATTTCCAGGATCGAGACCAGCATCTGCACGCTGGCCCCCCGTTGCGAGATCAGCAACACCTCGGCCGTTTCCTGGGTGCGCAGGGCGCGGGCCAGTTCGGGGATACGTTCCAGCCCGAAACGCTGGCCGTTGGCGACGATGCTGTCGGCGCCCACCGACCAGACCGCCGTCGCCATCGGGTCCGAGACGGGCGTATCGTCCGCACCCTCGGCCCCCCCCGTGCCCGGCGCGGCGAGCGCGCCGTTGCGGATCGACAGCAGCGAATAGGGCGTCAGATTGGCCGAGAGCATGAAGAAGATCAGCAACTGGAACATCGTGTCCGCGAAGGGCGTCAGCATGAAGCGATAGCGCCGCCGCGAACGGGGAAGCTCGAGCTTGCGGATCGACTGGCTCATGGCCGGGCCGTTCAGCGCGGGTTGCCGTTGGCGCCGACCCGGCCGTGGATCGCGCTGGAGATGGCCATTTCGATGGTCAGCCGCTCATCCTCGATCCGGCCCTCCAGCCAGTTGGCCAGGAAATAGGCAACCAGCGCGATGGCAAGGCCAAGCGCGGTCGTCGTCAGCGCGGTCCAGATGCCGCCCGCCAGCAGGCGCGGGTCGGCCATCTGCTGGCTGGCCGCAAGGTTGCCGAAGGCGTCGATCATGCCGATCACGGTTCCCAGCAGCCCCAGCATCGGCGCGCCCTGCACGACGGCCTCCAGGATGCGCATCCGCGCGCCCATCGCCGTCAGGTCGTAAAGCGCCGATTGCCGGCCCAGTTCCTCGCCATAGGCATGATCGCCGGGGCGGGCGCGCAGCCCGGCCATGACAGCCGACAGGGCGCGGGCCAGCACGGTGTTTTCCGCGCCCGCCTTGCGCACGGCTTCGTTGGGGCGGCCATTCAGCCAGTCGTCCAGGATTTCCTCGCCGATGCGGTGGCGGCCAACGCCAAGGCGGCGGAATTGCGCGATCTTGTAGGCACCGACGGTGACCGTCACCACCGACAGCAGCCCAAGCGCCACGAAAACCGTGATCGCGGTCGCGGGAAGGTCCTGGAGGGTAGAGGGAAGGAACATGATGATCGTCCTGGGAAATCAGAGACCGAAGGCGATATCGACCAGCGAGCGCGTGGAAAGCCCCGTCAGGCACAGATCCAGCCGGGATTCCCCGTCGATCAGGCATTCGGCGACGTCATTGACCACGATGCGCGAAACCTGCGTGCAGGACCGCCCCGGCATGCCGATGGTGACCAGCTTGGTCTTGCCTTCGGGCAGCGCGCCGAAGTCGATGACGGGCAGGGCGCGCACCCGTCCGTCGGCGTCGAAGATCGCGAATTGCCAGGCCGCGCGCTCCAGCGCCGTGCCGGTGGCGTTCTCGGTCAGGATGGTCAGTTCGCAGATGTCGCCCTCGATATCCTGGGCGTTGTTCAGCTCCAGCACCAGGGCGTGGTCCTGCGCCACGGCGGGCAGGGGCATGGCAAGCATCAGCACGCTTGCGGCGATCCGGGCAGATGTCGCGCGAAACATTGAAAGCGCTGCTCCTGTCTGTCAGGTCCTGCGGGCTTATGCACACGCGCACCGTCCTTTGGGGGCGACATAGCATGGCTGGCGTGCTAGCTCAATTCACAGGATGTCACAGGGGATGAAATGAAGCTTCCGGGTGCATTTGGCCTTGCGATGGGTGCCTTGGCCGCGTCGGGCGGCGCCGCCGATGCGTCCCTGCGGCTGTGCAATCAAAGCTTCGACGTGCTGAACATCGCCGTCGCCGAACCGGCGCGCGTCCCTGCGGGCGACGACGCCTTCGTCACGCGCGGCTGGTGGCGGGTCGCGCCGAACCAATGCGCCACGCTGATCCGCGAAAGCCTGCAATCGCGCTATTTTTACGTGTTTGCCGCCGATGTATTTGGCAAAGAGGCCCTGTCCGGTTCGATTCCGCTTTGCGTCTCGCCCCGCCGCTTCGTGATCGAGACGCAGGGCGATTGCCTGCTTCGCGGCTATCTTGATGCGCGCTTCATCGAGGTGGACACGCAAGAGCAAGACAACTGGACGGTATTCGTATCGCCCCGGCCGGGCTGAACATTTGGGATCTGGGTCATGAGGATGGGTTTCACGGGCAATGTCGCGGTCCTGGCCGTCGCCTTTCTGGCGATGGCGCAGGCCGGGGTTGCGCGTGAAAGCGTCGTCGCCTCGACGCGGGACAGGGTCGTCATTTCGACGCGCGAGATGCCGGGACCCGACCTGGCGCTGGTCGCCGAAGAATGGGGCGCGCAGCCGGTCGCGCCCGCATCGTTGCGCGGCGAGATCGCGGGCGATCTGCGCGTGACCTATCATTCCGGTCCCGTCGCGCGGCAGGACGGCGGCATCGCCTTGCCGGACCCCGATCTGCCGGACGGGCTGGTGCTGGCGGATTACCTGCAAGCCCATCCGGGCCGGGCGGTGGTGGCGCTGAACATCTGCGGCACGAACATGGCGGTATCGGGCCGTGATTTCGGCGGGCCGGGCGACTGGCTGGTGGTCTATCCCGCCGGGGGTCCGGGATGCGAGCCGCGGGACTTCGCGCGCCGGGTTCTGACGGCGACGGAAGGCCCCCCGCAGGGGTGGGAGGCCGCCTTCCGCCAGGCGGGGCTGGGTGTCGCCCGCAGCGCGCCAGCCACGCCCTCGGCCAGCGCGTTGCAGCCGGTGGCCAATGACGTCATCATCATCAGCACCGCCCAATCCATGCGCAACGCCCCCCGCATCACCGCGCAAGAGGTCGCGGCCCGTCCCGCCGACCTGCCTGCCCCGCAGACCGCCGCGCTGGTCGACGGGATGCAGGACCGCTCGGTCCAGCCTTTGCGTCCGGGGCTGCCCCAACCCTCGATCATCGTCGGCGAACAGGCCATCCCGCGCCCGCAAGTCCAGTCCGGTCCCCTTGGCGTCGATGCGGCAGAGCGTGCGGGCATCCGCCGGGACAACCCCGGCATCTATGCTCAGATGCTGGCCGAGGGCGCCTTCGATCCCGACCCCGAACAGGTCGCGGCTGCCATCCAGACCGAGCTTGCCCGGATGGAATGCTACGCCAGCGCCATCGACGGGGTATGGGGCAGGGGTTCGGTCGCGGCGGTCCAGCGCTACTTCGCCAAGGCGGGCGGGCAGGCCGCGACCACCAATGCCGAGCTTGCGCTTTACCGCCAGATCATCGGGCGGGACGATATCCGCTGCGATCCGGTGCCGGTGGCCGCGCCTGCCGCGACCCCTTCGGCCCCGCGCGGCGGCGGCGGTGGGCGGCCTTCCGGCGCGGCGGCGGCATCGCGTCCCGCGGCGACGCAGCCCGCCGGGGGTGGCGCCGGGGGGGGAAGCGGGCAGCCGGCGGCGGCCCCTGCTCCGCCCACGATCTCGCCCAGTTTCGGGGGGTCGGGACTGTTCCGATAGCGCCATGATCGAGATCGACCCGCAATTCCGACGCATGGGCAAGGGCGCGCGCCGCCGCCGCCAGCGCATGGGCGCGCTGCGGGGCGGCGCACTGATGCTTGCGCTGGCAGTCGCGGGCACCATCCTCTGGCACCGGGCCGGGCCGCAACTGATGGAACGGCTGGCGCGCAGCGACGACGACCTGAGCATCGTGCCGGTCGAGGGCGAGTTCGAACTGGCCCCCATCGTGCGTGCCGATACCTTCACCGATATCCCCGGCGATCCGATGATCATTCCGGGGGCCGAGGGCGCCGCGCGCACCGGCCACCGCCTGTCCGGTCCCGACGACCTGGCCGTGACCCGCGTCGGCAACCCCTCGCCCGAGCGGTTGACGGTGGTGCGCGAGGACCTGCATGTGCGCGAACGCCGCCTTGTCGCCGCCCTGCCCACCACGCGCGAGGAATTCGCGCTGTTTCAGGCCGAACGCTCGCGCGAGCGGCTGTTCGACGCCTCGGCCCCGCTGCCCGCGCCGGGCTTTGCCCCGCCCGCCGACCCGGATGCGCGCCAGTCTTCCAGCATCGCCTTTACCCGCGAGCCCGCCATCCGCCCCGCGCTGTGGCAGGAACTGATCCTGCAAGTGCGCCTGCCCACCGATATCGCCCGATTGCTGCGCAACAACGGCTTTGACGAAACCACCGCGGAAAGGGTGCGCGACCGCCTGGTCTCGGTCATGGAGGTGCAGCCCGAATTGCCCGGCAGTTCCCTGCTGGCGCTGCGCTACAGGGTGCAGGCCGATGATGCGCGGCAGGTGCTGCAATTGTCGCTGTATCGGGGCGGGGAATATGTCGGCTCGCTTGGCATGGGCGCCAGCGGGCAGCTTGTTCCCGCCGCCGATCCCTGGGCCGACCAGCCGCTGATGAGCGAATCGGCCAGCGAAAGCGTGCAGGGCGATACGCCGCAGTTCCGCCTGCTGGACGTGATCTATAGCGCGGCCATCCGCCAGGGCGTATCCAGCGAGCTGATCGGCGAGGCCATTGCGCTGATGTCGCGCGTCCACGACCTGGACGCCTTCGCCGCCGAGGGCGACCGGCTGCAACTGGTCTTTGCCAACCAGCCCGGTCCGGGGGCGCAAGGGGCGGGGCAGATCCTTTTCGTCGGCGTCACTGGCCCGTCCGGCGACAAGCCCTGTTATGTCGTGCCGCAGCGCGAGGGCGGCTATGACTGCCACGCCCCCGGCGCGCGCGTCGCGGGCGCGGCGGGGCGTCCGGCGATGAGCGTTCCGGTCTCGGGCGTTCTCAGCCGCCGATTCGCGCCGCCCTCGGCCCAGGGCGAGGGCGGGGGCGTCGTCTGGCAGGCCGCGCAGGGCAGCCCCGTCGCCGCCGTCGCCGCGGGCCGCATCGCCGATCTTCGGGAGGGGGGCGACGGGCTGGAGTTGCGCATCGACCATGCCGACGGTTTCGTCAGCCTCTATCGCGGGCTGGAAGACCCGCCGCCCGCGATCAGGCGGGGCGCAGAGGTCAAGCCCGGCACCGTCATCGGGCGCGTCGCGGCGCAGGACGACGTCACCGGGCTGTCCTTCCAGCTTCTGAAGGACGGCGCGGCCCTGGACCCGATCCCGCTGATGACCGGCGGCAGCGAGGTGCTGGCCTCGAACGCGGTCGAGGCGTTGATCGGCCGCATCATCCATGTCGAAAGCGCGGGCAATCCGACGGCGCGCAACCCGCTTTCGACCGCGACCGGGCTGGGGCAGTTCATCGAAAGCACATGGCTGCGGATGATGCGCACCTACCGCCCCGATCTGGTCGCGACGATGGATCGCCGCCAGTTGCTGGACCTGCGGCTGGACCCGGACCTGTCGCGCCAGATGGTGCGCAGCCTTGCCCAGGAAAACGAGGCGTTCCTGCGCGCGCGCGGCCATCCGACGACGCCGGGCAACCTCTACCTTGCCCATTTCCTCGGCCCGATGGGGGCCAGCCAGGCGCTGGCGGCGGATCCCTCGCGCCCGGTGGGCGAGGTGATGGGCGCGGCGGTCGTCTCGGCCAACCCGTTCCTGCGCAATTACACCATCGGCGACCTGCGCGCCTGGTCGGATCGCAAGATGAACGCGCAGGCGGTTTCGGCGGCCTCGGTGCCGGTCGCCGCGCCCGTGCGCGCCTCGCCCGAGGTCGAGCGTTTCGTGGCCCTGATGGACGGAATTCTGGCCGAAGGCGGCGGATAGGGACGCGCGGGACGGCGAAAGCGTGGCAAACCGGCATGCAATCGCGCATTTTCTTCAAGTTGACGATTCGTAACGTCTCGAATTGCAGACGAATTGATGTTAGGCAGCAGCCTGTTCCTTTCGTTTCCTGCAAGGCTGGCTTCATGTTCAACGCCCGTTTCGTTCCGCATCGGTCCCTGTCCGGCCATCGTGCCCGCTATATGATGAGCACCGCGCTGGTGTCGCTGGGGCTTGCGATCTTCGGCGCAACCGGCGCGGTGGCGCAGGAAACCCCGCTGGATCTTTACCTGAACAACGAACCCCCGCAGGATGAAAACGGCTATGGCCAGGGCAACGGTGTCTGGGACGATGACGCCAGGATCTGGAGCAGGCGCAACGATTTCGACCCCGACAACCGGCAGGCCGTGGGGGACGAAACGAATGTTCGCGTCATCCTGCCCGCCAACCCTTCGCAGCCCTCTGTCGAACTGACCATCGGAAGCGATCTGGCTCTGGCCGAGGTGCGCGCGGCCCATGACGGCTATCGCCTGACGGCCGCCGTCGATCCCGACAACCCGCAGGCGGCTCCGGTCATGCGTGGCTGGCGGGATGGCGAGACGCTGAGTTTCTCGATGGCTCCCGGCGTTACGCTGAACGTCGACGGCGTCCGGCTGGGCGGCGCGGTGGCCGTGACGGGCGGCGGCGTGTTGCATTATGACGGCAATTCCTCTGGCGTGATGGATTCGCTGCGTGTCGGTCGGGGGACGGCGCTGGTTTCGACCGGCACCACCGCCGGACAGATGACGAACCGGGGTCATGCGACCATCGCGACCCATAACGGCGATATCGTCACCGCCGGCACTGGCCAGCTTGTCCTGAACGCGGGCAGTCAGGTCAGCGGTGACGTGCGCAACGACGGGACGGACAGCCACGTCGAAGCGGCGGGCACCATCGGCGGCGCGCTGGTCAACCAGGGCACGACGGAGGTCGCGGACGACCTTTCCGCAGGCTCGGTCGCCAATCTCCAGGGCACGCTGACCGTTGGCGCTGGTGTCGCGCTGAACGTCACCGATGTGGGTGGCGAGGTTCTGAACGCGGCACGGATGAACCTTTCGGGCACCCTTGGCGGAAACCTGCGCAATACCGCCGGGGACGAGGGAGAGGGCCTTTATCTGGATGGCGGGCGGATTATCGGCCATCTGATGAACTCGACCGGCTATGCCCGGATCAATGGCGACAGCCGGGTGGACGGGAGGCTGCAATCGGGTGGCGCCGTCGATCTGCGTTGGGGCAGCAACCTGCGCGTGGGCGCGCTGGAAAACCTTGCCGGGCGCTTTCAGACCCGATCCGGCAGCCGGCTGACGGTTGACGGTGCCGCATCGAATGCCGGCTATATGGTGTTGCGCGGGCAGTTCGTCGCGGATGAACTGGTCAATGAAGCAGACGGCCACCTGATCACCGACGACTCCGCCCTGGTGGAAAGCGATCTGGTGAACGAAGCAGGCGGGCGGATCGAGTTGCAGGGCCAGGTCACCGGGCAACTGGACAATCGCAGCGACGACGACCGGAACTATCTGGCGGGTGCGGTCGCCAACGGCGGCCTTGAAAGCAGGACGCTGAATGTTGCCGGGGGGATCGTGAACAGCGGCGCGCTGAACGTGATCGGCAACCTGGAAACCTCGACTTTTGACAACAGCGGCGGGCTGACCGTCCGGGCGAATGGCGTCGTCACGACCGATGCGGACGAAGCCTTGCAGAATACCGGGCGGGTCACGGTTTCGGGGGGCCTTGTGAAGGCCGATATCGTCAACGACGGTTCGGGCCGCGTGTTCCTGCGCGATGGCCGGATCGTGGGCGACGTCTCGACAGGCCGGGATGCGCTTTTGCAGGGCAGCGGGCATGTGGAGGGAACGGTCGAGAACAGCGGCACCGTCGCCGCGCGCGCCGCACCGGCCCCCGGCGGCGGCAACCTGCTGGAAATCGACCGGCTTGAAAACTCGGATCAGGGCCGTATCGAAGTCGATGACGGGCGGCGCCTGCGCATCGGCAACCGGCTTTCCAACGACGGCCATATCTCGGTCGATGGCGAATTCGAGGCGGCGGGGCTGATCAACCTGGGAACCGTCGATCTGCGCGGCAGGATCGACGTGGACACGCTGCACAACGGCGATTCCCTTGCCGGCGAAACCGGCAGCATCGACATGCTGGGCGGCACGGTCGGGGGCCATCTGGTCAACCGCGGCGGATCCTCGGTGACCGGCGTGGGCCGGATCGAGCAGGACCTGCGCAACGAAGGGCTGGTCACGGTGACCTCGGGCCAGGGGCCGGGCAATACGCTGCGCACGGGCACGCTGGAAAACCGCACCTCGGGCCGGATCGTCGTGCGGGAAGGCTCCAACCTGACGACCGACACCGGCGGAATCAACAGCGGCCGGATCGACGTCGAGGGGACCCTGGAGACGGGCGGCGAACTGCGAAACACCGATATCCTGAACGTCGCGGACAGCGGCGAGGTGCGGGGCGACCTGCGCAACGAAGGCGGGGCGCTGGTCTCATCGGGCCGGATTCGCGGGCGGCTGGACAACCTGGGCGATACGTCGACGGCGGAACTGTCGGGCCGGGTCGATGGGCTGATCACGAATACCGGCACCATCGATCTGGCGGGCCAGTTGCAGGCGCAGGGCGGGCTGGACAACCGCGGCACGCTGAACGTGGATGAGCGGCTTGCCCTGGGTGGCGGCTCGGTGCTGCGCAATAGCGGCACGACGAACCTGACGGGCGAGATCGCCGGAAATGTGGTCAATGGCGATTCCGACGGTGCGGGCACCTTCAACCTGGACGAGGGGCGGATCGAGGGCGGGCTGGACAACGGTCACGCCGGGTCAATCGTCGCCGGAACCGGGCAGATCGACGGCACGTTGCGCAACATCGGCACGGTCGAGGTGCAGGGCAACGGCGATTCGCTGACCGTGGGGCGGCTGGAAAACGCCCATCGCGACGCGACCGTCAACATCCATCGCGACCATGACCTGAACCTGCAAGACGGCGGCAGCAACGCCGGCACCATCGCTGTCGACGGGCGGCTGGACGTGCAGGGCGGCGTGCTGGAAAACACCAACACCGGCCAGTTGCAGGTCGCGGCGGATGGCGAGGTTTCCGGCCGGGTGGCCAACTCGGGCAGCCTTACCGTCGATGGCGAGGTCACGGGCCGGATCGAGAACCGCTCGGGCGGGACGGCGAACCTGAACAACCGCGTCACCGGCTCGGTCGATAACGCGGGCGGCACGGTCAATGCCACCGGCACCATCACCGGAGAGGTGACCAACAGCGGCAGCTTCAACCTGGAAGGCGACCTGTCGGTCGGCAGCCTGGAAAATACCGGCGCCGGCATGGTGGCCATCGAGAGTGACGAAACCCTGACCGTCACGGACGGCAGCGTGGTCAACCGCGCGGGCACGTCCGAACAGGACAACCGCGGCCTGGACATCGCGGGCCGTCTGGACGGGTCGCTGGAAAACAGCGGGCGCACCTGGCTGGGCTATTCCGATCAGGACGCGGCTGCCGTCGTCACCGGCAACGTGTTGAACACCGGGACGGTTTCGCTGCGCGAATGGTCCACGGTCGAAGGCGATTTCACCAACCGGGGGCTGCTCCATTCCGATACGCCCGGCCTGTCCTCGCTGACCGTGGGCGGGGTGTTCGTCAACGCATCAGGCACGATCCGGGGCGGCGAGGATGAGGAGAACGCCATCGTCATTCGCGCCGACAACGTCGTCCAGCAGGGCCTTGTCTCCGGCATCGTCCACTTTCTGGGCCGGGTCGAGAATGGCGGCACCATCATTTACGACTTCGACCGGGTGCTGGACGATGCGCTGATCAATACCGAGTCGGGCACGATCCGCGTCGAGGCGGATGTGGATGCCGACGGTCATGAGATCACCAACCAGGGCGACTTTGCCGTTCGCGACGGCGGCAACCTTCATGGCGTGAGCGAATTCGCGAACTCGGGCAGGCTGTCGGTCGAACAGAACGGGCAGTTCCAAGCCGGGTTGTTGACGAACTCGGGCGAAAACGGCGAAATCCGCAACAGTGGCCTGATCACGGCGGATATCGACAATGGCGCGCTGCTGCACAGCACCGGCACCATCGACGGCAACCTGGCCAACAACGGGCAAGGCACGGCGGAACTGGCCGGGACCGTCACGGGCGATATCGTCAGCGGCGGCGAATTGCGGACGGTGGGCGATCTGACGGCCCGATCGCTGCTCAACGACACCACGGGCGAGGCGGTGATTTCCTCGGGCACCACGCTGCGCACGGATGAGACGGTTCGCAACCGCGGCCAGATGACCGTCGCGGGACGTGTCGAAAACGATCTGCATACCGAAGGCTCGGGGCGGACCGTCCTGGATGGCGGCACCATCGCCGGTAATGTGCATAACGGCGGCACGTTCGGCGGCGACGGCAGCGTCACCGGCGATCTCGCCAATACGGGCGCGGTTCAGGTCGCGCAGGGCGACCGGCTGGCCGTGGGTGGCAGGACGGTCAACAGCGGCATGGTTTCGGTGGACAACGGCGGCGTTTTGGCCAGCGATATCCGCAACGGCGGGGCGGGCAGCATCCAGCTTGCCGGCAGCGGCGCCATTCAGGGCGATGTCGAGAACCTCGGCGCGCTGACCGGCCAGGGCAGGATCGAAGGCGATGTGCAGAACCTGGGCGATGCGACCTTCCGGCTGGCCGGGACGGTGACGGGAACGCTGACCCACAGCGCGGACCGGGTGCTTTCGACCTATGCGGATTCGGTGCTGCAAGTCGGTGCGCTGGAAAACAACCGGCAGGTGACCGTCGCCGCAGGCTCGACCCTTGCCGCCGCGCAGGGCACCGACAACCGCGGCACGATGCGCCTCAACGGCGTGCTGGGGGGCGATCTGCGCACGACCGCGAATTCGCAGGTCTTCATGGGCGGCGGGCATCTGGAAGGGAATCTGGTCAACCGTGGCGTGGTCACGGGGCAGGGCACCGTCCGGGGCGAACTGCGCAATGCCGAGGGCGGCCAGTTGCGCCTGGACGGCGCCATCGACGGGCGGCTGGTGAACAACGGCACGGTGGGGGTGTTTCGCGATACCGTCCTGGCCTCGAACCACGAGGCGCGCAACAACGCCACCTTCAACGTCGCGGGCACCTATCAGGGCGATATCCGCAACACGGCCACCGGCACCACCAACGTGACGGCGCAGGGCACGGTGGACGGCTCGCTCATCAACAACGGCACGCTGTCCAGCCGTGGCACGATCACCGGCAACGTCGAGAACTCGGCCATCGGCAAGGCGGACCTGCGCGGGCGTATCGGCGGGCTGCTGACCAACCGGGGCGAGGCGGTGACGACCGGCGACCTGCGCGTCGGCGGACTGACGAACCGGGCCGACATGACGGTGGGCGCGGACAGCGTGCTTTATTCGGAAACGCTGATCGACAACACCGCGAGGCTGAACGTGCTGGGCGAGATCGTGCATCTGGCGCCCGGCACCATGCGCGCGACCGCGACCGCCGCCGCCGATCCCGCACCGTTGACCGTGCTGAACCGTGAAGAGGCCAGCCTGGACGTCAGCGGACGGCTGGGCACCAACCTGCGCAATCTGGGCCAGGCGGTGGTGCGGCAAACCGGCCGCATCGGCGGGCTGGTCTGGAACGAAGATGGCGGCCTCCTGCAATCGCTTGGCGTGATCGAGGGGGACCTGTTCAACCTTGCCGGGGGCGAGGCGCAGCTTGCCGGCGCGGTCGAGGGCGACCTGATCAACGAAGGGCGCGTCCTGACCACCGGCGAATTGGCGCTTGGCGGGCTGGTGACGAACGAAGGCGCGGTCACCAATGTGCAGGCGGGCAGCGATGTCACGCTGGCCGAAGGGGAAACCGCCCTGAACCTGGGCCATACGGTCGTGCAGGGCACGCTGACCGGCGATCTGGGCAATGCCGCATCCGGGGTTCTGCGCATGCAGGGCGGCATCCTGCGGGGCGATGTGGTCAACGACGGCGGGCGCGTCTGGGGTGCGGGCGTGATCGACGGCCAGGTTGCCAGCAACAGCACCGTCCAGGTGGTCGAGGGCGACAGGCTGGGCGTGACCGGGGGTGTATTCAACCAAGGCGGCGCGGTCAATGTCGCGGGCACGCTGGACGGCGATGTGACCAGCGTCGAACAGGGCCGCGCCGTGCTGAACGGCGGCACCGTGACGGGGTATTTCCACAACCTCGGCAGCACGTTGAACGCCAGCGGCGCGGTGATCGGCACCGATCTTCTGAACGATGCGGACGGGGTCGCCAACCTGCGCGGCGGCACCACTGTCGGGCGCAATGTCGTGAACAGCGGAGAGCTGAACGTCACCAACTCGACCATCGCGGGGGCGCTGCGCAACCGCGGCGGCACCGTGAACCTGCAAGGCGCGACTGTTTCGGGCAATCTTGGCAACACGGCGGGCGGCACCGTCACCGCGCAGGGTTCGCGCGTGCAGGGCGAACTGGCCAACAACGGCACCGTGACGCTTGCCAATGGCACGACCGGCGAGGTGTTCACCATCGGCGGGCTGTCGGGCGAGGGGGTGTTCCGGCTGGATCTGGACCTGATCGACATGACCAGCGACATGATCCGCGTCACCGGCGGCCCGGCCACGGGCCACCATCATTTCGCATTCGACCTGCGCACGCCCGAAATCATGCGTAACGTCGGGCAGGCGATCACGATCATGGAAGTGGATGGCAGATATGGCTCGGCCAACGACTTCACCTTTACCGCCGACGACCTGCCCGCGATCTCGGAACGGATCGTCTATTCGGTCGACCGCAACTTCAATTCGGGGAACCTGCAGGTCGTCAGCCAGATCAACCCGGCTATCGGCGCGATCCTGGGCAACGTGGCGCTGACCCATTCGCTGATCGGATCGGTCATCAACCGGCCCACCAGCCCCTATGTCGTGGGCCGCGCCTATGCATTGCCCGACGATCCTTGCGGCTATGGGTCCTGGGGCCGCGCCATCGGCGGTCAGGCCGAGGCGACCGGCGCCACCGACAACGGCGTCAGCCGTGTCGAAAGCACCGTCAACGCCACTTATTACGGTATGCAGGTCGGCACCGACCTTGCCTGTTTCGACGGGCATTTCAACGGCTGGGACATGGCCTTTGGCGGCGTGCTGGGCGTCAACCGCGGCGACACCCGCCAGCCGATCTACGGCATCGACCCGACCAACTCGGGCCATCTGTCGGACGCGCTGGCCAGCGTGACCAGCACCGACTTCGACCAGATCTATGGCGGGGTCTATGTGACCGGCTCGAAGGACCGCTGGACCTTCGACCTGCAATATCGCCACGAACGGACCGAGTTCGAGATCGAGAACCGCGCCGTCGTGGGCGACGGCCTGGGCCTTGCCGACAACCAGTTGAAAAGCGACGGCTTCACCGTCAGCGGTGCGCTGAGCTATTCCATCCCGGTGGGCGAATCGGGCTGGCAGGTTGTGCCGACGGCGGGCTTTGCCTGGTCCCGGCTGGACATCGGCGACCTGACCTTCGAGGACGGCTTCCGCCTGGAATTCGACAAGACCGAGCGCAAGGTCGGTTTCGTCGGCGGCACGCTGACGCGCACCTTCGTTCAGCCGCAGGACAACGCGGCGCTGAACATCTTCGCGACCGGCACCTATTACAAGGATTTCGCGTCGCGGACGGCCTCGACCTTCGGCAGCGACAACGAACCCGAGTTCGAGCCGCAGCGGCTCTTGTCCGACCACCTCGGCGCCTATTCCGAGCTGAGCCTGGGCGCCAATTACGTCAAGGTCCTGCAACGCCGCAATGGCCGTCCGATGCAGTTCAGCGCAGGTTCGCGCATCGACGCGCGCATCGGCGACAATATGGACAGTGTCGGCGTAACCGGGCAATTCCGGTTCCAGTTCTGATTGGCACGGCGTGCAACTGGACCTAGTATGACCAAGCCATGTCCGGCGCAGGGATCACCTGCGCCGGCATTCGTCAGACGGCCAATTTGAGTGAAAGCAGATATTCGCAATGTCCTGGTTCAGCAAAGTCGCCTGGAAGGAAGGTCTTTTTCTTCAGCCGCACCACCTTCAGCAGGCCGACCGCTATGTCGAGAATCTGATACAATCGCGGACCCGCGCCATCACCCCCTATCCCTGGGGCGTGGTCGAGATGGTGATGGACCGCGATCAGGCGCAGCAGGGGCGGATCGCGCTGCGCAGCGTCTCGGGGCTGATGCCGGACGGCACGCCGTTCGAGGCGCCGGGCACCGGGCCGCTGCCGGTCCCGGTCGATGTGCCCGACGATGCGGCGGGGATGTTCATCTGGCTGACGCTGCCCGACGTTTCGCCCAACAACCGCGACGCCGCGCCTTACGATGACGAAGGCTCGGCCACGCGCTGGGGGATCGTGGCGGAAACGGTCAGCGATTCCAGTTCCTCGATGCGCAGCGAACAGGTGCTAGAGCTGGCCGTTCCGCGGCTGGAACTGGCGGTGCGCAAGACCCCGCGTCCCGGTTACCAGAACCTGCGCCTTGCCCGCATCACCGAGGTGCGCGATGGCGTCGTGACCATCGACGAAACCGTGCCGCCGCCTGCGCTGGTCATCGGGGCGCATCCTCAGGTGCTGGGCTACCTGACCCGCGTGATCGGCTGGGTCGAGGCGCGGCTGGAATCGCTGGCGCGCTATGCGGCCGACCCGTCCTCGGGCGGGGGGTTGCAGGCCACCGATTACCTGATGCTGATGCTGCTCAACCGCGAGATCGGGGCGCTGCGCCACATGTCGCGCACCCATGCCATCCACCCCGAGCGCCTGTTCGAGCGCCTGGTGATGCTGGCTGGCGAACTGGCCAGCTTCGACAGCGGCAGCCGCCAGGCCCCCGATTACGAAGGATACGACCACGGCGATCTCAAGACCTGCTTTTCGCCCGTGGTCGCCGACATCCAGCGCCTGCTGTCGCGCGAAGTGGGCCGCGCCATCCGGCTGCTGTTGCGGCAGGTCCGCCAGAATTCCTACCTGGCCGAGGTCAAGGACCGCAACCTGTTCCGCGAGGCCAGCTTTATCGTCGAGGTCGAATCGGCCAAGCCGCTGACGCAGGTGCAGGCGCAGTTTCCTGAACTGTGCAAGGTCGGGCCGAACACCCGCATGTCGGAAATCGTCAACAACAACCTGCCCGGCATCGGCTTGCAGCACCTGCCCAACCCGCCGCGCCAGATCCGGGTGCTGTCCTCGAACGTCTATTTCCGGCTGGAAAAGAACTCGCCCCTGTGGCGCGAGTTTTCCACCGCGCCCGCCATCGGGATGCATTTCGCGGGGGACTGGCCCGAGTTGAAGCTTGAACTCTGGGCGATACCGGAGAAAGCCTGATGAGCGGCGGCGACGATCACGACAGGACGGTTTTCGGCGGCGCGCTGCCACCGAAGGGGCCGGGTTCCGACAGCCCCTTCGACCAGCGTCCCGGCCACGGCACGACCGGGATCGGCGGCCCTGTCCAGGGCGAGCGCACCGTGATCGGCGGGACCGCGCCCTGGCAGGGCGGCGGCATCGGCCAGCCGCCCGGAATTGCGCCGCAGCCCCGGCAGGACGACACATGGATCGGCGCGGGTGCGCCGCAGCCCTATCCGTCATCGCCGCAGCGTCCTGCCGGCGGCACGATCGGGCGGGCGACCGCTTCGGATCAGGGCTTTTTCCCCGAATTTCACCGCGACCAGCCCGCCGCGCCGCAGCGCAACATGCCGCGCATTCCCCTGCACGACGCCCTGCGCGTCAGCGAGATCGGCGGGGGGTCGTCCACCAACCCGCTTCTGGCCTCGGCGGCCAGCCTGCTGATCCTGCTGGGCCGCTTGCGCACGGGCATGGTCGATTTGCAGGTCGCGCCGCTGATGGAACATGTCACCATCGAGATCGACAGGTTCGAGCGTAACGCGCTGGCCGCCGGCGTCGATCCGCACGAGGCGCTGGTGGCGAAATACGCGCTTTCGGGCACGGCGGACGACATCGTGCAGAACCTGCCCGGCTCGGATCGCGGAAGCTGGCAGCAATATTCGATGGTCGCGCGTTTCTTTCACAAGCGCGATTCCGGCGTGGGTTTCTTTCAAGAGGCCGAAAAGGCCATGCAGGCCCCCGCGCAACGCTACAACCTGCTGGAGCTGATGCTGGTCTGCATGTCGCTGGGTTTCGAGGGGCAGTTCCGCACCGCCCCCAATGGCGCGGTCGAACTGGCCCGCATCCGCAAGGCGATCTACGAGACGTTGCGCCGCATCCACCCCCGCCCCGACGAGGACGTGTCGGTGATGTGGGAACCCGTGGTGCAGGACCGCGGCCGCCGCTTTTTCGCGATCCCGCTGCCGGTGGTCTTCGGCGGCGCGGCGATTGCGGTGGTGGCGCTGTTCGCGACGCTGACCACGCTGATCAACCGCGACGGGGCCGAGGCCGCCGAAACGCTGCGCACCCTGCATCAGGGCGCGCCGGTGATCTCGATCCAGCGGGTGCCCGGCGCGGCCTATGTCGCGCCCGTCCCGCAGCTTGACCGCATCCGCGCGGCGCTGGCGGCGGAAATCGAAAGCGGCTCGGTCGGGGTCGAGGCGCGGGGGGATTACATCGCGATCCGTGTGGGGAACCTGCAACTTTTCGACCTGGGCCAGACGGCGGTCAAGGACGGTTTCGCCCCTATGGCCGCGCGCATCACCGAGGTCCTGAACGCCGAGGGCGGGCCGGTGCTGGTGCAGGGCTTCACCGACAACCTGCCCCTGTCCGGGCGCGGGCAATACAAGGACAACTATCAGCTTTCCGAGGCGCGGGCCGAAGCCGTGCGCGACTTGCTGGCCGCCACCATCGACGACCCCGCCCGCATTCGCGTCGAGGGCCGGGGCGAGGAAAACCCCGTCGCCGACAACGACACCGAAGAGGGCCGTGCCCGGAACCGCCGCGTCGAGGTCATGCTGGCGCGCGAAGGCAGCTATGATGCCGCGCCCGCCACCGAAGAGGAGGCCGCCCCGTGAGGTTTCTCGGCTTGCCGCTTCCGCGCCTTCGCAATCGTCCCTGGCTGCGCTGGGTCCTGATCGTCCTGGGATTCGCGGGCTTTGTCGCCGCCGTCTGGTGGGGCGGTCCGATGACCGGCTGGGCGCCTTTGGCAACCGTCCTGTGGCGCGTCGTCATCATCGGTGTGGTGCTGGCGGTCTTTGCCACGATCGCGCTGATCCGCTGGCGCCGCCGCGTCCGCGCCGCCCGCCAGATCGAGGATGCGCTGATCCCCGCCGAGCCCGAGGGCGACGGCAAGGTCCTGGCCGAGAAGATGACCGGGGCGATGGCCGTCCTGAAGAAATCGGGTGGCGCGTCATATCTTTACGACCTGCCCTGGTATGTCATCATCGGCCCGCCCGGCGCGGGCAAGACCACCGCGCTGGCCAATTCCGGGATCGAGTTTCCCTTGTCGCAGGATCAGGCGATCTCGGGCTTTGGCGGCACGCGCTATGTCGATTTCTGGTTTGCCGAGGACGCGGTGCTGATCGACACGGCGGGCCGCTATACCACGCAGGACAGCGACGGGGTGGCCGACAAGGCAAGCTGGTCGTCCTTTCTGGAACTGCTGAAAAAGACCCGCCCGAACCGGCCCATCAACGGGGTGATCCTGTCCTTCTCGGTCGAGGACATGATGAAGGGCGACGACATCTCGCTGAAGCATCACGCCGAAACCGTGCGCGCCCGGCTGGCCGAGGTGCATGAGACGCTGAAGATCGACTTTCCGGTCTATGTCATGTTCACCAAGGCCGACCTGATCGCCGGTTTCCGCGAATATTTCGCCAGCTTCAGCCTCAACCGCCGCAAGCTGGTCTGGGGTGTCACCTTCCAGACCAAGGACCGCAAGGCCATCACCCATGAGGCCGTCCCGGCCGAGTTCGACCGGCTGGTCAGCCGCCTTTCGGACGAGATCATCGACCGCATGTCCGAGGAACCCGACGGCATTTCCCGCATCGCGATCTTTGGCCTGCCGGGGCAGATGGCGCTGATGCGGGCCAATGTCTCGACCTTCCTGCGCCGCGTGTTCGAACCCACGCGCTACAAGACCAATGCGATCCTGCGGGGGTTCTACTTCACCTCGGGCACGCAGGAAGGCACGCCCATCGACCAGGTCCTGGGCGCGATGAGCCGCGACGAAAGCGCCGCCTTCCAGCCCGCCTTCATGTCAGGGCGCGGAAAAAGCTATTTCATCCACGACCTGCTGAAGCGGGTGATCTTTCCCGAACAGGGCTGGGTCTCGCACGACCGCAAGGCGGTGCGGCGCGAGTTGATCCTGCGGGTTTCGGCGCTGGCGGCGATCCTGCTGATCTCGGTCGGCACGATGGCGGCGCTTGGCTACAGCTACTGGAAGAACCGTAACCTGGTGCAGACGGCGCAGGCCGAAACTGCCGCCTATGCCCGCGATGCCCATGACGAGCTTGTGCGCGAGGTCGTGGACGACCCCGACCTGCGCGCGGTCCTGCCCCATCTGAACGACCTTGAAACCATGCCCGCAGGCTATGGCGACAGCGAAGAGGCCGGGTTCTTCGAGGGCCTGGGCCTGGGCCAGCGCGACCGGCTGGGCCGCGCCACCGCCAGCGCCTATTCCGATGCGCTGGAGCGGATGCTGCGCCCCCGGCTGGTGCTGGATATCGAGCGCAAGATGGCCGACATCATCCAGAGCGGCGAGATGACCGACATCTACCGCGCGCTCAAGGTCTATCTGCTGCTGGGCGGGCAGGGCGAAAGCGCCGACGACGATGCGATCCGCAACTGGTTCGCGCAGGAATGGCGCGGCGAATACACGGATCGGGCGGGCGTCGATACCCGCGAACGCCTTGCGCGCCACCTTGACGCGATGCTGTCGCTGGACGGCGACCGGCAGTTGCTGGTGACGCTGAACCAATCCACGGTCGAGGCCGCGCGCGCCGCCATTGCCCAACTGCCGCTGGACGAACAGGCCTATGCGCTGATCCAGGACGGCGCGCTGGCGGCGGGCGTGCCCGACTGGCAGCTTGCCCAGGTGGTCCCCAACGCCTCGCAGGTGTTCCGCACGCGCGACGGCTCGGACCTGGGCACGCTGGTGGTCCCGGCGATCTATACCTACGAAGGCTTCTGGGGCTATTTCTATGATCAGCTTGCCGTGGTCGAGGATCAGTTGCGCCGCGACCAGTGGGTGCTTGGCGACCTGGCCAGCAGCACCGAGATCGAGGGCCGCCTGAGCCGGCTGGAACGCGACCTGATGGAGCGTTACCACCGCGAATTCATCGCCGCCTGGAACGGGGTTCTGGGCAACCTGGCGATGAATTCGATGGTCGCCGACCGGCCCCGCTACGCAGCGCTCGGCACGGTCGCCTCGGCCCAGAACTCGCCCCTGCTGGAACTGGTCAAGGCGGTCGATGACCAGACCTGGCTGATGCGAGAGCTTGAGGGGATCGACGAACTGACCCCCGAGGCGCTGGCGGGCGGCGGCAGTGGCGGCGCGGGGGGCGAGGTCACGGGCCAGCTTGGCCGCGCGATGTTCCAGCGTGTCCAGTCGCGGTCGGGCGGGGTTCAGCGGATGCTGCTGGATGCCGCCGACAGCCAGCGCGGCAAGGGCCAGGCGCGGCCTGCCTCGGCAGGTGGCGGGGGTGGCGACGGCGAAAGCTACAGCGTGATGCGCGTGATCGAGCAGATCTCGGGTGCGTTCGAACGCTGGCACGAACTGGCGCTTGGCGATCCCGGCCAGCGGCCCATCGACACGATCATCGGCAATTTCGTGGCCGTCTTCAACAATCTGCGTGAAGCGGAATATAATGCCGACCAGGCTGCCGCGGCGCTGCCGACGCTGCTGACCTCGCTCACGCAATACAACTCGCAACTGCCCGAGCCGTTGGCGCAGCTTGTCAACGACGCCGAGGGCGATTTCCGCAGCGGCGCCTCGGATGCCAGCGTCGAGACGATGAATCGCGCGCTGACGAACCAGATCACCTTCTTCTGCCGCGAGAATATCGCCTCGGCCTATCCCTTCGGCAGCACGGACCGCAGCCTGTCGGTCGAGAACTTCTCTCGCTTCTTCGGGCCGGGGGGTGAGATGGACCGTTATTTCACCGAATATCTCGAACCCTATGTCGAACGCAGCGAACAGGGGATGCGCTATCGCGAGGATCGCGAGGTCAGCCAGCGCCTCGACCCCAATACCCTGCGCCAGTTCGAGCGGGCCGAACGCATCCGCCGCGCCTTCTTCGCGGGCGGCGGGTCCGAGCCATCCGTCGAGATCACCATCGCGCAGGTCGATGCCCATCCGACCATCGAAAGCGCGCTGTTGACGATCAACGACGAGATGATCCCGACCGTCACCGGCTCGGCCCCGCGCACGGTCACCTGGCCCGGACGGGGGCGGTCCACGGTGCTTCAGATCAGCCCCGGCCTCGACCGGGTTTCGCGCGTGGCGTTCGAGGGCAGCTCGTGGACCTTCATGCAGTTCCTGGCCTCGGCCGCGTCGCGCGACCAGCGGGGCGATACGCTGCGCGCCGTCTTTAACGTGGGCGGGCGCAACATCGCCTATGATTTCACCATCAACGCCGTGACCAACCCCTTCACCATGCCCGAGATCAGGGATTTCGAATGCCCGCAGAGCATCGACTGACCGCGCCGGGGGCCGCCGCGCTGTTCGGCAAGCACCCCGGCCACGGCGATTTCATCGCCGCCGGATTGCCCGACGACACCGGGCGCATCCTGTCGGAATGGCTGGGCACCACCCTGGGCGAGGTGCGCGAACTGATGGGCGAGGGCTGGGCGGCGGTGCAGGACAGCCCGCTGGCCCTGCGCTTCTGGCTGGGCGGGGGCGTGGCGGGCGGCGGTCCCTGGCGCGGCGCGATGCGCATGTCCGCCGACAAGGTGGGGCGGCGCTATCCGCTGCTGGTCATGCAGCGGGCCGGGCCGGACAGCCTGCCGACGGTCCAGACCGCGCAGGCGTTTTACCAGGCGGCGGAATCCGCGCTGGCCGCCATGCTGGCCGAACCTGCGCTGGTGCCCCAGCAGGCCGCGCAGGGGCTGGCCGATCTTTTCGCGGGCCATGCGCCGGGGACCGAAGCGGCCTCGGACCCGATGTTCTGGGCGATCAAGCAGACGGGCGATGCCGCGCAGCTTTGCGCCGAGGTCGCACTGACCGATCTGGTTGCCGCCGCCAGCGGGCGCAGCTACTGGTGGTTTTCCAATGAATTCGCGGGGGTGTCGGGTATTCTGGGCTGCAACGGCCTGCCCGGTGCGCAGGCGCTGGCCTGGCTGCTGGGTGGCGGGGTCGCGCGACAGGACGGGCAAGGGGGGCAAGCATGACCGGGGACGAGACCGGCTTTCATTTCGTTTCGGGCGCCTGCTCGCACAAGGGAATGGTGCGCGCGCATAACGAGGACGCCCATGTCATGCTGCCCGGCACGGGCATCTGGGTCGTCGCCGACGGCATGGGCGGGCACGAGGCGGGCGATATCGCCAGCCGGCTGATCGTCGAGGAAATATCCTCGGTCGGGTTGCCGGTTTCGGCGCAGGACCAGCGCGCGCGGTTTTCGCAGCGGCTGATCCGCGCGAATGAACGCATCCTTGCCCATGCCCAGGCCCGCAACCTGTCCACGGTCGGCTCGACCGTGGCCGCGCTGATGATCCACGGTCACGAACTGGCCTGCACTTGGGCGGGCGACAGCCGCGTCTACCTGCTGCGCAAGGGCCTGCTGACCCGGCTGACGACCGACCACAGCGAAGTCGCGCGCCTGATCGCCGCCGGTGAGTTGACCGAGGAAGAGGCCCGCCGCTCGCCCTCGCGCAATGTCATCACGCGGGCCATCGGCATCCAGTTGCATCCGAACCCCGAAACCGTCACCGGCGTGGTCGAGCCGAACGACCTGTTCCTGCTGTGTTCGGACGGGCTGACCGAACATAACAGCGACGACGACCTGCGGCAGATGCTGCTGCAACCCGGATCGCCCGAGACCCTGGCCCGGCGGCTGATCGAGCAGACGCTGGCACGCGGGGCGCGCGACAATGTCACCGCCATCGTCATGTGCTGCCAGCCGGTCGAAGCCAGGGATGACGCCGGGGAATGAGCGATCCTGAAAAGGACAGGCCCGATACCAGCCCGCCGGGTGACGACCGGACCCGCATCGCGCCGTCCGATCCTGCGGCTGACGGCCCGGCGCAGGGTGACGCGACCCGCATCGCCGACACCGAATCGCCGCCGGACGCCCCCGCCGACATCGTTCAGCCGGGCGTCCTGATCAACGACAATTATCGCATTCTGGATACCGTCAGCGCGGGCGGCATGGGCGAGGTCTACCGCGCCGAGAACATCTTTACCGGCGATCCCGTCGCGGTGAAGATCATCCTGCCCAACCTTGCGCGCGACGAATCCATCATCGACCTGTTCCGGCGCGAGGCGCGCATCCTTGTCCAGATGCGCGACGATGCCATCGTGCGCTATCACAATTTCGTCCGCGACAAGGGTCTGGACCGTTACTGCCTGATCATGGAATTCGTGGACGGCCAGCACCTGTGGGACCGGGTGAAGCAGGCGGGCGCGCTGGACGCCGACCAGGCGCTGGTGCTGCTGCGGCGGCTGGCCAAGGGGCTGGCGCAGGCCCATGCGCGCGGCGTCACCCACCGCGACCTGTCCCCCGACAATGTCATCCTGCGCGACAACCGCATCGAGGAAGCCGTGCTGATCGACTTCGGCATCGCCCGCTCGACCGAGCTTGGGGATGGTCTGGCGGGGCGTTTCGCAGGCAAGTTCAAGTATATCGCGCCCGAGCAGATGGGGCATGGCCGGGGCGAGGTCGGCCCCGCCGCCGATGTCTACGGCCTTGCGCTGATGATCGCCGCCGCGGTGCGGGGCGAGCCGCTGGACATGGGCACGAACATCGTCGATGCCTCCGAGGCGCGTCGCTCGATCCCCGATCTGACGGGGATATCGCACCGGGTCTATCCGCTGCTTCAGCACATGCTGGAACCCGATCCCGAGATGCGTCCGCACGACATGGAGGCGCTGCTGAACATCCTCGACGATCCCTCGCACCTGCCTGCGCGTTACCGGATGCCGCTGTGGCATGCCCGCCCCGCGCCCGCATCCCCGACGACGCAGGCCGAGGACGACGTGACCGGCAGCCTGGGGCGGCTGTCCCGGACCAGCGCGCGGTCCGACCTGGATTCCTCCAGCCCCTTCGCCGGGCTGGAACCCCCGCCGCCGGTGGCGATGCCTGTGCAAAAGACCCGCAAGCTGCGCCCCTGGCTGCTGGCGGGTGCGGCGGCGGCGGTTCTGACTGCCGGGGCGGGGGCCTTCCTGCTGCGGGGTGATCCGCCCGCGCCCGAGACGCCCGCACAGATCGCCGAGGCCGAGCCGGACGACCTGCCCCCCTTGCCCGCCCGCGATATCCAGACCCGCGACGGTTTCCTGGCCGAGCAGGCGGTGGCGCCCTGCACCTTCGTTTCGCGCATCCCGACCGGCGCGGATGCGGGCAAGCTTGGCGCGCTGTCCGATCAGCCGCAATCCTTCGACGAATTGCTGCGCGCCTATTCCGGGCAATTCGGCACCAGCCCCGCCGTGGTCTTTGCCCGGACCACGCAGGCCCAATGCGCGGCGCTGGATTTCGCGCGTGCGCTGTCGGGACGGGTCGCGGCGCCGCCCGCGCTGTCGCTGGACATGGCTTCGACCATCAGCGGCGAAAGCGTGTCGGGCCGTATCCGCGAATTGCGGGGGCGCAGCCTGTGGCTGTTCGTGGTCTCGTCCAGGGGCGGGGTTTACGACCTGTCCTCGACCGCGGTGGCGCAGGCGGACGGGTCCTTTGCCTTCGATTTCGGCATCTCGCTTGCGGCGGATGAGGCCGGGCCGCAGCCGCAACTGGTCATGGCCCTTGCCAGCGACGCGCCGCTGGCCAGCGTTGCCGCCGCCCCCGCGGGCAGCAATGCCGGCACCCTGCTGCCGCTGGTGATGGATGAGATCCGCCGCAACGGCGGCAATGCCGCGCTGGATCTGGCCCTGCTGACCGTGCGCCCCGATCTGCCCCCCGAGGCGGAACCGGATGAGGCCGAGCCGGATGGGGACGCAGCACCCGGCAGTCCGTGAACTCAACCGCAAGCCGCTGCAAGCGAACCGGGCCCGGTTGAATATTACCCAAAACAAACAATCGGTTCCGCGACTTTCTGCCGATGGTCGGCGGATGGCCGCGAAGTCGATTGAACGGCCCCGCCCCTGCCTTCATTTCTGAACCGGCCCACCTTTGCGGGCAGCGAGTGCGCTCGTGCTTTTTCATGATTAAGGAGTTTCTGAGATGAGAACGATTACAGGCAGCATGATCGCCGATCTTATCGTCGGCACCCCCCTTGGCGATCTGATCAAGTCGTTTGCCGGGGACGATACCGTTCGCGGCGGCGGTGGCCACGACACCATCTTTGCGGGTCTTGGCGATGACGAGGTCTTCGGCGGGCCGGGCAACGACCTGCTGTATTCCGGCGATGGCAACGACACCGTCTGGGGCGGTCAGGGCCACGGCCGCATCTATGCCGGTGCGGGCGATGACGAAATCCACGGCGGCATGGGCAACGATCAGATCGTGGCCGGTCCGGGCAATGATACCGTCTGGGGTGGTCAGGGCCATGACGTGCTGAACGGCGGTTCGGGCGACGACCTGCTGTTCGGCGGCATGGGCAACGACATCCTGTTCGGCGGCGACGGCGACGACATGCTGCACGGCGACCGGGGCCATGACGCCCTGTATGGGGGTCAGGGCAACGATACGCTGAGCGGCGGGCAGGGCAACGACACTCTGACCGGCGGCGCGGGCGAGGATGTCTTCGTCTTTACCGCGGGCCGCGACCGGATCACCGATTTCCGCTCGGGCGAGGATACCATCGACCTTTCCCATTTCGCGCCCCGGATCGACAGCTTCGACGACATCCTGGCCGCCGCGAGCGATGGCAACGGCGGCGTCTCGATCCAGTTCGGCACGCATCGCCTGCTGGTGGAAAACACCCAACTGTCCAACCTGGATGCCGAGGATTTCATCTGGTAGGCGCCAACCGGGACAAGGCCCCCTTCGCTGACGGCGAGGGGGGCATTCAGCCCGCCTGGTGCGGGGCGGTGCAATCCGCCGGCGCGCTGACAAGCCCGTATCCGAAGATCTCGTCACGGCCCGCCGGGCCAAGGTCGCTGGCCTGCGACAGCAGGGCCTGGCGGACCTGATCCGGCGTCATTTGCGGGTCCCGTTGCAGCAGCAAGGCAGCGGCGGCGGTGACGAAGGGCGCGGCGAATGAGGTGCCCGTCCGCACCCGCGCGCCCCTGACCGAGGCCGCCGTCCACACATCCACGCCCGGCGCGGCAAGGTCGATATGCTCGCCCCGGATCGCGCGGCGATAGACCTCGCCCCGGCGATCGACGGCGGTGACCGCGATCACCTGGCCGTAGCCGGCGGGATAGGCCGGTTCGGCGCGCGGGCCGTCGTTTCCCGCGGCGGCGACCATGACCACGCCGCGGTCGTGCAACTGGACGATCTGCCGCTCCAGCGCCGCGTTAGGCGGCCCTGCAAGGCTGAGGTTCACCACCTTCGCGCCGCGCTGGGCAAGCAGGTCCATCGCCTCGATCAAGGCAAAGGCGTCCGCGCGCAGGTCGTTTCCCGCCTTGTGGAAGGCATCCACCGCCACCAGCCGCGCATGGGGCACAAGGCCGGGCGACCTGCTGTCGCGCTTGCCCACCAGCAGGGCCGCGACCGCCGTGCCATGCATCCGGTCGGGACCCTCCTGCCCGTCGATGCGATGAACCTCGATCATCGCACCGGCGAAAACCTCGTGGCTTTCGTTCAGGCCGGTATCGACCATGCCGATCAGGGGCGGCGTGCCCCCGCATTGCCAATAGCTGTCCTGCCAGCCGATCATGTCGCGGGCGGGGCAGTCGATGGTCTGGCAGGCGCCCTGTTCGGGACGGTAGAAGTGATTGAAATCCGCTGCCGGGGCCGAGCCGCTGTCGCGAACCGCCTCGCGCGCCTGATCCATGCTCAGATCGGCGGGTTTGCGCAGGCGCAGCATGGTGGTGCCGTCGGACAGGGTGGTGCGGCGAAGAACCTCGAAACCCCGATCCTGCAACAGGGCGACATCGCCGTCGCTTAGCCCGCGCGCAAGGATCTCGTCCGTCGCCTGCGCGGGCGGGGGCGCCACGGGCGCGGGCGCGCGTCGGGGCTGGACCCGCAGGCGCCGGGGGCCGTCGTCATCATCATCATCATCATCATCATCATCATCATCGTCATCGTCATCGTCATCGGCAAGGGCCGTGGCAAGCCATGATTGCCCCGGCTCCCGCGTTTCCATATCGGCGGTCAGCCCGATGCAGAGGGCAAGCAGGAACATGACGATTCTGGGCATCTACCCGCCTCCGATATGCTGGCTTTCTGGACAATTACGCTGCGGCGCAGATATTATTCCCGGCGCATTGGTTTTGCCTAGTCATTTGGGGATCGCGTCATGGACCCGGCTTTCGGCGACGAGCTTGTCCGACTCTTGCCGAATTTGAAACGGTTCGGCCTGTCCCTGTCGCGCCGCGCCGACGTGGCCGACGACCTGGTGCAGATCACGGTCGAGCGCGCCATCAAGGGCCATGACGGTTTCGACGGCGCCCTGCGGCTGGAGCCGTGGCTGTTTCGCATCATGCGCAACGCCTGGATCGACATGACCCGCCGCCAGCAGGTGCGGGGGGTCCAGGTCGATGTGTTCCAGATGCCCGAGGCCCTGCCCAACGACGATTCGGGCGCGATCGAGGCCCGGCTGATGCTGCGCTCGGTCGGGGCAGCGATGGCGGAACTGCCTGCCGATCAGCGCGAGATCCTGCACCTGGTCTGCATCGAGGACATGAGCTATGCCGAGGCCGCCGCCGTGCTGGAGATCCCGCCCGGCACGGTCATGAGCCGCCTGTCACGCGCACGGCTGGCGCTTTCCCGAAAGCTGGGAATAAAATGACCGGCGATGCGTTACCCCGATGCAGCGAAACCGGAACCGATGGATCAGCCATGCAGATCAGCGACGAAACCCTGATGGCCCTTGCCGACGGAGAACTTGCGCCCGAACTGGCGCGCGAGGTCTCGGCCGCGGTTGACCGCGATCCGGCGCTGGCGGCGCGGCTGGGGCAATTCACGCAGTCGCGGCAGGTCTTGCGGGATTGGGCGGCGCAGGTGGATCCGCCCTTGGTCGATCCGGCGGTCGAGGCGATGATCCGCGCGGCCTCGGCCACTCAGGCGAAATCCGCGCCCGCCAACCTCAACCGCCGCCCGCTGGCCGCCGTCGCGGCGGCGCTGGCGCTGGCCGTCGTCGGCCTGGGGCTTTACGCGGGTCTTGGCGATGGCGGGGCGGATGGGGGCAGGGATGCGCAGATGGCGGCGCTGGACCGGCTGCCCTCGGGCGAAAGCCAGGCGCTTGGCGACGGGTCGGAGCTTGTCGTGATCGCATCATACCGCAATGGCGCGGGCGAGCTCTGCCGCGAATACGAATTGCACGGCGGGCCGGATGGGCCGCGCTTGCATCTTGCCTGCCATCAGGACGGCACCGGCTGGGATGAGCGTTTCGGCATCGCGCTGAGCGGGCAGGACGGCGGTTTCGTCCCGGCCTCGGGCCAAGTCGAGGCGCTGGACGACTTTCTGCGCGAGACCGGCGCAGGCGCGCCGATGACCGATGCCGAAGAGCAGTCCGCGCTGGCGGGCCTGCGGTGAGGCGCGCGCCCCCGGCTGCGGCCGGACCGCCGCTTGGCCGGTCGTGCCGTTGGGTATTTTCATGAAGGAGAAGATGGGGCGCGGCGCTTTTTTCTGCCGCGTCGGGCGGGTTTCGGCCTGTCAGGGCGCGACGGAGGCCAGCGCGTCGCGCACCAGCAGAAGCTGGAAGCCAATGGCGCAGAGATCCACGACGATGAGCGCGGTCCAGGTGATGCGCCGGGACTTGGGGGTTTCCGGGTCCCAGTCGCGCCCGTTGCGCGCGTAATAGCCCATGAAGGCGATGACGGCGGGGGCGAGCAGGACGGCCCAGGTTCCGACCTCGAACGCGCGGGAGCGGCCCGTGCGGCTGAACGACTCGATCAGGATGCGGGTGTCCAGCGGCACGTTCACCAGGATATAGGCCGCGATGGCCAGGAGCAGCGCGGTGGCGGCGATCTGGAGGCGCAGCATGCGCAGGCGCGTGGGGTGGACGTGGGTCATGCCGGTTCCTTTTTGCTGGCCGCATTGCCGCAGCCTGTCGTTTGGCCATGCATATGTCGAAAATGACTGCTATCAAAGGGGGATAAGCGCCCGGTGCCGGGAACCTCGGCGATATGGGCGGCGTTATGCCGGGGGCGGTTGCCCCGGCGATTGCTGCCCCTGCCGTTCGGGCCGGGGCGGCCTTGGGCGCCCTGGCGGCGCTTGCCCGTTCCTTTCCCGTCAATCATGAGGTTTTGATGCTTTATCTCGATACCCCCTCCAGCAAGGACATCGCGCGCCTGAATGACACCCGTGCCGGGATCTGCGTCTCGGTCTATCTGCCGACGACGCCGCTGACGCAGGAGGTCCGGCAATCGCGGATCGGGCTGAAGAACCTGACGCGCGAGGCGATCGCGCAACTGGAAGGGGCGGGTCATGACAAGCGCGACGTGGCCATGATCGAGGAACATCTGAACGACCTGGCCGATGACGACGAGTTCTGGCGTTTCCAGGCCCACAGCCTTGCGATCTTCGTCACGCTGGATCAGGTGCGCACCTTCCGGCTGGCCAACAACCTGGGCGAACTGGTCGAGGTCTCGGACCGCTTTCACCTCAAGCCGCTGATCCGCGCCGTCACCTTTCCGCATTCGGCCTATGTGCTGGCGCTGTCGGAAAACGCCGCGCGGCTGGTGCGCATCCTGCCCGACCTTCCCGCGCAGGAGGTCGAGGTGGACGGCATGCCCGAAAGCATCGCCGAGGCCATCGGCATGCGCACGGGCGACGATTCGCCCGCGGGTCCGAACGTGCCGCGTTCGCGCATGGTGCAATATGTGCGCAAGATCGACGGGGCGCTGCGCCCGCTGCTGGCCTCGGGCCGCCTGCCGCTGGTGCTGGCCGCCGCGCAGCCGCTGGAGTCGGTGTTCCGTTCCGTCACCAGCCTTGCGCCGCTGGACGAGGGGATCGCGGGCAGCCACGACCACCTGGGCGCGGCTGAACTGGCCGAGGCCGCCCGCGCCGTCCTGGATGCGCATTATGCCCGCCAGATCGAGGACTTCCGCCAGCTTTACCAGCAGCGCAAGGACCAGCGCCGCGCGACCGGCGACCTGGCCGAGGCCGCCCGTGCCGCGACCTTCGGCAATGTGGATCGGCTGCTGGTCGATATCGGCGCGACGCTGAGCGGTTTCGTGGACGAGGAAAGCGGAGAGGTCACGCTGGACGATGCGGGCGACGCGCTGAACTATGGCGTCGTGGACGAGATCGCGGGCCGCGCGATGCGCACGGGCGCGACCGTGCTTGGCGTGCGTGCCGACGAGATCCCCGGCGGCCAGCCGCTGGCCGCGATCCTGCGCAGCCCGATCTGACCCAGCGGCTGGGCGCCGGTCACGCCTTGCGGCTGCGCGAGGCGATGACCAGTCCCGCGCCGATCAGCGCGGCGCCGGCGATGTGGAAACCCTCGATCCGTTCGCGCAGGAAGACCACGGCCAGGATGCTGCCGAAGACCGGCAACAGGTGGATGAACAGGCCCGCGCGACCCGCGCCGACCAGCTCGACCCCGCGATTGAAGAACAGATAGGACAGGATGCTGGGAAAGATCACCAGATAGGCCAGCGTGCCAAGCGTCGCGGCGTTCAGCGGCAGGACGTGGCCCGACATATGTTCGCGGATGTGGAAGGGCAGCAGAGCCAGCGCGCCGATGGCGAAGGTCGCCGCCAGAAAGACCAGCGGATGCAGCGGCGGACGTTTGCGCAGCAGCGCCGAATAGGCCGCATAGGCGACGACCGCCGCAAAGACCCACAGATCGCCCGCATTGACGGTGACCCTGGCAAGCTGGGCCAGGTGCCCCTGCGTCGCGATGAAGCCGACACCCGCCAGCGACAGCGCCACGCCGGCGATCTGGGGGGCGTTCGGGCGCTCGCCATAGAGCAGGAAGCAGGCCAGCAGGATCAGCAGCGGGATCATCGACTGAAGCAGCATCGCGTTGACCGAGCTTGTCTGTTGCAGCCCGAAATAGACGAAGGTGTTGAAGATGCTGATCCCAAGCACCGCCAGCAGCGCGACCAGCGGCAGGTTGGCGCGCAGCACCCGCCATTCGGCGGCGTAGTCGATATGGCGCCGTCCCAGCCACAGCACCGGGATCAGTGCCAGCGTCCAGCGCCAGAACGCCAGCGAAATGGGCGGTGCGCTGGTCAGGATGGCGCGGCCGACCACGAAGTTTCCCGCCCAGAACAGCGGGGCCAGCGTCAGCAGCAGATAGGGGCTTGACCACAGGCGGGCGATGATACCCTGGTTTTTCATGTTCTTCCTGCCTTGCTGCCGGTGTTCGCCCGCGTCCCTCTGCCCTGCCGGGACGGGGAAATGCAAGGGCTGTCGGGCGGGGCAGGATGGGCTATGAAGGGCGCGAGGACGATAGCCGAGGTGTTTTCCCGATGGTCGATGTGATGAACTGGAGCGATCTGCTTTGCGACAAGCGGCTGGGCGACGGCGGCGCGCAGGGGCAGGCGACGCGCTCGGTCTTTGTGCAGGACCATGACCGGATCGTCTTTTCGGCGCCTTTCCGGCGGCTGGCGAACAAGACGCAGGTGCAGCCGCTTTACGAAAACGACCATGTTCACCACCGGCTGATCCACTCGATCGAGGTCAGCAGCGTCGGGCGCTCGCTGGCGATGCGGGTCGGGCAGTGGCTGGCCGATACGGATCGGATAGACCGGGCGCAGGTCCATGACCTTGCCGATATCGTGCAGGCGGCCTGCGTCGCCCATGACATCGGCAACCCGCCCTTTGGCCATTCCGGCGAGGCGGCGATGGGCGCATGGTTCACGGCGGGCTTTGCGCAGGGGGGCGGCCTGCTGGCCGATCTGGAGGACGACCTGCGCCCGCAGTTCACCGGGTTCGAGGGCAACGCCCAGGGCTTCCGCATCCTGACCCGGCTTGAGATGTATCGCGGCGGCGGCGGGATGCGCCTGTCCAAGGCCACGCTTGGCGCCTTTACGAAATATCCGGTGACCGCCTCGGCCCGGTTGCGGGCGATGAAGGGCGGGGCCTCTTATATCGGGTTGAAGAAATTCGGGATATTCCAGTCCGAGCTTTCGCGCTTTGCCGAGGTCGCCGATGCGCTGAAGCTGCCCGACAAGGGCGGCTATCGCGCCCGTCACCCGCTGGTCTTTCTGGTCGAGGCCGCCGACGACATCACCTATAACATCGTCGATCTGGAAGACGCCTTCATCACGGGTGAGCTGTCCTTCGATCTTGTGCGCGAGGTCCTGCTGGAACTGACCGGCAAGCCCAACAGCGGCGCGGATGATGCCACGCCCGCCGAGACTATCGCCCATTTGCGCGCCCGCAGCATCGGCAGTGCGATCGAGGCCAGCGTCCAGGCATTCCAGGACAATTACGCCGCGATCATGGAGGGGCGCTTTTCCGGCGACCTGACCGGCGCCAGCAGCCTTGGCCCGGCATTCGCGCGGATCAGGAAGATGGCGGCGACCCGCATCTTTACCGCGCCGCGCAAGACGGAACTGGAAATCTCGGGCCGCCGGATCATCGCGAATGTCATGTCGGGCATCCTGCCGGTCTATGAGGAACTGGCCCTCAGGGGCTGGTCGCCCGACGGGCTGTCCGACCATGCCCGGCAACTGGTCCGCGCGCTGGCGCTGGACCTGCGCGAGGTGCGCGATACCGAAAGCGCCCTGCACGGGCTGGCGGATTTCACCTCGGGGACGACCGACCGCTATGCGCTGCGAATCTCGCGCATGCTGTCGGGGACGTGACGGGAAGGGGCGGGGGGTCCGTTTCCGGCACCCGGATCACCCTTCCAGGCGCGTCAGCGCGCTGTCGATTGCGTTGGTGATGGTGTCGATGTCGTCTGCCGTAGCGATCAGGCCGGGCGAGAGGCACAGCGTGTTGTTCAGCCCCGGCAGCGAGCGGTTGGTGGCCCCGATCAGCACGCCGTTGGCCGCGCAATCGGCAACGACCGCCTGCACGCGCTTTTCGTCCAGGTATTCCCTGCCGGCCGCGTCCCACAACCGCAGCCCCTTGCCTTCGACAAAAACGCGCGGGTCGGTGGTCTCATATTGCTTGTGCTGGCTGAGATGATGCCAGACATGCGCACGATCCGCGGAAACCACCGCGCCAAGATCGTTGCGAATGCGCTCAAGGGACATGGGGGAACCTCGCGGCTGACGGTTTGGCACAGCATGGAATGAATGGCGCGCAGCGTATAGTCCCAAAATCGCCATGCGTCCGGGTGCCGTCCGGCGGCTTGGCGCCGCAAACCGGATGAGGTGTGGATTTGACAATTCCGCGCGCTCACCATAGGCGGGCCTGTAGCAGCCGAAGAAAAGGGGCCGTCTGTGCCACGAAGCGACCTGACGTCCGAGTTGATGGACGGCCTGCCGGTCACGGCGGCCTCGCTGATCCTGTCCATCTATTGCGACATCGTCTTGCCGCGCGGCGGTGTTTTGTGGATGGGCAGCCTGATCGACATCTGCGACAGGCTGGGCATCCGCGAAAACCTCGTGCGCACGGCGGCCTCGCGGATGGTGTCGGCAGGGCGGTTGCAGGGTCAGAGGGTCGGGCGGCGCAGCTTCTACCAGCTTGCGCCCTCGCTTGAGGAGGAATTTTCCGAAACCGATCAGTTGCTTTACGCGCCCTATGCCGATCCCACCGCGTGGACGCTGACCTTCGCGCCCGACCTGACCGAACGCGAGGCGCGCCGCTATCGCATGGCCCGGATCGGCGGCGATGTCTGGCTGTGCCCCGAACGCCCGAACATGCACCAGATCGACGGCGTGATGTTCCGCGCCGAGGTCGTGACCTCTGGCGAAAGCCTGGCAAGGCTGGCGATGCTGTGGGACCTGGAGACGCTGGCGTCGCAATATGACGCGATGCTGGCCCGATTCGACGGGCTGGATGGCCGCATCCGCGACGGGTGCGATCTTGAACCCGAGGATGCGCTGATCGCCCGGCTTCTGCTTGCCCATGTCTACCGCGAACTGCTTGCCAGCGATCCGGGCCTGCCGGTCGCCGCCCTGCCCCCCGAATGGCGTGGCAGCCGGGCGCGCCGGTTTTTCCGCGCGCTTTACGCGGCGCTTTCGCCGGTCGCCGATGCGCATGTGGCTTGCATGCTGCAAGGCCGCGACGGCCCGCTGGCGGCGCAGACCGATCAGGTCAAGGCCCGTATGGTCGCGCTGCAATAGGCTTGCCGATTCGCGATATCTGAACATTACAGTTCACCTGATGGATTCGTCAACAGGCGTAATTCTTTTTTATGGCGCCGGAGCATCGTCCGCGCGGTGAGGGGGGGAAACCTGCGCTATCGTACAGGTTGCCCTGCCGCGCCCTGTTGCGTTACTGCCTGCGAAGGTTCGCGGTTTCGGGTATCGGCAGGGTCATGGCAGGCAAGGAAGATCTGGGCGGCAACGTTGCGGCATTGGGCGCGGTCGCGATCGGGCGCAATGAAGGTGACCGGCTGAAGGCCTGCCTGCGCTCGCTGGTCGTGCTTTGCCGGCGGGTCGTCTACGTCGACAGCGGCTCGAACGATGGCAGCGTGGAATTCGCCCGCCAGCTTGGCGTCGGCGTGGTCGAGCTGGACCGTTCGGTTCCCTTCACCGCCGCCCGCGCCCGCAATGCGGGTTTCGAGGCGCTGATGCAGGACGGTCCGCTGGATTTCGTCCAGTTCGTCGATGGCGATTGCACCGTGGCCGACGGCTGGCTGGGCGCCGCAATCGCCGCCTTGCAGGCCGATCCGGGGCTGGGCCTCGTGACCGGCTGGCGATCCGAGATCCACCCCGAGGCATCCGTCTACAACGCGCTGTGCGAAGTGGACTGGCACCGCCCCGCCGGTCCCATCGCGACCTGTGGCGGCGACATGATGGTGCGGGTTTCGGCTTTCCGGCAGGTCGGCGGCTTCAACCCCTCGGTCATCGCGGCCGAGGATGACGAATTCTGCCTGCGTCTTGCCAAGGCGGGATGGCGGCTTGAACGCCTGCCCCTGCCGATGACGCGCCACGATGCGAACATGCACAGCTTCTCTGCATGGTGGCGGCGCACCATCCGCGACGGCCACGGCTATGCGCAGGTGGGACGGATGCATCCGCCGCATTTCCGCCGCCACCGGATGCGGGTCTGGGCCTATGGGCTGGCCCTGCCGCTGTTGCTGCTGCTGGGGCTGGCCCTTTTCCCGCCGCTGGCGCTGCTGGTGGCCGCGCTTTATGTGCTGTCCTGGCTGCGCACGGCGCAGGGGCTGATGCGCGGTGGTCTTGCACGCGGGATGGCGCTGAAACAGGCGGCCCTGCTGACATTGTCCAAGATCCCCAACCTGATCGGCATGTCCATCTATCACCGCCGCCGCCGTGCAGGCGACGACATGCGCATCATCGAATACAAATGAGGTTTCCATGACGGCCACGCCGGAATATCGCGTCGGTATCGTCGGCGCAGGCTATATCGCCTCGTGGCATGCGGATGCGATCCGGGCCACGCCGGGGCTGCGCCTTGCCGCCGTCTGCGACCCTGCCGCCGAGGCGGCGGCGGGGCTTGCCGCCAGCTACGGCATCGCCGCCTTCGACGATTTGCAGGTGATGATCGACGCGGGCGTTTGCGATGCGGTCCATATCCTGACGCCGCCGCATCTGCATCGCGATCTTGCGCTGCAATGCCTGCGGGCGGGGTTGCATGTGCTGGTCGAAAAGCCCGCCGCTCTGTCCGTGGCCGAACTGCGCGAGATGGCCGAGGGCGCGGCGCAGGCGGGCAAGGTGCTGGGGGTTTGCCACAATTTCCTGGCCTTGCCGTCCTTCCGGCGCTTGCAGGCGCTGCGCGACGGCGGAGGGCTTGGGCTGGTGTCCGGCGTGCAAGTCAACTGGTCGCTGCCCCTGCCGCCGCTGCGCTCGGGTCCTTACGGCATCTGGCTGATGCGCGACACCCGCAACCTGCTGCTGGAACTGGGGCCGCATCCGTTTTCGCTGGCGACCGAACTGCTTGGCCCGATCGAGGTGGATCACGTCGCCCTTGGCCAGTGGATCGACATTCCGGGGGGCGGGCGTCGTCCGCAAAGCTGGCGCATCCTTGCGCGCGCGGGGGATGTGGACCTGACCATCGCCCTGTCGCTGGTCGAGACATTCGACGACCGTTCGGTCACGGTGCGGGGATCGTCGGGGATGGCGCGGCTGGATTACGCCGCCGATACGCTGGTGGTGTCGCGCGAAAATACGTCGGAACTGGTGCTGAACCCCTTGCGCAAGGAACTGGCGCAGGCGGGCCAGCATCTGCGCGAAGGCGTGGTCAACGCGCTGCGCCAGGCCGGATCGCTGAACCAGAAAAGCCCCTATGGGCTAAGCTTTCGCGGCACGGTCGCCGGGTTCTACGGCGGTATCCGCAAGAACAGCCCCGATCCGCGCTTCACCCCCGAAAAGGCCATGCTGGCCATGCAGGGGATCGAGCATGCGCTGGCCGCCCTGCCGCCCTTGCCGCCGGTTCCCGCCGTGCCTGCGGGCCAGCCCGCGCCGCGGGTCATGGTCATCGGCGGCACCGGCTTCATCGGGCGCAACCTGACCCGGCGGCTGGTCGAAAAGGGCCATGACGTGCGCGTGCTGTCGCGCGGGCGCAGCGGACCCTTCGCCGATATCGCCGACCGGGTGGAACTGGTCGGGGCATCCTTGCAGGACGAGGAAGGGCTGGCCCGCGCGATGCAGGGGATCGACTGCGTCTTCAACCTTGCGCGGTCGCACGACCATAGCTGGGAAAGCGCGCTGAAGAACGATGTCGGCACCGCGCTGCGCATCGCGCGGGCGGCGCAGGCGGCGGGTGTCGGGCGGCTGGTCTATACCGGGACCATCGCATCCTACGACATGTCCGACCCGGCGCAGGTGATTACCGAGGACACCCCCTTCGGCGATCTTGAGCGGCGCAATCTCTATGCCCGCTCCAAGGCGGAATGCGAACGCCAGTTGCTGGCCCATCGCGCGCAAGGCGGCGTGCCGCTGGTCATCGCGCGGCCCGGCATCGTGGTGGGCGACGGCGGGCCGCTTCAGCATTGGGGCATCGGGCGCTGGCATGGCGCGGGGGCGGTCAGGCTGTGGGGCAGCGGGCGCAACATCTTGCCTTTCGTCCTGGCCGACGACGCCTCGGACGGGCTGATCGCGATGATGGAGCGGCCCGAGGCCGTGGACCAGAGCTTCAACCTCACCGGCCAGCCCCTGCTGACGGGGCGCGATTATTTCGATGCGATCCACCGGCGGCTGGGTGCGAAGCTGCGGGTCACCTCGTCCAACCTGACGCTGCTATGGGCCGCCGATCAGGTCAAGCAGGGGCTGAAGCGTTATGCGCTGCGGCGCAAGGATGCGCATGGCCCGATCCTGGCCGACTGGAAATCGCGCGGCCACCTGTCGCGCTTCGACAACGCCAGGGCGCGCAACCTGCTGGGTTGGCAGCCCGAGGCCGACCGCGAGAACTTCTTGCGCCGCGCCATCGACGAGGCGCACCTGTTCATGTAGCCGCACGGCGGTCAATGTGCGGTGGACATGGAATAGCCCGGATGGAAGGCCAGCCGGACGAAGGTGATCGGGCCAAGGTCGTTCCATGTCAGCCGGTGGACGATCAGCAGCGCCTGGCCCTTGCGCGTATCCAGCAGGCGGGCATCGCGGTGGCTGGCGTTTTCTGCGGAAAACGTCAGTTCGGCGTGTGTATAGGGGGCGTTGCGGACCAGCCATTCGTTGGCGTTGGCCTTGCGGAAATCGACCTCGGCGATGCCGGGGACGGTTTCGGGGTTGATCCAGCGCTCTTCGGTCTGGAAGGGGCGGCCGTCGCCCAGATGGACGTTGCGCAGATGGATCAGCACCTGGCCCTGCGGCAGGTCCATGCGGGTCGCGATATCGGCGGGCAGGGGGGCCATGCGCTTTGCGACCAGCCGGTGGCCGTATTCCATGCCAAGCTGCTCGACCTGTTCGCGCACGATGGGGATCGAGAAGGTCGCCTTGCGGATCGGGTTCACCGTGACATGCGTGCCCGCGCGGCGGCGGCGGTCCAGCAGCCCTTCCTCGGCCACCAGTTGCAGGGCCTTGTTGACGGTGGCGCGGGCGACGCCGAACTCGACCGCCAGCTCGGCCTCGTCGGGGATGCGGTCGCCTTGCCGCCATTCGCGGTCCACGATGCGGCGGCGCACCTCTTGCGCGATGACCTGGGCTTTGGACAGCCCCCGGCTGGCGGCTTGCCCGGTCACATCCTGTCCTGAAGCCGCTTCACGCATTGAATGTAATCCCGGCTGATGCGGTCATGTTCGACATGCCGCCCATCCTGCACCACATGGCGGCCCGCCGACCAGAGGTCGCGGATCAGACCGTCATGGCCCGCAAAGATCAGGCTGTCGAGCATTTCGTCGCCCCTGCGCCCCGCCATCACCGTATTTTCCAGCGAAACGGCGGCAAGATCGGCCCAAAGCCCCGCGCGGATCGCGCCGGTGTCGCGCCCCGCTGCGGTCGCGCCGCCATCTGCTGCGGCGTCGTAAAGCATCCGCCCCGTGGATTTCTCGCGGCTGGCCAGCACGGCGCGGGCGGTGTCGCGCAGCCGCTGGCTGTATTCCAGCGTGCGCAGTTCCTCGGTCAGGGCGATGCGGATGTTGCTGTCGGACCCGATGCCAAGCCGCCCCCCGGCCTCGATCCACCGCTGGCCGTCAAAGATCCCGTCGCCAAGGCTGGATTCGGTGATCGGGCACAGCCCCGCAACCGCCCCGGTCGCTGCCAGCGCGCGGGTTTCGTCCGGGGTCATTTGGGTGGCGTGGATCAGCGTCCAGCGGCGGTCGGGGGCGGCGTTTTCCAGCAGCCATTCGACCGGGCGGCGTCCATAGGCGGCGGTGACTTCCTCGACCTCGGGGATCTGCTCGGCGATGTGCAGGTGCAGGGGCCGGCCGGGGCGAAGCGCGGCGCAAAGGGCCAGCGCCTCGGGCGAAACGGCGCGCAGCGAATGCGGGGCGACGCCGATGCCGGTGTCGGCGGGCAGGTGGCGCAGGCCGGCCTCGGCGGCATCCAGCAGCGCGGCGAATTCATCGGGCGTCGTGCCGAAACGCCGCTGGCCCGGCCCAAGCGGGCGGCGGTCGCAGCCGCCGAACTGGTAATGCACCGGCAGCAGGGTCAGGCCGATCCCCGTCCGCGCGGCGGCGGCACCGATGCGCGCCGACATTTCGGCGATGTCGTCGTAAGGACCACCATCGGGACGGTGGTGCAGATAGTGGAACTCGACATTGGTGGCATAACCTGCCTCGAGCATCTCCATCTGGACCAGCGCGGCGATGGTTTCCACGTCGTCGGGCGTCAGGTGGTCCAGAAAGCGATACATGATCTGCCGCCAGGTCCAGAAGCTGTCGCGGGGCTGGTCGCCACGCCCCTCGGACAGGCCCGCCATCGCCCGCTGAAAGGCATGCGAGTGCAGGTTGGCCAGCGCGGGCAGCAGCAGCCCGACCCGCTGGCCCTGCGGGGCCGAGCCGGCGGCGACCGAGGCGATGCGGCCATCCGCGCCGATCCGGACCAATACGTTTTCCGCCCAGCCTTCAGGCAGCAGCGCGCGTTCCGCCCACAGTTCCATCACCAGATTCTCCTTGCCATACCGGCGCAAATAAGTTTAGACATATCACCAAGCGCAGATCATTCCAAGGTGGGAAAGATGAACGTCCTGAACAATCTCTCGGTCGCGACAATGGATGGTGATTCAGGGGGTTACGGGATCATCGAGGATGCCGCCATCGTCCTTGCCGATGGGCGAATCACCTGGGTCGGCGCGGCGGATTCGCTGCCTGTGCAGTTTTCGGATGCCCCCCGCCGCGATCTTGGCGGGCGGCTGGTCACGCCCGGCCTGGTCGATTGCCACACCCATGTCGTTTTCGGCGGCGACCGCGCGCGGGAATTCGAGATGCGGCTGGAAGGCGCCAGTTACGAAGAGGTCGCGCGTGCGGGCGGGGGCATCCTGTCCAGCGTCCGCGCCACGCGGCAGGCCGACGAATCCGCGCTGCTGGAAACCGCGCTGCGCCGGGTCGATCACCTGATCGCCGAGGGCGTGACCACCATCGAGATCAAGTCCGGCTACGGCCTGGACGTCGAGACCGAGGCGAAGATGCTGCGCGTCGCCCGCAGGATCGGCGAAATCCGTCCGGTCCATGTCGTGACGACCTGGCTGGCCGCCCATGCGCTGCCGCCCGAATACAAGGACGACCGCGCGGGCTATATCCGCGACGTTGTCATGGCGGGTATGGAACGCGCCCATGCCGAAGGGCTGATCGACGCGGTGGATGGGTTCTGCGAAGGCATTGCCTTTACCCCGGACGAGATGGCGCAGGTCTTCGACCATGCCGCCAGCCTGGGGCTGCCCGTCAAGCTGCATGCCGAGCAGCTTTCCGACCTTGGCGGCGCGGCGATGGCGGCGCGGCGCGGGGCGATCTCGGCGGATCACCTGGAATATCTGGGCGCGGACGGGATCGCGGCGATGGCGGCGGCGGGCACGGTCGCGGTGCTGCTGCCCGGCGCCTTCTATACGCTGCGCGAAACGCAACTGCCCCCCGTGCAGGCGTTGCGCGATGCGGGCGTGGCGATCGCGCTGGCGACGGATGCCAATCCCGGCACCTCGCCGCTGACCTCGATCCTGCTGGTGATGAACATGGGCGCGACGCTGTTCCGGCTGACGCCCTCGGAATGCCTGACCGGCGTGACGCGCAACGCCGCGCGTGCGCTGGGGCTGGCCGACCGGGGCCGGATCGCGCCCGGCCAGCGCGCCGACCTTGCCATCTGGGACGTCGCCCACCCGGCGGAACTGACCTATCGCATCGGCTTCAACCCCCTTCATGCCCGCGTTTTCGGAGGCGAATTTGTCTGAACTGATCCTGATTCCGGGGGAAACCACCCTGGCCCAGCTGGAACGTGTCTGGCGCGAGGGGCTGGCCGTGCGGCTGGCCGACAGTGCCCGCGACGGCATTGCGCGCTCTGCCGCCGCCATCGAGGCCGCCGCCAATGGCGACCAGCCGGTCTATGGCGTGAACACGGGCTTCGGCAAGCTGGCCTCGATCAAGATCGAGGCGCGCGACACCGCCACGCTGCAACGCAACCTGATCCTGTCGCATTGCTGCGGCGTGGGCGAGCCGGTCGAGCCGGAAACCGTGCGGCTGATCATGGTGCTGAAGCTGCTGTCGCTGGGCCGCGGCGCATCGGGCGTGCGCCCGCAGGTGATCGCGCTGATCGAGGATATGCTGGCGCAGGGCGTCCTGCCCGTCATCCCCTCGCAAGGGTCGGTCGGGGCTTCGGGCGACCTGGCGCCGCTGGCGCATATGGCCGCCGCCATGCTGGGCGAGGGGCGCGCGACATGGCAGGGGCGCGAGATGGCGGCTGCCGACGCGCTGTCCGCCGCCGGGCTGGCCCCCGTGGTCCTGGCCGCCAAGGAGGGGCTGGCGCTGATCAATGGCACGCAGGCCTCGACCGCATTCGCGCTGGCGGGGCTGTGGGAGGCTTTCGGCGCGGCGCGGAACGCGCTGGTCGTATCCTCGCTTTCGACGGATGCGATCATGGGATCGACCGCGCCGTTCCTGGATGAAATCCACCAGTTGCGTGGCCATCCCGGCCAGATCGCCGCCGCCAGCGCCATCCGCGCGCTGATGGAAGGGTCCGAGATCCGCGAAAGCCACCGGGAAGGCGACACCCGCGTCCAGGATCCCTATTGCATCCGCTGCCAGCCGCAGGTCACGGGCGCCTGCATCGACCTGCTGACCCAGGCCGCCCGCACCTTGCAGATCGAGGCGAACGCCGCCACCGACAACCCGCTGGTGCTGGTCGGCGCGGACCGGATCGTCTCGGGCGGGAACTTCCACGCCGAGCCGGTGGCCTTCGCCGCCGACCAGATCGCGCTGGCCGTGGCCGAGATCGGCGCCATTTCCCAACGCCGCATCGCGCTGATGGTCGATCCGGCGCTGTCCCATGACCTGCCGCCCTTCCTGACCCCCGATCCGGGCCTGAACAGCGGGCTGATGATCGCCGAGGTGACCAGCGCCGCGCTGATGAGCGAGAACAAGCATCTTGCGAACCCGTGCAGCACCGATTCGACGCCCACCAGCGCCAATCAGGAAGATCACGTCAGCATGGCTGCCCACGGCGCGCGCCGCCTGCGCCGGATGAACGCCAACCTTGCGCAGATCATCGGGATCGAACTGCTTTGCGCCAGCGCGGGGGTCGAGTTCCGCGCGCCGCTGAAGACCTCGGACCCGCTTCAGGCGGTGCTGGGGAGGTTGCGGCGGTCGGTGCCCGCGCTGGCGCAGGACCGCTACATGGCGCCCGACCTGGCCCAGGCCGCGGCGCTGGTGCGCGATGGCGCGCTGCTTGACGCGCTGCCCGCCGATCTGCTGAACAAGGTGCAGCCATGAGCCAGACGACCGACCCGGTTCAGGTCCATGAGGGCGACGGCCCGGTGATCCTCGGCCTGCCCCATACCGGCACCTTCCTGCCCGACGACATCCGCGCGCGGCTGAACGACCGCGGCCGCGTGCTGGCCGATACCGACTGGCATATCCATCGCCTCTATGACGGGCTGCTGCCGGGTGCGACGACGGTGCGGGCCACGTTCCACCGCTATGTCATCGACGCCAATCGCGGGGCGGACGACGCCAGCCTCTATCCCGGCCAGAACACCACCGGGCTGGTGCCGCTGACCGATTTCGACGGCCAGCCGATCTGGGAAACCGAGCCGGACGCGGGGGATATCGCCGACCGCAAGGCGCGGTTCCACGCGCCCTATCACGCCGCGCTGGCCGCGCAGATCCAGCGGGTGAAGGCACGGCACGGGGTGGCGATCCTGTATGACTGCCACTCGATCCGTTCGCGCATCCCCTTCCTGTTCGAAGGCGTGCTGCCGGATTTCAACATCGGGACCAATGGCGGGGTCTCCTGCGCGCCGGCCATCGAGGCCGCCGCGCAGGAGGTCGCAGCCGCGACGGGCCGGCCCTGGGTGCTGAACGGGCGCTTCAAGGGCGGCTGGACGACGCGGCATTACGGTCAGCCTGCGCAAGGCGTCCACGCGATCCAGATGGAGCTGGCGCAATCGACGCATCTGGCGACCGAGGCCCCGCCCTTCGCTTATGACGAGGCCAAGGCCCACGCGCTGCGGGTGTCGCTGAAGGCGATCCTCGGGCGTATGGCCGCGCTGGCGCCGGGATTGCGGGCATGAAGCCGCTGCAAGGTATCCGCGTGCTGGACCTGTCACGCGTGCTGGCCGGTCCCTATGCGACGGCGCTGCTGGCCGATCTTGGCGCACAGGTGATCAAGGTCGAGCCGCCCTCGGGCGACGATTACCGCCATATCGGCCCGTTCAAGGACGGCGAAAGCGCGCTGTTCACGCTGAACAACCGGGGCAAGCAAAGCATCGTTCTGGACCTGAAGGATGCGGATGACCTGGCGCTGGCCCGCGACATCGCCGCCCGCGTGGATGTGGTGGTCGAGAACTTCCGCCCCGGCGTCGCCGCGCGGCTGGGTCTTGGCGCGGACGAATTGCGCGCGGCCAATCCGCGGCTGGTCTATTGCTCGATCTCGGGCTTTGGGCAGGAGGGGCCGTTTCGCGACCTGCCCGCCTATGATCTGGTGGTGCAGGCCATGTCGGGGCTGATGTCCGGGACCGGCGAGGAAGGCGGCCAGCCGCTGAAGACCGGCGAGGCGATCGCCGACCTGCTGGCGGGGCTTTTCGCGGCGTGGTCGATCATGGCCGCGCTGGTCGGGCGCGACCGGACCGGGCAGGGGGCCACGCTGGACGTGGCCATGTATGACGCGCTGTTTTCCATGCTGACGACCAGCCATGCGCTGCATCTTTTCGCGGGCCGGATGCCGCAGCGTGTCGGCAACCGGCATCCGCTGTCCACGCCCTTCGGCTGTTATGCGACCCGCGACGGGCAGGTGGTGATCGCGGTCCTGAACGCGCGGCAATTCGCGTCGCTGGCCCGGCTTGTCGGTGCGCCCGAGGCGGCGGACGACCCGCGCTTTGCCAGCGACGAAAGCCGCACCGAACACGAACCCGCCGTCAGGGCGATGATCGAGAACTGGTCGCAGGGCCTGACCACCGATCAGGCCGTCGCCGCCCTTTCCGCCGCTGGCCTGCCCGGCGCGCCGATCTGGGACATCGCTCAGGCGGCGTCGAACGAACATGCAGCCGCGCGCGGCCTTGTCAGCGAGTTGGCGCATCCGCGCCTTGGATCGGCGCCGGTGGTGGGCCAGCCGGTGCGTTTCGACGGCGAAAAGCCGGTGGCGCCGGTCTCGGCCCCCGCGCTTGGGGCCGACCGTGCGGCAATCCTGGCCGATCTGGAAATCGAGGGCGAATGATGGCGATGAACGACCCCTGGCACATGCTGCCGGAACCCGAGGCGATGTTTTGCGACGTGCTGGAACGGCTCTGCGCCGACAAGATCGCGCCGCGCGCCGCCGCGACGGACGAGACCGCCGCTTTCGTCCACGACCAGCTTGCCGCGCTGGGGCAGGCGGGCATGATGGGCGCGAACCTGCCCGAGGAATACGGCGGTTCGGACATTTCCGCGCCGGGCCTGCTGCGGGCGGTGTCCATCGTGGCGGGAGCCTGCGGGTCCACGGCTTCGGCGTTGACGGCGCATTACCTGGCGACGGATTCGATCCTGATCGGGGGCACGGATGCGCAGCGGGCTGAATGGCTGCTCCGCGCCGCGACCGGCGAGGCACTGGGCGCATTCGCCCTGACCGAACCGACCGCCGGTTCCGATCCCGCCGACATGAGGACCCGCGCCCGCCGCGTGGATGGCGGCTGGCACCTGAAGGGGACCAAGTGCTTCATCTCGAACGGGGGCGTGGCCGATTTCATCGTGGTCTATGCGGTGACCGACCCCGACAAGGGCCATCGCGGCATTTCCGCCTTCATCCTGCCCAAGGGCACGCCGGGGCTGGACGCCGGCCCGCCCGAGCGCACGATGGGCCTGAAGGGCGGGCATGTCTTTACCCTGAACCTTGACTGCCATCTGCCCGAGGGCGCGCTGCTGGGCGAGGAAGGCCGGGGCTTCCGCACCGCCATGCAGGTGCTGGACAATGGCCGGATCGAGGTCGCGGCGCAATGCCTGGGGCTGGCGCAGGCCGCGATGGAGGCCGCCATCGCCTATGCGAAGGACCGCGTGATCGGGGGACAGGCCCTGAGCGACCGGCAGGGCATCCGCTGGATGATCGCCGACATGGGCGTGGCTTACCGGCAGGCGCTGCTGCTGGCGCAGGATGCCGCGCGCCAGCGTCAGGCGGCGCATGACCACGGCACCCGCTTTTCGCTTGCCGCCAGCATGGCCAAGCTGGCCGCCAGCGAGGCGGCGGGCAAGATCGCCGATACCGCGCTGCAACTGCATGGCGGCTATGGCTACACCCGCGACTTTCCCATCGAACGGATCAACCGGGACCTGCGCATCATGCGCATTTACGAAGGTTCCAGCGAAATTCAGCGTATTATCATTTCCGGCCATCTGCTGGCCTGATCGGAGACGGACATGGACAATCCCCGCCACAACACCCGCGACATCTACCCCGCCACCGGCACCGGGATCAGTGCCAAAAGCTGGCTGACCGAGGCGCCCTTGCGGATGCTGATGAACAACCTGCACCCCGACGTGGCCGAGAACCCGCACGAACTGGTCGTCTATGGCGGCATCGGGCGGGCGGCGCGGACGTGGAAGGACTTCGACCTGATCGTCGATGCCCTGCAAAAGCTGGAAGGCGACCAGACCCTGCTGGTCCAGTCCGGCAAGCCGGTGGGCGTGTTCCAGACCCACAAGGATGCGCCGCGCGTGCTGATCGCGAACTCGAACCTTGTCCCGCATTGGGCGAATTGGGACCATTTCAACGAATTGGATAAAAAGGGCCTGGCGATGTATGGCCAGATGACCGCCGGGTCGTGGATATATATCGGATCGCAAGGCATCGTTCAGGGCACCTATGAAACCTTTGTCGAGGCGGGCCGCCAGCATTACGGCGGCGATCTGAAAGGCCGCTGGGTGCTGACCGCCGGGCTTGGGGGCATGGGCGGCGCGCAGCCCTTGGCCGCCGTGATGGCAGGTGCCTGCTGCCTGGCCGTCGAATGCGACGAAACCCGCGCCGATTTCCGCCTGCGCACCCGCTATGTCGATGAAAAGACGCATTCCCTGGATGAGGCGCTTGAGATGATCGACCGCTGGACCAAGGCGGGTGAGGCGAAATCCGTGGCCCTGATCGGCAATGCCGCCGAGGTCTATCCCGAACTGGTCAAACGCGGCGTCCGCCCCGATATCGTCACCGACCAGACCAGCGCCCACGACCCGGTGCATGGCTACCTGCCGATGGGCTGGACCGTCGCGGAATGGCGCGCGCGCCAGGAAACCGACCCGAAAGGCGTCGAGAAGGCCGCCCGCGCCAGCATGAAGGTGCAGGTCCAGGCGATGGTCGCCTTCCACGATCAGGGCATCCCGACCGTCGATTACGGCAACAACATCCGCCAGATGGCACTGGAGGAGGGGCTGGAGAACGCCTTCGCCTTCCCCGGCTTTGTCCCCGCCTATATCCGCCCGCTGTTCTGCCGCGGCATCGGCCCCTTCCGCTGGGCGGCGCTGTCGGGCGACCCCGAGGACATCCTCAAGACCGACGCCAAGGTCAAGGAACTGGTGGACGACCCGCATCTGCACAACTGGCTGGACATGGCGCGCGACCGGATCGCCTTCCAGGGGCTGCCCGCACGGATCTGCTGGGTGGGTCTGGGCATCCGCCACAAGCTGGGCCTTGCCTTCAACGAGATGGTGCGCAACGGTGAACTGAAGGCCCCCATCGTGATCGGCCGCGACCATCTGGACAGCGGCTCCGTCGCCAGCCCCAACCGCGAGACCGAGGCGATGCAGGACGGCTCTGACGCCGTGTCCGACTGGCCGCTGCTCAACGCGCTGCTCAATACGGCGTCAGGTGCCACCTGGGTCAGCCTGCATCACGGCGGCGGCGTGGGCATGGGCTTTTCGCAGCATTCGGGCATGGTCATCTGCTGCGACGGCAGCGAAGATGCCGACAGGCGCATCGCCCGCGTGCTGTGGAACGATCCGGCCACCGGCGTCATGCGTCACGCCGACGCGGGATATGAAATCGCACTGGACTGTGCGCGGGAACATGGCTTGAACTTGCCCGGTATCCTCTGAACATAAGGGCGCGCCGCAACGGGAAAATGGCGCGCCCGACCTGTCCTGCCAACAAGGAGAAACGAAGATGAACCTCAAGCTGAACATCAAGGCCGCGATGATGGGCCTTGCCGCCGTGGGGCTGGGCGCGACCGCCGCCGGGGCCGAGCAACTGGCCAAGATCAGGGAAGCGGGCCAGATCGTCACCGCGACGGACATGCATTATGCGCCCTTCGACATGTTGGTGCAGGGCGAATACCAGGGCATGACCAAGGATCTTTTCGACGAGGTCAGCAAGGAAATCGGGGTCGAGCCGGTCTATCAGGACATTCCCTGGCCCGCCGAACTGCCGGGGCTTGAGGTCGGGCGCTTCGATATCGTGATCGCCCCCGTCACCATCACCCCCGAGCGGCAGGAGCGTTACACCTTCACCCCGCCGATCGCCGACGCCACCGTTTCGCTGGTGGGCCGCGCCGACAATGACGATCTGCGCAAGCCCGAGGACATCGCCGGCAAGCGCGTCGGCGTCCAGCAGGGCACCGCGCAGTTCCGCCAGCTTCAGGCCTTCGGCGAAACCCTTGGCGGCGTGGACGTGCGCGAATACGGCACCACCGACGAAGCCTATGCCGACCTTGCCGCCGGTCGCCTCGACGCGGTTGCCGGGTCGCTGCCCAACCTGACCTATCTGGTCAAGAACCGCGGCGATACCTTTGCCCTGTTCGAGCCTGCCAGCTTTGGCGAGCCGACCTATTTCGCATGGGTGCTGCGCAAGGAAGAGGCCAGCGAATCCTTTGCCGCCGCCATCCACGACGCGATGGTGAAGATGACCGAGGACGGCCGCGTCCAGGCGATCCAGGAAAAATGGCTGGGCACCTATACCGAATTGCCGCTTGAAGTTCCGGCCGACTGACCGGAAACCGTGACCGAACGCGCGGGCGGTTCCATGCCGTCCGCGCCCGCAAAGATCGGAGCGCGCATGTTCTCGGTATCCGCCTTTCTTGAAAGCTTCGGGCCGCTTGTCTGGGCGGCGCGCTACACGGTGCTGGTGTCGGTGCTGGGCATCGGGCTGGGGCTGGTGATCGGGGCGCTGATCTGCGCCGCGCGCCTGTCCGGCATCGCCGCGTTTCGCTGGCTGGCCGCCGTCTGGGTCAGCTTCCTGCGCGGGGTGCCGCTGCTGGTGCAACTGCTGTTGCTGTATTTCCTGCTGCCCGTCATCGGCATCAACGTCCCCGCCATCGCCGCCGCCGTGATCGCCGTGGGCATCTGCGCCAGCGCCTATATCTCGGAGATCTGGCGCGGCGCGATCATGGCGCTGCCCAAGGGCCAGACCGAGGCCGCGACCGCCATCGGCATGGGCTATCGCGACGTCTGGATGCGCATCATCCTGCCGCAGGCCGTCACCATGTCGCTGCCCGCTCTGGTCAACGAACTGATCCTGCTGGTCAAGGCGTCCTCGCTGGTGTCGGTGGTGGGCATCATGGAGATCACCCGTGCCAGCCAGGCGCAGGCCGCCACCACCTTCCGCCCGATGGAGGTCTATCTGGCCGCCGCCGCGATCTACCTGGCGATCAACCTGTGCCTTGCGGCGGTGGGGCGTTACCTCGAACACAGGATGGCCGTCTGATGGAATGGCAGTTCATCATCGACAATTACGGGCCGATGCTCTTGCGCGGCTTTCGCCTGACGATCATCTGCTGGCTGCTGGGTTCGCTGTTTTCCATGATGCTGGGGCTGGCCATCGCGCTGGTGCAGCGTTACGCGCCCGCGCCGGTCCGCTGGCTGATCCAGGTCTATATCGAGATCATTCGCGGCACGCCCTTCCTGGTCCAGTTGTTCGTGCTGTATTACGGTGGCCCGCTGGTCGGGCTGCGGCTGGACGCGATCCCGGCGGGCCTTCTGGGCTTGACGATCTACGGCAGCCCCTATTTCGCGGAAATCTTCCGTTCGGGCTTTCGCGCCGTTCCCCTGGGCCAGATCGAGGCCGCCCGTGCCATCGGCATGGCCGAGCCGGTGATCATCCGCCGCATCCTGCTGCCCCTGGCGCTGGTGTCGTCGCTGCCCGCGCTGGTCAATTTCTCGATCATCCTGACCAAGGAAACGGTGATCCTGTCGATCATCACCGTCCCCGAACTGCGCTATCAGGTCGAACGCATGTCCACCGAGACGTTCCTTTACCTCGAGGCTTATTTCGTGCTGGCGCTGTTCTTCTGGCTGCTGGTCGAGACGATCTCGCGCCTTGGCCGCAGGCTTGAGGCACGCATCACCCATTACCTGACCGAAAGGCCGTAACATGGTCCAAGCCTCTTCCGTCGAAATCAGCCGGGTCGACAAGTTCTATGGTCCCTTCCAGGCGCTGAAGAATGTCAGCATGACGGTTCCGCCGGGCAAGGTCACCTGCCTGATCGGCCCTTCGGGGTCGGGAAAATCGACCCTGCTGCGCTGCATCAACTTCCTCGAGGAATACGATTCCGGCGAAATCCGCATCGACGGCCGGATGATCGGCTATGATGCGCCGGGCCGGAAGATGCCTTCGCGCAAGCTGCGCGAAATGCGGCGTTCCATCGGGATGGTGTTCCAGCAGTTCAACCTGTGGCCCCATATGACGGCGCTGCAAAACGTCGCCGAAGGGCTGATTCGCGTGCGCGGCCTGCGCCGCGCCGAGGCCGAGGAACGCGCCGCCTCCGCCCTGACCAAGGTGGGCCTGGCCGACAAGATGGCCAACCACCCCGCGCGGCTTTCGGGCGGCCAGCAGCAGCGCGTCGCCATCGCCCGCGCCATCGCGATGGAGCCGCGGCTGATGCTGTTCGATGAACCCACCAGCGCGCTGGACCCCGAACTGGTGGGCGAGGTGCTGAACGTGATGAAGACCTTGGCCTCGGAAGGCATGACGATGGTCGTCGTCACGCATGAGATGGGCTTTGCCGCCCATGTCGCCGACCAGGTGGCCTTCATGGAAAAGGGCGAACTGGTCGGCGTGGACAGCCCCGACCGCATCCTGCACCACCCCGAGGACGCCCGGATCCAGGGCTTTTTACGCACTTATCACGAGCGTAACAGCTTCTGACCCCCTGGGCCGTCTTGCCTTTTTTGTCCATTGGCTGAAAACATGGGCCGAAAGGGCGGGCGGATGACCGAAACGGGACTGGATGATCGAAACAGGCGGCGCGGCAATGCGCTGCGCCGGGGCGTGGCGGAACTGACCGGCGCCGGGATCAGGATATTCGCGCGGCTGATCACCGCCGTGCAGCCGGAGTGGCGCGGCGCAGCGCCCTTCGGCGGGCAGCGCATCTATTACGCCAACCATGCCAGCCACGGCGATTTCATCCTGATCTGGTCGGTCCTGCCCGCCCGGCACCGCCAGCGCACCCGCCCCGTGGCGGGGGCCGATTATTGGGGCGGCGGCGGGCTGCGGGGCTTTGTCGGCAGCGATGTCTTCAACGCCGTGCTGATCGACCGCACCCGCGCGACCCCCGGCAGCGACCCCATCGCCACGATGGCCGGGGCGCTGGACGGGGGCGATTCGCTGATCCTGTTCCCCGAGGGCACGCGCAACCTGACCGATGAGGCCCTGCTGCCCTTCAAGGCCGGGCTTTACCACCTGGCCCATGCCCGGCCCGATGTCGAACTGGTCCCCGTCTGGATCGAGAACCTCAACCGCGTCATGCCCAAGGGCGAATTCGTCCCCGTGCCGTTGATGTGCAAGACGATCTTCGGCACCCCCCTGCGCCTGCAACCGGATGAGGGCAAGGCCGAGTTCCTGACCCGCGCGCAAGCCGCCCTGCTGGCCCTGCGCCCCCAACAGACCGAGGCGGAATGATAGACACGACGAACGGCGATCTTCTGCGGATCATCCTTGGCGCGGGCGCGATTCTGGTGGTGGCGACGGCCATCGGCTCGACGCTGGCATGGCGCTATTCGCCCGACGGGCGAAACGCCACCATCGAGAACCTCAACGACCGCATCCGCTCGTGGTGGGCGATGGTGCTGTTTCTTTCGCTGGCGCTGCTTGGCGGCAAGGCGGGCGTCACGATCCTTTTCGCGATCTGTTCCTTTGCCGCCCTGCGCGAGTTCATGACCCTGACCAACGCGCGGCGCGCCGATCACTGGTCGATGGTGATCGCCTTCTTCGTCGTGCTGCCGGTGCAATATTACCTGATCTGGATCGGCTGGTATGGGCTGTTTTCCATCTTCATCCCGGTCTATGTCTTCTTGCTGCTGCCCATCGTCTCGGCCATGCGGGGCGAGACGCGCAACTACCTGATCCGGGTGGCGGAAATGCAATGGGCGCTGATGATCTGCGTCTTTTGCGCCTCGCACGTTCCGGCGCTGCTGACGCTGGATCTGCCGGGGTTCGAGGGGCGTAACGTCCTGCTGATCGCCTTCCTGGTGGTGGTCGTGCAACTGTCGGACGTGCTGCAATATGTCTGGGGCAAGCTGATCGGACGCCACCGAATCGCGCCCAGGCTGTCGCCCTCGAAAACCATCGAGGGGTTCGTCGGCGGCAGCCTTTCGGCCACGCTGATCGGGGCGCTGCTGTGGTGGATGACGCCGTTTTCCTTCTGGCAGGCGGGGCTGATGGCCTTCGTCGTCACGCTGATGGGCTTTTTCGGCGGGCTGGTGATGTCGGCGATCAAGCGCGACCGTGGCGTCAAGGACTGGGGCCATACCATCGCCGGACATGGCGGCTTCATCGACCGGCTGGATTCGGTGGTGTTCTCGGCCCCGATCTTCTTCCACCTGACGCGGTATTTCTGGTCATGAGCGGGTCCGGCAACCGTCGCCCACTGGCCAGCCGCCAGACCGGATGGGCCAATGCCACCGCCCGCCGCCTTGCCGCGACGCGGATCACGCCGAACCAGATCTCGGTCGCGGGGATGGGCTTTGCACTGGCGGCGGGCCTTGCCTTCTGGGCCGCCGGTGCGGTGGACGGGGGGTGGCGCGCGCTGTTGCTGGCGCTGGGTGCCGGTTGTGTGCAGGGGCGTCTGCTGTGCAACCTGTTCGACGGCATGGTCGCGATCGAGGCCGGGCGCAGCGCCCCCGACGGTCCCTTCTGGAACGAGTTTCCCGACCGCGTGTCGGATGCGCTGATCCTGATGGGGCTGGCCCTTGGCGCAGGTGTCCCGGTGCTTGGCTGGGCCGCTGTCGCGATGGCCTTCCTGACCGCCTATGTCCGAGAACTTGGCGTGAATTGCGGTGCGCCTGCCGATTTTTCCGGCCCGATGGCCAAGCAGCACCGCATGGCGCTGGTCACGGGCGCGGCGCTGGTCTCGATCCCCGCGCCGCTGTGGGATTGGCGCGACCAGTTCCTGACCGCCGCGCTATGGGCCGTCGCGCTGGGTGCGGGGCTGACCGCGCTGCGTCGCGCGGCCCGGCTGGTCGCCACCCTGCGGGCCGGGCGCTAAGCCAGCGCCGCGCTGCCCGCGCATTCGACGACGGCGCCCCCGCTGGTGATCTTCGATCCCAGATAGGCCACGGGCCGCCCGTCCAGCAGGGCGCCCGGCGTGCCCTCGACGATCAGGCAGCCGCAGGCGCAACGGTCGCCGACACGGGCGACGGGACGCCCGTCGATATTGCTGCCCGGCGATCCCTCGGCAATGACGTTCTGCCCGTGCCAGGGGCAGGCCACCTTGTCGCCCATCCGCGCGATCCGCTTGCCCGTCGAAGAAAACATGGCCCCAAAGCCCCCTGCTGACGCGATGGCACGAATATGCAGCCCACGGGCGGTTGCGGCAAGCCCGCAATCGCATCGGCGGCGTTTCCGTCCTGCCCGAAAACCGGGCATCGCGCCGCCTGGCTGCCTGCAAAACGCACCGCGCGACGCGGACCGCGCCCCAGGCGGCTGCCGATTCTTGCGGCAACCCGTCCAGCCGGTTTTCGGTGAGGGCACGAATGGCGGAAGCGAAGGAAACCGAAAATGAACCAAGCCTGGAAATATATCGTCATCGGCGGTGCGGCGGCCTGTATGGCCCTGCCGGCTATGGCGCAGGAGGTGGCGGAACTGCCCGCCGCGGTTGTGGACAAGGGCGATACCGCCTGGATGCTGACCGCCACCGTGCTGGTCATGGCCATGATCCTGCCGGGTGTCGCGTTGTTCTACGGCGGCCTTGTCAGGGCCAGGAACATGCTTTCGGTCCTGATGCAGACGACCGCCATCGCGGCCATGATCATGGTCCTGTGGCTGGTCCTGGGCTATTCGATGGCCTTCGGCGGGTCCGACAGCCTGTTCTGGGGCGGCTTCGCCAAGGCTTTCCTGTCGGGTGTCGGCGTGGACAGCATGTCGGGCACGATCCCGGAATATGTCTTCGTCTCGTTCCAGATGACCTTTGCGGCGATCACCGCCGTCCTGATCATCGGCGGCCTGGTCGAGCGGGTGAAGTTCGGCGCGATGCTTCTTTTCTGCCTGTTCTGGGCGCTGCTGTGCTATTTCCCCATCGCCCACATGGTCTGGGACGAGGCCGGGCTGATCGCCACCTGGGGCGCGCTGGATTTCGCGGGCGGCACGGTGGTCCATATCAACGCAGCCGTCGCGGCGCTGGTCGGTGCGCTGGTCCTTGGCCCGCGCACGGGCTACATGAAGGAAATGATGGCGCCCCATTCGCTGCCCCTGACGCTGCTGGGCGGTGCGCTGCTGTGGGTCGGCTGGTTCGGCTTCAACGCGGGCTCGGCGCTGGAGGCGGGGCCGGATGCGGCGCTGGCCATGATCAACACCTTCGCCGCCCCCGCCGCCGCGATCCTGACCTGGGCGGGGCTTGAGGCCGCTCTGCGCGGCAAGGCTTCGCTGCTGGGCGGCGTCTCGGGGATGATCGCGGGGCTGGTCGCCATCACGCCCGCGGCGGGCACGGTCGGCCCGATGGGCGCGTTGGTGCTGGGCGCGCTGGGTTCGGCGGGCGCCTATTACTTCGTTACCGTGGTCAAGATCCGCATGGGCTATGACGACAGCCTGGACGTCTTTGGCATCCACGGCGTGGCGGGCATCATCGGCGCGGTCGGGACGGGGATCTTCACCGCCTCATCGCTTGGCGGGGTCGGCGATGCGGATTATGCGATCTGGTCGCAGACCATGATCCAGATCATGGGCGTTGCCGTCACCATCGTCTGGGTGGCCGTGGTGTCCTGGATCATCTTCAAGGTCCTGGACGTGGCCATCGGGTTGCGCGTCAGCGCCGACGACGAGCGCCAGGGGCTGGACATCACCACCCACGGCGAGCGCGCCTATCATTCCTGATCCGAACGCCGGCCGCGAAGCATCGCGGCCGGCGGGGCGGTCAGATCGTCAGCCCCTCGGGTTCCGGCAGCCCATTCGCCCGGCAACAGGCGGTGACGGTATTGGCAAGCAGGCAGGCGATGGTCATCGGGCCGACGCCGCCCGGCACCGGG
>NZ_CAMEFG010000014.1 GCF_945915435.1 uncultured Paracoccus sp. | reverse complement strand
GGTGGTGCAGGTGGGCGACGATACCTCGAACCTCGCGGCCTTGCAGGAAGGCAAGTTGCCCAAGCGCGCCCGCGACCGGCTGGACGCCGCATTGGCGCAGGTCGAGTAAGCGGGTCCCTGGTGTCCTGATCCCGATTCTGATCTTTCGGCGTTGCATGGCCGGTTACGGTAAAACGATATGATTGTGGCCAAATGCCGCCCTTGGCATCCGGTCCTGAACGTCAAGGCTGCGCGGAAATGCTGTCCGGTTCGGTTTGCGCCTTCCGGACGGAGGATCCGGAGAGGGCAGGCTTTGCCCCGATTGCATTTCCTGCCAGGGTCGATGACGTGGAAAAGGGAAGAATGCCGATGGATCTGTCGATCCTCACGGAAAGCGTCGGAGACCTGCCTGCTGCGGCCCTGGCGGGGTTGCTGGTGGGGGTCCTTTTCGGGGTGGCGGCGCAACGCTCGGCCTTTTGCCTGCGCGCGGCCACGGTCGAATTCGCCCGCGGCGGACTGGGGCCGCGGATGGCGGTCTGGCTGCTGACGTTTTCCTCAGCCGTCGTCTGGGTGCAGATGGCCCGGTTGAGCGGTTGGCTGGATACCGAGACCGCGCGCATGATGTCCGTAACCGGCAGTATCAGCGGGGCGGTCATCGGTGGCCTGATCTTCGGCGCCGGCATGGTTCTTGCGCGCGGCTGTCCGGGGCGGCTGCTGGTGCTGGCCGCGACGGGGAACCTGCGTTCGATCCTCAGCGGGTTGTTGTTTGCCGTGACGGCGCAGATGGCGCTGCACGGTTGGCTTTCCGGCTTGCGCACTCAGCTTGCGCAGTTGTGGACCACCCCCGGCGGCCGCAATCTCGACCTGTCCGCCGTGCTGGGGCTGCCCGACTGGGCGAGTTTGGCGGCAGGCTGCCTTTGTGCAGGGCTGGCCCTGTATCTGGCGTGGCGCAACCGGATCGCGCCCGCCATCCTGATCTTTGGCGCGGGGGTGGGGGTGACGGTGGCGGTCGGTTATTTCCTGACCTACAGCATCGCGCAGATCGCCTTCGATCCTGTCTCGGTATCGTCGATCACCTTCACCGGCCCCTCGGCCAATACGCTCATGGCGATGCTTGTTCCCTTCGGAGGGTGGAGCTTCGACCTGGGTCTTGTGCCCGGCGTGTTCATCGGCTCGCTTTTCGCGGCATGGATGGGTGGCTCGTTGCGGATACAGGGCTTTGAAAGCGCCGGCCAGACGCGGCGGGCCATCCTGGGCGCGGTGATGATGGGGTTCGGTGGGATGCTGGCGGGCGGCTGCTCGATCGGCAACGGCGTCACGGGCACGTCGATCATGGCCCTGACCGCCTGGGTTGCGCTGTTCTCGATGTGGGTCGGCGGCATCGCGACCGACCGCCTGGTGGATCAACGGCGCGAGCAGGCCTGAGGATGGCCCCCGCAATGTGTGGCAACGCCCGCCAATCTCAAGACCGGCTTAAGCTGCGTCGCCGATAGGGGCTATGGGATGCGCCTTGCCGGTCTGAACCCCGCCGCCTTCATCATCATCCCGATGCCGATTTTCGAACAGAGCCCCGATCAGGTAATGTCCATCGTCGGGACGGATTACCTGCGGCTGCTGGCCTCGCCCATTGGGCTGGCTCTTCATCGCGTTTTCCGCGCTGTCCATCTGGTCGGCGATCCGCATGAACCGAAGGGCGCGCCTGCGCGCCCCCGGCGAAGGCGAATTGCCGGCCGGGGCTGTTCTGCCAGCGCGCGGCGCCCATCGAGCGGCGAGACCGGCTTTTGGGCTTCGGTGATCTGAAAGTCATGATGGAAATGACTTGCCAGAGGGAAGGGCTGTCTGTGCCGTGAGGTCGTTGGCATCAATTGCGCTGCGCGCGCTTTCCCGTCGCGTCGTGCGACCGCGTAAAGGATACCCATGCCGGCAGTCGCACCGCGCCGCCGCGTGTGTCCAGCAGCGACCAGTAAGCCTGATCGCCGCGCTGGCAGAACACCACCTCCAGCGTCTCGGCGATATCCAGCATGAATTCGCCCTTCACATCCGCGCGCCAGCAATCATTTCCCAGCGGCTCCATTGTGGCGGCCGGCTCGTTCATGCTGATGATCTGGGTGTCATAGACGAAGGAATAGCCCAGCGTCATATCCTCACCCGCCCCGGTGATCGTCACAGTGCCGGCAAAGCGTTCCGGGTCCGTCGTGTCCGCCTCCCATCGGGCGATCTCTGAACTACCGGCGCCTGCGGCCTGAGTGCAAAGCGCGATCAGGCAGCTTGCGGCAGCAACCTTAAAATTCATTGAATTCATTCGCACGGTTCAGCCATCCTCTCAGGAAGCGGTTCTGACTTGGGTTGTTCGCGACGATCATGTGATAGCGTGCGATCCTGCGTTCGCGATAGGCGATGTAAAGGGCCGCGCCATGCCCGCATTCGATGATCCTGTTGGCCGCGAGCAGCGTTCCCGGCCCGATATTGCCATCTTCTCTGGTTCTCCAGTGCGGTTTGCCTTGTGCATCCGCGACGACATTGATGGCCCGCTGCAGAACGATCACGCCGCCGCCATTGAAGCATGTATCCAGATATTGGATTGCCAGTGGACAGTGATTGATCCGGTCGCACCAGAAGCGCCGCCAATAGCCTGCCAGCGTGATCTCATAGACCTGGTCCTCGGTAATGTTGCGCAATGTCTCGACCGTGCCCGGTATTCCGAACAGCTCCTGCGAATATTGCTGCCAGGTCGCGATGGTGATGCCCATATTGGTTGCCCCGCCGCGGTCGAGCGGGTCATCGACGAAGCCGCCCTCCAGATCCAGCAGATGGCCATAGATGAATTCGCGCGGGTTGCAGTAATGGATCCAGCGCATTTCGACCTTATGGGGCTGGGTCGCATCAGCGCAAGGCATGCGAAAGGCCGGGCTTGCCCATTGCGCCGCACCGGCCGTGCGATCTTCGTGGACGCGCAGATACTGATCGACCGTATCCGTCAGAGGCAGGGGCGACGTCGTCGGCCGTTGTCCCGTATTCGGATCCGGGATGACGCGCCGCCCCACCTGAGCGCCGGTCAGCGCCGGGTCGTTGCCCGCGTCCCCTGCCGTTATCGCAACCGGCAGGATGACGTATTTTTTCGCGTTGTCAGGGTTGTCGCGTGGGGTCAGTTTCAGACGATAGGAATGGCCTGATTCATAACCTTCCTCGCCACCCAGAAGAATACGGCAGTTTCCATCGGTGAGTGCGGCATCCGGCGCCGAAGGCGGATCGAGGCGAAAGCCGGCCTCCTGCGCATAATGCAGCACATGGGTTTCCACCAGTTCGGTCTGCTCGTCCGGCTGTCCGGGGGTGCCAGCGGTGATGCGATGAACCTCGATTGTCGCGCTGACGCCCAGATCGTTTACATGCCAGTATCGGCTGTCCAGCTCGATCCATCCGCGACAGCCCTGCTCGGTTGCTTCGACCGGACTGGCGGAACCCTGTGCCTCGGCCGCCTGTTCGGCGGTGCGGGTGACACCTTGCGGCGGTGTCTCGTCGTCATCAAAATCGTTCAGGTCTTGTGGCATGTCATTTCCTGCGACAAGGGTGGCATAGCCAGTGCCGTCTGCAAAAGCGTATCGAACCTTTGCGCCTTTGTGCCCTCGATCTGCCAGGCCACCATGAAATCGGAAAGCGTCGGTTCAAACAGATATCGATATCCCAGCCGCAGCCCCAGCAGCGTGTGCAGGACGAACGGCCCGCCATCCAGCGCCCATCGCTGCCGGTCAGCATCCAGCGCCGCGCCATATGGCCCCCACGCCCGTGCCGGCATCTGCCGCACGCCCGCGGGCCAGATCTCGTCAGCCATATGCAGCGCGCTGGACCCGGTCAGGCCAGAGGCATCGATCCGGGCGGTTTGCGCGGCCGCATCGGCCCAGGCGCGACCCTCGGGGCGGACCTCGGCATGCCAGGCATCCACCGCGCGCAGAAGTTGCGAGAGTTTGACATATTGGCGGGCCGACAGGTCCGGTTCCAGCCAGCCCGCCTGGACCATGCGCCCCGCAAGGCGTGGATCAGAGGCAAGGCCCAGCCCCCAGTGGACGGTCGCGATCAGCAGTTTCAGATGATCACGCTCGCTGCGCAGCCCGAAGGATTTTCCGATTTCATAGGCCGTCCGGACATGCGCCAGCCTTTCGGCATCGCTTGCCGGTCCGAAGCGGCCGGGAAACTGCCTGCGGCAGAACTTCACCGCCTTGTCGAAATAACGCTGCCGTCTTTCCTGCAGAAATGCGGGTAGGCCGCTGCTGTTCAGAACATCTTCATATGAAATCATTGACCCGGACTACCGCTAAAATTGATGTCGAATATGTGCAGGGTATCGGACCGATCCGGCACGATCATCCGCTGAAAAGGCGCCAAAAAGCGGCGCCGCGCGTCGTCGGGAAGCCCCATGACGATTGTGCGCATGACCAGCGGTTCCTGAAAGCGGAAAAAATGCCATTGGCCCTTGCTGTCACGTAGCTTGGTAAAACGGCGCAGGTGATCGACAAGGTTGGCCAACTCGTCATGCGAGCGCATCAGGATATAGGCTTCCCGGCCCCACAGTTCCCACGGGGCGTCCCCGGCAGTGAAAAGATCACGGCACAACCGATTGTCGGCCCGCAGTTGAACCAGCCAGGGCGACACCGCGCCCAGCTTGTCGCGCGAAAGCCCGCGCACCAGACAATCATGGGGAATTGCGGCCGCAACCAGCCGCTCGGACAGGCCGGCGACCCGTGCAGCGTCAAACAGCGCATAGGTGAAGGGCGTGGAGTCGGTGCCGTGCATCTGTCCAAAAATGATCTCGGAAACACCTGCCGGAACCGCAAGGGCCGGATGCACACCGAACTGGCGATCAAGAGGCCGGACCTCTATCCGGTCGTATCGAACGTCATCAGTCGGGTCCATAACGGCTGCCTGTGCGTCCATCCCAAGGTCTTTCTCCGACATTCGCCAAATGGACTGTCGCTGATGGCAAGGTTGACCGAATCCGCTTACCGAGCAAGCTTTTTCCGCGTCGAGTTGCCCTCGCCATGCGGGACATTCGGACCCGCCGACTTTCCCGACATCTGCGAGCCAGGAACCGAGGCTTGACGGGTGGAAGGCTGAAGCGCGAGGTCTGCGCCGCAATGCGCTCAGGGGTAAAGCAAACGCGCCAGCTTGCCGATCTGCGCCGCCGTCCGGGGACCGAAGCCGATCATCAGGTTGTCGTCCAGGACGACCAGCCCGCCGGTGCGCGCGGCCTCGGTTCCCGCGAATGCGGGGATGGCGAAGACGTGTTCCGATGTCGGGCCGCCCTTGCCGTCGGGCATCAGAACGACCACCTGGGGGTCGCGTTCGAGGATCAGCTCGGGCGAGGCCGAGAGATAGCCGCTATGGTCGGCAAAGATATTGCGCGCACCTGCCGCGCGCAGGATCTCGCCCGCGGCGGTGTCCGATCCTGCGGCGCTGAAGCTGGCCAGGCCGTGGAAGAGCACGGCGCGGCGGCGGGCATCGTCGGGGATGTCGCGGCTGCGTGCCTCGGCCGCCCGGTATTCCGCGGCGATCCGGGCCGACAGGTCGCGCCCTTCGCCCTGCCTGTCCAGTGCCGCCGCGATGATTGCGATCTTGGTCACGATCCCATCCAGCGAAAAATCGCGCGGCACCAGCACCAGCGGGATGGGTTGGTGGCGCAGGAACTCCAGAACCTCGGGCGGGCCGATGTCCTCGGCGGCGATGATCAGATCGGCCTGGACCGACATCACCCCTTCGGGCGACAGCCTGCGCCGCGGCCCGACCGAGGGCAGCGCGGCCATCTGTGCGGGCCAGGTGCTGGCCCGGTCACGCGCCACGATCCTGTCGCCCGCCCCAAGGGCGGCGATGATCTCGGTGATGTCGGGACCAAGGCTGAGGATACGGCCTTCGGGCCGGGCATCGACGGGTCGGCCCAAGGCGTCGAGAACCTTGCCCGATACGGTTTGCGCACCAAGCATCAACAGGCATCCGGCCAGGAACAGGCGGCGGTCGGGACGGGTCATGGCATCCTCCGGCAGGCGGTGAACCGGGCCGTATGAAATGGCCCGGAACAAGCCATTCAACAACTTGACTATAATAGTCAAGATTGTTAACCGAAGCGCAGCAAGCCTCCGACAGCGCAAGCCGAAAACGGAATATCGTCATCCGGCCCAGCCAAAGGCCGGACGGGAAGGATCTTGCGCATGTCTCGCCTCACGCTCCGCAGCCTGCTTCTGGGCTCGGCCCTGCCGCTTTTCAACGTTGTCCCCGCATCTGCCCAGCAGGCCGAAAGCCCTCGCTACCAGGTGACGCTGGACACGATCACCATCCTGGACACGCGCCGCCAGGGCAGCGCGATCGAGGCATTGGCAGGAGTCACCACCACCGGCGACGAGGAACTGTCGCGCCAGCAGCCTGCCAGCACCGCCGAGACCCTGCGCCGCATACCCGGCGTCGGCGCCACGCAAAGCGGCGACGACAGTTCGGTTGCGGTCAATATCCGAGGCTTGCAGCAGATGGGCCGCGTCGTGGTGACCGTGGACGGCGCGCGGCAGGATTTCTGGCGGGTGGGCCACGGCTCGGGGTCCTTCTATGTCGATCCCGACCTGCTGAAACAGGTGACGGTCATTCGCGGACCCAGTTCGAACAGCTATGGCTCGGGCGGGATCGGCGGCGTGGTTGCCTTCGAGACCAAGGATGCCACCGACCTTCTGCACGACGACGAGAACTGGAGCCTGACGCAGCGCCTGCGCTATGGCACCAACGGCGAGGGCTGGGGCACGACGACCACCGCCGCCACGCGGCTGGGGGCGGATGTCGAGGCGCTGGCCTCGCTTACCTATCGCGACAGCGATCCCTACAAGGATGGCAATGGCGACGAGGTGCGCTGGACGGGCGAGCGGCTGGCCTCGGGCCTTGCCAAGCTGAACTGGCGCCCTGCCGCCGGGCACGAGTTGAAATTCACCGCGATGCGGCAGCAGAACGACGATGTGATCTCGGGTTCCAGCGGTTCGACCTCATCGACGCTCAGCCGCTATGACGCGGACAGCACGACCGACACGCTGAACCTGTCCTACACCTTCGATCCCGATGACAACGACCTGATCGACCTGGAAATCAGGGGCTATCACACCGGCACGGACAACCGGCAGACGCAGGTCTGGCCCGAATCCCGGTTGGGCGAGGGGCGTTTCTACAAGGTGATCACCAACGGGTTCTCGGCGCAGAACTCGGCGCGGTTCACGGCGGGGGGCTGGGACCAGACGGTTTCGGCGGGGGCCGATTACGCGCTGATCAAGGGCAGTTCGGACGCCGACCATTTCGGTGCCGGGCGGCAGGAACTGTGGGGGACGTGGCTGCAATGGCAGGGCCGGCGCGACATCTTCGAGGTCATCGCCTCGCTGCGCTATGACAGCTACGACCTGGACGGGACCAGCAAGGCCACCGATACCGAACCCGAACGCGAGGTCTCGCTAAGTGGCAACCGCTGGTCGCCGCGCCTGTCGCTGGGGGCCGAGGTCGCGCAGGGCGTGCAGCTTTTCGCATCCTATTCCGAGGGCTACCGTGCCCCGCACCTGCAAGAGGTCTTTCGCAAGAACGGCTCGCATGGCTCGGGCTACGAGCCGAACCTGCTCTTGCGTCCCGAAACCGCCAAAAGCTGGGAAATCGGTGCGAATATCCAGCGCGATGGGCTGCTCATGGGCGGCGACTACCTGCGGGCGAAGGTCACGGCCTTCCGCTCGGATGTCGAGAATTACATCGACACGACCCGCGTGGACTCTGTCACCCGCTATGAAAACGTTGGCAAGGCCAAGCTGGACGGGGTCGAGATCGAGGGCAGCTATGATTTCATCCGCGGCTATGTCGATCTGGGTGCCTCCTTCGTCAACGCCCGCATGGTCGATGGCGTGAACGAAGGAATGACGCTGTCCAACACGCCGCTGGACAGCGTGACCGCGCGGCTGGGCCTGCGCGCCTTCGACGACCGGCTGGATTACGGCATCGAATACCAGCATCTTGGCGATGTGGCGCGGGTCAGTTCGTCCTCGACCATCCATTATCCCAAGGTCGATCTGGTCAACCTCTATGCGACATGGCAGGAAACCGACGACTACCGCATCGACTTCGGAATCGATAACCTGTTCGACAAGGCCTATACCGATCCGCAATCGGGCTGGGCCACGACTTCGGATATCGAGCAGGGCAGGGGCCGGACCCTTCGCATCTCGTTCACCAAGCGCCTGGGCGGCTGAGGAAGGGCTGGGATGGCCGAACTGATCTGTCACGCCGAACTGACGCTGCCCCGACACGGCGATTACATGGGCGACATCATCGACCGCCTGGCCAGTTTTCAGGCGCGCCCCATCCCTGCCGCGCCCGGCACGACGCGGCTTGGCTACGCTTTCGGCTGGGCCGAGATCGCAGCCGATGGCGCGCGGGTCAGCTTGCGCGGCGGCGCCCCCGATCCCGGTGGGCTTGCGCGGCTGAAGGACCTGATGGCGACGGCCTTCATGCTCTATGCCAAGGCGGACCGGCCGCGCATCCGCTGGCAGGGCGACGGGGCGGGGGATGGGCGGCTGGATTCCTTTCGCCTGATGCGTGTCGTTTCGGCCACCCGCCTCGGCCCGCATATGCGCCGCCTGCGGCTTGGCGGCGAGGGGCTGGACCGCTTCGCAGCCTTTGGTAACATGCATGTGCGGCTGTTGCTGCCATCCCCCGGCAACCCCGCGCCGGCCTGGCCCGTGGCGGGGCCGGACGGGCTGGCCCATTGGCCCGATCCGGGCCGCAAACCGCTGCCGCGGGTCTATACGATCCGGCGGATGGATGCCGCCGCGGCCTGGGTCGATATCGACATGCTGCTGCATGACAGCGGCGGGCCGGGTGCCTCATGGGCGCGCGATGCGCAGCCGGGCGATACCGTCGGCATGATCGGCCCGCTTGGCCGCCCGCTGAACGCCAAGGCACGTCATTTCATCATGGGTGCGGACGAAACCGGCATGCCTGCGCTGGCGCGGCTGCTGGAAACCCTGCCGCCCGAGACCGGCGGCACGGCCCTTGTCGAGATCGCCACGCCGGCCGATCGCCAGCCCATCGACAACCGCACCGCCATCCGCCTCGAATGGCTGCTGCGCCCGCCCGGCGCCGCACCCGGCGCGGCGCTGGCCGACCGCATCATGGCCGAGGGCTGGCCCGGCCACCCCGACAGCTTCGGCTGGTTCGCCGCCGAATCCGCCCCCGCGCAGAGGATCCGCCAATACTGGCGATCCGATCTTGGGCTGGGTCGCGACCGGACGCTGGCAGCCGCCTATTGGAAACAGGGCCGCGCGGGGCTGATGGCGGGATAAGGGCCCGCGTCGTCAGATCTCTCTGGCTCGCGATGGCGAACTCTCGCCGACCCGTCCCTTGCCAGGAAATCCCTGACATTGCCCAAATCGGCGGGCTGCTCTGCGGCGGCGCCATCCTCTTCCCTGCGAACTTCCTGACCCGGTGACAGCTTGCGGGCGGTCCTGCTATAAGCGGGACCGGAATGGCAAGGTGCAGGCGATGACGACCCGGACGATCGGACAGCATATCCGGCTGAGCCTTTCGCTGTTTGCGAGGTTCGGCGCACGGCTGACCGCGATCTGGGCGGGTGTTGCGCTGCTGCACGAACTGTTCCTGCGTCTCGCCGTCGAGATCGGCATGCACAGCCGCCTGTTGGGCCTCTTCGCCATCGCCCCGGTCATATTGCTGCAACTGCTGCTTTTCGTCACGGCCTTCGTCATCCTGCAAGGGCGGGCGTCCGACCTGCGGCGCCCCGCGGATGAGGGGGCGGGGTCTGGGCCGGGCGGTTCCGCGGCATCCCCGAACGTCTCGCTTCTGGTGGGGGCGCTGCTGGCGGTCCTGATCCCGTTTTATGGCTATTACGCCGGCTGGGGCCTGCTGTCCGAGACGTTGCGCGACTATTCCCAACTGTTCTGGCAGACGCAGATGCGGCGCGTGGACCTGACGCAGCCCGACTTTCCGCCCACCGCGCTGGAAATCGGACAGACCGGCTGGGTAGTGCTGGCGGTCGCCCTGATCTGGCTGATCCGTCGCTTTTCCAAGGCAAGGCAGGCCGGGGGCGGTCGGGCGGGATGGGCGCTGGTCGTCGTGGCCTGCGAAGCAAGCTGGGCGCTGCTTGGCCTTTATGTGCTGTCCGGCTGGAAGGGGCAATTTACCGGCTGGCTGGCAGCCCTGCCTTCGCCGGGCGAGGTGTTCGACTGGATCCTGCCGGCTGCCAGCGCCGCTGTCGCTGACGCCGCCCATCCCATCGACTGGCCGCCGCCCTTCCGGCTGTGGCCGTTTCTGAACGCGCTTTTCTGGTATGCCCTGCTGCCGGTGATCTGGTTCAACATGGGCGCCATCGTCCACGGCCACGACCTGACGCGGATCGCCGCGCCGACCCGGAGGCTGGCGGGCACGGCGCTGGAACGCTGGGGGGCGCTGCCCCGGCCCGTGCGGGATTTCATGGGCCATTTCTGGGCCGGGGTGGCGAAACGCTGGAATGCGGTTGCGAACGGCGTGCTGCTTGCGGCCTCTGCCGGGGTCACGCTGACGGTGTCCGTCATCGTGCTGTGGCGGCTGGTGGACTGGGCGGGCAACTGGGCCTGGATCGGGCTTGCCCATCTGGTCGGCCCGCAGGAGGTTGCAGCCTGGCAGGTGATCGGGGTGCCACTGAACCTGCTTTTCGGCATGCCCGGCGGAATGCCGGGGGGCATTCTGGTCGGTCCCTTGCAGTTCTGCATCCTCTCGGCGGGGTTGCAGCTTGCAGGACGCGCCGCGCCGGTCAGGGCGGCGGACGCATCACCGGCCTGAGCGGCAGGGACAGCGCATCCGGCAAACCCGCCTGGTCCCATATTTCAAGCCGCAGGCCGTCCAAAGCCTCGACGGGCAGGACGAAGGTTTCGTCGGCGGTGCCCTGTCCGGCGCTTGCAAGCAACTGGCGGCAATTCGGTCCGGGTCGTGCCTGATCGCCAAGCAGCCTTGCGATTTCCAGCCCCAACTCGTTGTAAAGGGAAAGCCAGCGGCGTCCCTGGTCATCCGTGATGCTGACCGAGCAACCCAGCCATTGCGCCATTTCCTTCGGTTCGCCCTCGATATGCAGGCGTATCAGGGCGACGGCCCGGTCGGGGATCTGCGGCAGCACCGTGAACCTTGCCGCCTCGATCTGGAAACGCAGCCCGCGCAGGGTTCCCACCGGGGTTTCCGCCTGCGTGATCCGGGTCGGGTGGTGGTCGCGCAGCTCGCGCAGGGCGGGCCACGCGACGACCAGGCAGGCAAGGACGAAGAAGGCGAGCGCCGCGAGGATCCAGCCGAGATGCCTCATCGATCGAACCTTTCCTCGGCCCGGTGTCCCGGCGGGGCAGCGGGCGGCTGAAGGCGCAAGGCCCCGTCCAGCGGCGGGTTCAGCGGCGGCGCCAGGATCAGCGCGCCGCCTGCGATCTCATCGGGGGGCAGCTCGAAAATGGCAAGGGCCGACATGGTCAGGCCGGGTTGCAGCACCACGGATTCCGCCGCTCCGGGCAGGTTTTCGGCCCGCGCGGTCGCGGCGTATTCCCTGCCACTTGCGCCTTGCCAGGTGGCGCGCAGGGTCGTGGATCGGACCCTCGCATGCAGCTTGAGATCGACCAGCAGGAAAACCCCCTGCGTATCCAGCAGCCGTTCCCGCCCGAAATGTGAAAAGCCGATCCGGTCAGCGCTCCGCCACCCGGCGATCTGCCCTCCGAACAGCCGCGTCTCACCCACCCCATCGCGGGGGACATCCGTAACGAAAGGCCGGAATGCTTCGTTATAGCCGGGATTCGTAACCTGCATGGCGGCCAGAAGAGCGGTGCCGGTCAGCACGGCACAGGCAGGCAGCAGCCATTTCATGGCGTGACCTCGGGGGTGGCGTGCAACTCGCCCGCCGTCTCGTGCCCCAGCCAGCTTGCCTGTCCATAGAGGTTGTCGCGCAGCTTGAAGATCTGCCGCTCAAAGCGGATCGTCACTTCACCGGGCGGCACGTCGCCGTCGAGCGGCCAGATCAGCAGCACCCGTTCGGGCATGCGGGGGTGAAGTTGCCGCAAGGGTTCGTCGTCGCGCTGCAAGACGATCCCGGCAGCGGGCAGCGGGCCGTCTTCAAGCAGCAGCTCGGGCAGTCGGGCAGGGGCGCCGAAGGGTGCGCTGACGGTCGCGCCGGTCAATGTTTCCAGCATCGCCACGAGGGTCAACTGGCCATCCCGCAGGACCAGCCGTTCCGGGGTCAGGCTGGTCCGTCCCGCCGCGACTGCCTGTCCGAAGGCGATCTGCGGCAGTTCTTTCGGGGCGCGCGCTTCCTCTACCCGCAGCCACCAGCTTGTCAGGATGGCGGCGCCGACCCCAAGCGACGCCAGAAGGTGCAGCCTGAGCGATCTGAGGACCAAACGTGACCGGCGACGATTCATGCAACCATTTGCCAGCCAGGCCCGTTCAAACTCAAGCACCCATGACCGGCCTGTCGGCGGAGTTGCGCCTTCCGGAAACAGAGCGGCTTCCGCCGGTTGTCATACCCGCGGCGACAATTACGCCCGCCGCGCCATGCCCGTCCTCTTTTTTCCGGGTGTCGATATTGGGGATGGAAAGCCAAACGTGCAGGTCGATGGCGTATCTTTTGGGGGGGCAGACCAGATGATGCGCAAGTCTGCATCATCGCCAGCCTGCCTGAAACAACCGGCGCGCGTGGCGGTTTCTCGGCAGGGGGCGGTTTACAGTGCAAGCACGCCGCAGTTGTATATATCAAGGACTTCCGTGAACTGTCCGTTCTCGAAAGAGATCTCAACCGTGCAGGAGTAGGATGCAGGCAGTCCTGTGAACTCGTAGCGGGGGGAAAAGACCAGCCGGCGCTCGTCCTTGATGTTATAGGTCAAGCCATGCGCTTTCAGCAGGTCATGAACCTCATCGAACCGTTTCCCCGCAAACAGCGCGGAGTAGTGTTCTGCCATAGCCGTCTTATCCACACTGAACCCGCTGCGCGACAGATCGGCAACACTTGGTTCGGGAATGATGATGAATGGAACCATGCGTCCGGTCTCCTGCGATAATGCAACGAATACGACAGCCGCTACCGATAGTCCCGCAATGACGAATGCCGGCTTTCTCATCGGAAGCTATCACCCTTCTTCGAGGCTTAGGGTCGATCCCTATAAATTTTAGATCCAGAAGATGATGATCGCGGCGAGGATGATTGCGTTGAGGAAGATGTCGCCGCATCTCTCGTAGCGGGTAGCAATACCGCGCCAGTCCTTCAGATGACCGAAGGCATTCTCGATGCGGTAGCGCTTGCGATAAAGGCGCTTGTTGTATCTGGCCGGTTTTCTGCGTTTCTTCCTGGGCGGGATACAGGGACGGACGCCGCGACCCTTGAGGTCGTCGCGCAACCAGTCGGCGTCATAGGCCTTGTCACCCAGGAAGCGCTTGGCTGTCGGTAGATGGCTCAGCAGCACGAGGGCACCCCGACTGTCGGCCATCTGGCCAAGAGAGAGGAAGAAGTCCAGCGGGCGTCCTTTGCCATCGCTGAGCATGTGCAGCTTGGAGTTCAGGCCGCCCTTCGTGCGCCCGATCGCCCTCGGACGATCCCTTTTTTTCGCAGGCTTGGCCTGTGGGCGGTCTGGCTGGGGATCGTCGTGCTGTTTACCTGGTGCTGGGAGTTGATGACCGCGCGCACCATCTGGTCCTGCGGCCCTTGGCGCTGTTTTGCATCGTGGCCTCGCGTTCGATCAATTCGCTGATCTGGGCGCTGCTGCTGGTGTCGATCCGGGGCCGGGATTGCTGGCGGGGATCATCGCCATTGCCTTCCGCTCGGTCGGTTTCGTCGGCAAGCTGCTTTACGAGGCGATCGAGGAAACCGACCCCCGCCAGGTCGAGGCGATCACGGCGACCGGCGCAAGTCAGGCGCAGGTCCTGAACTATGCGATCTGGCCGCAGGTGATGCCCGGTTTCGTCGGCATCTCGGTCTTTCGCTGGGACATCAATATCCGCGAAAGCACGATCCTGGGCCTTGTCGGCGCGGGCGGCATCGGCATGCAGTTGCAATCCAGCCTCAACATGCTCGCATGGCCGCAGGTCCTGCTGATCGTCATCGTCATCCTCGCAACCGTCGTTCTCAGCGAAGGGATCTCATCCCAAGTCAGAAAGGCGCTGATATGAGAATCTCCGTCCTTTGTGCGCGCCGTTACGGAACTGTCTTGTTCCCGGCATAGGTTGCGCGCGTCGACAACCCTTCAGGAGTTCCCATGTCCGCGCGCCTGTGTTCCGCCGCCTCTGTCCTTGCCCTGCTGGCCAGCCCGGCCCTGGCCGACAGCTTCAACCGCATCGCCAGCTTTCCCGTCATCGCCAACATGGCCGAGGGCGAGGATACGGCCCGTGAAAGCTCGGCCGAGATCATCTCGGTTTCCGAGGATGGCATGACGCTGATCTATACCGACAGCCCGCTGGGCGTGGTCGGGCTGATCGATATTACCGATCCCGCCGCGCCCAAACCCCTTGGCAACGTGTCGCTGAACGGAGAGCCGACGACCGCCCATATCATCGGCGGGCGGGCGTTCGTCGGGGTGAATACCTCGGAAAGCCATACCGACCCCTCGGGCCGCCTGGCGGTGGTCGATCTGGAAAGCCGCAGCGAAATCGCCTCTTGCGATCTTGGCGGGCAGCCGGATTCGGTGGCGGTCGCGCCGGATGGCAGCTTCCTTGCCGTCGCCATCGAGAATGAGCGTGACGAGGAATTGGGCGATGGCGGCTTGCCGCAGATGCCCGCCGGTTTCGTCGTTCGCTTGCCGATCGCTGATGGCAATGTCGATTGCGATGCGCTGGAGCGGATCGACGTGACCGGGCTGGCCGCCGTCGGCACCGACGATCCCGAACCCGAATTCGTCGATATCAATGAAGCTGGCGAGATCGTCGTCACGCTTCAGGAAAACAACCATATCGTCGTGATCGGCCCGGATGGCGTGATCTCGCATTTCGAGGCCGGTTCCGTCACGCTGGAAGGGGTCGATACGAAATCCGACGGCCGCCTGTCCTTCACCGACACGACCGGCCCGATTCCGCGCGAACCAGACGGGGTGAAATGGATCGACGCAGACCATTTCGCCACCGCCAACGAAGGCGACTGGAAGGGCGGCAGCCGCGGCTTCACCATCTTCCGCAAGGACGGGACGGTGATCTACGAATCCGGCGCCTCGCTGGAGCGCGCCATCGCGGAAATCGGCCATTACCCGGAAAAACGCTCGCGCTCGAAGGGGGTCGAGATCGAAAGCGTCGAGTTCGCCCGCTATGGCGAGGTGCCTTATCTGTTCGTGGTGTCGGAACGCGCCTCGGTCGTCGCGGTCTATGACGTCAGCGATCTCGCCGCGCCGGAACTCAGGCAGATCCTGCCCTCGGGCATCAGCCCCGAAGGCGCGGTTGCGATCCCGTCGCGCAACCTGCTGGTGACGGCGAACGAGGCCGATCTGGGTCAGGACGGCGCGGCGCGTGCCCATGTGATGATCTACGAATTGCAGGATGCGGAGCCGACCTATCCGATGCTGACTTCGGCGGGCAGCGATCCGCTGATCGGCTGGGGCGCGCTTGGGGCGCTGACCTTTGCCGATGGCCGGATCCATGCGGCCTCGGACAGCGTTTATTCCGCGATGCCGTCGATTTACGAAATCGACGCAAGCGAAACCCCGGCCCGGATCGTCGCGCAGGTGGTGGTGACGCGCGGCGGGCAGCCCGCGCAGAAACTGGACATCGAAGGCATCGCGGCGGATGGAGAGGGCGGCTTCTGGTTGGCCAATGAGGGCGACGCGGCGAAGCTGGTCCCGCATGCCATCATCCGCGTGAATGCCAAGGGTGAGATCACGCAGGAAATCCCGCTGCCCCCCGGCCTGCTGGCGCATCAGGCCCGTTTCGGCGCGGAAGGCATCGCGCAGGTCGGCGATACCCTTTGGATCGCCATGCAGCGCGAATGGGCCGACGACCCCGAGGGGCAGGTCAAGCTGCTGGCCTATGACCTGAACGCCAAGGAATGGGGCGCCGTGCGCTATCCGCTCGAACCGAAGGGCGAGGGCTGGATGGGCCTGTCCGAAATCGCCATCAACGGCGATCACGCCTATCTCATCGAGCGCGACAACCTGATCGGCGACAAGGCGCGGGTGAAGAAGATCTTCCGTGTCGCGCTGTCCGAATTGACCCCCGCGGCGCTGGATGGCGAGTTGCCGCTGGTCGCCAAAGAAGAGGTCCGCGACCTGATCCCCGAACTGCGCGGCCTGACCAATGGTTACGTGGTGGACAAGGTCGAGGGGCTGACTTTCGACGCCGAGGGCAACGCCTGGGTCGTCACCGACAATGATGGCGTGGACGACAGTTCGGGCGAGACGCTGTTCTGGAATCTCGGCAAGCTCTGATCCCGTCATGAGAAACCACCGATCCGCCGGGCCGCGTGTCCGGCGGATTTTCGCATCTCGCCCCACGGCGCAACGTCGGGAAACCGCCATATTCCCGCAATCTGCCTGTCACATGGTCCGCCTATCAGCAGGCCATACCACCCGCAGGAGAACACGATGCGCATTCCCTTCGCCCTCATGACCGGCCTTGCCGCCCTTTCCGCCCCGGCCCTGGCCGAGGAAACCTTCCCCGCGAAACTGGCGGGCCACGCTTTCCTGCCCGCGCTGACGCTGGTCACGCCGCCCGCCGACGCGCCGCGCGATCTGTGGGTTTCGGGCAAGTTCACCGGCGCGGCGCGCAATGAGGCGCCGATGTCGGTGCCGGGCGATGTGGGTGCGGCTTACGGCGGCCATCCCACCGGCATCTCGCTGCCCTTCATCGGCCAGCCGGTGCAGGGCATGTCGGGGCTGGCAATGAACCGCGATCAGGCCGGAAGCTGGTTCGCCCTGACCGACAACGGCTTCGGCACCAAGGCCAACAGCCCCGATGCGATGCTGTTCTTCCACCGCCTTGTCCCCGATTTCGCAACCGGCAAGGTGGAACGCCGCGAAACCGTCTTCCTGCGCGACCCCGACCGCAAGGCACCCTTCCGCATCGCCAACGAGGCCACCGAAAGCCGCTATCTGACCGGCGCCGATTTCGACCCCGAAAGCATCCAGTATCTGGACGGCGATATCTGGATCGGCGACGAATTCGGCCCCTATCTGTTGCACTTCACCCGCGACGGGCGGCTGGTCGAGGTCTTTGCGACCGAACTGGACGGCGAAACCGTCACTGGCCCCGACACGCCCGGCACCGTGGTTCCCGCGCAACCCGGCAGCGATTTCCGCGTCCAGCGTTCCGGCGGATACGAGGGGATGGCGCTGCAACCCGGCACTGGGCTGCTCTGGGCGATGCTGGAAAAGCCGCTGCTGGCCGAGGGTGGGGAACCCGAGGGCGATTTCCTGCGCGTGATGACCTTCGACCCCGCGGCGCGCGACTGGACCGGCGACGGCCTCCGCTTCAAGCTGTCCGAGGGTGCGACCGCCATCGGCGATTTCAACTTCATCGACGCGACCCGCGCCCTGGTGATCGAACGCGACAACGGCGAGGGCGACATGGCCAAAGCCTGCGCCGAGGGCGCAGACCCCGCCGCCTGTTACCCGCAGCCAGCCAAGGTGAAGAAGGTTGTGCTGGTCGATACCGCCGACATCGACGAGGACGGCCATATGCGCCGCATCGGCCATATCGACCTGATGAACATCGCCGATCCCGACGGCAAGGCGCTGGAAGGCATGAAGCCTGCCGAGGGTCCGTTCACCTTCCCCTTCTTCACCATCGAGAACGTCGCCCTCGTGGATGACAGCCACATCATCGTCGCCAACGACAACAACCTGCCCTTCTCGGGCGGGCGAGAGATCGGGCAGGCCGCGATGAACGAGTTCATCCTGCTGGAAACGCCCGAACTGCTGGCGGCGAAGTAAGGGATCGAAGGGCTGTTCGCCTCGCGCTTTCTCTGGGCGCAGTTCGAGCGGTTTCACGATAGAGGTTCTGTGCCGCATGGCGCGGAATCTCTTTTGCTGAAAATACCAACATGCTGCATCATGACCATGTGGCGTCAGATAGGCGGTGTGAGAGGGGACATTTCCATATCGGCCCTGCGATCTCACCAGCCGGGCGCAAATCCGGCTCGGCCATCCCGGACCCCGACCTGAAATCCGAACGCGCCCTGAATGCCGAGAACGGCTATGGCGGCGAGGTCGGCCCCGCCACCCTTCGGGCGGCGCTGTTTTACAGCAAGGTCGAGGACATGATCCACTCGATGCCGGTCGGCGAGAACGAGGACGATATCGTCAGCCAGAGCCAGAACGTCGGTGACGGCACCTACAAGGGTTTCGAGGTCGCAGCGAACTGGCAGGTCGGCGACCGCATCGGGCTGGTGGCGAATTGCACCTGGCTGCGTCGCGGCCTGAAGGCTCCGCAGCGCGCCGATTTCCGCCCCACCGACACGCCGCGCCACAGCGCGTTCCTGCGGCTGGACTGGCAGGCGATGGAGAACCTGACCGTCTCGCCCTCGGTCGAGGTGCGCAGCGATCAGGTCGATGCCGCCGATCGGCCAAGGAAGATCAGCGCGACCCCCTGCAAGGCGCGGCGATACGCCATGCCACCGGCTTTGAGGCTGCCTGCGAAGTCCAGCTCATCTGACGCATTGCCAGGGACATGCGGGTTTCTCCGGTCTGCCGGGAAAGCGGAAACGGCCGGCGCGGAAGGGTGCGAGATTGACCGAAGCAGTTCACTTGCCGCGGATTGGGTGATTATCCCGCCTTTTTCTTCCCTCTTGCGTGAAAGACGAAGCCGAGGAAGTTCAGCAGCACCTGCGCCGCCAGGATCGCGGTCGAGCCGGTCCGGTCATAGTCCGGCGCCACCTCGACCAGGTCGATCCCCACCACTTCGTGCCGGTGCGCCAGCGCCTGGAGCATCTCCAGCACCTCGTAATAGAGAAAGCCGCCATGCGAGGGCGTTCCCGTCCCCGGCGCGATCGAGGGGCAGAAGCCATCGATGTCCAGCGTCACATAGACCCGGACACCTTCGGGGATGCGGTCGATCACCCCCTGCGGACCAAGCGCCCGCATCTGCCGGACCGACAGGATGTCCGAACCTATCGCCCGCGCGGCGTCGTAGCCGTCCTTGGTGGTCGAGCTGACGTTGCGGATGCCGACCTGCGTCAGCCCGGTCACATAGGACTTTTCCGCCGCCCGGCGCAGCGGGCTGCCGTGGCCGGTGCGGACGCCGTGGCGTTCGTCCACGAAGTCCAGATGTGCGTCGATCTGAAGGATGTGGATATCGCCCCGGCCCTCGAAAGCCTCGATGCAGGGAATGTTGACCGAATGATCGCCGCCGATCACCACCGGAAAGGCGCCGGCATCCAGGATCGCCTGCACGCCCGTGCGGATATTGGCGTGGCTTTTCGCGGTGTCGGTGTGGATGATGTCGGCATCGCCGATATCGACGATGCGCAGGTCGCTGCCCAGATAGGTGCAGTCGTCCTCGTGATCATAGGCGCCGGCATGGCCGAAGCTGAACAGGGTCGAGGCCTCGCGCACCGCGCGCGGCCCGAAGCGCGCGCCGGCGCGGAACTGGGTGCCGAAGTCGAAGGGCGCGCCCAGCACGGCGATATCGGCCTCGATCCGCGACCAGTCCGCGACATGGGGTCGCTTGCCGAAGGTCGAGATGCCCACGAAGGGCAGGTTCAGCCGGCCAGTCTCATAGCCGTGCGAGGAAGGGGTGTCGGACATGGTTCAGGTTCCTTGGTAACGATCAGCGGAAAGCGAGGTCGCGCAGCCCCGGCGCGATCCAGAAGGCGCAAAGCAGCACGGCGACCAGCAGCAGGATGGCAGGAAAGGGCGGCATGCCGCGCAGGACCTCGATGAAGGGCCGGCGAAAAACGGCGATGGCGGTGAACAGGCTGCGGGCGAAGGGCGTGGCCGCGGCGCCGATGGCGACCTGAAGCGTGATCGGCACGCCGACCAGCACCGCCGCCGCGAGTGGCGCGAAGATCGAGCCGGGGATTTCCTCGATTGCGAATTTCCATTCTTCGGCCAAGGCGGCGCCACCCGTGTGGCGGCAAATCTGGTCATGTTCGACTTCCCTGCTTTCGCGCTGCGATTTCGACCGTCACGGCTGAAGGGAACTATGAGGCACTGGAGTTTTTGATAAACTGAAATTATGCGATCTTTACTTTCGATCTAGCGAAGCAAGCCATGCGGATCAGCGACTATATCCTGCGCAACCTGCGCACCTTCTGCGCGGTGGTCGAACATGGCGGCCCCAGCGGTGCGCAGGCCGTACTGGGGGTCAGCCTTTCGGCGATCTCGACCCATCTGAAGGACCTGGAACTCAGCCTGGGCTTCACGCTCTGCCAGCGGGGCCGTGGCGGTTTCGCCCTGACCGACAAGGGCGAGGCCGTCTATCGCGAAGCCAAGCGGATGCTGGCCGGGATCGAGCAATGCGAGGCCAACCTGGGCACGCTGCGCAAGGTGCGGACCAGCCATCTGCGCATCGGCATCGTGGACAGCGAGGCCGACAATCCCGACCTGCCCGTCCACCGCGCCATCCGCCGCTTCTTCGGGCGCCAGCACGACGTGCGCCTGACCCTGGAAATCGGCACGACGCAGGCACTGAGCAAGGCGCTGCAGACCGGCGAGATCCATGTCGCCATCGGTCCCTTTCCGAACCGACAGCCCAACGTCCAATATACCCCGGTCTATACCCAGGAACACGCGCTTTACTGCGGGTGCCTGCATCCGCTTTATGCCCGCGCCGAAGGGGCCGTGAAGCTGGAAGAGCTTTCCCTCTGTCCGATCACCGCGCGTCCCTATCTTCAGCGTGCCGAACTCGCCGCCTTGCACGATCCGAATGTCACGGCCTCGGTGTCGAACATGGAGGCACAGGCGATCCTGATCCGAAGCGGCCGCTTCCTGAGCTTTCTGCCGCTGCATTTCGCCAATACCTGGGTTCCGCGTGGCGAAATGCGGCAGATCACCGGGCTGGGGCTGGAATGGCTGTCCCAATTCCATATCGCGCTGCACATCCAGCCGGCGCCGCTGGAGATCGCGCGGCTCTTCGCCGCCGATCTGGCAGCGGAACGCGTGGGCCTGATTGCCGTTGCGGAAACCCGGCACGTCGCGGCTTGGCTTCCGCTGCCAAGCCATGCGGCTGCACCAGGGCGGAAGGCAGCGGTCGGATCGCGGATCTCCTCGGGGGCGAAACACTCGGCTCCGGCCATATCCGGCTCGGTCACGCGCAGCACCTCGCCCAAGGATAGCGCTGCGGGGTCGCGTCCCAGTTCCAGCCCGCCGGATCGTCCCCGGACCGAGCGCAGGAACCCCGCCCGCGTCAGCACATTCGCCACCTTGGTCAGATGACTGCGGGAGATGTCATAGGCCGCCGCCGCCTCCTCGATGGTCACCAGCCGGTGGCGCGCGGCATGGATCAGCAGGCGCAGGGCGTAATCCGAAAAGCTGGTCAGTCGCATGCGGGGGGCTTTCTCGATCCGCGCGCACGAAAGCACGGGCCGCACCACCGGGCCAATGCCGGGCCGAGGGGCGCGGCGTCTCGCTTTCTTCATCACCCAAATACCCATGCGACCGTGCAACCCGCGCGGCGCCGCCAGATGCAAAGCCACCATCAGAACCGCAGCCTCGTGCCCAGATAGAAGGCCCGCCCCTCGCCGGGGATGAAGGCCGCTTGCGATGCCGATGCCTGATCGACGACCAGCGTCGAACCCGCATAGCGTTCGTCGGTCAGGTTCGTCACCTGCGCCACGATCGCGGCATTGCCGTTGACCGCATATTCGGCCCCCAGGCCCAACAGCACATAAGGGTCGTTGAAGACCGTGTTCATATTGTCCACCGGCGTCCTGCCCGGCACCCAATGCAGGCGGGCGTTCAGCGCCAGCGCATCCGTCGCGCGCCAGTCCAGCGCGGCCGAGATGACGTTGCGCGGCGCCCCGCAATGCGGTTGTCGCCGCGCAGCGGATCGCCGTCGAAGCGGAAATCCTGCCATGTCCAGGCCAGCCGTCCCGACAGGCGGTCGCCCAGATCGCCCGACAGGCCAAGTTCGATCCCGCTGTGGCGCGTGCGCCCGGCATTGACGGCGGCCAGCGCCGCGCTGGTCACGTCGCGCAGCGACAAAAGCTCGTTTCTCAACCGCGAATGATAGGCGGTCGCGTCCCAGGACAGGTCCTGCCACGTTCCGCGCCAGCCCAGTTCCAGCGTGGTCGAGGTCTGCGCCCTCAGGTCGGGCGTGGCGAACATTGCTGCCGAGGCTGCCGGATCGCCCGGATTTGGACGCCCCGGCCCGCTGTTCGGCGTGCCGCCCACCGTGCCCAGCAGGTCGTCATGGGTCGGCGGCTCGAACCCGCGCGACAGCGCGATCCAGGCGAACTGATCCTCGGCGGGTTGCCAGGACAGCGCAAGCGCCGGGGTAAAGCCGCGATAGCTGCGCCCGTAGCTGGTCGAGGACGCCGGAACCGCGCCATCGGGCAGGCGCATATCCGGGTTCATCGGATTGAACCCCACGGTTGGCCGCACCGCTGCGCCCCAACGGTCGTCATTGTCGCGCTGGGCATGGTTGAACGCGACCGAGGGCGACAGCGTGACCCCGCCCACCGGCAGATTCGCCCCGGCGAACAGCGACAGCGTTTCGGCCTTCAGCCGGTTGTGCCCGAAGGCCGGGCCGCGCGCGCCGCCCAGGTTGTGGAAATAGACGCGGTCGGCCCGGCCCGTGGACCATGTCAGCCCGGCCTCGAACAGCGGAAGATCGCCCGCGCCCATGCGGCTGTAGCGCGCGGTCAGGGTGGCGTCGGTGCTGTCGGTGTCGCGAAACCCGGCCGAGACCGGAAAGGCGAAGCTGTCATCCGTGCGCGAGGCACTGATGCCCAGATCGTAGATGTTCGCGCTGTCCTCAAGCGTCGTGCGCGCCCCGGCCAGCGTCTGGCGCGTGTCGCGGTGCGGACGGTCGCGCAGCACGTTTGGCCCCGGATTTGCGGGCACGCCGCCAATGATCACCGGGCCGGTATGGTTGCCGCGCGGATCGTTGCGGCCCGCATCCCATGTCAGCGGCCCGGCCACGTCGAATTCCAGGTCGGTATGGCTGAAGAACAGCCGCGTCACCGCCGGGCCGGTCTGCAAGGTGACATTGCCGCCGATCATGCTGCGGCGCGAGCTGTTATAATCGCGCCAGCGGTCCTTTTGCGAATGTTCGAAACGCAGCAGCACATCGGCCCGCTCGCCGTCGATGCCGTAGCTGCCCGCGGCCTCGCCCCGCCCGAAGCTGCCCGCGCCGAAGGACAACCGCATCCCCGGCGCCGACGCGCCCGAGGGCGAGGCGAAGTTGATCGCCCCGCCCAGCACATTCGCGCCGATCCGGTTGGGCCGCGGCGCCGCGAAAGACCTCGACGCTTTCGGCCTGCCCCGGCGCAGCAAGGCCCACCACATAGGCCCCGTCGGCGCGGTTCACCGGCATGCCGTCCTGCATCACCAGCAGCCCGCGCTCGGACGGGTTCTGTTGCAGGCCCGAGCCGCGGATCTGGATGCGCGGCTGGTCGTTGCCGCCGAAGAACTGTTGCACCACCACGCCCGGAACCCCGGACAGCGTATCCGCCAGCGTGGGGGCGGCCTGACCGACGGCTTCGCGGCGGTCGATCAGGCTCACCGCACCCGGCGTGGTCGCGAAACGTTGCGCGGTGGTGTCGGCGCGAATGGTGATCTCATCTTGCGCCAGCACCGCGCCGGGCAATGACATGGCGATGGCGAAGATCATCAGGGGAACAGGTCTGTTCGTGTCTTGTCCGGCCATGATGGCGCATCCTTCATCTTCCCGCGCGGGGAATGGCCGCCGGGGCGGCTGTGGCGGCGATGCGGCTGGCGAAAGCTTGCGACGGGCCATTCCGGTGATCGAAGCCCGACGAGAATGGCGATACATTGCATAGCGCAGGAAAACATGAATTTTAAGATCATATTTAATCGCTGCCTCCTGATGCGTGAAAATGACGCATGACGGGCGCCCCCGCCGGGAGCGCTTGCGCCGCCGGGATCTTCTTAATATGGTTATTTCAGTTATCTTCATGCATTTGCGGCGGCGAAAGGCTGCCGCCTTTTGCGCGACATCCCAGCTTGCCGCCAGGTCCGCCCTTGCCCGAAAGGAAGGATCTGCCATGCCCCGCATTCTGCCGCTGTTCGCCGCATCCCTGGCCGCATTGGGATGGGCTGCGCCGCTTCAGGCCCAGGAATCCGAGACGATCGTTCTGGATACCGTCACCATCATCGGCACCGGCCTGCCGACCGAGGTGCGGCTGAACCCGGCCTCGATCTCGGTCGTCGAGGGCGAGGCGCTGCGCCGCTCGCCCCCGGTTTCCATCGCCCGGCTGCTGCGCGACGTGCCCGGCGTGCAGGTGAACGAGGAAGGGATCGAGCGCATTTCCATCCGCGGCGAAAGTTCGCGCCGGGTGGCGGTGCTGATCGACGGCCAGCACCTGACCGACCATACCAATTACGGCCAGCCGGTTCTGGTCGATCCCACCACCATCGAGCGGATCGAGATCCTGCGCGGCTCGTCCTCGGTCGTGTCGGGCAGCCGGGCCATCGGCGGGGTGATCAACGTCATCACGAAGAAGGGCGCGGAAAAGCCGCTGGAGGTCACGGCGACGGCGGGCTGGATGTCCGCGACCGAGGGTTATCGCGGCAGCGTCTCTGCCGCCGGCACGCTGGATGCGGGGGCGGGGCAGTTCGACTATCGGCTGAGCTATGGCCGCATGGACCAGGGCGACCGCAGGACGCCGAACGGGGTCCTGCGCCCGTCGGATGTCAGCGACCGCAACCTGTCGGCGCATTTCGGCTATCGGTTGGACAACCACTATTTCGGGCTGAAGGCGCAGCGTTACGACCTGGCGGCGAATGTCTATGTCGGGCAGCCGGATTTCCTGATCTCGCTGCCCCATCGCGACCTGCGCAAATACGGGTTGTTCTATGAGGGCACCAACCTGACCCCCTGGCTGGACCGGCTGAGCGCCGACCTGTATCGCCAGACCATCGACCGCGATTTCCGCAACGATGTCACCGCCACGACACCGATGGGCCGGATGCGGGTGCAGTCGGATTCGCTGGACGAACAACTGACCTATGGGCTGAACCTGCGGGCCGAGATGGCCTTCACCGACAACAGCCGCACCGTTGCCGGGCTGGAATACGAAGACGACGGGCTGGTGGCGAACAAGACCAGCCTGACCACCCCGCCCGGTGCGCCCTTCCCGCGCGAATCCTTGCGCCGCGACGATGCCTCGATCCGCACCCTGTCGCTGTTCGCCCAGCATGAACATGAACTGGGCAACAACCTGACCGCGACGGCCGGGCTGCGCTGGTACAAGGTCAGGGCCGACCTGCACGAGTCTGTCGAAAACGGCGTGGCCAACCCGACCTCGGACAAGTCCGACAGCCTGCTGCTGGGTTCCGCCGGGCTGGTCTGGGCAACGGACGAGACGCTGACCCTGCGCGGCAATATCTCGCAGGGCTATGTCTATCCGGCGCTGGGGCAGTTGTTCCTGACCACGACCGGCGGCGGCCAGACCATCATCGGCAATCCCGACCTGGACCCCGAACGCGCCACCACCTACGAGTTGGGCGCGCGGCTGGATCGCGGCGATACCTCGGTCGATGCGACGCTGTTTTACACCAATGCCCGCGACTATATCGCCACCGTCCTGACCGGGCCGATCGGCACCTATGAAAACGTCGATCGCGCGAAAAGCTGGGGGCTGGAGCTGGTCGCCGAACACCGGCTGGACTCGGGGCTGACGCCCTATGCCTCGGTCGTGGCGATGCGGCGGGAACTGGAATATGCCAATGGCTACAAGACCCGCGACAGCGGCACGCCCAGCCTGTCGGGCCGGATCGGGCTGCGCCAGGACTGGCAATGGGGCGAGGCGACAGGCTCGCTGGATGTGTTCCTGCGCGGCGAAAGCGCGGTCGAATATCGCCAGGCCGACGGCATGGTCGCCTCGGATGCGGCGGGCTACGGCACGCTGAACATGCGCGGCGACGTGCAGTTCGGCAACGGGCTGTCGCTGGTTGCGGAACTGAACAACCTGACCGACCGCAGCTATGCGCCTTACGGCCAGATGCCGGGGGCCGAGCGCTCGGTCAACATTTTCGCGACCTATGCCTTCTGAGGAGGAATCATGCTGAAAATCACGCTTCTGGTGCTGACGGCGATGCAGGACGGTTCGGTCCGGGTGACGCTTTCCGAGGCCGACGATATGGTCGAATGCGAGGCCAGCCGCGATGCCGTCACCACCATCCTGACCGATGCCGGGCAGCCGCCGATCCTGGCGATCTGCGGGGAAAGCGACCTGCGCCTGACACCCTTCGTCCACGGCGTCCCCGCAAGCGTCGAAACGAACCGCTATCGGGTCGAGGTGACGGGTGAGACATTCACCGTCACCCCGCTGGCGGAAGGCGAGCCTTGCGACGAAGCGCAAGCCGCGGACAGCCAACTTTATTGCGCGCGCTCGGCCCAGCAGGTGATCGCGCCCTGAGGAGATGCGTCATGCCATCGCCAGCCTTCGGCGAGGGCGTGTTCGCCAGGCGTCTATTCGGAATGGCCCTCGTCCCGGCAGCGCATGATCTCGTAGATGCGAGGCGGGGGCCTTGGCGGGGATGGGCCGGCAGCCAGGCACCAACCCTTATGGAAACCAGAGATCACGTTCTGAGCCTTCCGGCGGTGAAACGCTGGTTGATTTCGCGGCCCCTGCAGGCGTGGGCTTCACTCCAGCCCAAGCGCCTCGCTTTGCTTGCGGGCGAAGCCCTGCACCAGCCGGTCGGCGACCAGCGCCAGCATGGCCATCGCGGCGCCTGCGGCCACCCCAAGCCCGACATCGCCCTGCCCAAGCGCCAGATAGATCTGCTGGCCCAGGTCGGTCGTGCCGATCAGCGCGGCGATCACCAGCATCGAGAATGCATAGAGGATCGTCTGGTTCAGCCCCAGCAGGATCACCGGCGCGGCATAGGGCAGCCGGACCTCGGTCAGCAGCGCCCGCCGATTCGCACCCGAGGAAATCGCGGCCTCGACCTGATCCTCGGGGGTCGAGACCAGCCCCTGACGGGTGTAGCGGATCATCGGCACGACCGCGTAAGAGCAGATGGCAAGCAGGGCGGAAAACTCTCCGATCTGGAAAAACATCAGGACCGGGATCAGGAAGACGAACATCGGGATCGTCTGCAACAGGTCACAGATCGGCCGCACAACGCGCCACATCGCGGGGCTAAGCGCGGACAACAGGCCGATCAGCCCACCCACGACCGCGCAGATCAGCACCGCCGTCCCCGAAAGGTAAAGGGAAAGCAGCGCGGGCTCCCACAAGCCCATGACAAGGATGATGGCGAGCAGGATCACCGCATAGGCCGCCAGCCCGCGCCCGCCTGCGACCCAGCCAAGCGCGCCCGCGCCGAACAGCACGAAGGGCCAGGGCAGATGCGTGATGCCCAGTTTCAGCACCCCGGCCGCCAGCAGCAGGACCAGCGCCGCCAGCAGGCGCCCGCGCCAGCCAAGCCATGCCGCCAGCAGCGCCGCCACCGCGAAATAGGCGGCCGAGATCGGGGCGCTCCACTGGAAACCCCATGTCATCGGCGTCACTGCATGGTCGAAGCCGATGCGCAGGGGCAGCAGAAGATAGATCATCGCGTTGGTCTTGATTGCGTTCAGCAGCGGGCCATAGGCGGCGATGAAGCGCCCGAGCGTGGCGTTCATCCAGTCGGTTACGCCGCCCAGCAGGTTGATCGCATTCGATGCGGGCAGGTGGCGCGCGGCGATCAGCGTGCAGATGACCGTCAGCGCAAGGATCACCCATGTGATGCGGGCAGAGTAGACCGGCCGCGTCTCGGCCAGCTTGCCGCTGAGGCGGTCGATCAGCATGGCGAAGATCACGATGACCAGCCCGGCGACCAGGCTGTTGCCGAAATCCGCCTTGCGCATGGTCAGCAGCACCGCCCAGCCGATATCGTCGAAGCCGCCGATCACCGCGGCAATGATGACCATCGACAGCGCGGCCATGATCGTCTGGTTGACGCCGACCCAGATCTGGCGGGACGCGGTCGGCAGCTCGATCAGGAACAGTTGCTGCCATGGGTTGGCGCCGTTCATCGCGGCGGCCTCGCGGATGTCGGGATCGACGCGCTCAAGCCCCAGCAGGACATTGCGCGCGATGGGCGGCGCGGCATAGATGGCCGAGGCGATCAGCCCGACCACCGGCCCGAAACCCAGAAGCAGCAAGAGCGGCGTCAGGTAGGCGAAGGTCGGCACCGTTTGCATGACGTCCAGAAGCACGTGGATCGGGCGGCGCAGTGCGGGCAGCTTGTAGGCGACGATCCCCGTCACGCCCCCCGCCAGCAGCGCCAGCGGGACCGAGACCGCGACCAGCGAAAGCGTGGTCATGCCGGGCGCCCAATATCCGCTGATCAGCACGAAACCCAGCCCGGCCAGCACCCCCGCCGCCATGCGCCAACCGCCCAGGTGCCAGCCAAGCGCGGTGACCGCGCCGATGGTCAGCGGGAAGGGCGTCTGGATCAGCGCCCAACCGGCCCAGTCCATCGGCCAGGACAGCGCCCGCGCGCCCATCCGGGCCAGGGGCTTCAGCGCATCGGCAAGCCATGTCACCACGGCCCCGATCCATTCGGTCGCCGGAACCGTCAGCGCGGCGGGCCATTTCACCAGCCACGGGGCCAGGGGCGCGAATATCACGCAGGCAAGGCCGACCAGCAGGGTCAGGGCAGCCGCGCGGGTTCCGGGCGAAAATCGGTCGGTCATGGGGATATCCGATGAAGGTTGCGGCTCAGGTTTCCGCTTTCAGCGCGGCGGCAAGGTCGCGGGGGCTGACGACGCCCGCCATTTGCCCGTCGCGGCCCCAGACCGGCACCGGCTGATACAGGGACATGCAGGCGGCCAGTGCCGAATCGATGGTCATGTCCGCGCCAAGCTTGGGGTCGTCGGGCATTTCGGGCAGCGGGTCGGGGCGGGTCATGATCGTCTCGACATGGGCATGGCGGCCCTTGGGCACGTCGCGGGTGAATTCGCGGACGTAATCATCGACCGGGTTCAGGATGATGTCGTCGGGCGTGCCGATCTGGACCACGACACCGCCGCGCATGATGGCGATGCGGTCGGCGATCTTCAGCGCCTCGGTGATGTCGTGGGTGATGAACACCGCCGTCTTGCCCAGATCGGCCTGGATCGACAGGAATTCGTCCTGCAACTGCCGCCGGATCAGCGGGTCAAGCGCCGAGAAAGGTTCGTCCAGGAACCACAGGTCCGGGTTCACCGCCAATGATCGCGCGATGCCGACCCGCTGGCGCTGGCCGCCGGAAAGCTGGTGGGGCCGCGCATCCTCGCGCCCGCCAAGGCCGACGAGTTCCAGCACCTCGATGGCGCGGGCGCGGCGGGGCGCGGTGGCCATGCCCTGCATCTTCAGCGGGAATGCCACGTTATCCACGATGGTCATATGCGGGAACAGGCCGAAATGCTGAAAGACCATGCCCAGCTTGTCGCGGCGCAGCGCCAGCAGGCGCCTGGCATCGGCGGCGAAGATATCCTCGCCGCCGATGCGGATTTCGCCTGCCGTGCCCTCGATCAGGCGTGAAATCGTGCGGATCAGCGTCGATTTGCCGGACCCGGACAGGCCCATGATGACGAAGACCTCGCCTTCGCGCACGTCGAAGGTCACATCCTGCACGGCGGGGATCAGCCCGCGCCGACGCAGAAGCTGCGCCGTTTCATGCGGATCGCCGCCGGTTTCCTGCAAGGCGCGGTCGAGGTTTTTCTTCGGGTTCACACCGAAGACCTGCCAGACCCCTTTGCAGGAAATCGCGGGGGCGGCGTTGGGGGTGGCGGTCATCGCGGCTTACTCCACCGCCGCATCGACGATGGGACGCCAGGCCGATTCGTTGGCTGCCAGCCATTCGGCCACGACCTCGGGCGTCTGGCGGCCATCGACATCGACCGCGCCCATCAGGGGCTGCTGCTGTTCGACGCTGAGGGTCAGGTTCGACAGGATTTCGTGCGCGGCGGGCCATTTTTCCTTCATGCCCGGCCATGCGGCCTTGAAGACTCGGGTCGGGATGAAATCGCAATCGCCGGTCACGTCGGGGTTGGGACCGGCGGCGGGGTCGGAATAGCATTCCTCGGTCCCTTCGGGCAGGGCGGCGAAGCGCAGGTCGAAGGCCCCGATGGCCCAATGGGGTTGCCAGAAGACCGCCAGCAGCGGCGCGTTCTGCGCGGTCGCGGCGCGGAACTCGGCGACCAGCGCGCCTTCCGATCCTGCGGGAATCGCCCGGAAGGGCAGGCCAAGCGCCTTGATCCGGTCCGCGCCCGGCGTGCCCCATTCGCCCGGATAGTCCAGCAGCCGGCCCTCGGGCAGGGTCTCGACCGTGGCGAAGGATGCCGCGCATTCCGCCAGTGCCTGCCAGTCGGGCAGGCCGGGGCAGGTCTCCTCCATATAGGCGGGATAGACGAACCCCTCGCGCGCATCGAGGCCAAGCGCGCCCAGATCCTCGAGCTTTCCGGCGTCATGCAACTGGTGATAGCCTTGCGGCACGTTCGAGGCCCAGACCTCGACCGCCGCGTCCAGATCGCCGTCGGACATGGCCTGCCACATGTTCTGGTAACCGGCGGTGACATATTGGACCTTGTAGCCCGCCTGTTCCAGCATGTGCCCGGCGATGCGCGTGGTGATCTGCTGGCCGGTCCATTCGTTGACGGCAAGCTTGATCGGCTCATCCACAGCGCCCAGTTCCGCGGCCTGGGCGAATGAAATGGACAGTCCGGCGATAGCTGCCAATGCGGTTGCTTGTGGTCGCTTCATGGTAGGCTCCCTGAACACGGTTATGGTTGGTTTTGTGGAAGTGTTGCACGCAAGCGAGATTTGGTTTGTCAAAGATCGACTGTTATTTGCCAAAAATCGCCCAAGCGGTTGAGGTGGCCCTTCGTCCAAGGACGGCGCATTGGCGCCGGTGAAGGGCGGCGCAAAGAATCCTTGCTGAAAATCCGCGCGATTTTTACAATGGATCGTCAGGAATTATTCCCAATTCGCCACACCCGAAAGCGCCATGCCCCAGGAAACGGATCGCACGCTGAAGATCCTGATGATCGTGACGCCGAGTTTCAACCTTCTGGCGACCACGGGATTCGTCGATCCCATGCGGGCGGCCAATTATCTGGACGGCACCGCGCATGTAAGCTGGCAGTTCGCCTCGGTCGAGGGTGGCCTGGTCAAGGCCAGCAACGGGCTGAGCGTGGAGACCCGTGTCCTGTCCGAGATTGCGTCCGAGACGTTCCACATCGTTGTGGTTTCCTCAAGCTGGTCGCCCGAGGCCCATGCCTCGCCGCAATTGCTGGTGCCCCTGCGGCGTTGGGCGCGGGCGGGGGTCACCATCGGCGCGCTGGACACCGGGGCCTTCATCCTTGCGCAGGCCGGATTACTGGATGGCAAGCGCGCGACCGTCCACTATGAACATATCGACGCGCTGGGCGAATTGCATGACGATATCGAGGTGTCCGAGGACCTGTTCACGCTGACCCCGCAGCGTTTCACCTGCTGCGGCGGGGCGGCGGCCATCGACATGGGCCTGCATTTCCTGCGCAGCCATTGCGGCAATGCGCTGGCGAATGCGGCGGCGCGCTATATCTTTCATCCCACCATCCGCCCCGAAGGCTCGCCCCAGAACCCTTCGGCCATCGAACCGCTGGGCTACACCGCACCCAAGGCGCTGCGGCAGGTGATCACCGAGATGGAAAAGAACCTCGAAGAACCGCTGCCCATCCCCGAACTGTGCGAACGGGTCGGGCTGTCGCAACGCCAGATCAACCGCCTGTTCGAGCGTTATATCGGCAAGACCCCCGTGCTGTATTACCGCGATATCCGCCTGGACCGGGCGCGGGGGCTGGTGACGCAGACCGACCTTCAGATGGCGCAGATCGCGGCGGCCAGCGGCTTCACCAGCCAGGCGCATTTCTCGAAGGCCTATCGCGAACGCTTCGGCATCCCGCCCCGCGCGGATCGGTCCGAGGGGCGAATTCCCTTCGAATTCCGGGCCTGGCCGATGCACCGCAAGGGCGCCTGATCAAGCCGTCCAAAAATCACAAACCGATGTCGATCAGGCGACAAGCGCGGCGATCCGCCGCGGCTATCCTGATTCCAGAAACAGCCATCCGAACACGCCAGGGCTGCCCCCGCATGAAAGGATATCGCCATGACGGAACTTCCCAACAAGTCGGAATTCGACGCCATATCGCGCGGCTATGACGCGAACCCCTCGCGCACCATGTCGCTGAACGCCGATGCCTACACCGACCCGCGCTGGTATCAGGTCGATCTGCAAGCCATCATCGCCCGGACGTGGCAATGGGTCTGCCATGTCGAGAAGGTCCGCAACCCCGGCGACTATATCGCCGTCCAGATCGCCGGCCAGCCCGTCGCGGTGGTCCGTGACCGCGAGGGCAAGCTGCGCGCCTTCTACAACGTCTGCAAGCACCGCGCCCATCACCTGCTGGAGGGCAACGGCAATACCACGCGGATCATGTGCCCCTATCACGCATGGACCTACAAGCTGGACGGCCAGCTTGTCCGCGCCCCGCATACCGAGACGCTGGAGGATTTCAACGCCAGGGAAATCTGCCTCGACCAGGTGCAGGTCGAGGAATTCTGCGGCTTCGTCTATGTCAACCTTGATCCGCAGGCCGAGCCGCTGTCCAAGCTGTCCGGCGACCTGGAAACCGAGATCCGGCATTGGGCGCCCGACATCGACAACCTGACCTTCGGACACCGGCTGACCTATGACATCCGCTCGAACTGGAAGAACGTCATCGACAACTTCCTCGAATGCTACCACTGCCCGACCGCGCACAAGGATTTCTGCACGCTGGTCGATATGGACACCTACAAGGTGACCACGCATGGCATCTATTCCAGCCATATGGCCGAGGCTGGCAAGACCTCGAACAGCGCCTATGACACGTCGAACGCCAAGGTAAAGACCCATGCCGTCTGGTGGCTGTGGCCGAACACCTGCCTGATGCGCTATCCGGGGCGGTCTTCGATGATCGTGCTGAACGTCATTCCCGCGGGTCCCGACCGGACGCTGGAGACCTATGACTTCTACCTGGAAACGCCCGAGGCGGACGCGACCGAACAGGAAGCCATCCGCTATATCGACGAGGTCTTGCAGCCCGAGGATATCGGCCTTGTCGAAAGCGTGCAGCGCGGGATGAACACCCCCGCCTTCACGCAAGGGCGGATCGTGAACGACCCGGATGGTTCGGGCCAGTCCGAACATGCGCTGCACCATTTCCACGGGCTGGTGCTGGACGCCTATGCCAGGGCCGCACGCGCCTAGGGCCGCCCTGCAAACATCCCGCGAAGCCCGCGCGCAAGACGCGGGCGGCGGGCCACAACCGACTGAAAGTCCAGGACATGACAGGGATTCTACAAGGGAAAGTGGCGATGGTCACCGGCGGATGCGGCGGCATCGGCCGCGCGATCTGCGCCCGCTTCCTGCGCGAAGGCGCGGTCGTTTATGCCGCCGATCTCAGCGACACTGGCAGCACGGGCGACGCGCCCGACGCCAGCCGCTTCATCCGGCTGGACGTCACCAGCGAGGCCGAGACCCGCGCCGCGATGGACCGCATCGGCGCCGAGGAAGGCAGGCTGGACGTTCTGGTCAACGCGGCGGGGATCGAGATCGAACATACGATCGAACACACCTCGCTGGAGGACTGGAACCGCATCTTCGCGATCAACGTGACGGGGACCTTCCTGCCCTCGAAATACGCCCTGCCGCTTCTGCGCAAGGGGGCGGCGGGCGGGCGGATGGCCTCGATCATCAATTTCGGTTCCTATGACGGGTTCATCGCCGATCCGGGGCTGGCCGCCTATTGCGCGACCAAGGGCGCCGTTCACGCGCTGACCCGCGCGATGGCCTGCGACCACGGCCCCGAGGGCATCCGCGTCAACGCCATCTGCCCCGGCTATGTCGACACGCCGATGCTGCGCAGCTTCTTCGGCGGCGAAGGATCGGGGGCCGGGGGCGGCAGTCTCGACACGGTGCTGGATCAGGTCAAGGCGGTGCATCCGACCCGCACCTGCGGCACGCCGGAAGACATCGCCAACCTGGTCAACTGGCTGGCCTCGGACGAGGCGCGCTATGCCTCGGGGCAGCTTTGGGTGCTGGATGGCGGGCTGTCGGCGCAGGTCCAGCAAATGAAATTCTGAAGGAAAGACAATGGCCAAATCCGTCATCATCACCTGCGCCCCCACCGGCGGCATCCATACGCCCACCATGTCGCCGCATCTGCCGATCACGCCGGCGGAAATCGCCCGCGCCAGCATCGAGGCCGCCGAGGCCGGCGCCGCGATCATCCACCTGCATGCCCGCGACCCGGAAACGGGCAAGCCCGACCCGCGCCCCGAGATCTTCCAGCAGTTCCTGCCGGTCATCAAGCAATCGACCGATGCCGTCATCAACGTCTCGACCGGCGGCGGGCTTGGCATGTCGATGGATGAGCGGCTGCTGGCCGCGACCACGGCCAGCCCGGAAATGGCCAGCCTGAACATGGGGTCGATGAACTTCGGCATCTTCCCCTTGCTGGACAAATACAGCGGTTGGAAATTCGACTGGGAGCCGAAGTTCCTTGAAATGACGCGCGATTTCATCTTCCCCAACACCTTCGCCACCATCGAATATGCGCTGAAGACGCTGGGCGACGGCCACGGCACGAGGTTCGAGTTCGAATGCTACGACCTGAGCCACCTCTACAATATCAAGTGGTTCATCGACCAGGGGCTGATCAAGCCGCCGTTCTTCGTCCAGATGGTCTTCGGCATCCTTGGCGGCGTCGGGGCCGATCTGGAAAACCTCGTCCATATGCACAAGGTCGCCGACCGCCTGTTCGGGCCGGAAAATTACGAATGGTCGGTGCTGGCGGCGGGCCGCCACCAGATGCCCTTCGCCACGCAAAGCGCGCTGTTGGGCGGCAATCTGCGGGTGGGGCTGGAGGACAGCCTGTTCATCGGCAAGGGGGAACTCGCGACCTCGAACGCGCAGCAGGTCACGCGCATCCGGCAGGTCATCGAGGGGCTTGGCCTGACCGTGGCGACGCCTGCCGAGGCGCGCGAGCGCCTTGGTCTGAAGGGCGGCGACAAGGTGGCATTTTAAGGAGGCGACGATGCAGACGAAACTACTCATCAACGGCGAGTTGGCCGCGGGCGACGGCGAGGCGCTGCCGGTCTGGAACCCGGCGACGGGCGAGGAAATCGCCCATGTCCCCGAGGCCAGCCCCGAGCAGATCGACGCCGCCATGCGCGGGGCGGCGGAGGCCTTCGACAGCTATGGCCGCACCACCCCCGGTGAACGCGCCGCGCTGCTGTTGCAGATCGCCGATGTGATCGAAGCCAATGCCGGGGAACTGGCCGGGCTTGAAAGCCTGAACGGCGGCAAGCCCTGGCCCTCGGCGCTGGACGATGAGATGCCATTGACCATCGACTGCTTCCGCTTCTTTGCAGGCGCCGCGCGGACGATGCAGGGCGTGGCTGCGGGCGAATATGTCGCCGGCCACACCAGCATGATCCGCCGCGATCCGGTCGGCCCGGTGGCGGCCATCGCGCCCTGGAACTATCCGCTGATGATGGCTGCGTGGAAACTGGCCGCGCCCCTGGCGGCGGGTTGCCCGGTGGTGCTGAAGCCGTCGGAAATCACGCCGCTGTCCACGCTGCGGCTGGCGGAACTGCTGCGCGACGTGCTGCCCAGGGGCGTGCTGAACGTGCTGCACGGGCGCGGCCCGTCGGTTGGCGAGCGCATGATCAACGCGCCCGAAATCGAGGCGATCTCGATCACCGGCTCGCCCGCCACCGGGCAGGCGGCGATGCGCGCGGCTTCGCAGCAGATCCGGCATGTGCATCTGGAACTGGGCGGCAAGGCGCCGGTGATCGTCTGCGCCGATGCGGATATCGACGCCGTGGTCGCGACGATCCGCGGCGGGGCCTATTTCAACGCCGGGCAGGATTGCGCGCAGCCCTGCCGGATCATGGCGCATGACAGCATTTACGACCGGCTGGTGGCCGATCTGGCCACGGCGGTCGCCAGCATCAGGACCGGCAAGCCCCGCGATGAGGGCGTCGAAATGGGTCCGCTGGTTTCCGCCGCGCAGCGCGACCGGGTGGCGGGCTTCGTGGACCGCGCCCGCGCGGAATGCGAGGTGGTGACGGGCGGCACCCGGCCCGAAGGCGCGGGCTTCTTCTACGCGCCGACCGTGGTGGCGAATGTCGCCGAAGATGCGGAAATCGGCTGCAACGAGGTTTTCGGTCCCGTCGTCACCGTCTCGCGTTTCTCGGACGAGGATGCGGTGATCCGCACGGTGAACCGGGGGCGCTATGGGCTGGCATCCTCGATCTGGACCCGAGACGCGGGCCGGGCGATGGCGATGAGCAGCCGGCTACGCTACGGCTTCACCTGGGTCAACACGCATGGCGTCGCCACGCCGGAAATGCCCTGGGCGGCGATGAAAGGCTCGGGGACGGGCTGCGACATGTCGGTCTTTGCGCTGGACGCCTATACGGCGGTGCGCCATGTGATGGTGGCCCACGCATGACGCTGAGGGGCAAGACCGCCATCGTGACCGGCGGCGGGCGCGGGATTGGCCGCGCCACGGTGGACCGCCTGCGCGCGGCGGGCGCGAATGTCGCAACCTGCGGACGCGGCGACCGGCCCGCCGACCTGGCCGAGGCGGTGCTTTGGGTGCAGGCCGACGTGTCGCGCAGCGCGGATGCCGAACGCATCGTCGCCGCCGCGCAGGCGCAATTCGGTCCTGTCGCGGTCTTGGTCAACAATGCAGGCGTGCAGGTCGAAAAACCCGTGACCGAGACCACGGACGAGGATTGGGATCGCGTGATCGGCACCAACTGCCGCGGCACCTTCAACATGTGCCGAGCTTTCATCCCGCAGGCACCCGAGGGCAGCAGCATCGTCAATCTCGGCTCGATCTCGGGCGAGGTCGCGGACCCGTCGATGGCGATCTACAATGCGTCCAAGGGGTTCGTGCATGCCCTGACCCGTTCCATCGCCATCGACCACGGCCCCCGCATCCGCTGCAACGCGGTGCGACCGGGCTGGATCGCGACCGAAATGGCCGAGGCCGGTTTCGCGCTGGCCCGCGATCCCGAACGGGCCAAGGCCGATGCGCTGGCACGTCATGCAATGCGCCGCTTCGGGCGGCCCGAGGACGTGGCCGAGGCGATCCTGTGGCTCGTCTCGGATGCCTCCGGTTTCGTGACCGGGCAATGTTTCACCATCGACGGCGGGCTGACCTCGGCCTCGCCGCTTCAGCCGGGGCTATATTAATGAGCGAATATCAGAAAACTGCTGTGATCGGTGCGGGTGTCATCGGCGCAAGCTGGGCGGCGCTGTTCCTGGCCTCGGGCCGCGATGTCGCCGTCCACGACCCGATGCCGGGCACCGAGGCCGATGTGCGCCGCTATATCGACGAGGCCTGGCCGACCCTGCTGGAACTGGGCCTTGCTACCAAGGGCCGCCGCGGCGCGCTGAGCTTTCACGCCAGCGCAGCCGAAGCCGTCACCGGCGCCGATTTCGTGCAGGAAAGCGTGCCCGAGCGTATCGCGATCAAACATGCGCTTTATGCCGAAATCGAACCGGCCTTGCGGCCCGGCGCCATCGTCGCCTCGTCCGCCTCGGGGCTGACGCTGGGCGAGATGCAGGCGGGCTGGACCGATCCCAGCCCCTTCGTCTTGGGTCATCCCTTCAACCCGCCCCACCTGATCCCGCTGGTCGAGGTGATGGGCAACGATCGCACCCGGCCCTCGGCCGTCACGGGGGCCGAAGAATTCTACAGGCTGGTCGGCAAGGTCACCATCCGCGTCAACCGCGAGGTTCCCGGCCATGTCGCGAACCGGCTGCAAGCCGCGATCTGGCGCGAGGCGATCCATCTGGTCAAGACCGGCGTCGCCTCGGTCGAGGATGTGGACAAGGCGGTCTGGGCGGGGCCGGGCCTGCGTTGGGCGGCGATGGGGCCGACGATGCTGTTCCATCTGGGCGCGGGCGAGGGCGGGCTTGCGGCCTTTTGCGAACGATATACCGACAGCTTCAACCGCTGGTGGGACGACCTGGGCGTGCTGCATCTGGACCCCGCGCTTGCCGCCGATCTGGCCGCGGGTGTGCAGGCCGAAACCGGCGACCGCAGCCCCGCCCAACTTTCCCGCCAGCGCGACGCGCTGATCACCGCCATGCAGAAGGTGACCGCACCCCTGCGGGCGGAAGGCAGCCATGACGGATAAGGGGGTCGTCATCATCGGCGCGGGGCAGGCGGGTTTTTCCGCCGCCAGCAAGCTGCGCGATCTGGGACATGGCGGCCCCATCACGCTGATCGGCAATGAGCCCGCGCCGCCCTATCAGCGCCCGCCCTTGTCCAAGGCCTATCTGCTGGGCGAGATGGCGCGCGAGCGGCTGTTCCTGCGCCCACCCGGCTTCTATGCCGAGCGTGACATCACCCTGCTGACCGGCTGCACCGCCACCGAAATCCGGCGCGAGGCCCGCCAGGTCGTCCTGTCGGACGGCAATGCCTTGCCGTATCGGCGCCTGCTGCTGGCCACCGGCGCGCGGCCCCGGTTGTTGCCCGGCGCCGATCTGGACGGCGTGCTGGTGATGCGCAGCCTGGCCGATGCCGACAGGCTGGCGCAGGCTTGCCAGCCCGGCCTGCGCCTGCTGGTCGTTGGAGGTGGCTATATCGGGCTTGAGGCCGCGGCTTCTGCCGTCAAGCTGGGCCTGCGGGTCACGCTGATCGAAGCCGCGCCGCGCATCCTGAACCGCGTCGCGGCGCCCCAGACCTCGGATTATTTCCGCGACCTGCACCTGTCGCGCGGCGTCGATCTGCGCGAGGGCGTGGGCCTTGCGCATCTGACCGGCGCGGGGGGCCGCGTCACCGGCGCCGTGCTGACGGATGGCAGCGAATTGCCTGCCGATCTGGTTGTCGCGGGCATCGGCGTGCTGCCCAATATCGAACTGGCGCAGGCGGCGGGGCTGACCTGCGAAAACGGGATCAGCACCGATGAATATTGCCGGACCGCCGATCCTGCGATCTTTGCGGCGGGCGATTGCACCTCTTTTCCCTGGCGCGGTGGGCGGATCAGGCTGGAAAGCGTCGGCAATGCCATTGATCAGGCCGAGGTTGCAGCCGCGAACATGCTGGGGGCGGGGCAGGTCTATCAGGCAAAACCGTGGTTCTGGTCGGATCAGTTCGACGTCAAGTTGCAGATCGCCGGGCTTTCCGGCGCCCATGACCGCGTGGTGACGCGGTTGGGGGCCGGTCCCGCCCGCTCGCACTGGTATTTCGACGGCGACCGGCTGCAGGCGGTGGATGCGATGAACGACCCGCGCGTCTTCATGGTCGCGAAGCGGGTGCTGGAACGTGGCGGGCCGGTCGATGCCGCCCTTGTCGCCGATCCCGCCAGCGATCTGCGCGCGCTTCTGGCGGGCTGAAAGGGCACTATGGTCAGCATTACCTATATCGAAGCCGACGGCACCGCGCACAAGGTCGAACTCGCCCCCGGCCTGACGGTGATGGAAGGCGCGCGCGACAATGGCATCCCCGGTATCCATGCCGATTGCGGCGGGGCCTGTTCCTGTTCGACCTGCCATGTCTATGTCGCAGCCGAATGGATCGAGCGCCTGCCGCCCCGTGACGATCTTGAACAGGACATGCTGGAATTCGCGTGGGAGCCGGACCCGGTTCGCTCGCGCCTGACCTGCCAGATCAAGGTGACGCCGGAACTGGACGGGCTGGTCGTCACCCTGCCCGAACGCCAGGCATGATTTGCCCGTGACCCGGCGCTTCGGCTGCCGGCAGGGGTGACGGTTGATATCCGGTGCCATCCCCCACATCTTGAGGCGAGACAGCGACAGGAGAGGTCATGAGCGACGACTACACCCCGCCCAGGGTCTGGAAATGGGACAAGGACAACGGTGGCAAGTTCGCCAGCATCAACCGCCCCGTCGCCGGGCCGACGCATGACAAGGACCTGCCCGTCGGCAAGCATCCCCTGCAGCTCTATTCGCTGGCCACGCCCAACGGGCAGAAGGTCACGATCATGCTGGAGGAACTGCTGGAGGCGGGGCTTGACGCCGAATACGACGCTTGGCTGATCCGTATCGGCGACGGCGACCAGTTCGGCAGCGGCTTCGTCGCGGTGAACCCGAATTCCAAGATTCCGGCGCTGATGGATCGCTCGGCCACGCCGCCGCGGCGGGTGTTCGAATCCGGCGCGATCCTGCTCTACCTTGCCGAGAAATTCGGCGCCTTCCTGCCCCGCGACCCCGCCGCACGGACCGAGGCGCTGAACTGGCTGTTCTGGCAAATGGGTTCGGCGCCTTACCTCGGTGGCGGTTTTGGCCATTTCTACGCCTATGCGCCGGTCAGGATCGAATATGCCATCGACCGCTTCACGATGGAGATCAAGCGCCAGCTCGATGTGCTGGACCGGCACCTGGCCGATCACCGCTTCATGGCCGGCGAGGAGTATTCCATCGCCGACATGGCGATCTGGCCCTGGTATGGGCGGCTGATCGCGGGCGGGGTCTATGGCGACGCGGCCACCTTCATCGAGGCGCATATCTACGAAAACGTCCACCGCTGGCAGGCCGAGATCGCCATGCGCCCCGCCGTTCGGCGCGGCATCATGGTCAACAACGTCTCGGGCGATCCGGCCGGACAGCTTTGGGAGCGTCACGATGCATCCGATTTCCTGACCAGGACGCAGGACAAGATCGGCGGTCAGGCCGACGGTTGATCCGCAGGCAACAGCCCGACTTTTGCCGGGCTGTTGCCTGTGACCGCCGGTCGGTCAATGGACACGGGCAGGGGAAATCCCCCGGTTTCGGGGGCTACTCCGGCAAGGGCAGGGTTCGGCCTCTTGGGCCGCCGCGCATGAAAAAACCCCGCAGCACCGCCACGGGGTCCGTTCATCAACGGGGGTTTGCCTCACAGGCCGCGGGCAACCCGTTCGATATCGCCACGCGACAGGCCGATATCGCTCAACTCGCGATCCGACAGCGCGTTCAACTCGCGGCGGGTGATGCGGGCGTTGTGCCAGGCGGCGACCATCGTGGCCGTGCGTGCAACGATCCCACCAAAGCCAGTGGCAGCATGGACATGGCTCATTTCGACTGCGGACATCTCGGCACCTTTTTCATCTTGCCCATTCATCGGGCTTGTTTCGGACAAGGCGGATATAATCCGGGCAAGATGCGGGAAGTAGCCACGATTCCGGCAAAGCCGCTATGCATTCTGCGCCGCAGCAAAAAGGGCGCGCCTGCCGGGCTTCCGACATGCGGGGCAGGAAACCGGGTGCGCCGAAATCACCCGCGGGCGCTGGCATGGCGGGCGATCAGCTCGATGCCCGGTCCGATATCGGCATCGCAGATCGAGGAATAGCCCAGCCGGAAGAAGGGACAGGGCGCGGGCGGGGTCTCGAAAAAGACGTCGCCCGGCTCGATCAGCACCTGGTCGGCCTCGAGGCTTTCGGCGAGGCGGCGGCTGTCCATGCCCGGCGGCCCCTCGACCCAGAAGCTTGAACCGCCCGAACTCGACGCCCCGGCGATGCGCAGGCCGTTGTCGTGCAGCGCCGTCTCCATCCGTGCGCGACGCAGCTTCAGCGCCTGGCGCAGCCGCACGATATGGGCGTCGTAATGGCCGAGCGCGAGGAAATAGGCGGTGATGCGTTGCAGGTGGTTGGGCGGATGGCGCAGCATCATGGCGCGCAAGGCCCGCGCCCGCGCGATCAGCGGCGCCGGCGCGACCAGATAACCGATGCGCAGCCCCGGAAACAGCGATTTCGAGAAGCTGCCGATATAGATCACCCGCCCCTCGCGATCCAGCGACTTCAGCGCCGGCGGTCACGATGGTGATCTTCCGCAACTATCAATGGGGCGCGGAAAAGCGCAACACGGTGCTGTGGTATGACAACAATTTCGTCGGCACGGAACTGGACCGCGAGACCACCTATGCCGGGATCGCGAAGGCCTGCGGCGTCAACGGCGTCCAGGTGCGCGGCGCCGAGGAGCTGACGGCGGCGCTGCACGATGCGGTCGAGCGCCAGATGAAGCATGGCGAGACCACCTTCATCGAGGTGCTGCTGAACCAGGAACTGGGCGAGCCTTTCCGCCGCGATGCGATGAAGGCGCCCGTCCCGGTCGCAGGCATCGACCCCGCAGACATGCGCCCCCAGAAGGGCGCGGCCTGAGAAACGCAGGCCCCCGGCGCAGCCGCCGGGGGTCGTTTTCCGGGATATGATCCCGATCCGGCGCGGACATGCCCGCGCCGGACCACCCCTCTTGTCCTTTCGCATCCCGGTGACGACGATGTTTTCCGAACTCATCCCCTCGCGCGAGACGCTTCAGGCCGCCTTTCCGGGCTTTGCCGTGTCGCTGCTGGCTGCGATCACGGCGCAGTTCCTGTCCGAGCATTACGGCGCCCCCGCGATGCTGCTGGCGCTGCTTCTGGGACTGGCGCTGAACTTCCTGGCCGATGAGGGCACCCGCACCGCGCCCGGCATCGGTTTCACCGCCCGCACCGTCCTGCGGCTGGGGGTCGCGCTGCTGGGCGTGCGCATCTCGGTCGAGATGCTGGCGGCGCTTGGCGGCACGGCCATCGCGCTGATCGTCGCGGGCGTGGTGCTGACCATCCTCTTCGCGCTGCTGGCGACGCGCTTCGTGGGCCGAAGCTGGCGCTTTGCATTGCTGACCGGCGGATCGGTCGCGATCTGTGGGGCCTCGGCGGCGATGGCCATTGCCGCCGTCCTGCCCAGGCATGAAAAATCCGAGCGCGACCTGGTTTTCACCGTGCTTTCCGTCACCGTGCTGTCGACCGTCGCGATGGTGGTCTATCCGATGCTGTCGCAGCTTTTCGGCTTTGGCGCGCGCGATGCGGGCGTCTTTCTGGGCGGCACCATCCACGACGTCGCGCAGGTGGTCGGCGCGGGCTTCTCGATCGGCCCCGAGGCGGGCGAGACGGCGACGCTGGTCAAGCTGATCCGGGTTTCGATGCTGGCGCCGGTGGTGCTGTGCATCTCGCTGGCGATGCGTTCGCGCGGGCTGGCCGATACCGGGGGCGGCAAGGCCCCGCCCCTGCTGCCGGGCTTCGTGATCGGCTTCCTGGTGCTGGCGGCGCTGAACTCGTTCGGGCTGATCCCGGCGGTCGTGGGCGAAATCGCCGCGCAGCTTTCGCGTTGGGCGCTGCTGACCGCCATCGCGGCGGTGGGCATCAAGACCTCGCTGAGAAAGATGTTCGAGGTCGGCGGCGGCGCCATCGCGCTGATCGTGGCCGAGACGGTCTTCCTGGGCGCCTTCATCACCGGCGGCCTGAAGCTGATCGGCTGAAATCCACATCCTGCCATGACCCCATCCTGCCTTGACCTTGTGAAAGCTGCTGCCGATGAAACCGCTTGAACGCATCCTTGAAGCCGCGCGGGCCAATCCCCGCCGCATCATCCTGCCCGAGGGCAATGATCCGCGTGTTGCCGAGGCGGCGGCGATCCTGTCGGCCAGGGGGCTGGCGCGCGTCACGCTGATGAACGGTCCCGATCTGCCGGGCGTCGTCGCGCTGAACCCGGACGAGGCGCCCGACCTGCCCGAACTGGCCGATCACTGGCACCGGATGCGCGCCGCGCGCGGCATGACCGCCCCGCGGGCGCTGGCTGAGATGCGCGATCCGATCCGTCAGGCGGCGATGCGCGTCCGGCTGGGTCAGGCCGACGGCACCGTCGGCGGTGCGGTCGCCACCACCGCCGACACGGTGCGCGCGGCCTTGCAGATCATCGGCAAGGCGCCGGATGCGGGCATCGTCAGCAGCTTCTTCCTGATGCTGTCGTGCAGCGGCGGGGCGCCGGTCAAGGGGGGCATGATCTTCGCCGATTGCGGGCTGGTCATCGCCCCCGATGCCGCCGAACTCGCCGCCATCGCCCGCTCTGCCGCGCAGTCCTGCCGGCAGGTGCTGGCCGAGGTGCCGCGCGTCGCCTTGCTCAGCTTTTCGACCGCCGGGTCTGCCAGCCATCCCAGCCTGGGCAGGATCCACGAGGCCCTGGCCCTGATCCGGGCGGCGGAACCCGGCCTGGAAGTGGACGGCGAAATCCAGTTCGACGCCGCCCTGGACGACGCGATCCGCGCGAAAAAGGCGCCCCGCAGCCACCTGACGGGGCGCCCCAACGTCTTCATCTTTCCCGACCTCGCATCGGGCAATATCGGCTACAAGATCGCGCAGCGCCTCGGCGGGCTGACCGCCATCGGCCCGATCCTGCAAGGCCTCGCAAAACCCGCAAACGACCTGTCGCGCGGATGCACCGCCGACGACATCACCGCCGCCGCAGTCGTCACCGCCGTCCAGGCAAACCCGGCCTGAGCCAGAAAACCACGGACAAAGGCGGTCGGCACCCTCGCACCCCGCAAGGAAAACTGTCTCCGGGGCTGAAGGCGGCCCCGGATTGATGGCGGGCGGCCATTCGGGGCCGCCCGCTCATGGCTCAGTTCTCGCGGAAGCGCTGCGCCGAGGGCAGATGCTTCATCAGCAGGTAGTAAAGGATGCCCGCGGGCAGCAGGCTCGCATACCACGAAATGCCCGAGAAGATCAGCGCGAAGACGATGCCCACGCACATGGCGATGATGGCGGCCATGTTGACGCCCTTATACGGCCCCTCGGGATCATAGAGCTTGTCGAGGTTCAGTTCCTGCTTGCGCAGCACGAAGTAATCCACCACCAGAATCGCGAAGATCGGGCCGAGGAAGGCGGAATAGGTGCGGATGAACAGGTTCAGTCCCGCCGCCGATTCGTCCTTGACCAGTTCCCAGGGGAAGGTGGCGAAGGCCAGCACGCCCACGATCACCGCCGAGGTCTTGAAGTTGAGCTTGAACACGTCCATCAGCGCATAGGCGGGCGGCACGACGTTGTTGAGGATGTTCGTCGTCACCTGCGCGAAGGCGATGAACAGAAGCGTGACGACCAGCAGCAGCTTGTTGTCCACGGCGCTGGAAAAGACCTTGATCGGATCGACCTCGCCGGTCGCGCTGGACACCATCAGCCCGATCAGGCCCATGAACAGCGTGGCGGGCAGGATCGAGTTCGCATAGATCACCACCTGCCGCAGCGGCCCGACACTCTTGCGCAATTCGCGCGAATAGTCCGACACGTTCAGCATCATGGTCGAGTAGATGCCCAGAAACAGCATCGTGCCGCCCCAGAAGGGCGCGCCCCAGGTGCCTTCGGTATTGATCAGGTTGGCGCTGATCTCGGCGCCGTATTTGTCGATGACGCTGAAGAACATGTAGATCAGCGAGCCGATGATAAAGACCGAGCCGATGTTTTCCAGCCACTTGATGCCGTGAAAGCCCAGCACCGACAGGCCGATCTGCAACGCCTGGAAGCCGATGAAGAACACCCAGATGTTGGAATAGCCGAACAGCGTGTCGGAAACCAGGTTCAGCGCCCCGGCGCCGATCCAGCTTTGGAAGCCGAACCAGACGATGGCCGGGACGGAACGCACCAGCGCCGGGATCCGCGTCCCGGCAAAGCCGAAGGACGAACGCGCCTGCACCATGAAGGGGATGCCGTATTTGTGCCCGGCCTGCCCGTTGATCATCAGCGCCAGGCCGATCACGGTGCAGCCGATGGCGATGGCCACGAAGGTCTGAAGCAGATTCAGCGTCCCCACCAGCCCCGAGCCGACGGTGAAGGTCCCGATCGAGACGCAGCCGCCCAGCCAGGCGAACAGGTAGGACCAGGGGTCCATGATCCGCGCCTCTTGCGGGGCCAGGCTTTCCTCGCCCACGGCCTTGTGTTCGATAACGGCGCTGTCGGGCACCATCTCTTGCGTTGTCATTTTCAGGTCTCCTCCCTGTCGATTTGCCTATTTCCGGTTTGGAAAGGCGTAGGCGTTGATCTTGCTGGTCCTCAGCCCCGCGCCCACCAGCGCCTCGATCATGCGGGTCGCTATGCTGACGCCGTCGATGACCGGGATGCCGGTTTCTTCGCTGAGCCATGCGGTCAGGTCGGCCATGCCGGCGCAGCCCAGAACCACGGCCTCGCAACGGTCCTCGCGGATGGCGCGCAGGATTTCATCACGCACCTTGATCCGTGCATCCGATCCCGGCTCTTCCAGCGCCAGCACCGGGATCGAGGCCGCGCGCACGCGGCGGCATTGATGCGACAGGCCATAGCCGTGGATCAGATGCTCGATCACCGGGACCGAGCGCGGCAGCGTGGTCACGACGGAAAACGAGGTCGCCAGCATGCTGGCCGCCTTCACCGCCGCCTCGCAGATGCCCAGCACCGGGCCGCTGGCCAGTTCGCGGCAGGCGGCGATGCCGGGGTCGTCGAAACAGGCGACGACGATGCCGTCGATCCCCTGCGCCTCGGCCTCGCGGACCCGCGCCATGAGGCCGGGCAGCGACATTGCCTCATCGTAATGGCCCTCGATGCTGGCGGGCGCGCCTGCCGCCGTGGCGCCGTGGATCACCGTGCCGGGGCTGGCGGCCGCGCGGGCGGCCTCGACGATCTTGTCGGTCATTGATTGGGTCGAGTTCGGGTTGACGACCAGGATTTCCACTACTGCCTCCATTTATGTTAACAAAGATTGTTAACAAGAATTGTTATCAAGTCAACGATTCTGTGGAGTGGTTGCCTGCCCTGGGATTTGCCGTTAGTTTCCAGGGGTCGATCAGAAAGAAGAACAGAACGCCGATGGACGCGCAGCCCGAAAGCCAGATCGTCGATGCGGTCCTTAACGCGATTTCCGAACAGCGCCTGCCGGCCGGGGCCAAGCTGGGCGAACAGGCGCTGAGCGAGCTGTTCAACTGCAACCGCGCCAATGTCCGGCGCGCGCTGGCCTCGCTGGCCGCCAAGCATGTGGTCGAGTTGCGTCCCAATCGCGGCGCCTTCGTCGTTACCCCCTCGGCGCAGGAGGCGCGCGAGATCTTCCAGGCCCGCCGCGCCATCGAGCGCACCATCGCCCGGCAGGCCGTCACCCGCGTCAGCGACGAGGACGTCGCCTGTCTCCGCGCCAATATCGCCGCCGAATCCGAGGCGCGGATACGCCGCGACAAGCCGACCGAACTGCGCCTGTCGCAGCAGTTCCACATGTATCTTGCCCGGCTTTCCGGCAATCGCGTGCTGGAACGCTTCCTGGCCGAGCTGACCATGCGCAGCACCCTGATCCTGGGCATGTATCCGGGCGGGGGGAATTCATGTTCGAATTGCGACGATCACGTCGGAATCGTCGATGCACTGATGGCGCGGGACGAGGAGTTGTTGCTGCGCCTGACCGACGAGCATCTGCGTCACCTGGAAGCCGGGCTGAACTTCGACCTGCCGCCCGTGTCCTCGGGTAGCCTGAAGGACCAGATCCTCGGCCCGCCTGCATAGACGCGGCCCGCTTGGCCATCGCCCGCGCCCCGCAATCGCCGGCAGGGCGAAAGGGAAGGGCGGTCCTGTCACAAACCGGCCCGCCGTTTCGTCATGGTCATGGAAGCCATGATGGAGAGGACCATGACCCCACGTCTCGATTATTTCAAGGCCGCGCCCGATGCGATGAAGGCGATGCTGGCGCTGGAAACCGCCAGCCGCGGGCTTTCGATCCCGCTTGCGCTGCGCGAACTGGTCAAGATGCGCGTGTCCCAGATCAACGGCTGCGCCTATTGCCTGGACATGCACGCCCCCGAGGCGCGCGCGGCGGGCGTCTCGCAGCAAAAGCTGGACGTGCTGGCGGCATGGCGCGAAAGCCCCGCCTTCGACGCCCGCGAACGTGCCGCGCTTGGCTGGGCCGAGGCACTGACCCGGCTGGAGGCGACCGGCGCGCCCCAGCCCGATTACGACGCGCTCGCCGCCCGGTTCACCGCCGCCGAACAGGCCGAACTGACGCTGATCGTGAATGTGATCAACGCCTGGAACCGTTTCGCGGTAGGGTTCCGCGCGCAGCATCCAGGGCGGGAAAACGATGCCACCTGACCGGCACGGCCCGATCTTTGAAGGCCAGCGCCGCCGCCTGGCGGGGCTGGCCTATCGCATGACCGGCTCGGTCGCCGATACCGAGGACATCCTGCAAGAGGCCTGGCTGCGCTTTGCCGGACAGGACCTGGGCGCGATCCGGCAGGTGCCGCACTGGCTGGGGGCGGTGGTGACGCGGCTTTGCCTCGATCACCTGAAAACGGCGCGGATGCGGCGCGAAACCTATGTCGGCGCCTGGCTGCCCGATCCGCTGGTGGCGGACGACGATCCCGGCCCGGAACGGCAATGGATGGTGACCGAGGATGTCGGCATCGCGCTGGTCCTGGCGCTGGACCGGCTGACGCCCCAGATGCGCGCGGCCTTCATCCTGCGCGACGCCTTCGATTTCGGCTTCGATCAGATTGCCGCCGTGGTGGACCGCAGCCCCGCCGCCTGCCGCCAACTCGTGTCCCGCGCGCGGCGCCGGATGGCGGGGGCCGAACCCGCCGCCGCCCCGCCCGACCAGAGCCTGCCCATCGTCGCCGCCTTCTGGCGGGCCAGCCGCGAGGGCGACATGCAGGCGCTGCTGGACCTGTTTGCCGAGGAAATCGAGGTTCATACCGATGGCGGCGGCAAGGTGCGCTCGGCGCTGAACGTGTTGCGGGGGCGCAGCCGCGCGGCGGGCTTCTTCGCGGGTATCGCGCGCAAATGGCCATATCCGGCAGGGGCGGGGCTGCGCCTGTGCCGGATCAACGGCGCGCCCGGCTTCGTCTCGGTCAGGCCGGGCGGCGTGGTCCAGACCACCGCGCTGGAGGTGCGCGAGGGCCGCATTGCCGCCATCTGGATCACCCGCAATCCCGACAAGCTGCGCCACATCCCGCCCAAGGCCATCGCAGGCTGACCCGCCCTGCGCGGGATGAACGGCGCGGCCGCTGTTGAGTATCCCTCGCGCAACTTCTACTGTCCGCCCGACCGCACGAACAGGACAGGCGATGCTGACAGGACCGATCCGCAACCAAATCGACCAGATCCGGAATGCCTTCTGGTCGGGCGGGGTCTCGAACCCGCTGTCCGTCATCAAGCAACCGACCTTTCTGATGTTCATCAAGCGGCTCGATGAGTTGCACACGGTCGAGGAAAGCAAGGCCGAGATGCCGGGCCATATGGAGCGCCGCATCTTCCCCGAAGGCACCGATGGCGAGCCTTGCGACAATCTCCGCTGGTCGCGCTTCAAGCTGCCCTCGGGCGTGTTCCGCCCTGCCTGAACACCCCTGACCATATAAAGAAGGTAAAGAACGAGTGAGTGGTAGACTTCGACATCACCTATGACAGCAATCTGGAACTCGGTCAGATCATCCAGAAATGCGACTGCGCCGATGCCGTCGTCATGGTCGAACCCAGTTATGAGCGTGATGCTCATCCCATCCCTTCGCAGCAACCCTGCACCGGATGGGCCGCGACAACACGTTGGAAGACAGTGGTGGAGAGGTCGAAATCTGGCAGACCCGGAAACATGGTATCAACACCTACAATCTCGACGTGAGGCCACGCATTGGCACCTCGCATCACGATTACCGGGATATTCCTCTGGGCGATTCCTTTCGGCACGACATCCCCTTTCAGGGCAACCAGACCGCTTTCGTCCGTGTGAAGGTCTCTCGCAAGGCGTCGATGATCCACGACATTCCATACAATTTCTGGATCGAGGACGATTATAGTGCCAGCGCGGAAGCGCCCTGGCACGAAAGCGGAATATTGGCATCCCGCACCAACAAATTTCTTGCATGGCCACAGTATATCAAGGCCAGTGCTGCGCGTTTTGCCGTCCCGGAAATATTGCTGTTGTCCATCGCAGTGATGGAGACCACCCACGGATGGTATGATGAGCCTGCCGAATGGCTTGGGGTCAACAAGAGCATCCGACCTATGAACATCAACGTGTCCTACTGGCCGATGCTTTTCTCCGAAGAAGACATGTACGATCCGGCCAAGAATTTCGATGCGGGCGCGTTCATGCTGAAGCGGATCGCCGAGCGACTGGCCCCGAATGACCGAACCACCAGAAAAATTGCGACCCTTTACAGGAATTTGAACGCGCAAGCAGTGGATGAGTACGGCGCTCGGGTGGAGTTTTTCACCAAAACACTTCGTCCGGACTGGCTTCCAATACCCCCGCACCCCGAAAAGCTCCGATAAGGGAAGAGCAGCCATGAAAATTTACGCGTTCATCGCAACTGCCCTGTCCATCCTGTTCGGCTTTCTCCCTATCTACATCGCCAAAACCACCTATCAGGGGGATGAGCTATGTGATCCCGATTTATATTACTCCGCCGAGAGCGTCTGTGTCCTTCTGTGGGATCGATCCCTTCTCTTTTTCTCCCTCTATTTCGCAATTGCCGCCGTCTTTTTCACCGCTCTGTTCCTTGGCTGCAAATTCATCATGTGGCTTCTGAAGGAATGGTGGCCATGAGGGGCGTGAGCCGCCGTAACGAACTCATTGCCCGCCGGGGTCTCCGGCGGCGGAGGCCGGGTTGCAGGACGTGTCGGATTGGCTGGCCGAGTTCTTCAACCGCACTCGACACGGCGGTGAGGATGATCGGACCCATGAGATACTACGGTGCTCGGGTCGAATATTTCATCCCCGCTGGCTTTAGCGGCTTGTCAGCCGGGATGGTCCAGGGGTTCCGCCCCGGCGCTTCGGCAGGCCTGCACGAAGGCGCTGGCGGCGGGGTGCCTTGCGCCTGCGCGTTGCCAGATCACCCCGACCTGGCGGGCCTCGCCGTCGGGCAGATGGGCCTTCCACAGCCTTAGCCCTTGCGGCCAGGGCGGCGCCCAATCGGGCAGGATGGCAACGCCAAGGCCCCGGTCCACCAATGCGGCGATGGCGTCGAGGGCGTCCAGTTCCAGCCATTCCTGCACCTTCAGGCCGTGGTCCTGGATATAGCGGTCCACGATCTGCCCGCCCCATTGGTTGCGGTCGTAGCGGATGAAACGAGACCGTTCCAGCAACACATGGGGATCCTGTTCGGGGGTGCTGCGGGATGCGATGAAGACCAGCGGTTCGTCGCGGATCGTCAGCCAGCCGGTCGATTTCGGGATGGCGAATTGCGGCTTGACGATCAATGCGGCGTCCAACTGCCCCTCGACCACGCGGTGATACAGATCGACCGAGGAACCGGGCTGCACGAAATAGTCGATCGAGGGGTGATCGGCGCTGAGCCGCGCGATGATGCCGGGCAGCAGGCCCGTCAGCGCCGTCGCGGTCGCACCCAGCCTTAGCTGCCCCGCCGGAACGCCGTTCGCCGCCAGCGCCTGCAAGTCGCGCGCGCCCTGGACCAGCATCCGGGCGTGATCCAGGATCGCCAGCCCCTCGGCCGTCGGCTGGACCGTGCGGCCGGAACGCAGGACCAGCGTATGGCCCAGTTCCTCTTCCAGCGCGCGCAGGCGTTGGGCGAGGGCTGCCGGGCTGCGGTTCAGCCGCCGCGCCGCCTCGGCGATCGAGCCGCAATCGGCGATGGTGATGAAGGTTTCCAGAAAGCGCAGGTCCATAAGGCGGATTTTCCGTCATCCGGGCGGTGGAAGATCGGTTTTTACCAGTTCCGGCGGGGCGCCACCAGCCCGGTTTCCTTTCCTGGCCATAACGAAAACGGGGTCAAAGGGCAGGTTTCCTTTTCTTGTGCGGCGGGCGGGCCGCGCGTCAGATGGGCCGCGAAAGACGAGGTGGCCCATGCCGATGGAATTGCTGAAATACGGGTTGAGACGCGGGCACCGGCCCTATGCCGACATTCCCGCCACGCCCGAGTTGCGCAAACGCTATGACGTGGTGATCATCGGCGGCGGAGGGCATGGTCTGGCCGCGGCCTATTACCTGTCGCATTATCACGGCATCACCGATATCGCCGTGCTGGAAAAGGGCTATCTGGCCGGTGGCAACACCGCGCGAAACACGACCACGATCCGGTCGAACTACCTGACGCCGCCCTCGATCGAGTTCTACCGCGAGGGGATCGGGCTTTACGAAACCATGTCGCAGGAACTTGGCTTCAACGTCATGTTCTCGCAGCGCGGGCAATTGACGCTGGCCCATTCCGATGCGGCGATGCGCAGCTTCCGGCTGCGGGCCGAGATGGGCAAGCATGTCGGCATCCGCGCCGAGGTGGTCGATGCGCAGACCGTGCGCGAACTTTGCCCGCAGGTGAACATGGACATCGGCGGCCAGCACGAGGTCATGGGCGGGCTGTGGCACGCCGATGGCGGGACCGCGCGCCATGACGCCGTGGCCTGGGGCTATGCCAAGCGCGCCGCCGAAAAGGGGGCCGAGATCCATCAGCGCACCGAGGTCACGGGCTTCGGCATCGCCGGTGAGCGCGTGACCGAGATCCGCACCAATCGCGGCACCATCGCCGCCGGGCAGATCCTGCAAGCGGCGGGCGGGATGAACGGGCATATCGCCGCGCTGGCCGGGCTGAAGCTGCCGATCCGCAACTTTCCCTTGCAGGCGATGGTGACGCAGCCGCTCAAGCCGTTTCTGGATATCCTGCTGTCGTCGTCGAACCTGCACACCTACCTGGTGCAATCCTCGCGCGGGGAAATCGTGATCGGGGGGGCGACGGACCCCTATCAACTGGTCTCGACCCGATCCAGCCTGCCGCAGAAAGAGGCGCTGGCCACCGGCGCGCTGCACCTGATGCCGTTCCTGCACAACGTCAAGATCCTGCGCCAATGGGCCGGGATCACCGACGTCACGCCGGATTTCAGCCCGATCATGGGGGCCTCGCCGCTGCAAAACTACTGGCTGGATGCGGGCTGGGGAACCTACGGGTTCAAGGCGACCCCGGTCGCGGGCAAGCGCATGGCCGAAACCATCGCCACGGGGCGGGTGCCCGATATCCTGCTGCCCTTCGCGCTGGAGCGGTTCGAACGGTTCGAGCTTCTGAACGAAATGGGCGCCACGGCGGCCGGGCATTAGGGGACAGGCGATGAAAGTGATGGTTTGCCCGCTGAACGGGCCGCGCAATATTTCAGAATTCCAGTGGCTTGGTCCGGTCCAAGACGCACCCGAGGCGACCGGGAAAAACCTGATCGACCGCCTTTTCCACGCGCCGAACCCGATGGGCGTCATCCGCGAATGGTGGCGGCATATGCCCTCGAACACCGTGTTCATGGCGGAACGCAACCTGATCACCGATGAAATCCTGCGCACCTGGCTGAATGGCGCGGACGCAGACAAGCCCGAGGGCGAGGCATGACGAACAGACTTGGCAACGGCTGGGGCAGCCGCATCGACCGCAGCGCCCGCATCGGTTTCACCTTCGAGGGCCGCCCCATCCCGGCCCATCCCGGCGACACCATCGCCAGCGCGCTTGCGGCCAATGGCGAATGGGTGCTGTCGCGGTCCTTCAAGTATCACCGCCCGCGCGGCATCCTGACGATGGCGGGGCAGGATGCGAACACGCTGGTCCAGATCGGCGACGAAACCAACGTCCGCGCCGATCTGCGCCCGGTCGGCGACGGGATCGCGGTCACCCCCCAGAACGTCAACGGCAGCCTGCGCCGCGACCGGGGCCGCGTGATCGACCATCTGGGGCGTTTCCTGCCGGTGGGGTTCTACTACCGCACTTTCTTCGGTCCCGGCCGCAATAGCTGGCTGAAGCTGTGGGAGCCGATCATCCGCAAATCCGCCGGTCTGGGCGTCGTCAGCCTTGACCCGGCGCCGCGCCGCTATGTCAAGGAAACGCGCCATTGCGACGTGCTGGTGGTGGGGGCGGGGCCTGCGGGGCTTGCCGCCGCGATCCGCGCCGCCGAGGCCGGGGCGGGCGTGATCCTGGTCGAGAAGGAACCCGATCTGGGCGGTGCGCTGACCTATGCCCGTTTTGATGTCGAAACCGCCGGGGCGGCGGGCAGGCTGGCCGCCCTGCGCGACCGGATCGCGGCGCTGCCCAATGTCACCGTGCTGACCGGGGCGACCTGCAACGGCCATTTCCAGGACAACTGGTTGCCGGTCCTGCAAGGCGACCGCATGATCCGCATCCGCGCCACCGATCTGGTGCTGGCGACCGGCGCGCATGAACAGCCGCTGACCTTCCGGGGCAACGACCTGCCGGGGGTGATGCTGTCCTCGGCGGTGCAGCGCCTGATGCGCCACTATGCCGTGCGGCCCGGCCAGCGCGCGGTGGTCTATGCGGGGGATCGCGACGGCTATCTGGCGGCGCTGGATCTGGACGATGCGGGCGTGCGCATCGCCGCCGTCATCGATCCCGAATCCGAGGATCGCGACGGCCTGTCCGCCGAACTGACCCGGCGCGGCATCCCGGTGATGCGCGGCCACCGCATCCTTGAGGCGCGCGGCGGGCTGCATCTGAAATCGGTTCAGATCCAGGATGCCAAGGGCAACCGCAGTGCGCTGGACTGCGATCTGCTGGTGATGGCGGGGGGCTATACGCCGGGCTATCAGCTTGCGCTGCATGCGGGCGCGCGGCTGACCTCGGACGACAGCGGCACGAATTTCGCCATCGTGGACGTGGCGGGCCATATCCACATGGCCGGCGCGGCGGCGGGGCTGTCCGATCTGGCCGCCGTGATCGCCAGCGGCGAGGCCGCGGGCGCGCGCGCCGCCGCCGGCGATGCGCAGGACCTGCCGCCCGCGCCGGTCGGATGGCGCCGCGCCCCGCCCTTGCAGGCCCATCCCAAGGGCCGCGATTTCGTCGATTTCGACGAGGACCTGCAAGTCAAGGACATCGAGAACGCCGTCGCCGACGGTTACCGCGAACTGGAACTGGTCAAGCGTTACTCGACCGTCGGCATGGGTCCGTCGCAGGGCCGCCATGCCGCGCTGACGACCGCGCGGATCGTGGCGCGCAAGACCGCGCGCAGCCTGGCCGAGGTCGGTATCACCACCGCCCGCCCACCCTTCGGTCCCGAAAAGCTGGGCCTTCTGGCCGATACGACGCCCGAACGCCGCCGCCTGACTGCGCTGCATGGCGCGCATCTGGCGGCAGGGGCGCGGATGATGCCGGTCGGCGCATGGTGGCGGCCCTTCGTCTATCCGGGACAGGGCAGCGAAACCGACGCGATCACCCGCGAGATCCGCATGGTGCGCGAAGCGGCGGGGCTGCTGGACGTCTCGACCCTTGGCAAGCTTGAGGTGCGCGGACCGGATGCGGGCGCCTTTCTGGACCGGACCTATACGATGGCCCATGCCGGGCAGCCGGTCGGGCGGGTGCGCTATTGCCTGGCGTTGAACGAGATGGGTTCGATCCTGGACGACGGCGTAGCTTACCGGATGGCGCAGGACCATTACTATGTCACCGCCACCACCGGCGCAGTGGACCGGCTGTTTGCCGAGATGGCGCTGCAAAAGACCATCCACGGCATGAATGTCGATATCCAGAACGTCACCGCCGCCTTCGCCGCGATCAACCTGACCGGCCCCAACGCCCGCGCGGTGCTGGAGCGGCTGCCCGGCTCGCTGGATTTCAGCCGTGACGGTTTCGCCTTCCTGGACGGACGCGAGGGGGAACTGGCGGGCTGTCCCGTCCGGGTCATGCGGATCGGCTTCACCGGCGAACTCAGCTATGAAATCCACCTGCCGCAATCCTGCGCCGCGGGGATGTGGGGCGCGCTGCTGGATGCCGGCGCGGACTTGGGGCTGCGGCCCTATGGGCTGGAGGCCTCGCGCATCCTGCGTCTGGAAAAGGGCCATATCATCATCGGTCAGGACACCGACGCCCTGACCACCCCCGATGAGCTGGGCATGGGCTGGGCCTTGTCGCGCAAGAAGCCCTTCTACATGGGCAAGGCCGCAGTCGAGGCGCGCCGCGCCCTTGGCGACAAGCGCCGGTTGTGCGGCTTCACGCTGGACGACAATGCGGCGCAGGTCGGGGAATCGGCGCTGGTGCTGCGGGATGGCGATCCGGTCGGCCATGTGACGTCCTTCGGCCATTCGCCCAGCCTGGGGAAATGGATCGGGCTGGCCTATGTCGCGCCGGATCAGGCCGGGCCGGGCACGCCGATCACCCTTCGCGGCTTTGCGGGGGCCGAGGTTCAGGCGCCCGTTACCGCGCTGCCCTTCTACGATGCCGCGAATGCAAGGCAGGAGATGTAAATGAGCGTGAACGCCCCCCGCAACTGGCCGCTTGACAACCGCCTGCCCCCGTTGGCCGCATGGCCTGCCGATGGCCGGGACCGGATGATCGACCTGTCGGCGCTGCCGCGCTTCGGCCTGCGCGGCCCCGGCACCTCTGCCTGGCTGACGGAACAGGGTTGCCCGCTGCCGCCCACGATCCACCAGACTGCCGAGGCCGATGGCATGACCGTCGTCCGGCTGGGTGCCGAAGAGGTCGTCCTCCTGCCCGATCCCGCCACCGGATCGCCCCGCCTGTCGCAGTTGCGGCAGGGCTGGGCTGCGGCGAGCGGCCCCAAGGGCTACGACGCATGGCGCGAAGAAAGCTGGTGCTGGCTGTCCCTGACCGGGCCGGGCGTGGCAGAGGCGCTGCCGCTGCTGACCTCCATCGACACCCGCCCCGATGTCTTCGGGCCGGGCGCGGTGGCGCAAACCCGCGCGATGCATATGGACGCGGTGCTGATCCGCCATGACCTGGGCGGCCAGCCGGGGCTGGACATGCTGTTCGACATGGCCTCGTCCGATTACGCGGCGGATTTCATCGCCGATGTGCTGCCGGGGTTCCAGATGGGGCGGCTGGCGGGCTGAGCCGCCCTGAACCACCCGCGAAAACGAAAGCCCGCCCGATCCGATGGATGGGGCGGGTTTTGCCATGACGGGGGCAAAGGTAACGCTTCGTCAACGAACGGGCGAATTGCCGCAAGCGCCGCGGCGCGGTTACAGCACCTGGTCCAGAAAGGCGCGGGTGCGCGGGTCCCTGGCCTTGGTGAAGAACTCGGCAGGGGGGCCGTGTTCCACGATCACGCCGCGGTCGGTGAAATAGATATGGTCGGCGACCTCGCGCGCAAAGCCCATTTCGTGGGTCACGAGGATGCAGGTCATCCCTTCGGCGGCAAGGTCCTTGATGGCGACCAGAACCTCCTTGACCGTCTCGGGGTCCAGCGCCGCCGTCACCTCGTCGAACAGCATCACGTCGGGCTGCATCGCCAGCGACCGCGCGATGGCGACGCGCTGCTGCTGGCCGCCCGACAATTCGCCGGGATAGTGGTTTTCCTTGCCTTCCAGCCGCACCTTCTTCAGCAGGGCGCGCGCGCGGGCCTCGACCTCGGCGGGCTTTTCCCGCAGCACCTTGATCGGGGCCATCATCACATTTTGCAACGCGGTCTTGTGCGGGAACAGGTTGTATTGCTGGAACACCATCCCGACCTTGCGGCGCAGGGCCAGCTTGTCCAGCCTGGGATCGTGGACCTCTTGTCCCTCGACCTGGATGGAACCGGCCTGAATGTCGTTCAGTGCGTTGATGCAGCGGATCAGGGTGGATTTGCCCGACCCCGAGGGGCCGATGATGCAGATCACCTCGCCCTTCATCACGTCCATGCTGATGCCGCGGATGACCTCGACCTGGCCATAGGACTTGTGGACATCGCGCAGGCGGACGATGGGTTGATCGGCGGTCCAGTCGGTCATGGGACGTCCTTTCAGGTTTTGACTGCGAACCGGCGCTCCAGCCGCATGGTCAGGCGGGCGATCGGGTAGCAATAGGCAAGAAACAGCAGCAGGGCGAAGCCGTAGAAGGGGATCAGCAGTTCGGGCTGGTTGCCTTCGGCCTCCATCGCCTGCCGGGTCAGGCTGATGATCTCGCCCACGCCCAGAAGCGAACAGAGCGGCGTGGACATGGTCAGGATCGCATACCAGTTCATCCAGGGCGGCAGCATCCGCTTGAAGCATTGCGGCAGGATGATCTGCCAGATGGCCTGGCGGCGGGTGAAGCCAAGGGATTCGGCGGCCTCCCACTGGGCGGTGGGGACGGATTGCACGGCACCGCGCACCACCTCGGCGATATTGGCCGAAACCGGGATGGCAAGGCCGATCACCGTCTTGAACCAGCCGGGAAAGGGAATCGTCGTGCCGAAGACCCTGAACTGGAAGGGAAAGGACAAAAGCACGATGAACAGCAAGACCAGCCAGGGCACATTGCGAAAGAAGGTCACATAGACCCGCGCGACGGCCCGGACCGGACGCAGGCGCGAAATCAGCGCCAGCCCCATGAACGCGCCCACGACGGTCCCGATTCCCATCGCCAGGACCGAGATCAGCACGTTGAACATGAAGCCCTGCCGAAACAGGAAGGGCGCCCAGCGGACCAGCTTGTCCAGGGGCGATTCCGCCGCCCCCGCCTGCGCCAGCGCCATGACCGGAAACAGCGCGGCCAGGGCCAGGAGCCACCAGGCCGGGATCGAGGCCAGCCAGCGCGTGGCGAAGAAATCGTCATAGGCCGGGCCGCGCGGGTTGTAGGGCAGCAGGACGGGCAGGGTGCCGCTGGCCGTCGGGACGGGGGATCTATGCGCCATAGCCGGGAATCCTCAGCTTGCGTTCCCATTGGCCCATCCCCGCCGACAGCAGGCCGACCAGCCCCAGGTAGCAGACCATCATCATCAGCATGGTGGGGTTCTGGGCGGAAGGATAGTCGTTCCAGATGGAAACGGATTGATAGAGCAACTCGGGCACGGCGATGGCGAATGCCTGGTTGGTGGTCTTGACCAGGTTGACCAGGTTGGCCGACAGCGCAGGCAGCGATATCCGCAGCGTCAGCGGCAGGACCACGTTGGTATAGGTCTGAAGCCGCGACATCCCCAGCGACTCCGCCGCCTCGCGCGTGGAATGGGGGACGGCTTCGACCCCTGCGCGGAAGATCTCGATATTGAAGGCGCCCGCGAAGAAGGACAGCGCGATGATCGCCCATCCGACGTTCGAGATGATGGGCACCTCAAGCCAGCCGTCGGGGCTGTAGCTGGGGGTGAACTGGCCAAGGGCGAAGTAGAAGAACAGCAGTTGGATCAGCGGCGGCGTATTGCGGAAGAACTGCACATAGGCCTGCACGAGCACGCGCAAGAGCCGGCTTTTCGACTCTTGCGCCCATGCCCCGACGATGCCGATGATGACGGAAAACACCAGGCAGAACAGGCTGAGCTTGACCGTCATCCACAGCCCGCTCAGCACGCGGTTCATCTGGATCGGGTCGTAGATCCAGATGAAGTTCCAGTGCGGCGAGGTGGCGGCCAGTTCCCGGAAGAAATCCTGAATTCCCGTCAGCATCGGCATGGGGCCTTATTCTGCCAGCGGATCGATCATCCGCTCGTGCATCTCGGCCAGGAAGGGGCTGGGCGAGACGCCCCATTCTTCTTCAAGCTCGATCAGCGTGCCGTCGCGGTGCCAGGCGTATTGCAGGCCCGAGACGATCTGGCCCAGGGCGCAGTTTTCTTCGGGCTTGGCGACGGCGATGCCCCAGGGCGCGAAATCCTCGATCGGCAGCGAGATTTCGTAATCGTCCCAGCCGCCGCCCGCCAGATCGGCGCTGATGGTGGTGTCGTCATAGACGAAGGCCACGCATTTGCGGTCGCGCAGGGCCTGCTTGGCCTCGGCGGCGTTGCCGAAGGCCGAGATGGTGGCGCCGTATTCCTGTTCGATCTTTTGCAGGTAGAACGAACCCTGGATGCCGCAGACGGGGCGACCGTTCAACTCGCTCCATTCCGTCATGCCGACGGCCTTGGGCGTCAGCGCGGCCGTCCCCGAGGCGTAGTAGTTCGGCCCCTTGATCCCCACCATCTCGCGCCGGTCGGCGGTATCGGTCATGGTGGCGATCATCACGTCGATCTGGCCCTGTTGCAGGAACTGCATCCGGTTCGAGGCGATCACCGGAACCACCTCCAGCCCGACGCCAAGCGTATCGGCGACCTTCTGCGCCAGGTCGATTTCCAGCCCGACGATGCTGCCGTCGCTGTCGCGATAGCCCCAGGGGCGGTAATCGGCCTTGACCCCGGCGATCAGCGTGCCGCGATCCTGGATGCGCTTCAGCCCGGCGTTGGTGCAGCTTTCGGCGGCGGCGGCCAGAGGCCCCAGCGCGACGGTCGATGCCAGAACGGCGGTAACGATCTTTTTCATGTATTTGTTTCTCCCGTTGTCTATGACAGGACTAGCAAAGCAATCCGGCACAGCGTGAGAGACGAAAACATTGCCCTGTGGCGGCAACTTTATTTCCGTGGCAGGCAAGCGGTCGCGGCGCGATCATCCGGGCATGTGCCGGACATTGGGATTGACACGACGAAGCCTGCTGATCGCCACGGGCGCCGCGCTTGCCGCGCCCCCGGTCCTGCGCGCCAGCCATGCCGAACGGTGGGTGATGGCGGGGATGCAGGATTTCGCGCCCTACAACCATGTCGTGGATGGCCGCTTCGTCGGCGTCGATATCGACATCCTGACCGAGGCCGCCCTGCGCCTGGGGGTCGCGATGGAGTTCGTGCCGCTGCCCTGGCGGCGCGCCCTGCTGGCCCCCGGCATGGGCGAGGCCGACGGGCTTTTCCAGCTTTCCCCCACGCCCGAGCGGTTTCGCGGCTGGCTGATGACGGGCCCCTTGCGCATGACGCGCATGGTTTTCGTCGTGATGGCGGATTCGCCCCTGCGCGACTTTGGCGGCCTAGACGACCTGGCCGGGCTGTCGGTCGGTGTGGTCGATGGTTTCACCTATACCTTCGCCTTCGATTCCTCGAACCATTTCAAACGGGAAGGTTCGGTCGATGATGAAACCAGCCTGCGCAAGCTGCTTTTGCGCCGCGCCGATGTCGTCATCGGGGGCGAGGCCAACCTGCGCCACGCCATCGGGCGGCTGGGGGTCCGGGGCGGGGTCCGTATCCTGCCCACCGCGCTGGACAACCAGGGCCGTTACGTCGGCTTCAACCGCGATGCGGCGGGGCAGGAAAAATCCGACCGGCTGGCGCGCGTGCTGAACGGGATGCATGCCGAGGGACGCATCGCCGCGATCCTGCGCGAAAGGCTGGGTCGATGAGACCGCATATGCGCACGGGCAGCATCGCGCGCCGGGTGGTGCTGGCGGGGGCGCTGATCAGCATCGTCTCGGGCATCGGCCTGGGCGGCGCCAGCACGCTGGCCGATCTGCGCCGCAGCATCCGGGTGGCGACGGACAACACCGAGCGCATCCTCTATTCCGCGACGCCGCAGCTTGAACGGGCCTATTGGGACGTGGACCTGGCCACGGTCCAGGCCATCCTGGACCGCCTGGTCGACGATCCGCTGATCCATTCCATCGCCATCAAGGACCTGCTGCTGACGGATGAGCAGTTGCGCATCGCCCAGATCCCGCGCTTTCAGGTCGAACGGGAAAGCGCGGACGCCCCGGCATGGCTGAAAACGGGCCTGTTCCCGCAAGAGCGCCTGACCCAGACGCGGCAGGTCGTTCTGCATGGACCGGGCCGCGAACAGCAGATCGCAAGGCTGGACGTCACCTTTTCGCTGGTGGGCTTTTACGGCGATTTCACGCGGCAGGCGGTGCGCATCGTCCTGACCTCGGTCTTGCAGGCCCTGCTGCTGGCGGGGCTGCTGTTTCTGTTCGTCCGGCGCTATGTCATCTCGCCCATCGGCGCGCTCAGCCAGGCGGCGCAATCCGTGCGCGAGGGGCACAGCTTCCGCCTGTCCGACCGCGCCGCCCGCAGGCTGGGTTCGCGCGACGACGAGATTTCGCGGCTGGCGCAGGATTTTTCCCGCACGGTCGCGCAGATGGAACGCTATCGCGACCACCTGCGCGAAGAGGTCGATCAGCGCACCGCCGAACTGCTGGTCGCGCGCAACGACGCCCTTGCCGCCTCGCGCGCGAAATCGGCCTTTCTCGCGAACATGAGCCATGAGCTGCGCACGCCCCTGAACGCCATCACCGGCCTGTCCGAGCTGCTGCTGGCCGACCGGCTGCCCCCGTCCTCGCGCCGTCAGGTGGTGGACATGCAAAGCGCCGCGCGGCAGTTGCTGGGCAGCATCGACAGCGTGCTGGACCTGTCCAAGCTGGAGGGAGGGCACATGGTGTTCGAGCGCCGCCCCTTCGCCGTTGATGCGGTTTTCGACGAGGTGATCGCGCAGACGCGCGCGCTGATCGGCGCGGGCGGGCTGCTGCTGGAAGGCGACATCGCCGCGGATGTCCCGCCGGTGGTGATCGGCGACCGGCAAAAGCTGACCCAGACCCTGCTGAACCTGACCAGCAATGCCGTCAAGTTCACGACGAAAGGCCGGATCGCGCTGCGCATCCGCCGTCGCGGCGACCGGCTGCGGATTTCCGTCTTCGACACCGGCAGCGGTATCGCCGAGGCCGATCAGGCGCTGATCTTCCAGCCGTTCAGCCAGGCGGATGCCTCGATCACGCGCGAGGTGTCGGGCACCGGGCTGGGGCTGGCCATCGCGCGGCAGATGGCCAGGGGCATGGGCGGCGGGCTGACCCTGCGCAGCAGGCGGGGGGTGGGCAGCCTGTTCACCCTTGACCTGCCGCTGGCCGCGGGCGGCGCGGACCGGACCCCGCCCGCCCTGCCGCGCCCTGCGGTGCGGGTGCCCGACCACCGCCTGTCCCGGCGGATCGCGCGGATGCTGGACCGCGCGGGCCTGGTGGGCGATCCCGACGGCAGCGTGCTATGCTGCAAAGACGGCCGGTTGTCGCTGGATGACATGCCGCTGTCGCTGCCGCTGACCCATCGCGAATTGCGGCTGGCGGTCTCGCAGGCGGGCGCGCCGCCCGATCCCGGCCCCGCCTTGCGCGAAAGGCGCGTTCTTCTGGTCGAGGACCGCCGGATCAACCGCGACGTGATGGGCGAACTGCTGCGCCGCGAGGGCGTCCGCGTCGCCTTGGCCCAAGGCGCGCGCGCGGCATTGGCGGCGCTTGACCGGCCCTTGCCGGATGCGATCATCACCGATCTGCACATGCCCGAGATGGACGGTATCGCGCTGATGGGCGAATTGCGTGCGCGGGGGCTGGCGATTCCGGTCATCGCCTCCAGCGCGGATGTGTCGACCGAAACCAGGGGGGCCTGCCGCCGGGCGGGGTTTGCGGATTTCCTGCCCAAGCCGGTGACCGGCGCGGCCTTGCGCCGGGCGCTGACGGCGGTCCTGGATGCCGCCACGCCTGCGCTGGACGAAACCGCGCTGGCCCGCAATACCGGCGGGGACGGGGCGATCGCCGCGCGCTGGAAGGCCCGCATCCCCGAAGAGATCGAGGAATGGCGCGCCCTGCTGGACGGGCAGATGCCGCTGGACCAGGCGCTGCACGCGATCAGGGGCGCGGCCCTGCAACTGGGCGCGGCCGAGCTTTGCGGCGCCGTGTCGGAACAGCCGCCGGACATGGCCCGCATCGGGGCGGCGTTGGAGCGGTTGCGCCTGGCCTCGGGCCGGGGCGGTCAGGCGTCGTAACCCGACAGGCTTGCGCGGATGTCGGCCAGCAGCGCCTCGGCCCGTTCAAGCCGTCCGGCGCGGCGTTCCAGCAGGTCCTCCAGCGCCCGGTTGGTCCGGCGCAGGTCAAGCTGCACCTGGATGCGGGCCAGCAGGACGGCAGGTGCGAAGGGGCGGGCGATATAGTCGCAGGCGCCGACCGCGAAGCCCTCGGTCTCGTCCTCGGGTGCGTCGAGGCTGGTCAGGAACATCACCGGCACCCGCGCCAGTCCGGGCATCGCCTTCAGCCTGCGGCACAGCGCATAGCCGTCCATCCCGGCCATGCGCACGTCCAGCATGATCAGGTCTGCCTCGCCCCCCGCCAGCAGCCAGTCCAGCGCGTCCTCGGCGCGGGTATGGGCGGCGATCTGGTATCGGTCCTGCAACACGTCGCGCAAGCGGCGGATATTGGCGGGCATGTCGTCCACGATCAGGATGCGTTCCTGATCCGGGTCGATCTGCAATTCGGGCGGGTCGCTTTCGTTTTCGTCGCCCCGGATCGCGATGGATGCCCGCGCGATGTTTTCCAGGTTGCCCGAGACCGTTTCGAAATAGCGCGCGCCCCATTCGCGCAGCACGGTGCTGTTGGCGCTGCGGTCGAACAGCGACAGGCCAAGATGCGCCTCGAGCGCGCGGATCTGACGGCTGACGGCCTCGCGCGTGACGTTCAACTCGCGCGCGGCATCGGAAAAGCTGCCAAGCCGCGCGGCGGCCTCGAAGGCGACGAGGCTGGTCAGCGGGGGCAGATTGCGTTTGAGATTTTCCATGCACGTCAGGATTGCGCGGGCGGGGCCGGTTATGCAAGGGGGCCGGTCATGCAAGGGGCTGGTGGGGCGGTCCCTGCCGCCTGCGCCGCGCCGGGGGCGCTCCGAAATGCGCACGGAAGCACCGGCTGAAATGCTGCGCCGTGGCAAAGCCGGTCAGTTGGGCGATCTCGGACAGGGGCAGGGCGGAATGGCGCAGCAACTCGTCGGCCTTTTCCAGCCGCAGGTTGCGGTAGAAATCCGAAACGGTGGTGCCGAACCGGTCGGCAAAGCGACGTTGCAACTGCCGCGCGCTGCAACCCGACAGGGCGGCAAGCTGCGCAAGCGACAGCGGGTCGGCGATATGGGTGGCCATCAGGCGCACGGCGGCCTCCAGCCTTGGGTGGTGCAGGTCGTAGCGGCGCGCGGGGTCAAGCTGCTGCGGCTCGGTCGCCGTGCGCATGCGGGTATGGATGAACCAGTCGCTGACCTCATGCGCGAATGCCGCGCCGTGCTGGCTGGCGATCAGCGCGTGCATCATGTCGAAGGCCGCGACGCCGCCCGCGCAGCTATAGCGGTCGCGGTCGATGACATACAGCGCACGCTCGATCAGCAAGGCGGGGTCCAGTTCCTGCAATTCCTCGATATGCGTCCAGTGGACGGTGAAGCGCCGCCCCCCCATCAGCCCATGCCGCGCCAGCACGGCGGCGCCGCCCGAAATCCCGCCCAGGCTGACGCCGCGCCTGTCCAGCCTGCGCAGGCCGTGAACCAGCGCCGGGCCATCGTGCAGCATCGGGTCGCCGCCTGCCACGACGAACAGCAGGTCCAGATCGGGCGCGGCATCGCGCAGGGCCGTGCAATCGAAGCCACCCCCCACGGACGAGGCGACGAAACCGCCCTCGGCGCCCAGGAAGCGCAGCCGATAACGCTGGTCCCTGCCAAGCTGGTTGGCGGCGCGCAACGGCTCGATGGCCGAGGCAAGCGACATCATCGCATAGCCGGGCAGCAGCAGGAAGCCGATGGTCGAGGGTGTTTTCATGACCCTTCCGCTAGCAGGTTCGTCGTATTCTGACAAGGAAATGACGTATATGGATAAAATTATCCAGCAGGAAGCGCATAACCTGTCCGGGCAATGTCATCAGGGGGCAATGGTGCGCTTTTCAGGCTTCAGGGTATTTGCCGAGGCGATCAGGGGCCACAAGGGCTGGCGGCCCTTGTGGCGCAATCCCGATCCTCAGCCGGGCTATGATTACGTCATCGTCGGCGGAGGCGGGCACGGGCTGGCGACGGCCTATTATCTGGCGACCACCTTCAAGAAGGCCCGCATCGCGGTGCTGGAAAAGGGCTGGCTGGGGTCGGGCAATATCGGGCGGAACACGACGATCATCCGATCGAACTACCTGCTGCCGGGCAATGAGCCCTTCTACGAATTTTCCATGAAGCTGTGGGAGGGGCTGGAGCAGGAATTCAACTTCAACGCCATGATCAGCCAGCGCGGGATCCTGAACCTGTGCCATACCGACGCGCAGCGCGACGCCTATCGGCGGCGCGGCAATGCCATGCTGCTGGCGGGCGCGGATGCGGAATTGCTGGACAGCGCGCAGGTGCGGGCGATGTATCCCTTCCTGAATTTCGACGATGCGCGCTTTCCGATCAAGGGCGGGCTGCTGCAACGCCGGGGCGGCACCGCGCGGCACGATGGCGTGGCCTGGGGCTATGCGCGCGGGGCCGACATGGCCGGGGTGGACCTGATCCAGAATTGCGAGGTCACGGGCTTCCGCATGGAAAACGGCCGGGTGCTGGGGGTCGAGACCTCGCGCGGTTACATCGGCGCGGGCAAGGTCGGCGTTGCGGTCGCGGGATCGTCCAGCCGGGTGATGGCCGGCGCGGGCATGCGCCTGCCGATCGAAAGCCATGTCTTGCAGGCTTTCGTCTCCGAGGGGCTGAAGCCCACCATCGACGGCGTGATCACCTTCGGTGCGGGGCATTTCTATATCAGCCAGTCCGACAAGGGCGGGTTGGTCTTTGGCGGCGACCCGGATGGCTACAACTCCTACGCCCAACGCGGCAACCTGCCGATGATCGAGGATGTCGCCGAAAGCGGCATGGCCCTGATGCCGATGATCGGGCGGGCGCGGCTGCTGCGGGCCTGGGGCGGCATCATGGACATGTCGATGGACGGCAGCCCCATCATCGACCGCACGCCGGTCGAGGGGCTCTATCTGAACGCGGGCTGGTGCTATGGCGGCTTCAAGGCGACGCCCGCCAGCGGCTACGCCTTCGCGCATCTGCTGGCCACCGGCAACCCGCATGAAACCGCCCGCGCCTATCGCCTGGACCGCTTCGCGCGCGGCTATGTCATCGACGAAAAGGGCGTGGGCGCCCAACCGAACCTGCATTGAGGCTGCCATGCTGATCCCCCATCCCCTTCTTGGCCTGCGCGATGCACAGGAATTCACCTATCTGGGCGATGCCGCGCTGCTGGACCGTCCCGATCCCGCCGACGCCGACGCCTTTGCCGATTACGTCTATCTGCGTGACAATCCGGCAGGCGTGCATCGCGAGCTGTGGTTCCACGAACAGGGCGACCGCAGTTGGCTGGTCGTGACCCGCGATACGGTGACGCATGAGATCCTGGGCGCGGAACTGGCCCGCGACGTCAAGCTGAAAGGCGGTGCGGCATGACCCGTTTGACCGGAGGGCTGATCGACCGCAGCCGCAGCCTTGGCTTCACTTTCGACGGGCGCAGCCTTACCGGCCATCCCGGCGATACGCTGGCTTCGGCGCTGCTGGCGAACGGCGTGCGGCTGATGGGCCGCAGCTTCAAGTATCACCGCCCGCGCGGCCCGGTTGGGGCGGGGTCCGAGGAGCCGAACGCGCTGGTGGAACTGCGCAGCGGTGCCCGGCAGGAACCCAACACCCGCGCCACCGTGGCCGAGCTTTACGACGGGCTTGAGGCGCATAGCCAGAACCGCATCGGCTCGCTGCGCTTCGATCTGCTGGCGGTGAACGACCTGATGTCGCCCTTCTTCGCGGCGGGCTTCTATTACAAGACCTTCATGTGGCCGCGCGCCTTCTGGGAAAAGCTCTATGAACCCGCGATCCGCCGCGCGGCGGGCCTTGGCAGCCTGTCCATGCAGCCCGACCCCGACGCCTATGACAAGGGCTTCCTGCATTGCGACCTGCTGGTGATCGGCGGGGGTGCCTCGGGTCTGGCGGCGGCGCTGACGGCGGCGCGGGCCGGGGCGCGGGTGATCCTGGCCGATGAGGACTTCCGGCTTGGCGGGCGGCTGCTGGCCGAGACGCATCCGCTGGACGATGCCCCCGCGACCGACTGGATCGCGCGGACCGAGGCCGAACTGGCGGCGCTGCCCAATCTTCGCATCCTGCGCCGCACCACCGTTTTCGGCGCCTTCGACCACGGCATCTATGGCGCGGTCGAGCGTATTGCGGACCACCTGCCCGATCCGGGGCGACAAGTGCGCCAGACGCTGTGGCGGATCACCGCGCGCCGCGCCGTTCTGGCGGCGGGCGCGATCGAGCGGCATATTCCCTTCCAGAACAACGACCGCCCCGGCATCATGCTGGCCGGTGCGATGCGCGCCTATGCCAACCGCTGGGCGGTCAGCCCGGCGCAAAGGGTCGCGATCTTCACCAATAACGACGACGGCCACCGGACCGCGCTGGACCTTGCCGCCAAGGGCGTTCAGATCGCCGCCGTCATCGACCCGCGCGAGGGGGTCCGCGCACAGGGCGATTATCCGGTGATCGCGGGCGTGGTCGGCAATGCGAAGGGCCGCCTCGGGTTGACCAAGATCGAGGTCGCCACCCGGAACGGCAGCCGCTGGATCGACTGCGGCGCGCTTGGCGTCTCGGGCGGGTGGAACCCGAATGTGCATCTGGCCTCGCACCATCGCGGGCGCCCGGTCTGGGACGAGGGGCTGCAAGCCTTCCTGCCGCCCAAGGATGGACCGAAGGGCTTGATCTGCGCCGGTGCGGTCACGGGACAGGGCAGCACCGGGGCCGCCCTGCGCTCGGGTGCGCAGGCCGCCATAGCTACGCTGGCGGATCTGGGCATCACGGCCCATGCCCCCGACCTGCCTCGGGCCGAGGATGCGGCGCAAAACCTGCACCCGCTCTGGCATGTTCCGGGCAAGGGCCGCGCCTGGGTCGATTTCCAGAACGACGTGACCGTCAAGGACATCAAGCTGGCCCATCAGGAAAACATGCGGCCCGTCGAGCATCTGAAGCGCTGGACCACGCTGGGCATGGCGACGGATCAGGGCAAGACCGCCAACGTGACCGCGCTGGCCGTCATGTCGGAACTGACCGGCAAGCCGATCCCGGAAACCGGCACCACGATCTTCCGCCCGCCCTACAGCGGCGTTTCGCTGTCGGTCCTTGGCGGCGGCGATACCGGCGCGCATTTCCGCCCGCGCCGCCTGACGCCGACGCATGCATCGGCCACAGCACAGGGCGCCGTCTTCACCGAAGCCGGTCCGTGGATGCGCGCCCAATACTTCCCCCGTTCGGGCGAGACGCATTGGCGCGAGACCGTGAACCGCGAGGTGCTGGCCACCCGCAAGGGCGTCGGCATCTGCGACGTGACCACTTTGGGCAAGATCGACGTGCAGGGCGCGGATGCAGACGAGTTCCTGAACCGCGTCTATGCCAATGCGATGGCCAGCCTGAAGGTGGGCATGGTCCGCTACGGGCTGATGCTGCGCGAGGACGGCACGGCATGGGACGATGGCACCTGCGCCCGGCTGGCCGAGACGCATTACGTCGTCACCACCACGACCGCCAATGCCGGGCCGGTCTATCGGCATATGGAGTTCGCGCGCCAATGCCTCTGGCCGGAACTGGACGTGCATCTGATCTCGACCACCGATGCATGGGCGCAGATCGCCGTGGCCGGGCCGAATGCGCGCCGCCTGCTGGAACGCATCGTGGACGGGTTCGATCTGTCGAACGCGGCTTTCCCCTTCATGGCCTGTGCATCCCTGACCATCTGCGGCGGGCTGCGGGCGCGGCTGTTCCGCATCAGCTTCTCGGGCGAGTTGGCCTATGAGGTCGCCGTGCCCGCGCGCTACGGCCATGCGCTGATGGCGCGGCTGATCGAGAAGGGCGCGGATCTGGGCGTCACCCCCTACGGCACCGAAGCGCTTGGCGTCATGCGCATCGAAAAGGGCCACGCGGCGGGCAATGAACTGAACGGCCAGACCACGGCGCAGATGCTGGGGCTTGGCCGCATGGTCAGCACGAAGAAGGACAGCATCGGCGCGGTCATGTCGCGGCGCGAGGGGCTGGCGGCCGAGCGCCGCCTGCTGGTCGGGTTGCAGCCGGTCGATGTCGGCGACCCGGTCGTCGCGGGCGCGCATCTGTTCACCGAGGGCGCGCCGCAAGGGACTGATACGGATCAGGGTTGGATCACCTCGGCCTGCCATTCCCCGCATCTGGGCCATGCCATCGGGCTGGGTTTCCTTGAAAACGGCGCGGCCCGTATGGGCGAGGTGATCGTGGCCGCCAACCCGCTGGCGGGGCAGAGCGTGCGGATGCGCGTCGTCTCACCCCATTTCATCGACCCGGACGGAGGACGCCTTCGTGACTGACCTGACCCCCATGACCGCGCTTGGCGCGCAGGCCCCCGCGCAGCTTCGCGCAGGCGCGCTGACGATCACCGAGAACATGGGCCTCGCGCTGGCCTCGCTGAGCCTTCGTGACGCGCCCGCGCCGATCCCCTTCGGCCTGACCCTGCCCGGACCGGGCGCATGGGTAGGGGGCGGGGGCGTGGCCGCCTTCTGGTCCGGCCCCGGCCAGTGGATGATCGAGTCCGAGGGTCGCGCTGAAAGCGGTTTCGCCGCCGCATTGGCCGCCGAGGCGCCGGGATGCGCGATCACCGAACAGACTGACGGCTGGACCGCTTTCGAGATCGACGGCCCGCCCGAGGCCATTCGGGCATTGCTGGAAAAGCTGGTCAATATCGACGCCGCCGGTTTTGCGCCCGGCCAGGCCACCCGCACCGGGTTGCATCACATGGGCACCTTCCTGATCCGCCGCGCCGAGGACCGGCTGGCCGTGATCGGCATGCGCTCACTCGCCGCCGCGCTCTGGCACGCGCTGACCGAAACCGCGAAAAGGCAGGGGGAAACCGCATGACCGGCATCCTCGGGACAAAGGTTTTCCCATCATCTGAAACTGCAAAAGCCAGTTTTCCTTATGGCTTGAACCGGCGTAGGTTGCGGGAAACGTCCACCCGCAGGGCCTAAGGGAAAGAATGAGACCATGACGATTCAAAGCAAGTTCGCCAAGCTGGGAACCGACAATGCGCCGGGGCAAGAGGTCCGCCAGGGCCAGGATGCGGCGTCCTTCATGAAGGGCGACAAGCTGCCGGGGCGGGTGGTCGATTTCTCGCATGGCGACGTGGATGCGCATGAGCCGACTCCGGGCGCCTTCGATGCCTTTTCCGCCGGGGTCGGCTTGGGTGGTGCGCAGGCCTATACCGAATATCGCGGCGACATGGGCATCCGCGATCAGGTCGGTGCCCGGCTGGCGGCGTTCACTGGCGCGCCCGTCGATGCGCAGGACGGGCTGATCGTCACGCCGGGCACGCAGGGCGCGCTGTTCCTGGCCGTTGCCTCGACCGTGACGCGGGGCGACAAGGTGGCCATCGTCCAGCCCGATTACTTTGCCAACCGCAAGCTGGTCGAGTTTTTCGAGGGTGAGATGCTGCCCGTCCAGCTTGGCTACCGCCAGGCGGGCGAGGACCGGGCCGGGCTGGATCTGGACGGGCTGGAAGCGGCCTTCCGCGCGGGGGCAAAGGTCTTTTTGTTCTCGAACCCCAACAACCCGGCGGGGGTGGTCTATTCGCAAGACGAGATCGCCCGGATCGCGGCGCTGGCGGCGCAATATGGCGCGGTGGTGATCGTCGATCAGCTTTATTCGCGGCTGCTTTATTCCGGGGTCGGCTATACCCATCTGCGCGCCGCCGACATCGACCCGGAAAACGTCGTGACGATCATGGGTCCGTCCAAGACGGAATCGCTTAGCGGATACCGCCTTGGCGTGGCTTTCGGGTCGAAAGAGATCGTCGCGCGGATGGAAAAGCTGCAAGCCATCGTGTCGCTGCGCGCCGCCGGTTACTGCCAGGCCGTGCTGCGGACATGGTTCGACGAACCCGAGGGCTGGATGGAGGACCGCATCGCCCAACACCAGGCGATCCGCGACGACCTGCTGGCGCTGTTTCGCGGGATCGAGGGCTGTTTCGCCCGCACCCCTCAGGCGGGCAGCTACCTGTTCCCCAGCCTGCCCGCGCTGACCATCCCCCATGCCGATTTCACCCGCGCCCTGCGTGTGCAGGCCGGCGTCATCGTCACGCCGGGGACCGAGTTCAGCCCCCATGCCGGCGACAGCATCCGGCTGAACTTCTCGCAGGATCGCGCGGCAGCCGGCGCGGCGGTCGAGCGGCTGGCGGCGCTGGTCGAAAGGTATCGCGCATGACGGGAACCCCGGACCACGGCAACCCGGTGCCGCAGGGCGATTACGTCGCGGCGACGCGGCATGGGGCGCTGATCTTCACCGCCGGGATGACGCCGCGCAGGGACGGCAGGCTGATGTTTCACGGCCCCGTCCGCAAGGACCAGCCGGCCGAAACCCAGCGCGAGGCGGTCGTGCTGGCGTGCAGCAATGCCCTGCGCGCCGCGCGCTCCATGCTGGCGCCGGGCGAAAGCGTGACGGCCATCCTGTCCATGACCGTCTATGTCGCGGCCGAAGAGGGCTATACGGCGCATTCCGCGCTGGCCGATTTCGCCTCGCAATTCCTGCACGCGCAGTTGGGTTCCGCCGGGATCGGCAGCCGCTGCGCGGTGGGCGTGGCGACCTTGCCGGGCAATGCGCCGGTCGAGATCCAGCTTGTCGCGGCGGCGGGCGACTGAAGGACCAGCACAGGAGAACCGGACATGACGGCGACACTTATCGACGGCAAGGGCTTTGCTTCGCGGCTTCGTGAAGGCGTCGCGCGCGCGGTGGCCCGCCTGAAGGCCGATCACGGCATCACCCCCGGCCTTGCGGTGGTGCTGGTGGGCGAGGACCCGGCCA
>NZ_CAMEFG010000013.1 GCF_945915435.1 uncultured Paracoccus sp. | reverse complement strand
AGCAGCACGAAGATATTGCCCGCGATGATGAAGAACCAGTCGAACCGGCTGGTCACGATATCGCGCAGGCTGGCGAAGAACGGCCCAAGCGTGGCCGGAAACATCAGCGTGGCGGCGGTGAACACCACCACCGCCACCGCCGAGAACATGAAGACCGGGTTGTGGATGTCGAAGGCGACCAGCTTGTGGCCCTCGATATTGTCCTGGCCGATTTCATAATCGGTCTCGATGATCTGGGTCGGGCCTTCGGGCACCGGCAGGGCCTCGACATCGGCATCGGATTCGTCGGGGTCATGCTGACCCGCCAATGCCTTCTGCTCGTGCCGGGGATCGCCGGGCCGGCCCTTGTGGTCCTTGCGAACCGGCTTTCCGGGTGGAGGTGTCTGTGACATGCGTCCCTTTCTGGTCTTGTTATTCTCGATCGGGCGCCGAATGCTTCGACTCGGCACTGGAGCGTGCCTGAACGGCCAAGGGTTTCACATTTTCTTGAGAATTGCCACCCGCAAGGGATTTTGCCGATTCGGGGCAGGTGCGCGGCGCAGGACCTTTGACTTTTCCGTGGCCGGGCGATAGGGCAACGGATCGGTTGTCCTGCGCGCCCTTTCCTGCGGGCCGAGGCGGGCCGCCATCCCAGGGCCAACGGCCCAGTTTAGGCAGAGTGAATGACCCAGAACAAGATTGCCGCGCCGCTGGCCTCGGCACTGGCCGAACGCGGCTATGAGACCCTGACCGCGGTGCAGCAGGCGGTGCTGAACCCCGATGCAAGCGGGCGCGACCTGCTGGTGTCGGCCCAGACCGGGTCCGGCAAGACGGTGGCCTTCGGCATCGCCGCCGCGCCCGAACTGCTGGACGGCGGCGACAGGCTGCCCGAGCAAACCGCGCCCCTTGCCCTTGCCATCGCGCCCACGCGCGAACTGGCCTTGCAGGTTGCGGCGGAACTGTCCTGGCTTTACGCCGCCACCGGCGCGCGGATCGCGACCTGCGTGGGCGGCATGGATTACCGCACGGAACGCCGTGCGCTGGCGCGTGGCGCGCATATCGTCGTCGGCACGCCGGGCCGCTTGCGCGATCATATCGAACGCGGCGCGCTGGACCTGTCGGGCCTGCGGGTCGCCGTGCTGGACGAGGCGGACGAGATGCTCGACCTCGGCTTCCGCGAGGACCTCGAGGCGATCCTGCAAGCCGCGCCGCAAGACCGCCGCACGCTGCTGTTTTCGGCCACCGTTCCCGCCGCCATCGAAAAGCTTGCGCGCGACTTCCAGCGCGACAGCCTGCGCGTGGCGGCGATGGGCGAGGCGCGCCAGCACGGCGACATCGCCTATCGCGCGCTGTCCATCGCCGCGCGCGACCGCGAAAATGCCATCTTCAACCTGCTGCGCTATTACGAGGCGCGCACGGCCATCGTCTTTTGCAAGACCCGCGCCAATGTGAACCACCTGCTTGCCCGGATGGGCAACCGCGGCTTTCGCGTCGTGGCGCTGTCGGGCGAATTGTCCCAGCAGGAACGCACCCATGCGCTGCAAGCCCTGCGCGACGGGCGGGCGCGGGTCTGCATCGCCACCGACGTCGCCGCGCGCGGCATCGACCTGCCGGGGCTGGAGCTGGTCATCCATGCCGACCTGCCGACCAATTCGGAAACCCTGCTGCACCGTTCGGGCCGGACGGGGCGGGCAGGGGCCAAGGGGGTGTCGGCGCTGATCGTCCCGCCCTCGGATTACAAGAAGGCCCAGCGGCTCTTGCAGGGCGCCAAGGTCGTCGCCGAATGGGGCGCCGCGCCCTCTGCCGATGAGGTCGGGGCGCGCGACGACGCCCGGATGCTGGACCATCCCGCGCTGGTCACGCCCCTGGAGGACATGGCCGTCGCCCGCGACCTGCTGGACCGCGTCGGTCCCGAACAGATCGCCGCCGCCTTCGTCCAGCTTTGGCGCGAAGGCCGCCCCCCGCCCGAGGAACTGACCGACAGCGCCCCCCCTTCGGCTGCCGCGCCACGCGCGCCGCGCGAATTCGGGGACTCGGTCTGGTATGTGCTGACGGTCGGCCATACCGGACGGGCGGAAGCGCGCTGGCTGCTGCCCAAGATCTGCGAGGCGGGCGGCATCACCCGCGACGCCATCGGCGCGATCCGCGTCCGCCAGGACGAAACCTTCGTCCAGATCGCCACCGCCGAGGCCGCGCGCTTCGGCGAATCCGTCGAGATCGAGCCGGAACTGACCATGCGCCGCCTCAAGGGCGAGCCGTCCCTGGACCGCAAGCCGGCAGGTCCCGCGGGCCCCAGGCCGCGCAAACCGGCGACGGGTTTCGCCCCCAAGCCTCGCAAGACCGCCGTTTCCAGACCTGCCGAAAAGCCCACTGAAAAGCCCGCTGCGGAACCGGCCCCAAAACCGGAGTGGTCCCCCGTCGCCGCTGAGGCCGAACCTGGGGCCCGCAAGAAACCGCGTTGGAGCGCGGCGCAGAAGGCCGGCAAGGGCAAGAAGGATGCGGCAACCGGCACCGGCAAATCCGCCGCGCCCAAGGGCAAGGGCGGCAAGGCGGCAGGCCCGGCGGGAAAGCGCCCGGCCTCGCGCCGCCCGCAAAGCGGCAACACGCCCCCGTTCCGGCGCTAGGGGGCAGGTCGCGCAAGCCCGCCTGTCCGGGGCTTGCGCAAGGATGATGCGGTCAGGCGACAGGCGCTGTCGGTCGGTTGACGGCCATCGGCCTTGCCCCCCGCATCATTGGCGGCGGGCCACCAGCTATCCCGCGCGCGGGCGCAGCGCGCCCGCAACGGCGGCGGCGGCAAGGATCAGCGCCAGGACCACCAGCATGGCGCTTCGCAGCCCCCAGATCTCGCCGATGAGGCCAAGCAGCGGCGGGCCGACCAGAAACGCGATATAGCCGCAGATCGTCACCGTGCGCACCCGCCCGGTCGCATCCGGGCCAGAGGCCCCCGCCGCCGAGATGGCGATGGGAAACCCCAGCGAGGCGCCAAGCCCCCACAGCAGCACCGATCCCGCCGCAAGCGCGGGCACCGGTGTCAGGATCACCAGCGCCAGCCCTGCCGCGCACAGCGCCGTGGTCACCCGCATGACCGCCACCGGCCCGTGGCGGCGCAGGAACGTCCCGCCCGCGAAGCGCCCCAGCGTCATCGCCACCGAAAAACCCAGGTAGGCCAGCGAACCGGAGGCGGGCGAAAACCCATGTTCGTCCACCATCAGGATCGGCAGCCAGTCGTTCGCCGCCCCCTCGGCCAGCGCGACCGCCAACACGGCCAACCCGATAAGGTAAAGGCGCGGGTCGCGCCAATAGGGGTCGCGATACGGGGCAGGGGCCTCGGCCCGGCCAGGCACCCTGCGGATGGTCACGCCGGTGCCCGGTGGGATCCAGCGGGCGAACCACAGGACCGGCGGCACCGCGACGGCGGCGATCAGGCCCAGGTGCCAGGCCACCGGCAGGTCGATCCGCGCCAGGCCGAAGCCCGCCAAGGCCCCGAAGGCGGTGCCCAGGCTGAAACAGCCGTGCAAGGCATGCATCAAGGGGCGGCCGGAAAGCCGCTCGACCCCGGCGCCGTCGATATTGATGGCGATCTCGCTGGCGCCCATCCCCAGCCCGAAAAGGCACAGCCCCAACGCCACGACCACCGCAAGGCCCAGGCCGGTTCCTGCGGCCATGACCGCCACCCCCGCCAGCAGCAGCCAGAGGCCCATGATCGAGACCGGCCGGGTTCCCCAGCGGCCCACCAGGACGCCGGACAGCAGGATGCCGCACATCGATCCGGCGGAAAGCCCCAGCAACACCAGCCCCATCGCGGCCAGCGAAGCGTCGATCCCGTCGCGGATGGCCGGGGTCCGCGTGACCCAGGATGCCAGCGCCACGCCGGGGATGAAGAAGAAGGCGAACAGCGCGAACCGCCGCCGTCGCAGGTCGCCGCTCATCGGCCGGTCTCCGTGCATGGGATTGCGTCCGGGGGCGTATCGCATCGGCGGCAGGGGAAGGAAAGAGATGCCGGTTTCAACCCTTCGCGCCGGGCAGGTGATGCAGCAGCGATGAACAGGCACCCATGATATGGGCCTGGACCAGCCCGGAGGCCCGTTCCGCATCGCCCGCCCGGCAGGCGGCCAGGATCTCGCGGTGTTCACGGTCGGCGGTGCCTTGCCCGTGCGACAGGGCAAGCTGGATGCGCAGATACCGCTCCAACCGGTCGTTGACCGAGCGGATGGTGCGGATCAGGAACGGCCTTTGGGCGTCCTGATAGAGGCGGCTGTGGAACTGCCAGTTCAGCGCCGACCATTGCGCCACATCCGTTTCCTTGGCGAAGGCGTCGCAGAAGGCCTCGGCCTCGGCAAAGGTTTCGGGCGTCATATGCGGCACCGACAGCCGGATGGCGTTCGATTCCAGAATGGCGCGGGTCTCGAAGACCTGGGCGATCTCGGGTTCCGACAGGGTGGTGACGACGGCGCCCCTGTTGCGCTGGAACGCGACAAGGCCCTCGGATTCCAGCCGTTTCAGCGCCTCGCGGACGGGGATCTTGCTGACGTTGAACAGCCGCGCGACATCGTCCTGGCGGATCGGCTCGCCCTCGTCCAGCGATCCGTCGGCGATGGAATCGCGAATGAATTTCAGGATGATGTCCGAGGCGGTGGGGGCCTTTCCCAGATCGGGAACCTGTGTTTCGTTGAATGGCATCCGCTCTCTCCGCCCTGGCGATGGCGCAAAGATATCGTAGCCGATATATCGCCGCAAGGGACGGCAAATGGCTTGACAATTCGCTGTTGTGATATCGTATACGAAATATGGCCAAGGGCCATTGCAGCCAGGGGAAAGAAAATGCGCACATCCAAAGTCGTGCATGTCGTGTCCTGCCATGCCGAGGGCGAGGTCGGCGATGTCATCGTCGGCGGCGTCGCTCCGCCGCCGGGCGAAACCGTCTGGGACCAGTCGCGCTGGATCGCGCGGGACGAAACCCTGCGCAATTTCGTGCTGAACGAACCGCGCGGCGGTGTCTTTCGCCATGTCAACCTGCTGGTGCCGCCCAAGGATCCGCGCGCGCAGATGGGCTGGATCATCATGGAGCCGGCCGATACCCCGCCCATGTCCGGCTCGAATTCGATCTGCGTGGCGACGGTGCTGCTGGATACCGGCATCATTCCCATGCAAGAGCCGGTGACGCGGATGACCCTTGAACCGCCCGGCGGACTGGTCGAGATCGAGGCCGAATGCCGCAATGGCAAGGCCGAGCGTATCCGGGTCCGCAACGTGCCGTCCTTTGCCGACAGGCTGGATGCGCCGCTGGAGGTCGAGGGGCTGGGCACCCTCACCGTCGATACCGCCTATGGCGGCGACAGTTTCGTGCTGGTCGATGCGGGTTCGGTCGGGATGCGCATCGCCCCCGATCAGGCGCGCGAGCTGGCCGAGCTGGGGGTGCGGATCACGCGCGCGGCCAATGAACAGCTTGGCTTCCGTCACCCGGCAAACGACTGGAATCATATCTCTTTCTGTCAGTTCACCGACCCGCTGAGCGAAAGGGACGGGGTGCTTTACGGCAAGAATGCCGTCGCGATCCGTCCGGGCAAGATCGACCGTTCGCCGACCGGGACTGGCTGTTCGGCCCGGATGGCCGTGCTGCATGCGCGCGGGCGGATGCGGGTCGGGGACCGTTTCGTCGGGCGCTCCATCATCGACACCGAATTCCATTGCTCGATCGCCGATGAGGTCGATCTGAACGGCAAGCCGGCCATCAGCCCGATCATCTCGGGGCGGGCGTGGGTGACCGGGACGAAGCAGTTGATGGTTGACCCCGACGATCCCTTTCCCAATGGTTACCGCCTGTCGGATACCTGGCCGGTCGGGCTGTGAGGACCCATGATGAAGGTGCAGTTTCTAAGCCATGAAAACGCGGCGGGCCTTGGCTGGCCCGGCGCGGTCGAGGCCTTGCGGCAAGGCCATTCGCTGCCCCGCGCGCAGATTGCGGATGTGTTCCTGGGGCCTGCCACCGGCACGATGATGAGCCGCTCGGCCTGGATCGAGGGGCTGGGCTACGGCGCCAAGACCTTCACCGTCTTCGACGGCAATGCGGCGCGGGGGCTGCCCACGGTGCAGGGCGCGATGCTGGTTTTCGACGGGGAAACCGGCGTGTTGCAGGCCATCGTGGACAGCCCGCTGGTGACCGAATTCAAGACCGCCGCCGATTCCGTCCTTGGGGCCAGCCTGCTTGCGCGCCCGGACAGCAGGCACCTGCTGGTGGTCGGCGCGGGGACCGTCGCGGCCAGCCTTGTGCGCGCCTATACCACGGTGCTGCCGGAGATCGAGCGGGTCTCGGTCTGGGCGCGCCGGCCGCAGCAGGCGCGGGACCTGATCGCGGGGCTGGGCGGCATTCCCGCCGAACTGGCCGCGGTCGAGGACCTGCAGGCGGCGGTCGGGCAGGCGGATATCGTCAGTTCGGCCACAATGGCGCGGCAGCCTGTGATCCTGGGGGATTGGGTGCGTCCCGGCACCCATGTCGACCTGATCGGCGCCTTCAAGGCCGACATGCGCGAAGCCGACGACGCGCTGATGGCGCGAGCCGCCCTGTTCGTGGACAGCCGCGAGACGACGCTGGGTCATATCGGCGAACTGATGATCCCTATCGCCCGTGGCGCAATCACGGCGGACAGCGTGTTGGGTGATCTTTACGACCTCGTGCGCCCGGATGCCCGGCGGCGGCGGTCGGATGACGAAATCACTGTCTTCAAGAATGGCGGGGGCGCACATCTGGACCTGATGATCGCGTCATGGATCGCGCAGGCGGGGCGGGGCTGAAGCGCCTTGCCGGCTGAAGGCCGGTCCCGCGACCGGCCCTCAACCTGCCTCAGGCGGCCAGCATCCCGTGCGGGTCGAGGACGAATTTCTTCGCCACGCCCTGATCAAAGCTTTCATAGCCCGCGACCGCCTGGTCCAGCGGGATGATCGTGGCGTTGACGATATCGGCGATGGGCAGGCGGTCGTGCAGGATCGCCTGCATCAGTTGGCGGTTGTATTTCAGCACCGGAGTCTGGCCGGTGTGAAAGCTCTGCGCCTTGGCCCAGCCCAGGCCGAAGCGCATCGACAGGCTGCCATGTTTGGCCGCATCGTCCACCGCGCCGGGATCCTCGGTGACGTAAAGGCCGGGAATGCCGACCTGACCGGCGGCGCGGGTGATCTGCATCATCTGGTTCAGCACGATGGCGGGCTGTTCGCCCCCCGAATGGCCGCGCGCCTCGAAACCCACCGCGTCGATGGCGGCATCGACCTCGGGGCTGCCGGTGATCTCGGCGATCATCTCGGGCAGGTTGTCGCCTTTGGACAGGTCCACCGGCTCGAACCCGACCTTGCGGGCATGTTCCAGCCGTTCCTTGTTGAAATCGCCGACCATGACCACCGCCGCGCCCAGGATGCGGGCCGAGGCCGCCGCAGCAAGGCCCACCGGACCCGCGCCCGCGACATAGACCACCGAGCCGACACCGACCCCCGCCTTCCATGCGCCGTGAAAGCCGGTGGGCAGAATATCCGACAGCATGGTCAGGTCGCGGATCTTGGACATGGCGCGGTCGCGGTCGGGGAATTTCAGCAGGTTGAAATCGGCATAGGGCACCATGACATAGCGCGCCTGCCCGCCGATCCAGCCGCCCATATCGACATAGCCATAGGCGCCGCCGGCGCGGGACGGGTTCACCGTCAGGCAGACGCCGGTATCGCCCTCGCGGCAGCAGCGGCAGCGCCCGCAGGCGACGTTGAAAGGCACGGATACGATGTCGCCGATGTCCAGCATCTCGACATCCGATCCCTTCTCGATCACCTCGCCGGTGATCTCATGGCCCAGGATCAGCCCCGGCTCGGCTGTCGTGCGGCCGCGCACCATGTGCTGGTCCGAGCCGCAGATATTGGTCGAGACGACCTTGAGGATCACCCCGTGTTCGATCCTGCGCCCGTCGGGTGCTTCAAGCCTGGCATCCGCGATATCCTGCACCTCGACCTTGCCGGGGCCGATATAGACCACGCCTCTGTTGCTGCTCATCTGACTTGCTCCTCCTTCAAGTGAAAACGCGCTAGGAAAATGACGCCACCGGCGGGCCGAAAAGGCTTTCGTCCGGGCTGATGCCAAGGCCGGGGCCTTGGGGCAGGTGGATATGGCCGCCCGTGATACGAATGCCGTTCCGCGCATCGTAGTTCCGCGCGATATAGGGTTGGGCGATCCAGACACCTTCGTTCAGACGCGGCTGGACGGTGGCGCCGATATGGGTGCAGGCGGCGGCGATGATATCGCCGCCCCAGGCGTCGTCGCAGCTATGGGGCAGGGCGCGCGCCTCGCAGATGTCGCGAAACGCCGTCATGGGGTGCAGCCCGCCGATGCGCGTCAGTTTCATGCCGAAACCGTCGCACAGCCCCTGTCCGGCGGCGCGGATCACGGTCGAGAGATCCTCGCCGCTTTCATCCAGATAGATGCCGTGCCGAACGCGGTCGCGAATGGCAGCGATTTCTTCCAGCGTGTTGCACGGCTGCTCCAGCACGAAGGGGATCTCGGGGCATTCGCGGCTTAGCCGCAGCACGTCGCGGGCGGGCAGGCTGCGGTTGCCGTCCACCGCCAGCCGGGTGCAGGTGCCGCGGATGCGTTCCCAGACCTTGCGGATGGTCTCGATGTCGATCTCGACCGGGCGCGAGCCGATCTTGACCTGAAGGCGCGGGAAACCCTCGGCGACCTTCTCGGCGGCGATGCGGGCGATCTCGTCCGGTTCACCGATGCCGGTCGCGTAATAAGAGGGCACGCGCTCGGCCGCGACGCCGCCCAGCAGGTCCGCCACGCGGACGCCGTAATGCTTGCCCATCAGGTCATGGGCGGCGATGTCGATGGCCGCCTTGGCGTAATTGTGCCCGCAAAGCAGCCCGTCCATCCGGCGGTGCAGCACCAGCGGATGCAGCGGGTTCACGCCGATCAGGCCCGGCGCCATCTCGGCCAGCGCGGCGCGGGCGCCAAGCGCGTGGCTGGGCGCATAGGTCGGGCCGACGGGGCAGGTCTCGCCCCAGCCCACCAGCCCGTTGTCGGCCACGATCCTGACCAGCGTGCTTTGCAGCGACCAGACCGTCGAGCTGGCGATGACATAGGGACCGTCCCTGACCGGCAGGTCATGGGCATATACATGGATTTCGGAAATCTTCATTGTCAGCCCCGATCATGTTGGAACCCGTCACAGGTCGATGGTCACGTTGCCGATGGGACGCGAGCAGCAGGCGAGGATATAGCCCGCCTCGACATCCTCGTCGGTGATGCCGCCGTTGTGGACCATGTGGACCTGGCCCGACAGCTTGAGCACCTGGCACGTGCCGCAGATGCCCATGCCGCAGCCCGAGGGGATCGGGATGCCCGCCGCCTTGGCGGTGGTCAGGATGGTCTCGGTCTCGGCGGCGCGGGTGGTGACGCCCGAGGCGGCGAAGGAGATCTCGGCCAGCGCGTCCTCTTGCGGGACGACGTCGTCGGGCACCAGCCCGGTTTCGGCCAGCGGACCGCCAAAGCTTTCCTGATGATAGCGGGCCATGTCGTAGCCCAGCCCGTGCAGGATGTCGCGCACCGCCTGCATGAAAGGCTCGGGTCCGCAGCAATAGACGTCGCGTTCCAGGTAGTCGGGCGCGACCAGCCCCAGCATCAACTGGTTGAACATGCCGCGAAAGCCGGTCCAGGGCCGAAGGGGGTCGGGTTCCTCGACGATCCATTTCAGATGGATGCCGGGGGTGCGGGTGGCCATGTATTCCAGCCCCTCGCGGAAGATGATCTCGGAGGGGCGGCGGGCGCAGTTGACGAAGACGATATCGGGATCAAGCCCGGAATCGTAAAGGAATGTCGTCATCGACATCATCGGCGTGATGCCCGAACCCGCCGAGATGAACAGGTATTTCCCCGCCGGCTTTCGCATCATGGAAAAATTGCCGCCGGGTCCGCGCGCCCTGACCCGCATGCCGGGCCGCAGGTGGTTGAACATCCAGCGCGTGCCGATGGAATCGGGTTGCGCCTTGACCGTCACCGTCAGCGAGGTCGGCCGCGAGGGCGAGGACGAGATCGTATAGGTCCGGTGCAGCACCCCGCCGGGCAGGGGCAGTTCCAGCGTCAGGAACTGCCCCGGCTCGAAGCTGAAGAGCGCGCCGGACGGGCTGCGGAAGCAGAAGGTCATGACATTCGGCGCCTCTTGCAGGTAAGAGACGCATTCCAGTTCCTCGGCATCCGTCCAGAAGGCCAGCGCGGGCTTGGTCGGGACGTTCATCGTCATTCGGCCGCCATGCGGGTGGGGGCAAGGCTGCGTTCCATCCATTGGGCATACCAGTCCACGAACTGGATCACCCCGCTTTCCCAGTCGGGCGAATAGGGGCCGGGGACATAGGCCGGGCTGGAAATGCCTTCCTGGTTGGTCTCGACCACCTCGCGGTCCTCGTCATTGGTGGCGGTCCAGACCTCGGTCAGACGCTTCAGATCGTAATCCACCCCTTCGACCGCATCCTTGTGGACCAGCCATGTGGTGGTCACCTCGGTCTCGGTCGGGCTGATCGGCGTGACGCGGAAGGTCAGCGAATGATCGGGCAGGAAATGGTTCCAGCACGAGGGATAATGAAAGACCAGCAGCGAGCCCGCATCGGGCTTGGCGATGCGGCCCAACTGGCGCGCGACGGCCGCCTTGCCGTCCATCGTGTAGCTGACGGCGGTTTCCTGCAAGGGCATCCGCGCCAGCCGGTATTGGCCGTCATCGCTCAGCAGGAACTGCGAGGGCGCGCCGGCGGCGGCGCAGGCGTCGAAATGGGCCTGCAAGCGGTCCGAAACCCCGCCATCCACCGAAACGCCCGCAATCTCGGGGTCCAGCGGGAAGGACCGGCACAGCGCGGGATGGTTGGCGCTGCAATGATAGCATTCGCGGTTGTTTTCCCAGACCAGTTTCCAGTTGCCCTTTTCGATGATCGTCGATGTATGGGCGACCTTGGCGTCCTGCAGGTCGTGGACCGCCAGATAGGGCGCGGCGGCGCGGGCAAAATCCTCAAAATCGGGCGGGTTGTCGGACAGGCAGATATAGATCAGCCCGCTCAGGTTGCGCAGCGCCACCGGGCGCAGCCCGTGCTGCGTCGGGTCGAAGTCCGGTCCCATGCTGTTGGCCCACAGCAGCTTGCCGTCCAGGTCGTAGGTCCATTGGTGATAGGGGCAGACCAGTTTCGCGGCCTGTCCCTGCCGCTGCTTGCACACGATCGAACCACGATGACGGCAAGAGTTGTGGAAGGCCCGAATCTCTCCGTCGCGGCCCCTGACGATGACGATATTGTAGGCGCCGATCTTCAGCGTCGCATAGCTGCCCGTCTTGACCAGTTGGCAGGCCGGGATCGCGAACAGCCATTCGCGATAGAAGATATGTTCCAGATCCTGCTGATATATCTCGGGCGAGGTGTAGAAGGGCTGCTCCAGCGCATGTCCGGGCACACGCCGGGCGAGCAGGTCAAGCAGATTCGTGTTGGTGGCGGACATCTCGGCTTCCATAAGATGGGGTTGAACCTGTCAATGACGTTCCCCCCGATGCGACATCTTGACAACGGCATAAAAATTCACCGTGGATTAGTTCAGGTAACCTGAAAACGGCCCGGAGGTTGTTCGTTGCGCAGACCCTACGACCTTTCCTCGATGACCGCCCTGATCTGTTTCGAGGCCGCCGCCCGAAACATGAGCTTCAAGACGGCCGCAAACGAGATTAACGTCACCCCCGCCGCCGTCAGCCACCAGATCAAGGCGCTGGAGCGCGACCTTGGCTGCGCGCTGTTCATCCGCCGCCATCGCGGGGTCGAACTGACCGAGAAAGGCGCTTTCCTGCTGGTGACCCTGCAACGCAGTTTCGAGATGATCTCGGACACCGTGACCCAGTTGCGCGAAAGCCCGGAAACGGTGGACGTCACCATCCGCGCCTCGACCGCGGTCAGCGCGCTGTGGCTGACCCCCAAGATCGCCGCCTTCTGGAAGTATCATCCCGGCATCACCGTTTCGCAGATCATCAGCGACGTGCCGGGTTCAGCGGGGCGGCACGATCTCAGCATCCGCTACGCCGTGCCCCAGGACAATGACGAGGAATGGCGCCCGCTGTTTCACGACCGGATCCTTGCCATCGGCACGGAACGGTTCCGGCACGAACATGGCATCCGCAATGCCGCCGATCTGCTGACCGCGCCCCTGATCCACATGCGCAGCGAGGAAAGCGACTGGACCACCTGGACGGATTGGTTCCGCGCGATGGGTCACCCGGCCCCCAAGGGGCGCAGCCTGCATGTCAACAACCACATGATCGCGCTTCAGGCGGCCGAGGACGACGTGGGCGCGGTATTGGGCTGGGAAGGGCTGGTCGGCAGCCTGCTGGACCAGGGGCGACTGGTGCGGCTGGTGCCCGAGACCATGCCCTCGCCAGCCGGGTTCCACCTGACCATCCACCCCCGCGCCTCGGCCAAGGCGCGGCTGTTCGCCGACTGGCTGGTGCCGGGATAGACCCCTACGGCTGTCGGTAGACCCGTGCGGTATCCTCCACGAAATGGCGCAGCTCGTCCTGCCGGCGCGCGTCGGTCCAGTTCAGGCTGGCGGTGGCGATATGGGACAGTTCCTCGGCCCGGCTGCGGCCCAGATCGGGGTCCAGCCCGTCGGGCAGGCGGCGGCGGATCAGGTCGGCAAGCCGCACGACATGTTCGCGCGCCGCCATCTGGCCGATGCCCTCGTCATGGGTTTGCGGGGCGGGAATGACGCCCTCGGGCGCGGGTCCCCGCCTGCCAAGCCGCTTTTCGACCGCCCGCGCCACTTTCCGCGCCGCGTGGCGATGCAGCATGATGGTCGAGCCGGTGACGGCCAGCAGGCCCGGCCTGTCCGTATCTTCGGCCACCTCGACGGGCAGGCTGGTCATCTGCCCGTCGCGGGTCGAGGTCGGGCGCACCCCGCACCAGCAATGTTGCACATCCGCCCGCGTCAGGCGCAGGTCGGGGAACAGATGGTTGGCCTCGGCCAGGATATAGTCGATCTCGGCCTGTTCGACGCGGATATCGTCGGGGTTCTCGGTCACCTCGGTCTCGGTCGGGCCGATAAAGTGGAAATCGCGCCAGGGAAAGACGTAATAGGGTTCGCCCTTGCGGGAAAAGGCCTCCAGCCCCTGGCCGCGAAACGCCTGCGGCAGGCGGACCATGACGTTGACGCCCTTGATCCCGATCACTCGCCGCCTGCCCGTGCCGCCCCCCGGCACCCGGTCGATCCAGGGACCGGCAGCGTTCACCACCATGCGGGCGCGGACCCGCGCCTGTCCCTGCGCCTCGGGCGCGCGCTCATCCAGCGTAACCTGCCAGTCGCCGCCCTCGCCCGCGATACCCGTTACCTCGGCATAGGTGCGGATGGTGGCGCCCCGCCGCTCGGCATCCAGCGCGGTATCGACGCAGATCCGTTCGGGCCAGGCATACATGTATTCCTCGAACACCCCGACCCCGCGCAGCGGCCCGCCAAGCGCCGCCGCCAGGGCGCTTTCATCGGCCGCCTGCTGCGGGGCAAGGCGGCGATAGGCCAAGGGCACCCGCCAGCCGTCCAGCGCCTCGACCAGGCGAAAGCCCAGATCGACCAGCCAGGGCGGATAGCGGTCGCCCTTGCGGAACGGATAATGAAAGCGGTGCTTCGTCAGGTGGCCGGGCATATCGCGGACCAGTTCCGCCCGGCAGTGCATCACGTCGCGCGTATAAAGCAGCCGCCGGATCATGTCGGCGGGGCGGAAGGGCATCTGCCACAAGGGATAGCGCGCGGCCAGATAACCCAGCCCGGAATAGAGCATCCGGCTGGAGCGCGACGAGGTGCCCGCGCCGATATCGCCGCGATCCACCAGCAGGGTGCGAAAGCCGCGCCCGGCCAGTTGCCGCGCGCTGGCGCAGCCGACCGCGCCCGCGCCGATCACGATCACGTCGTAATCCGCGCCGTCGAGGCTGGAGAGCGGCGGGCGGGTCATGCCTTGCCGCGCGCCATGCGCCGCGCCTTGTCAGCCGCCGCGTCCAGCGCCGCCTCGATGGCCCGGCTGAAGCCCGCGGACTCGGCGGCGTCCAGCCCCGCCGCGGTGGTGCCGCGATAATCGCGATAGGCGGCCAGCAGGGCGGGGGCCTCGGTGATGCGGCCTTCCAGCAGCCGCGCGCCGCCGATGACGGCGGCCTCGGCAGCGCGCCAGGCAATGGCGTCCGCGACGCCCTGCGCGCGCATGAACCCGGCCATCGCCACCGCCATCAGCGCCGGATAGGCCGCGCCCGAGCCGGGCAGGGCGGTCATCAGGTCGATCTGCGCCTCGGCTTCCAACTCGTCGGTGGTGCCGATGGCGGAAAGCAGGCGGCGGACCGTATCGCGCTCGGCCTCGGTCACTCCTTCGGCGGCCCAGAAGGGCGAGTAGGACACGCCGATCTCGGCGGCGGCATTGGGCATTGCCCGCACGATGCGCCCGCCGCAGGTGGCAAGTGTCGCCGCCTCGACCCCGGCCATGAAAGAGATGACCAGCCGCCCCGCGGCCCGCAGGTCCAGGCCCGGCCAATCCTCGGGGCGGACCGAGACCACGACCACCTCGCTTTGCGCCACCAGATCCGCCACGTCCCGCGCCCAGATCACATCGGCATGGCCGTGATAATCGGGGCGCGGCCCGCTGCGGTTCAGCAGCACCAGGTCGCCCGGCTGGACGATGCCGCGCGACAAAAGCCCCGCGCCAAGCGCCGATCCCAGCCAGCCGGTTGCGCCGATGATGCCGGTTTTCATCTGTGCTGCCCGGTATAGGCGTCGATCGCATCCTGGAAGGGGATGATGCCGATGGGCTGGCCTTCGGGGTCATCGACGCGCAGGGCTTGCAGATGGTTGGCGGCCATCTGTTGCAGGGCCTCGGCGATGCTGGCATCGGTGGCGATGGCGGCCTCGGGCAGGGCGCCCGTGGGCTGGACCATGACCGCGCCGACCTTCAGCACCTTGCCGCGGTCGACATGCTGGACGAAATTCGCCACATAGTCGTCGGCGGGGCGCATCACGATGTCCTGCGCCGTGCCCTGCTGGATCACCGAGCCGTCGCGCAGCAGGGCGATGCGGTCGCCGATGCGCAGGGCCTCGTCCAGATCGTGGGTGATGAAGACAATGGTCTTGCGGACCTCTTGCTGCAAATCCAGCAGCACCGTCTGCATGTCGTAGCGGATCAGCGGGTCCAGCGCCGAATAGGCCTCATCCATCAAGAGGATCGGGGCATCGTTGGCCAGCGCGCGGGCCAGGCCCACCCGCTGCTGCATGCCGCCGGAAAGCTGGCTGGGATAGCTCTTCTCGAAACCCGACAGGCCCACCCGCTCGATCCAGCGCATGGCGGTGCGGTAGCGTTCGGATTGCGAAATACCTTGCACCTCAAGGCCATAGGCCGCGTTGTCCAGCACGGTGCGATGCGGCAGCAGGCCGAATTTCTGGAACACCATCGCGGTCTTGTGGCGGCGGAAGGCGCGCAGATCCTGGCGCGACATCTCGACGACGTTCCGGCCCTCGATGATGATCTCGCCCGCGGTGGGGTCGATCAGCCGGTTGATGTGGCGGATCAGCGTCGATTTGCCCGAGCCGGACAGCCCCATGATGACCTGGATGGACCCCGGCACGACCGAGATGTTGATGTCGCTCAGGCCCAGCACATGGCCGTGGCGGGCCTGCAATTCGGCCTTGCTCATGCCGGCGCGGACGGCTGCGACATGGGCCTCGGGGTTGGGACCGAAGATCTTGTAGAGGTTGCGGATCTCGATGCCGATGGGGTCGATGGCGGGATCAGTCATGGCTGGCCTCCTGGTGCTTTTGCAGCCGCTTGCCCCAGGCCTGGCTGATGCGGTCGAAGAGGATGGCGATGCCGACGATGGCGAAGCCGTTGAACAGCCCCAGCGTGAAATACTGGTTCGAGATCGCGCGCAGCACCGGCTGGCCCAGCCCCTGCACCCCGATCATCGAGGCGATCACCACCATCGCCAGCGCCATCATGATGGTCTGGTTGATGCCGGCCATGATCGTGGGCAGCGCCAGCGGCAACTGCGCCTTGACCAGCTTCTGCCAGGCGGATGAACCGAAGGCGTCGGTGGCTTCCAGCACCTCGCGGTCGACCTGGCGGATGCCCAGGTTGGTCAGCCGGATCATCGGCGGGATGGCGTAGATCACCACCGCGATCAGGCCGGGCACCCGGCCGATGCCCAGCAGCATCACCACCGGGATCAGGTAGACGAAGCTGGGCATGGTCTGCATGATGTCCAGCACCGGGCTGATGAGCCGCTGCACCCGGTCCGAGCGCGCCATCACGATCCCCAAGGGCAGGCCGATGGCGATGGACAGGAAGGTCGCCGCCAGCACCATCGAGACGGTGCGCATCGTGTCCGTCCACATCCCGAACAGGCCGATCAGGACCAGCGTCGCCACGCTGCCGATCACCACCCGCAGGCTGCGGCTGGCGCCCCAGGCAAGGGCGGCGACGACCGCCAGGATGATCAGCCAGGGGGTGTTCAGCAGCAGCCGCTCGAACCAGATCAGCATGGTTTGCAGGGGGCTGAAGAACCCCTCGATCAGGTCGCCGTAGCCGCGGGTGAAGGTGCGGAATCCGTCGTCGATGCTTCGCTGAAGGTCGCGAAGGAAGGAATTGCTCAACTGTGGGAAGGATGTCAGCCAGGATGGCATGGGTGCCTCGCGCATGAGGGTGCCGGGTCATGGCGGGCGGGAATGACCCGCCCGCCGCGCAGGGATCGGGGCGCCGCGATCAGGTCAGAGCGCCGCCTTGATCTTCTCGGCGGCCTCGGGCGTCACCCACTCGGTCCACATCTCTTCATGCAGGCGCAGGAACTCGCGCGCGCCATCCTCGCCCTGCGCCTGGTTGTCGGTCATCCAGGCCATCATCCCGTTCACGGTCTCGTTCGTCCAGGCCCGCTTGGACAGGTAGTCCATGATCTCGTCAGGCGCGGAATCGGCGAAGCTTTTGGCGACGACGGTCTGCACCTTGTCCACCGGCCAGTCGTTCTTCTGCGGCGCGTCGCAATCGGCGTTCGAGGTGCAGCTCTGCCACTCATCCATGTCCAGCTCGACCCCGTGGTCCAGCTTGACCATCTCGTAACGGCCCAGAAGCGCGGTCGGCGCCCAGTAATAGCCGACCCAGCCCGCTTCACGCTCGTATGCGCGCGCGATCGAGCCATCCAGACCGGCGGCCGAGCCGGTGTCGATCAGGTTGAAGCCCGCTTCCTCGGCCCCGAAACCCTTGAAAAGCTGGGTGGTGACGACCGTGCCGCCCCAGCCCGCCGGACCGTTGAAGATCGCGCCTTTCGACGGATCCTCGGGGTCGGGGAACAGGTCGGGGCGGGCCAGCACGTCGTCGATGGTCTTGAGGTCGGGGTTGGCGTCGGCGATGTATTTCGGAATCCACCAGCCCTGGACGGCGCCGTCGGTCAGGATGTCGCCGGTGACGACGATGCGGTCTTCGGCCAGGCCCGACTGGATGACCTCGGGCACCAGGTCGACCCAGCCTTCGGGCGCGATCTCGGGCTGGCCGCGTTCGACCATCGAGGTCAGCGTCGGCACCGTGTCGCCCTGGATCACCTCGGCGTTGCAGTCATAACCGTTGTTGAGGATGAAGGCGTCCAGCGCGGCGGCGAATTCCGCGCTTTGCCAGTTCATGCTCGCAATCGTCAGATCGCCGCATTCGGCCTGGGCGGTCCCGGCCAGCGCCATGAAGGGCAGGGCGGCAGCGGTGCCGAGGATGAAGGATCGTTTCATTTTTCAGTTTCTCCCTGTAGCGACATGGGTATTCGCCATTCGGACCGTCGCCCTGTCCGGGTGGCCGGAAGAAGGCGGGCCTTCGTTCCGAATGGATTGCGGAACGTCCTCATGACGATCCGGCAAGGCTGCGGACCCGCGCATCGAATCGCGCGAGTTCGCGCGGTTCGGGCCGGGTGCCGGTGTAGATTTCGACATAGGTGGGGACGCGGGCCAGCCGGGTTTCCAGGTCCTCTTGCGCGCGCATCGAGATATAGCCGATCTGCGTCAGATAGATCGTCCGCGCCCGCACATCGGCCTCCTGCTCGGGGCGGCCCCAGCGGACCAGCATCTCGCGCAGGGCCGCCAGCCGCGCCTCGTCCGCCTCGGCCACGCGGGCGGCGACGCTTGCGTCCTGCAAGCCCCAGCTGCGCACCGCAAATTCCAGCCTGCTGTCGAAACGGTCGGGCAGAAAGCAGGCCAGCACGTTCAGCATCGCCTCGGCCAGCGATTCGGCATATTCCCGCGCCGCCCCGATCATCGGGATGGTGGTCCGTTCCGCCCAGCCGTCGATCAGCGCGGTCAGCAGCGCCTCGCGATCTTCGAAAAACCAGTAAAAGCTGGTGCGCGACAGGCCCAGTTGCCTGGCCAGGGGCTGGATCTTGACCGCATCGACGCCCCCTTCGATCAGCGCCCGGTAGCCGGTTTCAAGCCAGCCCTCGCGCGATCCACGCCATCCGCCTTCCGCTGTCGCAGCACGTTGTCCCATGCGGCAAGCCTAGCCAGCCATCCGATTCCATTCAAGAAAAATGTTCCAGGATGATCCGATAATGTTCATGCTTGATTTTTTAATTGACACAAATGAACATTCCTTCGATCCTGAAACCCGACCCGTCCACCTTTCACAGGCAGATCCGATGTCGAACGATCCCCTTCTGCAGCCCTACCAGTTGAAGCACCTGACGCTTCGCAACCGCATCATGATCACCAGCCACGAGCCGGCCTATCCCGAGGACGGCATGCCCAAGGACCGCTATCGCGCCTATCACGTGGAACGCGCCAAGGCGGGCGTGGCGCTGACGATGACGGCAGGCTCGGCCTCGGTCTCGCGCGACAGCCCGCCGGTCTTCAACAATATCCTGGCCTGGAAGGACGAGGTGGTCGGTTGGATGAAGCAGTTGACCGACGAATGCCACGACCACGGTGCCGCGGTGATGATCCAGCTGACCCACCTTGGCCGCCGCACCCGCTGGGACAAGGCCGACTGGCTGCCCGTCGTCTCGCCCAGCCATGAACGCGAGGCGGCGCATCGGTCCTTCCCCAAGAAGATGGAGGACTGGGACATCGCCCGCATCGTCGCCGATTATGCCGATGCGGCCGAACGGATGAAGGCGGCGGGCCTCGATGGGCTGGAATTGCAAGCCTATGGCCACCTGATGGATCAGTTCTGGTCGCCACTGACCAATGACCTCGACGGGCCTTACGGCGGCAGCCTGGACAACCGGCTGCGCTTCACCTTCGACATCCTGCGCGAGATCCGCAAACGCTGCGGCGAGGATTTCATCCTCGGCGTGCGCTATACCGGCGACGAGGAGTTGCCGGGCGGAATCTCGGCCGAGGACGGGCTGGCGATCTCGCAAAAACTGAAGGACAGCGGGCTGGTCGACTTCCTGAACGTGGTCAAGGGCCATATCGACACCGATGCCGGGCTGACCGACGTGATCCCGGTGCAGGGCATGCGCAACGCCCCGCATCTGGACTTCGCCGGGCAGATCAGAAAGGCCACCGGCTTCCCGACCTTCCACGCGGCCAAGATCCCCGACGTGCCGACCGCCCGCCACGCCATCGCCTCGGGCCTGCTGGACATGGTGGGCATGACGCGCGCCCATATGGCCGACCCGCATCTGGTCCGCAAGATCGTGGAGGGGCGCGAGGACGACATCCGCCCCTGCGTCGGCGCGAATTATTGCCTCGACCGGATCTATCAGGGCGGCATGGCCTTCTGCCTGCACAATGCCGCGACGGGCCGCGAGGAAACCATGCCGCAGACCATCCCGCCCGCCCCGGCGAAGAAGCGCGTCACCGTCATCGGCGCCGGCCCGGCGGGGATGGAGGCCGCCCGTGTCGCCGCCGAGCGCGGCCATGACGTGACCGTCTTCGAGGCCGCCCCTCAGCCCGGCGGCCAGATCCGCCTGACCGCGCAGGACGAACGGCGGCGCGAGATGATCTCGATCATCGCCTGGCGTCAGGCCATGTGCGAAAAACACGGCGTCCGGTTCCGCTTCAACACCTATGCCGAGATGGACGACGTCCTGGCCACCGACCCCGATGAGGTGATCGTCGCCACCGGCGGCCTGCCCCATACCGAGGTGCTGGCGCAGGGCGACGACCTGACCTGTTCGGCCTGGGACATCCTGTCGGGCGACGTCAAGCCGGGCCGCAACGTGCTGATCTTCGACGATGCGGGCGACCACGCGGCGCTGCAGGCCGCCGATCTGATCTCGGCCACGGGGGCCTCGGTCGAGATCGTCACCCCCGACCGCAGTTTCTCGCCCGAGGTGATGGCGATGAACCTGGTCCCCTACATGCGCAACCTGCAAAAGCGCGACACCACCTTCACCGTCACCTGGCGGCTGCTGTCGGTGACCCGCAACGGCAACCAGTTGCGCGCGACATTGGGCAGCGATTACGGCACCTTCACCCGCGAACGCATCGTCGACCAGGTCGTCGTCAATCACGGCACCCGCCCGCTGGACGACCTCTATTTCGACCTCAAACCCCTGTCGTCCAATCTGGGCGAGGTCGATTACGACGCCCTGACCACCGGCCGCCCGCAAGCGATCCGCAAGAACCCCGAAGCCCGCTTCCGCCTCTACCGCATCGGCGACGCCGTGGCCGCAAGGAACACCCATGCCGCGATCTATGATGCGCTCAGAATCGTGAAGGACCTCTGAACATTGCGGAAATTCTTCATCATCCAAATACCCCGGGGGGAATCCCCGGCACGGGGATCGGGGGGCAGCGCCCCCCGGGCCTTGCAGCCCGGCATGCGCCTGCGGCTGAAAAACCGCTTGACAGAATCACCCTTGCCCGAAACTTTTCGTAGAAGAAATATCGTATACGAATATGGTGAGGCAGAGCCGTCGACAACGGCGAATGCCCGACCCCCAAGGAAGACAACGCGGCCCCTTCACCGCCGCATAAAGGGAGAAAGAACATGCAAAGACTGCTTGCTTCGACTGTTCTGGCCGCAGGTCTCTTCGGCGGCGCGTGGCAGGCTGCGGCGCAGGATTGCGGCAATGTCTCGCTTGCGCTTCACAATGTCCAAAGTGCCGAACTGCTGACCTATGTCGACAAGTTCATCCTCGAAAACGGCTATGGCTGCACCGTCGAAACCATGCCCGGCGATACGGTTCCCTCGACTACCTCGATGATCGAGCGGGGCGCGCCCGACGTTTCTTCCGAAACCTGGGTGGACCTCTTGCCCGAGATCGTGCCGCAGGGGCTGGAGGACGGCAAGATCGTCTACGGCGCCCCGGCCTTGCCCGATGGCGGCATCCAGGGCTGGTGGATTCCCAAATACCTCGCCGATGCCAACCCTGATATCAGGACGGTCGAGGACGCCCTGGCCCGTCCCGACCTGTTCCCCGATCCCGAAAACCCCGACAGGGGCGTGATCTTCAACGGCGCCGAAGGATGGGGGGCCACGGTCGTCACCGCGCAGCTTTTCAGGGCATATGAGGCCGAAGCCAAGGGTTTCAACCTGATGCGGCCCGGTTCCGCCGCCGGTCTGGACGGCGCCATCGCCCGCGCCTACGAGCGCGAGGAAGGCTTCGTCACCTATTACTGGGCGCCGACCGCGCTTCTGGGCCGGTATGAGCTGGTGCTGCTGGAACCCACCCAGGAACATGACCCCGAGGAATGGCAAAGATGCACGACCAACCTCGATTGCGCCGACCCCAAGGTGACGGGCTGGCCCATCGATACGGTCATGACGGTCGTGACCCGCGACTTCGCCGACCGGATTGATCCGGCGATCATGGAGTATTTCGACACCCGCGGCTGGAGCAACGACACCGTGGCCGCCCTGATGGCTTGGCAGGCCGACAATCAGGCGATGGGCGAGGATGGCGCCGTGCATTTCCTTGAGGAAAACAGGGATATCTGGACGGAATGGGTCCCCGCGGAAGTGGCCGAGAAGATCGAAGCCGCCCTCTGACCTTCGCACCCGCGACCTGACTGGAAGGCCAAACTTCCGGCAGGACCCTCAATATGGCTCGCCCGGCAATCGGGCGGGCCGGTGAATCCCGTCCAAACGGGGCGCGGGGACATTCCGATCCGGCAAGGAACCGTCAGCCCATCCTTTCGGACGCATATTCCCCGGGCGAGGCCGGGAATACCACGGTCTTGGACCCGTTCGGGAACACCCGGTGATTGATATGTGCGTGGACGGCGCGGGCCAGCACCTGCGCCTCGACGTCGCGGCCAAGGCTGACGTAATCCTCGGGCGACTGCGCATGGGTGACGCGGATCGTGTCCTGTTCGATGATCGGGCCTTCGTCCAGGTCGGCGGTGACGTAATGGCTGGTCGCTCCGATCAGCTTCACGCCGCGCTCGAACGCCTGCTTGTAGGGGTTGGCGCCCTTGAAACTGGGCAGGAAAGAGTGGTGGATATTGATGATCCGCCCCGACATTTCCCGGCACATCTGGTCCGACAGCACTTGCATGTAGCGTGCCAGGACGATCAGTTCGGCCCTGGTGTCATGAACCACCTGCATGATCGCCGCTTCGGCCTGCGGCTTGGTTTCCGGGGTCACGCGGATGAAGTGAAAGGGGATATCCTCATTCACGACCTGTTTCTGATAGTCGGTATGGTTCGAGACGACCGCCGCGATCTCGACCGGCAGCGCCCCGATGCGCGAACGATAGAGCAGGTCGTTCAGGCAATGCCCGAAGCGCGACACCATGACGACGATCCGGGGCTTTTGCGACAGGTCGCGGAATTCGTATTCCATGCCGAAGCCTGACGCGATCTCGCCAAAGCCGCCGGCGATATCCTCCAGCACCTGTCCCCCTTCCGACACGAAGCGGATGCGCATGAAGAAACGGCCATTGTCCTGATCGGCGAATTGCGAGCTGTCGTTGATATTGCAGCCCGCCTGCGCAAGATAGCTGGACACGGCGGCAACGATCCCCGCCCGCGTGGGGCAGGACACCTTCATGACGTAATTGGTCAAACCAGACCCTCCCTTCAGCATTCCGGCAGGTTCACGGCGATGCCGCCCTGCGAGGTTTCCTTGTATTTCAGATCCATGTCGCGGCCCGTGTCGCGCATGACCTTGATGCAGTTGTCCAGCGGCATGAAATGCGCGCCGTCCCCCCGCAAGGCCAGGCTGGCGGCCGAGACGGCCTTGATCGCACCCAATGCATTGCGTTCGATGCAGGGCACCTGCACCAGCCCCGCCGCCGGGTCGCAGGTCATGCCAAGGTGATGTTCCAGCGCGATTTCGGCAGCGTTTTCCACCTGTTCGTTGGTGCCGCCCAGAACCGCGCACAGCCCCGCCGCAGCCATCGCGCTGGCGGAACCCACCTCGCCCTGGCAACCGACTTCGGCCCCCGAAATCGAGGCGTTGTGCTTGATGATCCCGCCGATGGCCGAGGCGACCAGCAACAGGTCGCGGACCCCGTCCGGGCGGGCACCGATGCAATGGTCCAGGTAATAGCGCGCCACCGCCGGCACCACGCCCGCCGCCCCGTTCGTGGGCGAGGTGACGACGCGGCCCCCGGCGGCGTTTTCCTCGTTCACCGCCATCGCGTAGACGCTCATCCAGTCGTTCGCCTGGTGCGGCTGGTTGAGGTTGCGGCCCCGCTCGGCCTGCAACTGCCGATGGATCAGCCGCGCCCGCCGCCGGACCTTCAGCCCGCCGGGCAGGATACCCTCTTGCGTCAATCCGCGCTGGATGCATCCGTCCATGACCTGCCAGATACGGTCCAGCCGGGCGTCCAGCCCGTCGCCGTGGGCCGCTTCTTCGTTGGCGCGCTTCATCTGGGCGATGGTCTTTCCCGAGGCGCGGCCCATCCGCAGCATCTCATCGGCGCGGGCGAAGGGGTAGGGGACCGCCGCGGGCGGGGCGTCCTGCGCATTCGCGCTGCGTTCCAACTCCTCGGCGCTTGCGACGAAACCGCCGCCGATCGAATAATAGGTCTGCTGGTAATAGGTCCGGCCAGCGGCATCGAAAGCCCTGAGGATCAAACCGTTGGCATGGCCCGGCAAGGGCGGCCCGTAATCGAAGAGCAGGTCTTTTTCGGGGGCGAAATGCAGGGGCGGCAGCCCCTCGGGGTGGACAAGGCCGGTGAGGCGCACCTCGGCCTCGATCTCTTCGGCGCGGTCGGGGTCCAGCGTGTCGGGCAGCAGGCCGCACAGGCCCAGGATCACCGCGCGATCCGTCGCATGTCCCTTGCCGGTAAAGGCCAGCGAGCCGTGCAGGCTGGCACCCAGCCCATGCAAGGCCCCCGCGCCGGGAACCTTTTCGACGCCCCTGCGCAGATCGCCAAGGAAGCGCGCGGCGGCAACCATCGGTCCCATCGTATGCGAGGACGAAGGACCGATCCCGACCTTGAAGATGTCGAAAACCGAAAGGAACATCTACGCCCCGCGGATCGCAAGGGTTGCGCTGGCGGCCCCGTGCCCGGCCGGGACGTTCTTCAATAAGGCAAATGCGCTGAAACCCGTCATTTTCCGGCCCCCCTTATCCCGGTCCCCGTATCGCAATCCCGTGCAGGTTACGCTGGATCGAACGCGCGGTATGGGATATAAACGACAGGTGGCTTGAAGGAATGCGGCATGGCCCAGTCTTGGAAGAACCGCTTGCGCATCGGCTTCATCCTTGCCGACCGCTTCACCCTTTCGGCCTTTGCCAATTTCGTCGATGTCCTGCGCCTGGCCGCGGATGAGGCCGACAAGTCGCGCCCGATCCGCTGCGAATGGACGGTGCTGGCCCATGACGGGTTGGCGATCCGCTCAAGCTGCGGGATCCGCGTCCAGCCGGAAATCCGCCTGCGCAACGCGGCAAGCTTCGACTATCTTGTCGTGGTGGGCGGGCTGATCGGCGATTATCGCGCCATCAGCAACGAGGCGCTGGAATACCTGCGCACCGAAGCCGCCAGGGGCGTGCCGCTGATCGGCCTTTGCACCGGCGTCTTCATCCTGCAAGAGGCCGGGCTGCTGCAAGGATATCGCTGCTGCGTGAGCTGGTTTCACCATCAGGATTTCCTGGACCGTTTCGATACGGAAATGCCCGTCTCGGACCAGATCTTCGTCGTGGACCGCGACCGCCTGACCTGCTCGGGTGGTCATAGCGCCTCGCATCTGGCCGCCTTTCTGGTCCAGCGCCATATCGGCCAGTCGGCGGCGACGAAAAGCCTCAATATCATGATGATCGAGGACGCGCTGAGCGGCGAGCGCCCGCAACCCGGCCAGCAGCTTGCCCGCCGCGCCGAAGACCCGCTGGTCAAGCGCGCGGTCCTGCGCATGCAGCAGAACATCGAGATGCCCCGGACCATCGACGACCTCGCCCTTGAACTGGGCGTCGCGCGCCGCACGCTGGAACGCCGCTTCCAGGTCGATCTGAAACGCTCGCCCCAGAAGATCTACCTGGAACTGCGGATCGAAAAGGCCATGCTCAGGCTGCGCACCAGCCGCGACCCCATCAACTCGATCGCCCTTGCCTGCGGCTTCTGCGACGCCTCGCATCTGGTCAGGGCGATGAAGGCCGAAAGGGGGCTGACGCCGAACGAATACCGCCAGGCGCAGGCGGGTCATGCGGAGCCGGCCTATACGACGGGCGTATTGATACCGCAGGGGAATTGAGCCGCATTCGGATGCGCCACTTTCCAGACGGGGCGGGAAAAAGCGGTCGATCATCCCCGCCCCAATCTTGCGATCCATTCAGGCGGTGGCCCTTTCGCCTTTCCGGCAAGGGTTTTCACCAGCATCAGGACCAGCAGCAACACCCCCACATATCCGTTGATGACATAAACGATATTCACCATCGTCGAGAAGGGAACCCGCAATCCGATAAAGGTGCCGATAGCGGTAAGCACCACCGTCAGGATGACGAAGTTGCTGCTTTTCTCTTTCGTGAAACGGGCGACGACCGTCCAGAGCAGCGGCACGGCAGTCGTATAGATGCCTGCGAAGATAATCAGCGAAAAGCCCGTCGCCAGAAGCGGATGCAGGTTATGCGCCAGGTAGAGCGAAGGGATTTCCGTTCCGTTGACCTGCGCGATATTGGCCAGCAACCCCAGGGCGACGATGATGACGGCGGCGGAAAAGGCGACCGCCCCCAATGCGCCGCCAAGGGCCGCTTCCTTCCGGCTGTTGGCGGTCGCGCCCATCGCGGCCATGAACGTCGCCAGCCAGAGCATGCAGAACCCGACATAGGACCCCGCCGCGAACAGCCAGTTCGTCGAGGCGGTTTTCAGTTCCAGCGTCGGCAAAAGGGCATTGCCCTCGGCGATGCCTTCGGGTCTTTTCAGGATCGCCGACAGGCCCAATGCGATGGACAGGACCACGATCACCGGCCCGATGACGCCGATGACCTCGACAAGCCGGTTCAGGCCAAGGCAAACCGTTATCATCACCAGGATGGCCATCCCGATTCCGCCCGCCATCGGCGAAAGCTGGAAATGCTCATTCAAGGTCGCGCCGGCCCCGGCGATCATCACCATGAAGGACATGTAGATGAAGATGATCGAAAAGAAATCAAAAAACATCCCAAGGGGTTTTCCGCAGAAATAGGCGAATATGTCGCTTGGTTTTTCAAACTTCTCTTGATATCCGACCGTAATGAACGCGACGACGATGTAAATCAGCAAAATCATCACGACAAGGGCGCCGGCAATTCCCCAATATCCGTATGACGTGAAATATTGCAGTATCTCTTGCCCTGTCGCGAATCCCGAACCTATAAGAAATGCAATGAATGCCCCGGCAAAGGTGATCACCTTTGTCCCGCTGATACGCTGGTCCATATATTCCTCCTCTGCAATTCTTCCGCGATTGCGGTAATCGCGTGAAAGAAATCCGCATCCTTTAATCATGGGGGGAGGGCGATACTTTGGGATCGATACGACAGACCGATTGCATTTTTGCGACTGGGCAGGGGCGGAGGCCATGCCAGGATGTCGCAGGGCTTACCCCCGCCCGCCGTCCCATTGCCATCCATCGCGCAGATTTTGCGTCAAGCGGTCGATGAAGACGCGGGCTTTCGCGGGCACGATCCGGCCCGGCGGAAGGATGGCATTGATCGGGCCGTCGTTCGCCGCGCACCAGCCCGGCAGGATTTCCACCAACTCGCCGCGGCGCAGGTGGTCGATGACATGGCAGTCGGGGGCAAGGATGATGCCTGAACCGGCAACGGCGGCATCCACCAGGATCTCGGCACTGTCCGAGATGATCGGTCCCTTCGGCTCGACCATGACCCGCCTGCCGCCCTTCGTCAGCGGCCAGCGCGGCCAGGTGACGTGGCCGGTAAAGCCAAGGCAGGCATGGGTGCCCAGGTCCTCGGGCCGCTCGGGCATGCCACGCGCGGCAAGATAGGCGGGGGCGGCCACCAGCATGGTGCGGTAGCTGCCGATCTTGCGGGCAATGCAGGCGCTGTCGGCGGGCCGGCCCACGCGCAGGGCCAGGTCGAAACCCTCGGCGACCGGGTCCACATGGCAGTCGGTGAAGCGCGCATCGACGCGGATCTCGGGGAAATCGGCGGCAAAACCCGGCAGAAGCGGCGCGATCCAGCGCCGCCCGAAGGCCAGCGGCATCGACACCCGAAGCAACCCCCGCGGCGTGACGGCGATATCGCTGACCTCGCGGTTCGCCGCCTCCAACTCGTCCAGGATGGCCTGCACGCGGCGGTGATATTGCGTGCCCGCCTCGGTCAGGGCGACCGCCCGCGTCGTGCGGGCCAGCAGGCGCACGCCCAAACGCCGCTCAAGCGCATTGATGCGCCGCGACAACACGGAAGTGTCCCGCCCCAGATGCCGCGCCGCCTCGGCGAAGCTGCCCAGTTCGGCGACGGTGATGAAGGTTCTGAGTTCCTCGATCGAGGCGGCGCTGGTTTCTTGCATGATCTGCAACGGTCAGGGAAGGCAATGGCTGGTCACTGCCGTTCCAGTCAAAGCCCATCCGGCTGGCAATGGCAATGCCGGCGCATGCAGGACAGTCCCGTGAGAGGGGCAAAGGTGAATATGCGGCGCGATCCCGGATGCAATTCGACAGGGTTCGCGGTGGCGGCCATCAGTTGCGGCGGATGGCCGCCATGATCAATTCATACAGTTCCTCATGGGCCTCGCCTTCGGTCGCCTCCCCCGCAAGAACGGCATTCGACAGGGAATCCGCCGCGCCCAGGATCGCCCAGAGCGCGGCTTTCGGCAAGGTCTTTGACGCCATGAAGGGCGCCAGCGCATGCCCGTATTTCTCTATGCTGGCCGTCTGGCATTCCCTCTTGATCGTCGCAAGTTCGGGCGAGGAACTCAGCGCCGCCACCACGTCGGGCAGTTCCCGCCCCTCGGCCGTGACGCAACCGATATGATGCGCGGCGATCAGCCTGGCCCGGCTGTCGGCGTCGGGCTTGCCTTGGGCCAGAGCCGCCTCCAGATTCCGGCCCTGGCGCAGATCGAAATCGCGATAGAGCGCCGCCAGCAGCCCGTGGCGCGTGCCGAAATGGTCGTAGACCACCGGCTTGGTGACCCCCGCCGCATCGGCAAGGCGCCCCAGCGTCAGCGCATCGGTTCCCTCCTCGCGGACAAGCCGCCAGGACAGATCCATCAGTTGCGCAAGGCGCTGTTCTCTTTTCAGGCGCTTGCGCGGGGCCGGGGATGCGGGGGGCTGGGTCATGGCCCTAGCGCGACGGTCTCAGCGACCGGCCCGAAGCAGGCAGGAGCCGCGCTTTTCAAGGTATTTCACCATCTCATCGTGGTAATCCGCCGTCACCGCCTGCTGGACGCTGGGCCGTTCGGCCAATGCCTTGCGCCATGCCGACACCTTGGAAAGATCGGCAAAAACGCCAAGGTCCCGGAAGCTGTCGAAGACGTCGAAATACCGGAAGATCGGCGCATGGACCGCATCGACAAGGCTGAACGCCGCGCCGTCGAAATAGGGGCCGACGCCCAGTTCCTGCTCGAGCCGGGCAAAGCGGGCGGCGATCCTGTCCGCATTGGTCCTGAGGGCTTCTTCATCCGCCGCGCGTTCGATCCCGACGATGGCCGAGATGATCGAGGATGCAAACTCCATCCAGCCGCGATGACGCGCCCGTGCCAAGGGGTCGGCGGGATGCTGCTTGCGGCCGGGTTGGGTCTCTTCGATATATTCGCAGATGACGAGGCTTTCAAAGATCGCCGCATCGCTGCCGTCCGGCTGACGCACCGCCAGCACCGGCACATTGCCCAGAGGCGAGATCTTCTGAAAACCCTCGGGCTTGTTCGCGGTGTCGATAAAGACGCGCTCGAACGGGACGCCCTTTTCCAGCAGCGCAATCGCCGCGCGCTGCACGAAGGGGCAGATGTTGAGACTGTAGAGCGTAAGCTTGCTGTCCGACATGAAATCGACTCCGGGCTGGCTGGGTGGTTTGACGGGGCGCCGCGTTCCGGGCATATCCACAGGTAAGTTACTGATGGTAGATTGTCGGCAGCAGTTCCGCCCGGCCCCTCATTCCCGGTTTTCGGTGGTCCAGTCTGCGTTGTCGGCATAGAGGTTGCGGGCGCCGGTGACGAGGCCCGCCACGGTGTCGAGGCGGCGCATCTGGTCGTCGGTCAGCACCAGACCCGCCGCGCCGAGGTTCTCGATCATGCGCGACGCGCGGCGCGAGCCGGGGATGGGCACGGTCGCCGCCCCGTATTGCGCGCCCTTGGCAAACAGCCAGGCCAGCGCCACCTGCGAGTTGCTGGCGCCCAGTTCCCCGGCCACCGAGGCGACCAGGGCAAGGGCGCGCGCGTTCGCGTCCCAGCCCGCGCCCATGCGCTCGGTGGCGCCGCGGATGTCGGCGGCGGCGGCCTCTTTCGTCAGCGTGCCGGTCAGGAAGCCGCGCCCGAGCGGGCTGTAGGAGACGAAGCCGATGCCAAGTTCGGCGCAGGCGGGGACGATCCTTGCCTCGACATCGCGCGACCACAGGCTCCATTCCGATTGCAGGGCCGAGATCGGGTGGGTTGCGTGGGCGCGGCGCAATTCGTCCACGGTCACCTCGGACAGGCCCAGGTGGCGCACCTTGCCTTGCTGGGCAAGCTCGGCCATCGCGCCGACGGTCTCCTCGATCGGCACGGTCAGGTCGGGCCGGTGCAGGTAATAGAGGTCGATCGCCTCGACGCCCAGCCGCCGCAGCGAGGCCTCGCAGGCCGCGCGGACATAGTCCAGCCTGCCGGCGATGCGGCCTGCCTCGATCCTGCCGGTCTCGGGGTCCACCTGCTCGCCGGTGATGCCGAACTTGGTGGAAATCTGCACGTCGTCGCGCCGTTCGGCCAGCAGCGGGGCCAGCATGTCCTCGTTGGTGCCGGCGGGGCCTTCGTGGCCGGGGCGCGGATCGCCATAGACATCGGCGGTGTCGAGCAGGGTGATCCCGGCATCGATGGCCTTGTGCAATTGCTCGCGGGCGTCGTCATCCGTCAACCCGCCGCCATAGATGCCGGTCAGGGCCATGCAGCCGTAACCGATGGAGGAAACGGTCAGTCCGCCAAGCTGAACGGGTGTGCGCATCGGCGAATTCCTTTCCTGCTGTCCTTGGCGACAGCGTTGCGGATCGCGGGGCCTTGGTCAATCCGACCCCCTTGCGTCAGGCGGCTTCCGCCCTCAGCCCCTCGGCCTGCAACGCCGCCTGCACGGTCGGGCGGGCCATGACGCGCTTGTGCCATGCGGCCAGATTGCCAAGCCCGGTCAGGTCGAGGTCAAGCTGGAAGACCGAACTCATCCAGTCCGCCCTGGCCCATCCGATCAGCGCAAACAGGTAGCAATCGGCGATGGTGAACCGCTCGCCCATCAGGAAGTCCCTGCCGGCAAGCTGGGCGTCGATCCATTGGAAACGCTCGAACAGCTTGGCTTTGGCGATGTCGAAATAGCCCTCGGCGGCGGCGGCGTAGAACAGCGGGATGAAGCCCTTGTGGATCTCGCTGCCCAGGAAGGTCAGGTATTCCTGCAAGCGATAGCGTTCGATGGTGCCGTTCGCCGGGGCCAGGCCGGTCGCGGGCGCCTGATCGGCGATATACTGGACCAGCACCGCGCCTTCGCGGAACACCTCGCCGCTGTCGAGTTGCAGGACGGGGACATAGCCCAACTCGTTGACCGCGTAATAGTCCTGGCCGTCGCCGAAGGTATGGGTCCGGGTATCGACGCGGATCAGATCGAACGCCAGCCCCGCCTCGCGCAGCGCGATATGGGGCGAGAGCGAGCAGCTTCCGGGGGCGTAATAGAGTTTCATCTTGGGTTTCCTTTCGTGATTGTTCGTTCACGCCTTCCGGGGCGTGCCGGCCATGCGCGACAAGGTGCCGTCGCGCCACATCGCCCGGTGCAGCCCGGCCATGACCACATGGCCCAGGATCAGCGCCGCCATCAGCCAGGCCAGTTCGCCATGCGGCGCCCCGGCCAGGGCGGCAGTCCATTCGACAGACTCGGCACGGGCCGGGAAGATCTCGAAGCCGAAGGGCGCGAAGGCGCGCTCCGCGCCCCATGCCCGCAGGGCCGGTCATCCATCGCGTCACCTTTCATCAAGATCGCCAGTTTCCGCCGGGGCGATCCGCCCGGCGCCGTTGTCATGACCGGCAAGATAGGCGCAGATCAAATCCGCATTAACCGCCTGTATTTGCATTTGACTGTTGCAAGATACGCAAGAAATACCCGGCAAGACCATTGACCCGGCGTTGCCGCGATAAGCGGGGGGTCTTGGCGTTTCCGGCCTTGCGCATTTCGGACCGGGCTGCCCGCGAAAGCTCACCTCGCCGCCTGATCGTCGATCAACTTCCCGGATCGGGGCGGCCTTTGCAAACCCGAGGGGGCAGGGGGGCTTGGGCGTGCCGCTGCCCGATCCGGTTTCAGGATTTCCGGGTTGATCGTTCCGGGCACGGGCAATTTCGCAGGGATTCCGCGCCATTGCGTTACTGCATCAATGCGGATTTGCGGTTTTCCGCAGTGTTATCGCGGAACGCCGCTCACGATAGCCCTTGCGTCCTGTTGAAACGGGCAGGCTGCCGCTTGCCCGTTCCCCCTCATCTTTCTGATGAGAAGTTTTCCTTGAGGTAGGACAGGATCACCTGCCTGGTTTCCTCGTCCGGTTCGACCATGCCTTGCTCCTCGACCATCCAGGTCCACAGCTCGTCCCAACGCAGGTCGGTGATGCGCTGCTGCTTGATGATTTCGGTCGAGTGGCAGGCGACGCATTGATAATAGGTCTCTTCCGCGCCGGGGCCGTCGGGCAGCCCGTCGAATTCGGGATTGCCGGCCATATCCTCGCCACCCTGGGCATGGGCGCGCAGCGCGCTCATCGGGTCCAGCGCCACGGCGCCGGCGGGCTTGCCGCGCAGGGCCTGCATCGGGTCGGGCGCGGCCAGCGCCATTCCCGCGCCGAAAACCAGCGCGCCCAGCCCCAGCGCCGCCCTCGTCATGATACGGAACATGCGATCTCCCATCATGCCGAGGCGACCAGCGCGATGCGGTGCTGGATGTTGTTGGCATAGCCGCGCGGGTTCCACACCGGCGAAAGCGGCGGCTGGCTGATGCCGTCCTGATCGGTCGCGCGCGCCCAGACCTCGTAATAGCCATGCTGGGGCAGGGTGACCTCGGCCCGCCAGCGCTGCCAGGCGAAGCGGTTGTGCGGCGCGTCCAGCACGGCCTCTTGCCAGGTCTGGCCGAAATCGGTCGAGATATGGACGGCGGCCACGTCGCCCTTGCCGCACCAGGCATGGCCGCGCACCTCGGTCGGCGTCTCGGGGGCCAGTTCGGTGCCGGTGCGGGGAAAGGTGATGACGGATTTCACCGGCATTTCCGTCAGCACCACCATGTCCTCGGGCGGAACCTCGGTCCCCGGCGCGACGGGATAGGCCGGGATGCGATAGGAATCGCCGCTCATCTTCTCACCGTCATGTTCCTTGTCGCGCACCCAGATGCGGTTGAGGTATTTCTGCGAGACCGAGGCCGGATAGCCCGGTATCACCAGCCGCAGCGGAAAGCCGTGCAGCGCGGGCAGCGGCTCGCCGTTCATGGCCCATGCGATGATCGCATCGCCCTCCAGCGCCTTTTCGATGGGCACCCCGCGCGAGATCACCTCCTTGTCCTCGTCGAAGGACAGGTGGACGTCGTTGCCGTAATGGCCGGTATAGACCGCGCTGTCCTTGACGCCCGCCGCATTCAGCACGTCCGCCAGCCGCACGCCGGTCCATTCGGGGCAGCCGATGGCGCCCATCGTCCATTGGTTGCCCGAGGTGCCGGGCTGGAAGAAGGCCCGCCCGTTGCCGCCGCATTCGATCACCAGACGGCTGGTGACGGTCTCGAACCGAGATTGCAGGTCCTCGATGGTCAGCTCCAGCGGGGTCTCGACCTCGCCGTCCACGGTCAGCACCCAGCCCTCGGCGTCCTGGTCCAGCGCGTTCTGCGGCACCAGGCCGTTCATCCGCACGAAGAGGTGCTTGTAGGGCGTGATATCGTCGTCCAGCAGATGCGCCGGGGTTTCGGCGTTCAGCGGACGGTCGCCCAGGACCACCATCCCCTCTTTCCCGGCCATGAAATCGGCGCCGGTGTCCTGCGCCAGCGCGACGGGGATGATGCCTGCGGGCAGGTTTCGCTCGAACGGGATGGTCATGCCCAGCATCGAGCCGAGCGCCGTCAGCCCGGTCGTTTTCAGAAAGCCCCGGCGGCTTTGGCCCTTGGCGCCCGCCGTTTCGGGGGTATGGGTGGATGGCTGGGTCATGCGGCTTTCTCCTCCTGTCGCGCTTTCCTCGGGCCGCCCCGCAAGGCAGCCGTTCCCGACCCGAAGTCTAACCGGGAACCACGACGGATCAATAGCCGCAGGGAAAATGCTTGCCCCGCATCAAGACGGCTGCCGCGCCGGGAACCCGTGGCCGGATCCCCTGCGGGCGGTCATATCGCCGTCGAATGCGCCTGGTTTCCCATGTCGTAGGCATCGAGGACCTGCGCGATCATGCGGGTCAGGGGGCGGGCGCGTTCGTCGAGGGAAAGCCCCCGGGCGGTGATCGTCACCATATCCCCGAACTGCGCCGCGATGCGGGAATACATCCCGGCGACCGTCTCGCGGTCCAGACCGAATTTCCGCACGAATTCATCGGTGTCGATGCGGAAATCGCACATCACGGCCTCGATCATGCGGGCGCGCCATTGGTCGTCGGGTGTCATCACATGGCCGCGCATCGTCGAAAACCGCCCGTCGCGGATCGCGCCGACATGGGCGCCGGTGGCGGGGGCGTTCTGCGCATAGCCCTGCGGAAAACGCGAGATGGACGAAGCACCCAGGCCGATCAGCACATCCGCCTGATCGTCGGTATAGCCCTGGAAGTTCCGCCTCAGCCGCCCGGTCCGCTGCGCCACGGCAAGCCCGTCACCGGGGCGGGCGAAATGGTCGATGCCGATCTCGTCATAGCCGTCCGAGATCAGCAGGTTGCGCGCGATCTCGAACAGGGCAAGGCGCTGGCGCGGGTCGGGCAGCTTGTCGGCGGGGATCATCACCTGCCGCTTGGCGACCCAGGGGACGTGGGCATAGCCGTAAAGCGCGATGCGGTCGGGACCAAGCGCCATCAGCTTCTGCACCGAATCGGCGATGCGCGGGCCGTCCTGGCCGGGCAGGCCGAACAGGATGTCGGCGTTCACGCTGCGGATGCCGCGGTCGCGGATCATGGCGATGGTGCTGGCGGTGATCTCGAAGCTCTGCTCGCGTCCGATCATGGCCTGGATGGCCGGGTCGAAGTCCTGCACGCCGATGCTGGCGCGGGTCAGCCCGGCGCGGGCCAGCGCATCCATGCGCGGCTCGTCGATCTCGTTCGGGTCGATCTCGACCGAGAATTCGCCGCCCTCGGCCAGCGGCATGCGCCGGAAGATGGCGGCTGCCAGCTTTTCCATCAGGTCGGGTTCGATCAGGGTGGGGGTGCCCCCGCCCCAATGCAGCCGCGACAGGGTGACGTCGCGCGGCAGGATTTCCCCAAGCAGGGCGATTTCGTCCAGCAGGGTCTGGACGTAGCTGCGCACGGGCGAGTCGCTTTTCGTGCCCTGCGTCCGGCAGGCGCAGAACCAGCACAGCCTGCGGCAAAAGGGCACATGCAGGTAAAGCGAGATGCTGCTGCCTTCGGGAATGGCGGCGATCCAATCGCGGTAATGCGCGGGCGTTACCACGTTCTTGAAGTGGTTGGCCGGCGGATAGCTGGTGTAGCGCGGCGCACGCGCGTCGAACAGTCCCAGATCGGCAAGTTGCGAAATATTGCTCATGCGCGTAGTGTTTCCCCAGAATACGCGAACAGTCATTGACGCAGGTCAAGCTTATGCCAGTCACCACCGCCCCGCAGTCCGGGCCGCTTTCCTGTGATTCCTGCCGGATTCACAACCGCGCGGTCTGCGCCCATTGCAACGCCGACGAGATGGTCCGGCTGGAACAGGCCAAGTTCTACCGAACCTTTCCGGCCGGGCAGGTGGTGGTCTGCGCGGGCGACGAGATGGACTTCGTCGGAACCGTCGTGACGGGCGTCGCCACGCTGACCCAGACGCTGGAAGACGGGCGCACCCAGATGGTCGGGCTGCTGCTGCCAAGCGATTTCCTTGGCCGCCCCCGCCGGATCGAGGCCGCCTATACCATCACCGCCGTCACCGACCTTGTCCTGTGCTGCTTTCGCCGCAAGCCGTTCGAGAAGCTTCTGGCCGATACGCCGCGCCTTGCCTCGCGCCTGCTCGAGATGACGCTGGACGAACTGGACGCCGCGCGCGAATGGATGCTGATCCTGGGCCGCAAGTCGGCGCGCGAACGCATCGCGTCGCTGCTGGCGATCCTGTGCCGGCGCGAGGCGGCGCTGATGCGCGAAACCCCGTCGGGGCGCATGTCGATCCACCTGCCCCTGACGCGCGAGGCGATGGCGGACTACCTGGGCCTGACGCTGGAAACCGTCAGCCGCCAGATGACCGCCCTGCGCAAGGAAGGGCTGATCGACCCGCAGGGTAGGCGCAGCATCATCGTCCCCGACTATGCCCAGTTGGTCGAGATCAGCGGCGACGACATGGATGGCGCGCCGCTGGTCTGAAGCGCCCCCCACAACGCGCCCCCCCTCAACGCGCCATGAAGATCGGGACCGAGGTTCCTTCCAGCAGGTCGCGGGTCGCGCCGCCCAGGATCGCCTCGCGCAGGCGGGACTGGCCATAGGCGCCCATCACTACCATGTCCGCGCCGATTTCCGTGGCGCGCTGCATCAGGATGGCGCTGATCTGCGACTGGGTGCGGGCAAGCACGGCGATCTCGGCCTTGACGCCGTGGCGCGACAGCATCCGCGCCAGCGCCTTGCCCGGTTCGGCCCGCTCGGGGCTGTGGGGCGAGGGGTCGATGACCGTGATCTCGACATGATCGGCGGCACAAAGCAGGGGCAGGGCGCGGCGGATGGCGGCCAACGCCTCGTTCGACTGGTTCCAGGCGACGAGGATGCGCTGGCCCAGCCTTTCGGGAACCTGGTCGGGCACGATCAGCACCGGACAGATGCCGTCGAACAGCGCGCCCTCGACCACGCTTTCGCGGTCGGCGCCGTAATTGCCGTCATAGGGGCGGTTCATCACGGCAAGGTCGCAAAAACGCGCGCGCATCGCCACCAGCGTCGCCAGCCCGCCGCCCTGCGCCACCGCGCTTTCCACCGCGTAACGCACGCCGCTGCCTTCAAGCCGGGCCTTGGCCCAGTCCTCCAGTTCCCGCGCCGTTTCCATCGCCGCCTCGATCGCGGCCTGAAAGACATAGGCCGAGGCCCCGGCATAGTAAAAGCCGCTTTGGGTATGATCGACCGCAAGGCAGAAGACATCCAGATGCGCGTCATGCTGGCGCGCGATGGTGACCGCCGCCTCTAGCTGGGCCTGCTGGTTGGTATCGGTCAGGACCGTCAAGATCGTCTTGTATCCCATCGTCTGTCCTTTCGGTATGGGGGCGGTTTCCGGGGCTATCCTTAACACCGGCCGCCGCCCCGGACATTGAGCCGGATCAAGAAGCGCGCGCGGGATGCGACCTGCTGCCGCGCCCTGCTTTTCCCGCGCGGTATTGACCCAGATCAAGGAATTGTGCCCATTGGATGGAATATGCGCAAGTATCGAAAGCTGCCTCGTTCCACCTCGGGAACCGGGGTGGTTGTGGTGATCGAAGTCGCGGTGATCGAATAAGGGGACACCTAACCTATGTGGGACACCATCAAGCTGATCCTGCTTGGCCTTGTCGCGGTCGGGGCCGCGATCGCGGCCAACTATGCCAGAGCGGATGACCCGGCCTATATGGTCAATGCGCTGATTGTCGCGCTGGTTGCAGGATACATGTTCCTGCACACCCTGCGCCGGATGGACGAGCCGAAATTCGCCGGGGTCGCGCATCCCGAGACCGAATATATGGACGATGTCGTCCGTGCGGGCGTCGTGGCGACGGTGCTGTGGGGCATCGTCGGCTTTCTGGTCGGCGTCATCATCGCCTTCCAGCTTGCCTTTCCGGCGCTGAACCTCAGCGAATTGACGAACGGCTACACCAACTTCGGCAAGCTGCGTCCCCTGCACACCTCGGCGGTGATCTTCGCATTCGGCGGCAACGCCCTGATCGCAACCTCGTTCTATGTGGTGCAGCGCACATCGGCCGCCAGACTTTGGGGCGGCAACATGGCATGGTTCGTCTTCTGGGGCTATCAGCTTTTCATCGTGCTGGCGGCGACGGGCTATATCCTGGGCGCGACCCAGTCCAAGGAATATGCCGAACCCGAATGGTATGTGGACTGGTGGCTGGTCGTGGTCTGGGTCGCCTACCTGGCCGTCTTCCTGGGCACGATCATGAAGCGGCGAGAGCCTCATATCTACGTCGCCAACTGGTTCTACCTGGCGTTCATCGTCACCATCGCCCTGCTGCATATCGTCAACAACCTGTCGGTGCCGGTCTCGTTCTTCGGGTCCAAGTCGGTGCAGCTTTTCGGCGGCGTGCAGGATGCGATGACGCAATGGTGGTATGGCCATAACGCGGTCGGCTTCTTCCTGACCGCCGGTTTCCTGGGGATGATGTATTACTTCATCCCCAAGCAGGCCGAGCGTCCGGTCTACAGCTACAAGCTGTCGATCATCCACTTCTGGGCACTGATCTTCATGTATATCTGGGCCGGTCCCCACCACCTGCATTATACCGCGCTGCCCGAATGGGCCGCGACGCTTGGCATGGTCTTTTCGATCATGCTGTGGATGCCTTCCTGGGGCGGCATGATCAACGGGCTGATGACGCTGTCGGGCGCCTGGGACAAGCTGCGCACCGATCCCGTCATCCGCATGATGGTCGTCGCCGTGGGCTTTTACGGCATGGCCACCTTTGAAGGCCCGATGATGTCGATCAAGGCCGTGAACAGCCTGTCGCATTACACCGACTGGACCATTGGCCACGTCCATTCCGGCGCGCTTGGCTGGAACGGCATGATCACCTTCGGCGCGCTTTATTACCTGGTGCCGCGTCTTTGGGGACGCGAGCGGCTGTATAGCCTTGCGCTGGTAAGCTGGCACTTCTGGCTGGCGACCATCGGGCTGGTCCTCTACGCGGCCTCGATGTGGGTCTCGGGCATCATGGAGGGGCTGATGTGGCGCGAGGTCGACGACATGGGCTATCTGGTCAACCCCTATTTCGGCGATATCGTCGCGGCCAAGTTCTCGATGAACGTGGCGCGGGGCCTGGGGGGCGTGCTGTATCTCGCCGGCGGGATCATCATGGCCTACAACCTGTGGGCGACCGTGGCCAAGCAGCCCAAGGCCCATTCCACCACCGCAGCCGTTCCGGCCGAGTAAGAGAAAGGACCCGGACATGGCCATTCTTGACAAACACAAGATCATCGAAAAGAACGCGACGCTTCTGCTGGTCTTTTCCTTCCTTGTCGTGACCATCGGCGGCATCGTCCAGATCGCCCCGCTGTTCTACCTGGAAAACACCATCGAAGAGGTCGAGGGCGTGCGCCCCTACACGCCGCTGGAGCTGACCGGACGCGACATCTACATCCGCGAGGGCTGCTATACCTGCCACAGCCAGATGATCCGCCCGATGCGCGACGAGGTCGAGCGTTACGGACATTACAGCCTTGCTGCGGAATCTATGTATGACCACCCCTTCCAATGGGGGTCCAAGCGCACCGGGCCGGACCTGGCGCGCGTCGGCGGACGCTATTCGGACGAATGGCACTTCGATCACCTTGTCGATCCGCAATCGGTGGTGCCGGAATCGATCATGCCGAAATACGGCTTTCTGGCCAATCGGATGATCGACCCCGGCCATATGGTGCAGCGGTTGCGCGCCGATGCGCGCGTGGGCGTGCCCTACGACGACGAGATGATCCAGGCCGCCGTTGCCGACTTCCGCGCGCAGGCCGACCCGGATGCCGATGGCTCGGAACTGCTGGAACGCTATCCCGGCGCCCAGCAGCGCAATTTCGACCGCCGCCCCGGCATTTCGGAAATGGATGCGCTGATCGCCTATTTGCAGGTCCTGGGCACGATGGTCGATTTCTCGACCTTCCAGCCCGATCCTGCGCGCTGACGGGGGGCCGTGATGGAAACCTATACCTTCCTGCGGCAACTGGCGGACAGTTGGGTCCTGCTGGCGCTGACGCTGTTCTTTGTCGGGGTCTGGCTGTTCGCCTTCCGCCCCGGTTCGCGGCGCACGCATCAGGACATCGCGGAAAGCATCTTTCGCAATGAAACGAAGCCCGCGCCACGGCGCGAGACGGAGGTCGAGTGATGGCCGGTAAAGACGACGAACACAGCAGCCAGGCCAATCCGGACAACCGGATCGAGCTTGAACGCCAGGCCGCCGATCGAAAGCATATGGCCGATATCGCCCAGGATCCGCCGACGGACCCCGAGGGCCAGCCGGTCACCCCGGCCCAACCCGCCCCGCCCAGGGAAACGCGGGTCGTGCGCAACGCCAAGGGCAGGCGCGAAGTGGTCGAGGTTCCCTCGACGGGGCATGAATGGGACGGGATCAAGGAATACGACAACCCGCTGCCGCGCTGGTGGCTGTGGACCTTCTACGCCACCATCGTCTGGTCGGTCTTCTACGTCGTCGCCTATCCGGCGGTTCCCTTGCTGACCAGCGCGACGCGCGGCGTGCTGAACTATTCCGTCCGCGAAGAGGTCGCATCCGAGATCCAGCGTTTTGACGAGGCGAACGCCCCGGTCCGCGCCCGCCTGCTGGAAACCCCGCTGGAAGAGATCGCGACCGATCCCGAACTGGCCAACTTCTCGACCCATGCAGGCCGTGCCGTGTTTGAAACCTGGTGCGCGCAATGCCACGGTCAGGGTGGGGGCGGCGCGGTCGGCTATGCCAACCTGCTGGACAACGAATGGCTTTGGGGCGGCACGATAGACGACATCTACACCACCATCCGCCACGGCATCCGCGATCCGCTGGACCTGGATACGCGCTATTCCGAGATGCCCCGCTTCGGCACCGACGGCATGCTGGACCGCACCGAGATCGCGCAGGTCACAGAATACGTCCTGCAGATCTCGGGTCAGGCGCATGACACCGCGATGGCGGGCGAGGGCGCTGTCGTCTACGAAGACTTCTGCGCAAGCTGCCACATGGACGACGGCACCGGCGACCGCGAACAGGGCGCGCCCGACCTGACCGATGCGATCTGGCTTTACGGCGGCGACCGCGCGACGATCAACCGCATGGTGACCACCGGACCCTTCGGTGTAATGCCCGCGTGGCAGGAACGGCTGTCGGATGCCGATATCCGCGCCGTGGCGGCCTATGTCCACAGCCTGGGCGGCGGCGAATAACCGCGCAAGGCGTGCCTTGGACCGAACGAAACACAGATCTGCGCGGGGGAACCGGCGCAGAGGACACCGGCCCCCGATCCTGTTCGCGCGTTTCCCGGGGGCCGGTGTTTCCTGAAAAAACCATGACGGCAGGGAAAGGCAACCCCTTTTCCTGCCGTAACGGGCTGAAACAGGCCCGTGTTGCAGGAGAGCCAGAATGTCATCTTCGGGCATCGAGCCGCCGAAACTCTATCAGGGCCGCGAGCCGATCTTCCCTCGCCGCGTCAACGGCTGGTTCCGAAATCTGAAATGGATCATCATGGGTGTCACCCTGGCGATCTATTACGTCACCCCCTGGATCAGATGGGACCGCGGCGCGAACCTGCCCGACCAGGCGGTGCTGGTCGATCTGGCCAGCCGGCGCTTCTTCTTCTTCTGGATCGAGATCTGGCCGCACGAGTTCTATTTCGTTGCCGGGCTGCTGATCATGGCGGGGCTGGGGCTGTTCCTGTTCACCTCGGCGCTTGGGCGGGTGTGGTGCGGCTATGCCTGCCCGCAAACCGTCTGGACCGACCTGTTCATCCTGACCGAGCGTTGGGTCGAGGGCGACCGCAACGCCCGCCTGAGGCTCTACAATGAAAAATGGGGCGCGCGAAAGCTGCGCCTGCGCCTGGCGAAATGGGCGATCTGGCTGGTGATCGCGGTGGCGACCGGCGGCGCATGGGTCTTTTACTTCACCGATGCGCCGACGCTGCTGCACAACCTGCTGACGCTGAACGCGCCGCCGATCGCCTGGATCACCATCGCAATCCTGACCGCGACGACCTTCGTCTTTGGCGGCTTCATGCGCGAGCAGATCTGCATCTACGCCTGTCCCTGGCCGCGCATCCAGGCGGCGATGATGGATGAAAACACCCTGACCGTCGCCTATCGCGACTGGCGGGGCGAGCCGCGCGGCAAGATCCGCAAGGGCGAGGCGACCCGCTCGGACGGCGGAGCCAAGGGCGATTGCATCGACTGCATGGCCTGCGTCAACGTCTGCCCGATGGGGATCGACATTCGCGACGGCCAGCAGATGGAATGCATCACCTGCGCGCTGTGCATCGACGCCTGCGACGAGGTGATGGAAAAGATCGGCAAGCCGCGCGGGCTGATCGACTACCTGGCGCTGAAGGACGAAACCGACGAACGTGCGGGCAAGCCGCCGCGCCCGGTGCTGTCCCATGTGCTGCGCCCGCGCACGCTGCTTTACTTCACGCTGTGGGGCGGGATCGGCGTCGCGCTGGTCTTTGCGCTGTTCATGCGTTCGGCCTTCGACGTGAATGTGACACCCGCGCGCAACCCGCTGTTCGTGACGCTGACGGATGGCTCGATCCGCAACACCTACGAATTGCGCCTGCGCAACAAGCAGGGCGAGCAAACGCAATATGCCGTCAGCGTCAGCGCCCCCTCGGGCGAGCCGCTGCCGGGCCTGGCCCTGACGCTGGAAGGCCAGCCCGACAACCTCGTGCCGGTCGATGCGGATGCGACCCGCACACAGCGGCTTTACCTGACCAGCGGGCCGGAAACGACGCTGACACAGACCGACCGTTCGGATGTCCGCCTGACGGTGCAGGACCTGGACGGCGGGACCTCGGCCACGGTTCTGACGGTTTTCAACGGAAAGGAGCAACCCTGATGCGCGAACTGACGGGGAAACATGTCCTGATGATCACCGGCGGCGCCTTTGCCGTGATCTTCTCGGTCAATATGCTGATGGCGTTCAAGGCCGTCTCGACCTTTCCGGGGCTGGAGGTGCGCAGCAGCTATGTCGCCTCGCAGACCTTCGACCGCGACCGCAACGCGCAAGAGGCGCTGAACTGGCGCGTCAGCCCCGAACATGACGGGCAGGTGCTGGCGATCACGATCCGCGACGGGCAGGGCAACCCCGCGCCGGTGCAGGACCTGCAAGTGACCGTGGGCCGTCCCACCCACATGCGCGAGGATCAGGACCTGACCTTCACCTATCACAACGGCTATTTCTCGGCCCCGCTGGAACTGGCGCCGGGCGCCTGGCTTCTGCATCTGCGCGCGACCGCGCCCGACGGGACGCAGTTCCGCCAGCGCATCGAGCATCGCATCCCGGAACGGGGGGCCTGACATGTCCGGCGCGACCACCAGCAGCTATGATTCCCGCCTTTCGGCCTGCCCGGCCTGCGACGTCGCCCCCCTTGCCATGCGCGTGGCCGAGGGGCGCTTCAAGGACACCGACGTCGTCCTGTCGCTGCCCGGTATCCATTGCGTGACCTGCATCAACGATATCGAAAGGGCATTGGCCAACCATCCCGGCGTCCGCGCCGCCCGCGTCAACCTGTCGCTGCGGCGCGTCAATATCGACGCCCCCGGCCAAAGCGCCGAAGACCTGATCCCCGTCGTCGAATCCGTGGGTTACGAGGCGCATGAACTGGACCCCGCCGCGATCAGCGCCTCGGCCGCCGACCGGCAGGGCCGCGACCTGCTGATGCGCATGGGCGTGGCCGGTTTCGCGATGATGAACATCATGCTGCTGTCGGTCGCCGTCTGGTCCGGCGCCGACGGCGCGACGCGGGACATGTTCCACATGGTTTCCGCAATGATCGCCCTGCCGACGGTGCTGTTCTCGGGCCGGCCCTTCTTCGCCAGCGCCTGGCGGGGGTTGCGGCACGGGCGGGTGGGGATGGATTTCCCGATCTCGCTGGCGCTGATCCTGACCAGCGGGATCTCGCTTTACGAAACGATCAACTCGGGTCCGCATGCCTATTTCGACGGCGTGACGATGCTGTGCTTCTTCCTGCTGATCGGGCGCTACCTGGATTATCGCACCCGCGCCGTCGCCCGTTCCGCCGCCGAGGAACTGACCGCGCTCGAGGTCCCCCGTGCCTTTCGGATCGAGGGCGACAGGGATGTGGCCGTGCCCGTGGCCGACCTGAAGCCGGGCGACCTGATCCGCGTCCGGCCCGGATCGCGCATGCCCGCCGACGGGCGCATCGCCCAGGGCAGCAGCGAGATCGACCGTTCGCTTCTGACCGGCGAAAGCATTCCGGTCGCGATCATGCCGGGGCAAGAGGTTTCGGTCGGCGAGATGAACCTGACCGGCCCTCTGGTGGTCGAGGTGACGGCGGCGGGGCGCGACAGTTCGCTGTCGCGGCTGACCGAGCTGGTCGCAGCCGCCGAATCCGCACGCGGACGCTATACCACGCTGGCGCAGAGGGCTTCGTCCGCCTATACGCCCGTCGTGCATACGCTGGCGCTGGCCAGTTTCCTGGGCTGGATGTGGCATGCGGGCGATCTGCGCCTTGCGATCAACATCGCCGCGGCGGTGCTGATCATTACCTGTCCCTGCGCACTTGGCCTTGCCGTGCCTGCGGTGGTGACCACGGCCTCGGGGCGGCTGTTTCGCAAGGGCCTGCTGATCAAGGACGGCAGCGCGCTGGAACGGTTGGCCGATGTGGATACGGTGGTCTTCGACAAGACCGGGACGCTGACGATGGGCACGCCGCGCCTGAAGACGCTGGCCGTCCTGCCGCGGGATCTGCACGGGGTGGCGCTGGCCGTTACCGAAAGTTCTTCGCATCCCCTGGCGGTTGCGCTGACGGCGGCCCTGCGCGCCGAGGGCGCGGTGCCGGTTCCCTTGCAGGACCTGCGCGAACATCCTGGTTACGGGATCGAAGCGCGTTGGCAAGGCCGGCTTGTCCGCCTTGGCCGGGCGGCCTGGGTCGGGGGCGAGATCGTCGAAGGGCAGGGCGCCGCCACTTGGCTGCGGATCGGAGACGAGTCCGCATATCGCTTTGATTTCGCGGATGAGATGCGCCCCGGAGCCGAGGGCTGCGTCGCAACTCTGCGCAGGCGGGGCTATCGCGTGTTGCTGCTGTCGGGCGACACGGAAACCTCGGTCGCCGATATCGCGGCGCGCCTTGGCGTCGGCGAATGGCGGGCGGGGATGACCCCGCAGGAAAAGGCCGCGCAGGTGCAGGCGCTTGGCGATGGCGGTGCGACGGTCCTGATGGTGGGCGACGGGCTGAACGACACGGCGGCGCTTGCGGGCGCGCATGTCGCGATCTCGCCCGCCTCGGCGCTGGATGCGGCGCGCGTGGCGTCCGATATCGTGCTGATGGGCAGCGACCTGACCCCCGTGCCCGAGGCGCTGGAGGTCGCCAAACAGGCCCGGACTCGCATCAAGGAAAATTTCGCGGTATCCTTCGGCTATAACGTCGTCGCGGTGCCGATCGCCATTCTGGGCTTTGCCACGCCGCTGCTGGCTGCGCTGGCGATGTCGCTCAGTTCGATCTGCGTGACGCTGAACGCGCTGCGCCTGCGCTGAACAAGGCCACGGCAGCCTGCGAAGCTGTCACGATGCCGCAAAGCAATAGGAAAGGAGGCGTCATGTCCATCGTTGCGACCCTGATCCCCGTCACGCTGTTTCTGGGTGGGCTTGGCCTGGCGGCTTTCCTCTGGTCGCTGAAACGACAGCAATATGACGATCCCAAGGGCAATGCCGAACGTATCCTCAGTTCGGAATGGGACGACAAGCCCAAGCCCTGACACGGCGGAAAGATCCGGGTTTCCCGCATCGCGGCCCGAAGCGGGGGAATCTGGTCCAGGGCCGGAATGGGACTGTCGGCTAAAGTCGCCGCGGGCCGTGTTTTCCGTTTCCAGATGCCCGAACCGGATATTCACCGTGGCCAGCTTGAAATAGTCTGTGCGACCGAAGCATCCGGGCCAAGAAAAGAAATACGCCTCAATTCAGGCGGATACGCGGCGTTTTTACACTGAACCTCGCCGAATTCGGAACAATTTCCGCGACGGCCCGCTCTCCAAATCTTCTGGCGGCGGCCTGTTGAGGACAGGAGCCGTCGAACCAGAAGCCGCGCGCCTCGTCACGGCGCAACCGCAGATTTCGATTCGAGCGCCGCTATCGGCGGCTTGCGTATCAATTCGCCGGGCTGACCTGCACAAGCGGCATATCCGGCGACGAAGCCGGATTATCAGGGGTGCAACACATCGCAAGACACCTGCCGCGCGGTCAGCTTGCTGCATGCGAGTTCGGCATCGCCACGGGTAAGGCCGACGAAATTCGCCTCGAACCCGCGGTTGGTGTTGGCCACGCGGCGCAGGGCGTCGTTCAGCGTGGCGCTTTCCTGCAAGGCGGCGCGCAGCAGCACCTGCTCGGCCTCACCCTGCGAGCGGTAAAGACCGACATTCACGCCCCAGTTCTTGCCGCCCGAGGACGAAATGCGCGAAACCACCTCGGCCGGCATCCGCTCTTCGGGTTGAGAGGGCGTCATCGAGGCCAGGATGATCGTTTCACCCGGCGCAGCGACAGGGGCCGCGGCAAGCGACACGGTTTCAGGCTGCGGCGGGGTGGTCTGGATAAAGGCAGCCCCCGGTGTCCGCAAGCTGTCGGACAATGAACTGACCTCATCCGCGCTGCGCGACTTGCGGGCGGGACGGGCCGAACTGCTCAGTCCCTGGGCGCCGTCCTCGCGCGAGGGCGGGGCAGCGATCGCCATTTCCACGGCGATATCGGTCGGCGACTTGGTCGCGACGACGGCGGGCGCATGCCCGTCGGGCTTGCGCGCGGGGCGGGCACTGGCCTGCATGACGGCTGCGGGGCGGTTGTCGTCGGCGGCGCGCAGCGCATTCGACACCGCCGCCGGGGTCACGCCGGGCGCGGTGCTGGCCCGTGCCGCCGGGCGGCTGGAGGACGCGATGGTGAAGGGCGCCGGTGCAGGCTGGCGCGGTTCGCTGCGCGCGACCTCGGTGCTGCGGCGAACGCGCTGTTCGACCATATACTGGGGCGGGGCAGGGCGCACTTCCCGCGCGCGGGTGGGCGCGCGGTTGAAACCTGCGTCCAGAAGCTGGGCCATCACCTGGTTGCGATGCGCGGTCGAGGTCCCGCCCATCACCGTGGCGATGATGCGCTTCTGCCCGCGCTGCGCCGAGGCGGTCAGGTTGAATCCGGCCGCGCGGGTATAGCCCGTCTTGATCCCGTCCGCACCCTGATAGCTGTCGAGGAAACGCCGGTTCGTATTCGAGACATTGGCGATCCCCGCATCAGCCGAACGGCGCGAGAACAGGTTGTAATATTGCGGAAAATCGTAAAACAACCGCCGGCCCAGCGTGGTCATGTCGCGCGCGGTCGAATAATGGCCGTTCTGCGTCAGGCCGTGCGCGTTGCGGAATTGCGTGTTCCGCATGCCCAGGGCGCGCGCCATGTTCGTCATCTGGGTGGTATAATGTTCTTCCGAACCGCCCCCAAGCCCTTCGGCGATGGCGGTGGCCGCATCATTGGCCGATTTCACGGCGGCGGCGCGAATCAGATAGCGCAGCTCGATCTGCTGGCCCGCCTTCAGCCCAAGGCGCGAAGGCGGCTGGTTGGCGGCATTCCGCGAGATGGGGATCTTGGAATCCAGACGGATCTGCCCCCGCTCGATGGCCGTGAATGCCAGGTAGAGCGTCATCATCTTGGTCAGGGATGCCGGGTGAAGCCGGGTATCGGCATTCTGGGCATGCAGTTCCTGGCCCGTCCGCGCATCCATCACGAAGGCGGCGAATGGTGCGGCACTCACCGAAGCGGGAAGGAGTGCCAACATAAGAAAGACTAATCCGGCGCGCACGCCCGTGCTGATTCTGCTCACTGTCCCGGTCTCTTTATTTTTGCCTGTGTCGGCCTGTCATCTATGCAGGCTCTTTCTTGATATTTTGATAATAGCATGCATATTTCCACACGGAAACCGTTGTTTTCCACGCTTGGGCGATTTTGCGGCAGGGGTTGCCGCGCCCCCGGACGCACTTTCATATTTCGCGGGACCGCCTATATTTCGCGAAGCAACCCATCCAGATTCCAGGCAGGACCGCCGTGACCGAACCGACCATGACCAACAATCCCGACGACCGCGAGGATGTCGAGCTCGTTGTCAGGACGCGCCCCCGCACGCAGCGCCCGCCGATGTACAAGGTCTTGCTTCTGAACGACGATTTCACCCCGATGGAGTTCGTGGTCTATATCCTTGAACGGCTGTTTTCCATGACCTACGCCCAGGCGCACGAGGTGATGCTGACCGTTCACCGGCGCGGCGTCGCGGTGGTCGGCGTCTATTCGCACGAGGTTGCCGAAACCAAGGTCGCGCAGGTGATGGAACTTGCGCGCCGTCAGCAGCATCCGCTGCAATGCACCATGGAAAAAGAGTAGAACTTGGCCCTATCCAGACTTCACGCCCTGCCCGACAACGATCTGGCGCGGGGGCAGGCCCTGCTGATCGGTCCCGGCGCGGATGCCGATCTTGCCGTCTTCGATCCCGAGCGCACGCAGATCGTCCAGCATTTCTTCAGCGATCACAAGGCGCTGGCGGATCGCGGCTTTCAACTGGTCGATGAACCGCAGGGCCAATCCGCGCTGGCGGTCGTCTTTGCGCCGCGGTCGCGCGACCTGGCGCAGGCGCGCATCGCCCAGGCTGTGGCACATCTGCCCGAAGGCGCGCCGCTTTGGATCGACGGACTGAAGGGCGAGGGGATCGACTCGCTCCTGCGCGAGATGCGCGGCCTGCTGCCCGTGGATGAGGTTCACTCCCGCGCGCATGGCAAGATCTTTCGCGTGACCTTGCCGGGGCAGGGCTGGCTGCCCGCCGGGTGGGCCGCCGCCGATATCCAGGCCGCGCCGGGGATGGTGACGCGGCCCGGCGTCTTTTCGGCGGATGGGCCGGACCCCGGCTCGGCCCTGCTGGCGCAGCATCTGCCCGACAAGCTGCCTGCCCGGATCGTGGACCTGGGCGCAGGCTGGGGCTGGCTGTCGGCACAAATCCTGACGCGCCCCTCGGTTCAGGTGCTGCATCTGGTCGAGGCGGACAAGGTTGCGCTGGATTGCGCGCGCCGCAATATCACTGATCCGCGCGCGGTCTTTCACTGGGCCGACGCGCTTGGTTTTTCCCTGCCCGAGCCGGTGAACGGCGTCGTCATGAACCCGCCGTTCCATCAGTCGCGGGCGGCGGAGCCGCGCCTGGGGGCGGGCTTCATCCAGACCGCCGCGCGGCTGCTGACCGGGGCAGGGCGGCTGTGGATGGTCGCGAACCGCCACCTTCCCTATGAGGAACCGCTGTGTGCCGCCTTTGCCGACGTGCAGGAACTGGGCGGCGATTCCCGCTTCAAGATCCTGACCGCGACGGGGGCCGGGCGCGGCAGCCAGTCCCGTCGCGGACGGCGCGGATGAGCCTGTCGATCCAGGGCAAGACCGCCATCGTCACCGGCGCGGGCAGGGGGATCGGGCTGGCCATCGCCCGCCATTTCCGCGAGGCGGGCGCGAATGTCGTCTATGCCGATTGCGACGAATCCCTGCTTGAGGTCGAGTTGGGCGGGCAGGATTCCGGTCGGGTGCGGGCCTTTTCCGGCGATCTGGGGGAAAGGCTGACCCAGTCGAACCTCGTATCGGCCGCCATCGACGCCTTCGACCACGTCGATATTCTGGTGAACGCCCATCGCCTCGTGCTGCAATCCGATCCCGAGGTCACGACCGAGGAGCAGATCGCCCGGATGCTGCGCCAGAACATGAGCGCGGCGTTGCGCCTGTCCCAACTGGTCGCCCGGCGGATGGCCGAGCAGTCGGGCAATGACCTGCCGCCGGTGCAGGCGGGGGCGATCGTGAACGTGGTCTCGCTTGCAGCCGAGCGGCCCACGGAGGAAAACCTTGCCTATTCCATCGCCAGCGCCGCGCTGGTACAGGCGACGCGCACGCTTGCCGTGACGCTGGCGCCCAAGCGGATCCGGGTCAACGGGCTGGGTTTCGCCAGCGTCATGTCCAACCAGTTGCAGATGCGCCTGCGCGAGGAACCCGCCCTGCGCGACCGGCTGATCGCGGCCACGCCGCTGGCCCGCATCGCCGGCGCGGAAGAGCTTGGCCCCGCCGCGCAATTCCTGGCCAGCGAGGCGGCGGGCTTCATCACCGGCCAGATCCTGCGCATCGACGGGGGCCGCAGCCTTGCCGATGGCATGACCCCCGCCGTTTACTAGGCCGCACCTATTCCGGATGGGCCGCGCGGCAGGCGGCGACGGCGGCATTGGCCTGCCGTGCAAGATCGTTGCGGCGCTGTGCCAGATGATCGCGCTTGCGGGTTTCGACGGCGGGGTCGATGGGAACGCGCTGGCGATGGGTGTCGACGACATCGCGCATGCAGGGCCGGTATCCGTAAAGACGCTGGCCATCGCGGCCGATATAGCTATAGGGGCAACTGCGCCAGTCGGTCCGGTGAATCAGCCGCTCTTCATAGGCATAGCCGCGCGCCAGATTGCCCTCGACCTCGGCCAGCAGGCTGCTGACGTTGCGGTATTCGTCGGTGTTGCGCCGGATGCATTGCTCCTGCGGGGTGCCGCAGGCGGTCAGTGCCAGGATCGGCAGCATGGCAAGGGTGATGTTGCGGGTCATGGTTCATGCCTTTACTGAAAGACGCACGCCAGTTTCAGGCAGATGGGCCGGCAAGACAAGAGCAAGGAGACGCGCGCCGTGGATATGACAGAAGAACGCCGCAAGGCCGCCGATTGGTTCCATGCGTTGCGCGACAGGATCGTCGCCGCCTTCGAGGCGCTCGAGGATCGCCACCCCGGCGCAGCCCCCGCCGGCCGTTTCGAGATCAGGCCGACCACGCGCCCCAACGATGGCGGCGGCGGGCTGATGTCGGTGATGCGGCGGGGCCGGGTCTTTGAAAAGGTCGGCGTCAACTGGTCCGAGGTCCACGGGGTGCTTGCGCCTGCCGCGCAAGCCTCGATGCGCGAGCGGGGGATACCGGGCATTGCCGAGGACCCGCGCTTCTGGGCCAGCGGGATCAGCCTTGTCGCCCATATGCAAAACCCGCATGCGCCCGCCGTCCACATGAACACGCGCATGTTCTGGACCCCCGGCGCCTGGTGGTTCGGCGGTGGCGCGGACCTGAACCCTTGTATCGAATATGCGCAGGATACCCAGCATTTCCATGATGTTCTGCGCCAATGTTGCGATGATTTCGACGGTGGCTATTATCCCCGCTTCAAGGCATGGGCCGATGAATATTTCCATATCCCGCATCGCAATCGCGCGCGGGGTGTCGGCGGGATCTTCTATGACGACCTGAACACCGGCGACTGGTCCGCCGATTTCGCCTTTACCCGCGCGGTCGGAGAGGCGTTTCTGCCCGCCTTCCTGCCCTTGGCCGAGAAACGCATGGGCCAGCCCTGGGACGATGCGGACCGCGCGGCGCAACTGGCCCACCGCGGGCTTTATGCGGAATACAACCTCGTCTACGACCGCGGGACCAGGTTCGGGCTGGCCACCGGCCACGATCCCGAGGCCGTGCTGATGAGCTTGCCGCCCCACGCCACATGGGAATGACCGCCGCCCGATAATATGCCGCTACGTCATGCCATTGGATGAAAGCTGCGCTTGCCGGGCCGCACATTTTTTCTTAAAACTGGTTTGTCTGCAATATCGCTGCTGGTGAACCGTCATGAACGCTCCTCTTCGTCAGACCGATCGGCTTGGCCGTCTCAGCACGATCCTCGGCCCGGATGTGCTGTCGCTGCTGCGCTTCGACGGCACCGATCACCTGAACGAGCTGTTCGAATACCGGGTCGAGGGGCTTTCGGCGGATCGCGACCTGGACCTGGACGCGCTGATGGGCACCCATGCCACCGTCACCATCGACGGGCGCGAGGGGCTGCGCCATTTCGACGGCATCGTCACCCAGGCCCGCTGGGTCGGCGTGGGCGAGACCGGGCATCGCTACGACCTGACCCTGCGCCCGTGGTTCTGGCTGGCCGGACGGCGGCGCAACCAGCGCATCTTCCACAACAGGACCGTGGTCCAGATCCTGCGCGAATTGCTGGAGGATTACGCCCCCCTTGGCGATCCCGCGCTGGAAATTGCGCTTGGCGGCGATTACCCGGTGCTGGAATATACCGTCCAGTATCGCGAATCCGACCTGGATTTCGCCCGCCGCCAGCTTGAGCGGCACGGCATCAGCTTTCACTTCCGCCACGGCGAGGGCAGCCATACGCTGGTGCTGACCGACGACATCTCGGCCCATGCCAGCATCGGCCAGCGCCCGTTCAAAAGCTATGACGGCCATCATCAGGCCGAGGGCGAACATTTCTGGGAATGGGCGCCCGAGCGCAACATGACCACTGGCGCCGTCCGGCTGACGGATTACAATTTCAAGACGCCCTTGGCCTCGATGGAGGTCGACCGGACCGGCGACGCCACCCATGCGCAAGGCGCCATCGAAAGCTTCGACTATCCGGGCGATTACCCCGAGCGCGCCCTTGGCCGGGCCGTAGCCGGGCTGCGGGTGATGCAGGAACGCGGCGGCGACCGCCGCCACCGTGCAGCGGGCGATTGCGTCAGCCTGGGCGCGGGAATGCAGGTTTCGCTAAGCGGCGACCGGGTGCCGGGGACGGGGGAAAGCTATCTCTGCCTCTCGGCCAGTTATCATTTCCAAAGCGAGGCTTACGGCTCGGGCGCGTTGCAAGGCGACGGTTATGCCTTCACCGGCGCCTGGACCCTGATGCCGGTCGGCGCGCCGATGGCGCCCCCACGCCGCACGGCGATCCCCGTCGTGCAAGGCCCACAGACCGCGATGGTAGTGGGCGAGGGTGAGATCGACTGCGACGAATACGGCCGCATCCTGGTGCGGTTTCACTGGGACTTGGCCGACGCCTATTCGATGCGCTGCCGCGTCAGCCAGAACTGGGCCGGCGCCGGCTGGGGCGGCATGGTCATTCCCCGCATCGGGATGGAGGTCGTCGTCGAATTCCTGGAAGGCGACCCCGACAAGCCGCTGGTGACGGGCTGCGTCTACAATGGCAAGAATACCGTGCCCTACGACCTGCCGGCCAACAAGACCGTCAGCACCTTCAAGACCGACACCCATGAAGGCGGCGGCTACAACGAATTGCGTTTCGAGGATCAGGCCGGGCGCGAAGAGATCTTCATGCACGCCCAGAAGGACCACAATACGATCATCGAAAACGACGAAACCCATTCGATCGGCCATGACCGTGCCAAGGCCGTAGGCAACGACCAAAGCGAATCGATCGGGCATGACAAGACGATCAGCGTCGGCAACGATCACCGCGAGACGATCGGCAACGACATGTTCTATGACGTCGGCCAGAGCCAGCAGGAAAACTACGGCAAGGACCATATCCACCGGGTCGGAAACATTCACAAGCAATCTATCTTTGCCGACCATCTCTATGAAACCGGACGGAATTTCGAGGGTGAGGTCTTTGGCCGCTACACGCTGGACGTGGGCGAATCCATCACCAACAACACCCGCATCCATACGCTGATGGCCTATGAAAAGATGCAGGTGAAGGGTCCGGGCGGCAAGATCACCATTGACGCATCCGGCATCACGCTGGAAGCACCGACGATTCGGCTGAAGGGCAATGTCATCATGGGCGGCTCGGGCGGGGCGCAAATTCCCACCTTGCAGATGGCCGCGCGAGAGGGCCTGCCGCTTTGCGAGGAATGCGCCAAGTTCGACGAGGAATCCTGACCGGCGCCAATCCGTCAAGAACTTGATGCCGCCAGCTTGCAATTATCCTGGCGGCTTTCATTTCACTGCTTCAGTTTATAAATCGCATTCGCCATTTCCACACATAATTCCTCCAGTTTCTGCGCGGGAATCGGCTGCGGCAAAGGCGATTCCGAAACACGGTCGGCATATGCCGAAAGGGACCACCACCTCGGGTCATCCTGGACTGCCTGGGCACAATCCTTGTCCATGAAGGACATCAGCAGGTTGATATCGTCCCTGGTTCGATCAAGCACGCGCTGAATCCAGGCCTTGTCCATGACCCAGATCGAGGGTTCATTCATGGCGACACTGTCGCTCAGCGCGAAATCTATTCGAGACGCGTGAATCGTCGGACGCAAGGACCTGTTTCTCTGGAACAACCTCAGCAGCGGTCCCGAAAGGCTGGGGTTTGGCCGGTCGATGATTTCCGGCGGCGTGGCGTTGAGGATATGAGTATAAAAATCCCCAACGATATCACCGATGACCGGCCGAACGGTGATGTTTTTCACTCGGGGAATTCGTTTCCATTTGGCGATCCACGCGCCCCACATGCTCAGATCAAGCCGTTTCTCCATCCAGGCGTCAAACGGACGATCGCTCCAGGCGCCCCACTGCCACCATGCGGAATTCAGCACCAGAACCTGCGGCCTGACATATATGACGACCTCGACCTCGATGCCAAGACGATCAAGTATCGTAGTCCATTGCTCTGGCTGGAATAGCCATCCTTCACTTGAAAACAGCAAATCGTCAGGATGGCCTTTCATCTCCACGCCAATCCCATCCAGGTCGGCCTTCAGCAATTCATTTGCGTCAGGGGATGCCTTGTATTTGTATATTCCGGCTGATTTTGTGAGTGCCTTACCCGTGACAATGCAATCCTTCTTCAATTTCATCTCTGCATATTGGATGACGGATCCGTCGTTTCGCTTGATCGTAGGGTTGGCTGTCAATGCCGTTTGCAAGGCGCTTGAACCGCACTTGCTGGCTCCGATATGTAGAAATACCGCCATGTCATGAATCCTTTATATGCAGCAAGATGCGGTGCTTTTCATATTCGCAATGACCATCAAGGCCGGGGGATGCCCCGCAGGTGAGAAATTTCGCGATAATCTGTGTTATGTAACGTGATCTGAAGCATCCTCCGACCGCAACCTTGCGATCAGGGCCGAAGTGTCCCAGCGGCCGCCGCCCATTTGCTGGACGTCCTTGTAGAACTGGTCGACCAAGGCGGTGACCGGCAGGCTTGCGCCGTTTTCGTCCGCGGCTTGCAGGCAGATCGCCAGATCCTTGCGCATCCAATCGACAGCAAAGCCGAAATCAAAGCGGTTCTCGGCCATGTTCTGATAACGGTTCTGCATCTGCCAGCTTCCGGCGGCGCCCTGGCTGATGACCTCGACAACCTCGGGGATCGACAGGCCGGCCTTTTCGGCGAAGGCCAGCGACTCGGACAAGGCTTGAACCAGCCCGGCGATGGCGATCTGGTTGCACATCTTGGTCAGTTGTCCGGCCCCCGACGGCCCCATCAGGCGGCAGATCCGGGCATAGGCGGCCATCACCGGCTGGGCCTTGTCATAATCCGTCGCGTCGCCGCCGCACATGATCGAAAGCTGTCCGTTTTCGGCCCCCGCCTGGCCGCCCGACACCGGCGCATCCACGAAGGATATGCCTTTTCCCCTAGCGATTTCATGCAGTTCCCGCGTAACCTTCGCGGAAACCGTCGTATGGTCGATGTGGATGGCGCCCCTGTCCATTCCGGCAAAGGCGCCGTCCTCATCCAGGCAGACCTGGCGCAGGTCATCGTCATTGCCGACGCAGGTCATCACGAATTCGGCTCCGGCGACGGCCTCGCGCGCAGTGGCGGCGGCCTGACCCGGATGGGCCTTGGCCCATGCCTGCGCCTTGCTTTCGGTCCGGTTCCAGACCGTCACCTGGTGCCCTGCCGCGGCCAGATGACCGGCCATCGGAAAGCCCATGACCCCCAGGCCCAGAAAAGCGATACGCGCCATATTTTCCTCCAAATCGCTGCGGCGCGTTGATCTGCCCAACGGCCTGTCCTATCACCCGATGGATTCCATTCCTCGGCGGTCGGGTCAACCTGTGACCGCCGCCCATTTTCAGGACGCGCCTTGAACCAATGCTGACAATCTTCCGCTGGCTGGTGCGCCTTACCCTTGGGCTGATCGTCGCCCTGCTGCTGGTGGCGCTGCTGGCGTGGTATTTCGCCATCCGCTCGGTGCCCGATTACGGGGCCGACCACCGCGTCGCGGGCATCGCCGCCGAAGTCGAGATCGTGCGCACGACCGAGGGCGTGCCCCATATCTTCGCCCAAACCGACCAGGATGCCTTCTTCGCGCTTGGGCTGGCCCATGCGCAGGACCGGCTTTTCCAGATGACCGTCCTGCGCCGTGCAGCCCAGGGCCGGCTGGCCGAGCTTTACGGGGCGGGCGCCTTTGCCTCGGACGACCTGGCGCGGCGGCTTGGCCTTTATCGCAACGCCGTCGATTCCGTTCAGGCGCAGGACGCGCAGACACAGGCCGCCTTGCAGGCCTATGCCTCGGGGGTGAATGCATGGATCGAGCAGGTCAACCTTGGCGCAAGGGGCCGCGGCGCGCCCGAGTTCTTTCTGTATCCCGACAGCATCGCCTACTGGGAGCCAGCGGATTCCATTGCAATACTGAAGCTTCTGGCAGCTTCCTCGACAACGCAACTGCGCCGCGAGGTGCTGCGCGCCCGGCTGTCCCTTGCCGCCCCCGCGCGCGGGCAAGAGATCGTGGCGACCGTCGCCGAACCCGCCCTGCCCGCCTATGGCTCGTTTTTCCCCGGCGCGCGTTTTCTGCCCCATGACCGCACCGATGGTCCCCGCGACTGGAACACGGCGGTTCTGGGCTATCTTTCCCCCGCCCTCGGCGCCAGTGCCAACGCATGGGCCGCCGCGGGCGAACGGACGGCGGCGGGCCGCGCGCTCTTGGCCAATGATCCGCATTTTCCGCTGACCTCGCCCGGCCTGTGGTATCTGGCGCGGCTGGAGCTGCAATCCGGCGGTGTCATCGGCGGCACGATCCCGGGTATTCCCGCCGTGCTTGCCGGGCGCAATGCCGGAATGGCCTGGGGCGTGACGCCCGCGCAGATCGACGATCAGGACCTGTTCATCGAGGAGATCCAGCCCGGCGACCCCAACCGCTACCGCGGCGATTCCGGCTGGACCAGCTTCGACAGCCGGCGCGAGATCATCCGCGTCAAGGATGGCGCGGACCAGACCATCACCCTGCGCAACACCGTCAACGGCCCCGCGATTCCCGCCGCACATCTGGATATCGCGGCCATCCTGCCACAGGGCCATGTCGCGACCCTGTCCTGGACCGGCGGCCACGGCGGCGATCGCAGCATGAGCGCGCTGATCGCCCTGATGAGCGCGCAGGACCGCGCAACGGCCAGGCAGGTGCTGCGCGATGTGACGGCCCCGGCAATGATCTATACGCTGGCCGATGCGGATGGCGTGGCCCAAACGCTTGCCGGGGCGGTTCCCGACCGGCCCCGCGAACACGCGACCGCGGGACGCATGCCCGCGCCGGGCTGGCAGGTCGAAAATCGCTGGCGCGGTATCCTGCCTGCGCCCGAATCGCTGACCATTTCCGGTCCCGGCGACGGCATCGTCAGCGCGACCGGCGGCCAGCCCCTGGCAGCGGACGGCCAGCCCCTGGGCTACGACTGGGCCGACGATCACCGGCAGAAACGGCTCGACTTCCTGCTCTCCAGCCGCGAGGTTCATTCGCGCGACAGCTTCATCGCCGCGCAGAACGATATCGTCAGCCCGGTCGCCCGCGCGCTGCTGCCGCTCGTCGCCGCCGATCTGTGGTTCACGGGCGAGCCTGCGCAGCGCGGCACGCCGGAACGGCAGCGGCAGGACGCGCTTGGGCTGCTGGCGAACTGGGACGGCGCGATGAACGAACACCTGCCCGAACCTCTGATCTATGCCGCCTGGATGCGCGAGTTGCAGGACCGTATCCTGCGCGACGAACTCGGGCCGCTCTCGAACGAGTTGACGCGGCTTTACCCCGATTTCATCGAACGTGCCTTTCGCAATATCGGCGGTGCCGCAGAATGGTGCGATATCCGCCAGTCCACCGCGCAGGAAACCTGCACCGAGATCGCCCGGCAGGCGCTGGACCAGGCCATCCTGGACCTTGCCGCGCGTTTCGGGCCGGATGTGACAAGCTGGCGTTGGGGCGATCTGCACCAGGCCCGCCACGTCCACCCGGCCCTGGGCGACCTTCGCGGGTTGTCCTATGTGGTGAACCTGTTGCAATCGACCTCGGGCGACGATTCGACGGTGGCGCGGGCGGGCGCGCGCGGGACGGGACCGAACCCCTGGCTGAACGTCACCGGCGCGGCCTATCGCGGGGTTTATGACCTCGCCGACCCGGACAGTTCGGTCTTCGTGATCTCGACCGGGCAATCAGGCCATCCGCTGTCGCGCCATTACGACGACCTTGCCGAATTGTGGCGGCGCGGCGAATATGTCGGCATGTCGCTGGACCCCGATCTGGCCCGCGCCGGGGCGGCGGGGATCACCCGGCTGCACCCCGCAGGAGAATGACCTTGAAGATCATCATCGACACCGATCCGGGGCAGGATGACGCGGTTGCGATCCTGTTGGCCCTGGCCAGCCCGGAACTGGAGTTGCTGGGGCTGACCGTGGTGGCGGGCAATGTCCCGCTGTCGCTGACCCAACAGAACGCGCGCAAGATCTGCGAATTGGCAGGGCGGCCGGACATCCCGATTTTTTCAGGCTGCGACAAGCCTTTGCAGCGTGAACTTGTCACGGCGGAACATGTGCATGGCCGGACGGGACTGGACGGGATCGCCCTGCCCGATCCCTCGATGCCGCTGCAATCCGCCCATGCCGTCGATTTCATCATCGACAGCCTGCGCCGCGAGGCGCCGGGCAGCGTGACGCTGGTGCCGATCGGGCCGCTGACAAATATCGCCCAGGCCTTTCGCCGCGCCCCCGACATCGTCGCGCGCGTCGGGCGGATCGTCCTGATGGGCGGCGCCTGTTTCGAAGGCGGCAACATCACCCCGGCGGCCGAGTTCAACATCCATGTGGACCCGGACGCGGCCCGGATTGTCTTCGCCTCGGGCGCGCCGCTGACGGTGATCCCGCTGGACGTCACCCACAAGGCGCTGACCAGCCGCGAATGGATCGAGACAATGCGCGGCCTCGGTCCCGTCGGACAGGCCGTCGCAAGCTGGACCGATTTCTTCGAGCGTTACGACCGGGCGAAATACGGCAGCGAGGGCGCGCCCCTGCACGACCCCTGCGCCGTCGCCTGGCTGCTGGAACCCGCGCTTTTCTCGGGCCGTTTCATCAATGTCGAGATCGAGACCGAAAGCCGCCTGACGCTGGGCATGACCGTCGCGGACTGGTGGGGCGTCACGGGCCGCGCACCTAACGCAACCTTCATCCGCGAAGTCGAACGCGACCGCCTGTTCGACCTGCTGGCCCGGCGCATCGCCCGGCTGGACGGTCACGGCTCGGGCTGATCGGCGGGGGCATCCCCTGCCCCGGCATCCTCGTCCGCAGGGGGCTGGATGGGTTCGCCCGCACCTTCGGCAGCATTGATCCGCTCGATCAGGGCCTGGGTCACGTCGATGGCCTCGGCGGAAACGAAGATGACGCGCTGGTCCAGCACCGCCACGGCGCCCCGTTCTTCCATCAACTGGGCCAGCAGCGGCAGACTGGCTTGCAGGAAGGCGGTGCGTTCCTGCTCGAACAGGGCCTGAAGTTCCTGCCCCATCGAGTCCCTTTCGCGCCGCACCTCGACCACCCGCTGGTCGAATTCGTCGGCGCGGGCGCGGAACTCTTCGGGCGAAAGCGTGTCGCGCAGGCGGGTCAGCTCTTGCTCCTCATCCGAGAACTCTTGCGCAAGCCGTTCGTTTTCCTCGGCAAAATCCCGGCTACGCTCGGCTAGCTCGTTCTGGACGCGCTCGCCCCACTCCGATTCCAGGAACAATCTTTCCTGGTCGATGCTCATCAGCGGGGTCGATCCCGTCCCGGTCGAGGGCACGAGGATCGGCGCGGGATCGGCTGGCTGGCCGACCGCACCATTGCCCGGCTCGGGCTGGCTATCATCGGACTGAAGCTGGATCGGCAGGCGGTTTGCACCATCGTCCTGCGCAAGCGCCACGGCAGGAAGCGCCGCCGCGACCAGCCATGCCGCCAGCCCCCGCATCAGAAACTGGTCGAGATGGTCAGATCGAAAGGCTGTTCCTCGTCATAGTCCAGCTTCTTGACGGCCTTCGAAAAGTTGAAGCGCAGCGGCCCGATGGGCGTCGTCCAGAAGAGCGAGGCCCCGACGGCGGCCCGCACATGCATCCCGTCATCGACGGTGCCGGTCGCGCCTGCCGTATCGTCCAAGCCCCAGATCGATCCGACATCGGCGAAAAGCCCGCCGGTGATGCCGTATTCCTCGGGCAGGCCAAGGGGGAATTGCGCCTCGGTCCGCAGCGACCAATAGTAGTTGCCGCCAAGCGCGTCCTCGTTCGGGGCGCCAAGGTCACGCGGGCCAAAGCCGTTGTATTCAAAGCCGCGCACCTTGTTGTTGCCGGTGAAGCGGTCGAAGCGGCGGCTGCGCTGGTCGTCCAGCATGTGGATTGCGCCCAGCTCGAACTCGGCGCGCAGCGTGACCTCTTCGCGCCATGCGTTGCTTTCGACGCCGGCATAGAACTCGCTCGTAATCGACTTCACGTCGCCGCCCAGACCCGCGTAATCTTGGCTGAAGGTGAAGCGGTAGCGGTTCAGCGGATCCAGCCCCGTGCGGCGGCTGTCATAGCTGTAGCTGTAGCCAAGCGCCGAGGTGAAGTATCCGCCCTGGTCGCGCCACAGGATCGGGGACGAGCCGGTCAGCTCGCCGGTTTCCGGGTCCGGTCCGATGGGGGTGACATCGCTCAGCGTATCCTTGCTCAGCTTGTAGCGCAGTTCCAGTCGCCCGTTTTCGGAAACGGGGAACTCGGCCCCCGTCTGGAAGCCGACGCTGCGGGTGTTATATTCGGAATTGTAGCGTTCGGTGGTGTTGTACCAGATCTGGAAACGCCCGCGCAGGTCGCGGCCCAGCAGATAAGGCTCGACGAAGGTCAGCCCGGATGAGCGCGTCCCGCTGCCGGTCGAAAAGCTGAGTTGCACCTCTTGCCCGCGGCCAAGGAAGTTCTGCTCGCTCAGCGCGAAGTTAAAGCCCACGCCCGAGTTGACGCCATAGCTGACGCCGAAGTTCAGGCTGCCGGTCGGCTGTTCCTCGACGTTGACATCGACGATGACCTGTTCGGGCGAAGAACCCTGGCGGCTGTCCACCTGCGCATCCGAGAAATAGCCAAGCGCGCGGATGCGTTCGGCGGCATTGCGGATTTCGCGCGGGTTGAAGGGATCGCCCTCGACGGTCGTGAACTGACGGCGGATCACCTCGTCCAGCGTGGCGGTGTTGCCCTCGATGTCGATGCGCTCGACGAAGATGCGGGGACCGCGGGTCAGCGCGAAGGTCAGGTCCAGCGTCTGGTTGCGCGGATTGCGGGTCACGCGCGGCTCGATCGCGACGAAGTCCAGGCCCTTCTGGATGGCCAACGCCTCCATCCGGCGGATCGTGTTGTCGATGACGGCGGGATTGTAGACCGTGCCCTGGCGGACGCGGTTCTGCGCGGCGAAGTCGCTGGCGTCCAGGCCGGGGATCTCGCTGAGCGTGTTGACCCGGCCGAAGGTATAGCGCGGGCCTTCCTGGATGTTGAAAGTGATATAGAAGGCGTCGCGTTCCCGCGCCACCTCGGGCGAGATCGCCTGCACCCGGAAATCGGCATACCCGCGCGAGCGGTAGAAGTCGGTCAGCAACTGCTCGTCCACCGCCGTGCGCTCGGGCGCGAAGGTGTCGCGGCGCACGAAGGTCCGCAGCAGGCCCGCCTGCTTGGTGTCCAGCACGTTGCGCAGCCGACGGTCGGAAAAGGCGCGGTTGCCGACGAAACCGATGCGCTCGATCTCGGTCAGGTCGCCTTCGCGGATTTCAAAGACCAGGTCGACCTGATTGCCCGCCCGGCGGATGATGCGCGGGTCGATCCGCGCGGCCAGGCGTCCCTGCGAGGCATAGACCTGGCTGATGACCTCGGCATCCGCCTCGGCCTGCGCGGGGGAATAGACATGGCGCGAACGGCTCTGGATCACCTCGGTCAGTTGCTCGTTCCTGACGCGGCGGTTGCCTTCGAAGGCAATGGCGTTGATGGTGGGATATTCGCGCACGCGGATGACCAGCGTATTGCCCTGCGGCACCACCTCGACCGTCTCGAACAGGCCCGATTGTTGCAGCCGCTGCACGGCGGCGTTCAGATCGCCCGGCGAGACCTGCTGACCGCGCGGAATGCCCGCGTGGGACAGGATCGTCGCCCCCTCGATCCGCTGCGCCCCTTCGATCGAGACGTTGTTGAACACATAGCCCTGCGCCAGCGCAGGAGCCGCGATCATGCCTGCCGGAGCGGCGACGGCCAGCGCCGAGATCAGGGCCAAAGCGCCCCCGCCGAGTTTCCTATCCGTCATTGCCGCCCTCATTCTGATATGTGCCGATTTCATCGGTCGGTTTGGCCGATGGATACAGCCAACCGGGACAGGCTGTCAAAACCTCAAGCGCCCTCATGGGCAGAAAAGATCGTTCGAGAGGCCGAAAATCATCAGTGAAACCACCATCGCCAGCCCGATCAGGGTCAGGAAGTTGATGACGCGGTCCGATGCCGGGCGGCCCGTGACGGCCTCGTAGGCGTAAAAGACCAGATGCCCGCCGTCCAGCACCGGGATCGGCAACAGGTTCAGAAAACCGATGGCCGCCGACAGGACCGCAATCCACCAGATGAAATTGCTGCCCCCCGCCGAGGCGGCTTCAGCCGTGGTTTCAGCGATGGAAATCGCCCCGCCGATGTTGCAGGTGCCGATCTGCCCGGTCACCATCGCCCAGATCCCGGTGAGCGAGGATGCGATGATATCCCAGGTCCGCGCGACCCCGCCCTGCAATGCCTCGACCAGGCCGGTGGGACGGGTTTCGGGTTCAAGGAAACCGCCGCCGGTGACGCCGATCATCCAGCGTTGCTGGAACCCGCCGTCAGGCGCTGGCAGGTCGCGCCGGTGGGCGGACAGGGTATAGTCGGCCTCGCCCACGCCCTCGCGCCAGACACGCAGGACGATGGGCGCGCCCTCGGCCCGTTCGACGAAATCGCGGATCTGGGAAAAGCGGTGGATCGGCGCGCCATCGACCGCAAGCACCACGTCCCCCGCCCTCAGCCCCGCGTTCGAGGCCGCGCTGCGCGGCGCCACGCCCGAGACGAAGGCGGGATTGGGGTCGGGACCGGGCACGACCATCTCGGCGCCCTCGCGGCGGATATGCCAGTCGTGTTGATCCGCAAGCGGCAAGCTCTGGTCCAGCGCGAACAGTGCGCGCCAGTCCGCGACCGGCTGCCCGCCGATGGCCAGCACCTCGTCGCCGGGTTGCAACTGATGGGAAACCTGCGGCGGCAAGGGCTTGATCGCGCCAAGCTGGACACGTTCGACGGCGACCCCGCTCCAGATCATCATGCCGGCGAAAACCGCGATCGACAGGATGAAGTTGAAGACCGGCCCCGCCGCGACCGTGGCGACCCGCGCCCAAAGCGGCGCGCCGGTCAGCGATTGGCGGCGCAGGGCGGGGTCGACCTCGGCCCCCGTGCCCGCGCTGGCGGCATTGGCATCGCCCAGGAAGCGGACATAGCCGCCAAGCGGGACCGCCGCCACCTGCCACAGCGTCCCGCGCCGGTCGCGCCAGGACAGCAGGCGCGGGCCGAAGCCGATCGAGAACACCTCGGCCCGGATGCCGGACCAGCGGCCGACGATGTAATGGCCGTATTCATGGACCGCGACGATGATCGACAGCGCCACGACGAAGGCGCCGACGGTCCAGAGCAGGTTGCCCAACTCACCCAGCAAAGCCATCATGCGCGCCCCTTCCATGCCGCGGCGGCCCTGCGGCCCGCCCTGTCCCAGTCAAGCACCTCGTCCAGCGTTGCCGGGCTGCGGGCAAAGCCACCCTGCCCCGCGGCGCTTTCCAGCGCGTGCTGAACCGCCTGCGCCATGTCGGTAAAGCGCAGACGCCCCGCGATGAAATCGTCCAGCGCCTGTTCCTTGGCGGCGTTGAAGACCGCACCGGCGGCCCCGCCCGCCGCCATCACCTCGCGCGCAAGGCGCAGCGCGGGCCAGCGCCCCTCATCGGGGCGGTCGAAGGTCAGCGTGCCGATGGATGCCAGGTCCAGCGTCTCGACCGGCAGGGCGCGGCGCTCGGGCCAGTTCAGCGCATAGCCGATGGCGTGGCGCATGTCCGGCACCCCCAGATGCGCGGTCGAGGATCCGTCGCAGAAACTGGCCATCGCATGGACGATGGACTGGGGGTGGATCAGGACCCTTATGCGTTCGGCGGGAATGTCGAAAAATTCATGCGCTTCAATGATTTCCAGCGCCTTGTTGAACATGCTTGCGCTGTCGATGGTGATGCGCTGCCCCATCGACCAGTTGGGATGGCACGAGGCCTGGGCCACGGTGGCGCTGGCCAGCCGCTCCAGCGGCCAGTCGCGGAACGCGCCCCCGGATGCGGTGATCGAGATATGGCGGATCGCCGCCCTGTCCTCATGCCCCAGAAGCTGGAAGATCGCGGAATGTTCGGAATCGACGGGCAGAAGCCGCGCACCCGTCCGGGCCGAGGTCGCCGTGACCAGCCGCCCCGCCGCGACCAGCGTTTCCTTGTTGGCCAGCGCAAGCACGCCCCCGCGTTCCAGCACCCGCAGGCCCGGCGCCAGCCCCGCCGCGCCGACGATGGCCGACAGCGTCCAGTCGGCTTCGCGCGCGGCGGCCTCGGCCAGCCCCTCGGGACCGGCCAGCGCGCGGGTCTGCGTTCCCGCCAGCGCGTCGCGCAGATCGGGCAGCAGGTCCGGCCAGGCGGTGACGGCAAGCTCGGCCCGCAGCGCGCGCGCCATTTCGGCCAGCCGCGCGATATTGCGCCCGCCGGTCAGCGCGACCGTGCGAAAAGCGTCGGCCCCGCCTTCATGCTGCAACAGGTCGAATGCGCTTTCCCCGACCGAGCCGGTCGCGCCAAGGATGGTGACGCTTTTCAACGCTCAGCCCCCGATCCTTGGCAACAACCCGATCAGCATCAGGAAAAATGCCATCAGGAAGGTGCCCGACATGGCGTCGAAACGGTCCATCAGCCCGCCGTGGCCGGGGATGATGTCCGAACTGTCCTTGACCCCGACCCGGCGCTTGATCCAGCTTTCGACGATATCGCCCGCCTGCCCCGCCATCGCCAGCAGCGGGCCGGCCAGCACCACGATCCAGCCCGCCTGACCCGTCACCGCCAGGATCACGGCCAGGACGAAGGCGCCGATCCAGCCGGCGATGGTCCCGCTCCAGGTCTTGTTGGGGCTGATGGCGGGCCACAGCTTGGGACCGCCGAACTTGCGCCCGGCGAAATAGCCAAGCACGTCGGACAGAACGACCGTGGCGATCAGCCACAGGGCGGTGCCCAGCCCCATCGCTTCGCGCACCACGACCAGCGCATAACCGGCCAGAAGGATGGCCAGCGTGAAAAAGACGAAGGCGCGGCGGACATGGGCATGGGTGCCGGGATAGCCCAGCGCGACCGGGACCAGCGCCAGCGCGACGGCCCAGTTGCCCGGTATCAGCAGCATGAGGTAAAGCGCCACGCCGCCGATGATCCCGAACAGCACCGGATGGCGCGGACCGTAATATTCGGCATGACGCCAGGCGGTCATCCGCGCCAGCTCCCACAGCATGCCGCCGCAAAGCGTCGCGACCCCAAGCCGCAGCCATATGCCCGAGACGGTGATCAGCACCGCGCCCAGGACCACCATCACCAGCGCCGACAGCAACCGCTGGCGCAGGTCGCCCCAGACGATGCCGCCGCGGTTGCGGATACCCGGCGGCACCTCGGGACCCGCGCCGGGCCTATGGTGGCCGTTTTCCGTCATGCGCCGCCGAACCTGCGTTCGCGTAGCCCGAAACGGTCGAGGATCTCGGCCAGGTGGTCGGGCGTGAAATCCGGCCACAGCGTCTTGCTGAACTCATATTCCGCATAGGCCGCCTGAAAGGGCAGGAAATTCGACACCCGCGTCTCGCCCGAGGTGCGGATCACCAGGTCGGGGTCGGGAAAGCCCGCCGTGTCCAGGCAATCGGCAAGATCGGCCTCGGTCGGTTCGCCGATTTCCCCGGCAGCGATGCGGCGTCCCAGTTCGGCCGAGGCGCGGACCAGTTCGTCCCGCCCGCCGTAGTTGATCGCGACGGTCAGGTTCAGGCGCGAATTGCCCGCCGTGCGCGCCTCGATCCCCGCCATCAGCCTTTGCAGCTTGGCGTCCAGCCGCCCGCGCGCGCCGATGAAGCGCAGGCGCACGCCCTCGGCGGCCAGCCCTTCGGCCTCGCGCTCGATATAGCGGGCGAAGATGGACATCAGGCCAAGGACTTCTTCGGTCGAGCGCTTCCAGTTCTCGGTGGAAAAGGCGTAGACGGTCAGCCAGTTCACGCCCAGATCGGGACAGGCGCGGACGATCTGCTTGACCCGCTCGGCGCCCTTGCGGTGCCCGACCAGGCGCGGCCATCCCCGGTTCCTGGCCCATCGGCCATTGCCGTCCATGATGATGGCGACATGCCGCGGACGCAGGCAATCCGGGTTGCCGACCGCACTGGCTGCTGTTTCCCCCACCGGATCAGACCTGCATGATTTCGGCTTGCTTGCCCTCAAGCGACTTGTCGACCTGGGCGATCATCTTGTCGGTCAGTTCCTGCACCGCGGTTTCCCAGAATTTCTGGTCGTCTTCCGACATGCCGCTGCCCTTGGCCTTCTTGATCTGGTCCATGCCGTCGCGGCGCACGTTGCGGATGGCGACGCGGGCGCTTTCGGCATATTGGGCGGCCACCTTGGTCAGTTCGCGGCGGCGTTCCTCGTTCAACTCGGGGATGGGCAGCATGATGATGGTGCCGTTCAGTTGCGGGTTGATGCCCAGGCCCGACTCGCGGATGGCCTTCTCGGCCTTGCCGACCAGCGCCTTGTCCCAGATGTTGATCGTGACCATGCGCGGCTCGGGGACGTTCACGGTGCCAATCTGATTGATCGGCGTGGGCGAGCCATAGGCATCCACCATGACCGGCTCGACCATCGAGGCGGATGCGCGCCCGGTCCGCAGGCTGCCGAATTCATGGCGAAGCGCATCCATCGCGCCTTTCATGCGCCGTTCCAGATCGTCGATGTCGATTTCGATGTCATCCGCCATGTCGGGCCGCCTCTGAGTGGGATTCACGCTGCTTGTAACCGCATCGGCAGACCTTGGCAATTGTCCGAAGGCAGGCGGGCGACCGCACTGCTAGAGCATGCGATCGACGATCGGCGCTCGATTGTCGGTCGCGGGTGTGGCGAAAGGCCCGCCAGTCCCACGAAGAAGCAGACTGACAGAGGCGTCCGTGTCCAGGGCATTGCCGCTGCGGTCGAAAAGCGTCACGTTGCCCAAGGCATCCAGCGCGAGCAGCTTGCCATGCTTTTCATGCGATATCTCGAAAGCCCCGAGATTGCGATTGCCGGGCGTATCCCCTTCAAGAATGTTGCCGGCGACAATGAAATCGCGCTCCAGCAGGGCCGCACTCAGGTTCAGGCGGCCAAAAAGAAGGTTCAGCCAACCGTTCTCCCTTGCCGTGACATGATCGAGATCGGCCAGCAACCCTTCATTTGCACCCGTCCGTGCCGAATCGGCCCTGGCGATGTTGCGCCTGGACGCATCCGCTGCCCTGGTGATGTGAAACATGTCCTCGACCGCCCGAAAGGCATCCATCATCGCCATGTTGCGCGTGTCGTATTCCCTCGCGGGGCTTATCTGCACCATCTCGCGCACGGCGGCTGCCGGGTCGGCGGCGCCCTGTTCCATAACATAGCGCAGCGCCTTGCTTATGACCTCGTGTTCGCGGACGATCATGAGCATTTCAGCGTCGGTATACCGTGTGCGACCGGAAGCATGAATCTTATCAGAAATCGGCAGCGACAGTCCCAGTTCTCTCAAATTAATGGACTTGTTAATGGATTTGACAACAGGTGCCGTGGGCGGCGATACTGCCGCAGAGAGGTTGGCAAAAGAGGTGGACATGCTCATGGCTTAACCCTTGAATGAACTTGACAGGTATGACCTGTATCATGGCTTCCTTGCCGATGGGTTAACGCGGTTCGGGAAGTTCACGAGTTTTTAATTAAAAATCAATGCAATTTCATTCGTTTAATGATATGTTTTGAAAGGAAGAACATTGGCTTATCTTTAGGGAACCAACGACGCCGATAGTCTTGTCGGCAGAAGCGCAGGCGACATGATCGACGGGTTTTCCGGAAACGATACCCTGCGCGGAGGCGGCGGCAACGATACGGTCAGCGGAGGCGATGGACACGACCTGCTCTTTGGCGATGATGGAAATGACGCCTTGTTCGGGGGTGCCGGCAGAGATACCCTTTTGGGCGGCAACGGCGACGATTTTTTTTACGTCGGGCATAACGAAGGTTTTGACTGGATCAACGGCGGAAGCGGTTATGATGTTCTGGTTGGCATGCCGGGGTCCTATCCGGGCAGCTCCTATACCGTTCAGTTAGATTACCTTTCAGTTGAAGCAATTCACAACCCTTCACCAACCGCCAAATTGAATTTGTCGGTATCCGGCCTCGTCAATATAGCGGATACGGTTATGACTGATGATGGTGGCGGATTTGGCTCAATCACAGGCGGCGCGGGCGACGACCATATTTATGCCAGCCATTTGGACGACACGATCCTGGGCGGTGCGGGCGATGATCATGTGTCTGGCGGCAAGGGTGACGATATTCTTTACGGTGGCGCAGGCGCGGACATATTCGTCTTCTATGCTGACGACGGTGTGGATACCGTGATCGATTATGATGACGGCGTCGATCAGATCCGCATCTTCGCACCCGACGCCGTCATCGGATTCGCGGATGTCGCTGTCGCGGCATCGGGATCGGGTGCGCGCCTGGATTTCGCGGGCACGGTGGTTTTGTTGCCCGGCGTCGATCCGTCGTTTATCAATGCCTCCGACTTCATTTTCTGAAAGATGAAGCCATCCGAAGGAATATCGCACCTGCCGGTTATCGGCAGGTGCGCCAAACAAGGATCAACCCTGCACGCGGGTATAGGTGCCCCTGCCCGCCAGGATGCCACGGAAGCCGCCCGGCTCGTCCAGGGAAAAGACGATGATCGGCAGGTCGTTGTCGCGCGCCAGTGCGATGGCGGAGGCATCCATGACCCCCAGGTGCCTGGACAGGACCTCGTCATAGGAAACCGTGTCGTAACGCTTGGCATCGGCGTGTTTCTTGGGGTCCTTGTCATAGACGCCATCGACCTTGGTGCCCTTGAAGATCGCCTCGCAGTTCATTTCGTTGGCGCGCAGCGTGGCGGCGGTGTCGGTAGTGAAATAGGGGTTGCCGGTGCCGGCGGCAAAGATGATCACGCGCTTCTTTTCCAGATGACGCACGGCGCGCCGGCGGATGTAAGGCTCGGCCACCTCGTCCATGCGGATGGCGCTGATGACGCGGGTGTGGATGCCAAGCGCCTCAAGCGCGGCCTGCATGCCAAGCGCGTTCATCACCGTGGCCAGCATGCCCATGTAATCGGCGGTCGCCCGCTCCATCCCCTGTGCGCTGCCTTGCAACCCCCGGAAGATGTTGCCGCCGCCGATGACCATGCAGATCTCGACGCCCATGTCGTGGACGGATTTCACCTCGTCCGCGATGCGGGCGACGGTGGGCGGATGCAGCCCATAACCCTGGTCGCCCATCAGCGCCTCGCCCGAGATTTTCAGAAGCACCCTGGAGTAGCTCTTGGCAACGTCGTTCGTGTCCTGGGTCATGGTTCGCGCTCCGGGCTGTTTCATCATCGCGCAAAATGTCGCAAACAGGCGCCATGTTCAACTGCAAGAAGCCCGCCCGACCATGAGCCTGCCCACGGGGATAGATCCCGAACGCCACGTCGTCATCGCCGGACCCACCGCCAGCGGCAAGTCGGCGCTGGCCATGCGCATCGCGCAAGAGCAGGGCGGCACGGTGGTCAACGCCGATGCCTTGCAGATCTGGTCCTGCTGGCGGGTGCTGACGGCGCGGCCCCCGGTGGCGGATGAAACGCTTGTGCCACATGCGCTTTATGGCCACGTCACCCCGGAACGCGCCTATTCCGTGGGCGACTGGCTGGCGGATGTGGCCGGGCTGCGCGGGCGGCTGATCGTGACCGGCGGCACCGGGCTTTACCTTGGCGCGCTGACGCGGGGGCTGGCGGTGATTCCGCCCGTGCCCGCCGCGATCCGGGCGCAGGGCGACGCGATTCTGGCGGGCGGCGGGCTGGATCGCATGGTGGCCGGGCTTGATCCCGCCACGCGGGCCGCCATCGACCTGCGCAACCCCGCCCGCGTCCAGCGCGCGTGGGAGGTCCTGCGCGCCACCGGGCGCGGCATCGTCGAATGGCAGGCCGAGACCCCTGCCCCGCTGATCCCGCCCTCGGGCGCCACGCGGCTGGTGCTGGTCTCGGACCGCGACTGGCTGGCCGGACGGATCAAGCGGCGCTTTGCCGGAATGCTGGAACAGGGCGCGCTGGACGAGGTGCGCGCCATGCTGCCCCATTGGGCGCCGAACCGGCAATGGGCGCGCGCGATCGGAGCGCCCGAACTGGCCGCATATCTGCAAGGCCGGATGAGCCTGGACGAGGCCGAGGAGAAGGCCGTGATCGCCACCCGCCAATATGCCAAGTCGCAAAGGATCTGGTTTCGCAACCGAATGCGCGACTGGCGGCCCGTCGAAGCCGAGTCGTTTACCGATTTTTAATCCCCTGCTGTCATCATGGCTTCCAATGATGGCAAAAGAGGGTGAAGGATATCGGCGAGGTTTTGCCGATTCTGAATGTTATGACAGTTGTTTTCACCTCGGACTCCGGTTTGCCGGAATGGGTCGCCCGTGCGCGGCAGGGCGAAAGGCGCGATCCGGTCGCGGACCGCCTGCGCAGGGCGGCGGTCAATGCCGGGACGATCCTGCCCCCGGCGGTGCGCGATCCCCGGACCGGGGAAGTCCCGGCAAGGCACAGGCGGATCATGCCAACACCGGGCAGGCGCCCGTGACGATGCCCACATGCAAGCCCAGCCCGCCCAGGCCGCAAGGCAGGCTGGCGCTGCACCCGCTTGACCAGTTCGGCTGGGGCACGGTGCTGCGCAGTTCGGGGCGGGGCATGGTCGGGATGGCCGCGCCGCGCGTGACGCCGGATCATCTGCTGATCGTCCCGACCTCGGGCAGCCTGCGGCTGGAACTGCCCCGCCTGGCCCATCTGCTGCATCCGGGCAGCGTGACCTTCGTCCCGGCGGGCACGGCCTTTTCACTGTTGCATCTTGGCGTGGTCCAGGGGCTGGCACTGGCGATCCCCGCGCCGGTGGTGCAGCGGGCAGGCACGATCCTGCCCGATAACCTGACGAGCGGACGGCCCGGCGATGCGGACGCGGCGGCGGTGGTTTCCTGCGCCCGCCAGCTTGGGCAAATGGATTGGGCGCAGGGCCGCGCGGCAATCGCGCCGGTCGCGCAACCGCTGAACCGGCTGGCGCTGATCCTGTCGCGTTTGCAGGACTGTCCGGCGGAAACCGCGGGACCGGGCGGGCATGGCCAGCCCACGCGCCTGCTGGCCGACCGCTTCCTGCGCCTTGTCCAGCGAGAGATGGGGCATCACCTGACCATCGCGGATTTCGCGCAGGAACTGGGCGTCTCGACCGCCGCGCTGGATCGGGCCTGCCAATTCGCGCGGGGGCGCCGCGCGCTGGACCTGTTTCACGACCTGCAACTGGAACGGGCGGTCCGCCTGCTGCGTGAAGGCGATAACGACATGACAGGGATCGCCCGCAGGCTGGGCTATGCCGGGCCGGCGCATATGAAACGCGCCTTCATCGCCGCCACGGGCCGTCCGCCCGAGGCGTTCCTGCCCCGCTAGGGGGAACCCTCTGCGTCCCTGCCCCCGCCCTGGCCGGGACCGGTATCATCGGTTGGGGCATCGTCGGGCCTGCCGCGAAACCCCTGTGCCACGACGAATTTTTCCGACGAGTCCGAGCGGCTTGCCGGCGGCTTCACATTCGCGACCTTGTCGAAACTGCGCTTGAGCATCGCCTGCATCTCGCTTTCCGCGCCGCCTGCCAGAACCTTCGCGACGAAGGTTCCGCCCGGTTCCAGCACGTCGAAGGCAAGTTGCGCCGCCGCCTCGACCAGCGCCACGATGCGCAGGTGATCGGTGCCCTTGTGCCCGGACGAGGCCGCCGCCATGTCCGACATCACCACATCCGCCCGCCCGCCAAGCCAGTCCTTGACCTTGTCGTCGGCACCTTCTTCCAGAAAGTCCAACTGGTGGATCTCGGCGCCCGCGATGGGGTCGACCTCTTGCAGGTCGACCCCGATGACGCGGCCCGCCTTCTTGCCGGATTTCTCGCCCAGCGCATTGACCCGCTCGACCGCCACCTGGCACCAGCCCCCCGGCGCGCAGCCCAGATCGACCACGCGGGCACCGGGCACCAGAAAGCGATACTTGTCGTCCAGTTCCAGGATCTTGTAGGCCGCGCGGCCGCGATAACCCTCGCGTTTCGCGCGGGCGACATAGGGGTCGTTCAACTGCCGTTCAAGCCACAGCTTGCTGGAAAGCTTGCGCCCCTTGGCGGTCTTGACGCGCACCCGCAGGTCGCGCTGCCCCCGCCCGGACGATTTCTTTCCGCCGCGCCCCGCGCCGGGGCTTGTATCCTTGGCCATCAGCCGACTCCGTTCGTGCTTGCAGGTGTCAGGACGCCGTCCTTGACCATCTGGGAATAAAGCAGCCCCTCGCGCAGCCCGCGGTCGGCGACCGACAGGCGCGAGGTGGGCCAGACCCGCATCAGGGTTTGCAGGATCGCCGCGCCCGACATGATCAGCGCGTGACGCTCGCGCCCGATGCGCGGGTCGGCGCGGCGGCCATCGGGACCCAGCATCAGGTAATCGCGGATCACCCGGTCGATCTGCGCGCTGGTCATGGACAGCCCGTCGACCTTGGTGCGGTCGTAGCGGCGCAGGCCCAGATGGCTGGCCGCGACGGTCGTGACGGTCCCCGAGGTGCCGATGATCTGAAAGCCCTCCTCGGGCATGCCCGCGTTGACGTAGGGGGCGAAATCGGCCAGCATTTCCTCGAAATGCCAGGACATCAGCGCAAAGCGGCCCTGGTCGTCGGCGACATCGGCGAACTGGTCGCGCAGCGTCGCCACGCCAAGCGGAACGCTGATCCAGTCGACCACGCGCGCGCCGCCCGGACGCCCCCGCTTGAAGTTGTCGGCCAGTTGCATCGTGGCATGCGGACGCTCGGCATGTTCGACATCGCCAAGGTCGATCCAGACCAGTTCGGTCGAGCCGCCGCCGATATCGACGACCAGAAGCTGCTCGGTCCTTTCGCTGACCAGCGGCGCGCAAGAGATGACGGCCAGCCGCGCCTCTTCCTCGGCACCGATGATCTCGATGGGCAGGCCGGTCTCGCGCCGAATCATGC
>NZ_CAMEFG010000012.1 GCF_945915435.1 uncultured Paracoccus sp. | reverse complement strand
TTCGGCTCGGGCTTTTCGGCGATCATGGCTTCGGTGGTGATCAGCAGGCCCGCGACCGATGCGGCGTCTTCCAGCGCGGTGCGCACGACCTTGGCCGGGTCGATCACGCCGAACTTGAACATGTCGCCATATTCCTCGGTCTGCGCGTTGAAGCCAAAGGCCTTGTCGGTGGATTCGCGGACCTTGCCCGCAACCACGGCGCCGTCCACGCCTGCGTTCTCGGCGATCTGGCGCATCGGAGCCTCAAGCGCGCGGCGCACGATGGCGATGCCCGCTTCCTGATCCGAGTTCGCGCCGGTCAGGCCGTCCAGCGCCTTGCCGCCCTGAACCAGGGCCACGCCGCCGCCGACGACAACGCCTTCCTGCACGGCTGCGCGGGTCGCGTTCAGCGCGTCGTCCACGCGGTCCTTGCGTTCCTTGACCTCGACCTCGGTCATGCCGCCGACGCGGATCACGGCAACGCCGCCGGCCAGCTTGGCCACGCGCTCTTGCAGCTTTTCGCGGTCGTAATCGCTGGTGGTTTCCTCGATCTGCTGGCGGATCTGGGCCACGCGGGCTTCGATCTCGGCCTTGTCACCGGCGCCGTCGACGATGGTGGTGTTGTCCTTGTTGATCGAGACCTTCTTGGCCGTGCCCAGCATGTCTACGGTCACGTTTTCCAGCTTCATGCCCAGATCGTCGCTGATGACCTGACCGCCGGTCAGGATGGCGATGTCCTGCAGCATGGCCTTGCGGCGGTCGCCGAAGCCGGGCGCCTTGACGGCAGCGATCTTCAGCCCGCCGCGCAGCTTGTTGACGACCAGCGTGGCCAGGGCTTCGCCCTCGACGTCCTCGGCGATGATCAGCAGCGGCTTTTGCGACTGGATCACCGATTCCAGCAGCGGAACCATTGGCTGAAGCGAGGAAAGCTTCTTCTCGTGCAGCAAGATATAGGCGTCTTCCAGTTCCGCGATCATCTTTTCGGGATTGGTCACGAAATAGGGCGACAGATAGCCGCGGTCGAACTGCATGCCTTCGACGACTTCGACTTCGGTCTCAAGACCCTTGTTTTCCTCGACGGTGATGACACCCTCGTTGCCGACCTTCTGCATGGCCTCGGCGATCTGCTGGCCGATGAAGGCCTCGCCATTGGCCGAGATGGTGCCGACCTGCGCGACTTCGGCGCTGTCGTTGACCGGGCGCGAGGCGGCCTTGATCGCCTCGACGACCTTGGCGGTGGCCAGGTCGATGCCGCGCTTGAGGTCCATCGGGTTCAGGCCGGCGGCGACGGACTTCAGCCCCTCGCGGACGATGGCCTGGGCCAGCACGGTGGCGGTGGTGGTGCCGTCGCCGGCCTCGTCATTGGTGCGCGACGCGACTTCGCGGACCATCTGCGCGCCCATGTTCTCGAACTTGTCGGACAGTTCGACTTCCTTGGCGACCGAAACGCCGTCCTTGGTGATGCGCGGCGCGCCGAAGGACTTGTCGATCACCACGTTGCGGCCCTTGGGACCCAGCGTCACCTTGACGGCATCGGCCAGGATGTTCACGCCCTTGAGCATGCGGTCGCGGGCGTCGGTGCTGAACTTGACTTCTTTAGCAGCCATTTTTCACTTCCTTGAATTCGTTGGGGGAAAGGATGGACGTCGGCTCAGGCGATGATGCCCAGGATGTCGCTTTCCTTCATGATCAGCAGTTCTTCGCCGTCCACGGTGACTTCGGTGCCCGACCATTTGCCGAACAGCACGCGGTCGCCCGCCTTGACCGAAGGCGCGATCAGCTCGCCCGAATCCTTGCGCGCACCTTCGCCGACCGATACGATTTCGCCCTCGGCGGGTTTTTCTTTCGCGGTGTCGGGGATGATCAGGCCGCCCTTGGTCTTTTCGTCCGACTCGACGCGGCGGACCAGAACGCGGTCGTGCAGCGGTTTGAATGCCATTGGAACACTCCGGTGTTTCAGGTTTCAGTGTTGTTGGCACTCGGCAGGGGTGAGTGCCAATCGAGGGGATATCTAATCGCCCCCCGGCGCGCTGTCAACGGGCTGACGCGAAATTCATTTTCCTTTTCAGGCAGGATAAACTTCTGTAACTTATCTGCTTTTTTCGTTCGCATGCCATCATGGGCGATTCCCGCGCGCCCGGTTTTCCGGCTGGCGCTGGCGATTGGCGCGCCGCCGTGGCAGGTTGGCGCAAAACGCGAAAGGGCGACATATGCGCAAGAGCCTGACCTTCCTTTTCTGCCTTCTGGCTGCGCCGGTTTCGGCGGAATGCGTGGGCCGCAACCTGATCGAGGCCCTGCCGGACGAAGCCCGCGCCCGGCTGGAAACCGCGGTCGAGGGCGTCCCCTACCGCGACGGTCTTTTCTGGAAGGCCGAAAAGGACGGGATGGAGATGGTGCTGATCGGCACCTATCACTTCACCCATCCGCGCCATCACGACACCGTCGCGGCCTATGGTCCGCTGATCGACGATGCCCACCTGCTGCTGGTCGAGGCCGGACCCGAGGAAATGGAGCGCATGACGCAGGCCATGACCGACGATCCCACGATGCTGACCGATCCCGACGGGCCGACCCTGCTGGAACGGATGGGGCCGGAAAAATGGGAGGACGTCAGCCGCGTCCTGGCCGACCGGGGCATTCCCGGCATCTTCGCCAGCAAGATGCGGCCCTGGTATGTGGCGATGATGATGGGGATTTCGCCCTGCATGCTGAAACAGGCGGCCGAGGCGGGCGGACCCGACGGGCTGGACCAGATGCTGATCGACCGCGCGCAGGTGGCGGGCACCCCGGTCGCCGCGCTGGAGCCTTGGGATACGGTCTTTACGCTCTTCACCGAGATGACGCCCGAGGAAGAGATCGACATGATCCTGTTCAACCTGCCCGCCGCCGATCATGCCGACGATTACGCCCAGACGCTGATCGACGCCTATTTCGCCGAAGACGTCTGGTCGCTGATGGAATTCGCGCGGCTGGACGCGCTGGAAAACGGCGGGCTGACCCCCGATCAGGTCGATGCGCAATTCGCGATTGCCGAGGACAAGCTGATGGTCGGGCGCAATCGCGACTGGATCGGCAGGCTGACCGATGCCGCCAGGGAAGCGGCTGCGCAGGACAGCCATGTCGTCGCGGGCTTCGGTGCGCTGCACATGCCGGGCGAGGACGGCGTGCTGAACCTGCTGGACCGCGCGGGCTGGGCCCTGACCCGCCTGCCGTCGCCGGTCCCGCAGCACCAGCCCGACCTGTAGCCGGGGCGCCGGTTCGCGGCGCCCCCTTGACCGTTACAGCAGGAAGTCCGAGGCAATCAGGTCGTCCCTGAAATTCACCTGGATCGAGAAATCCGCGACCCCGTCGCCATCCACATCGCCCTGGACAAGCTGTGCGCCGGGCGTCAGCCGGGTCACGTTCAACTCGCCCGCCGTGCCGGTGAAGGCACTGGCACCGATGAAGGCGAAGTCCTGGTCGCCCTCCAGCGTGCTGTCGGCGTCGATCAGCGAAAGGTCGATCCGGTCGCCTTGGGCGCGGCTGAAATCCGCGATGATGTCGCGGGTTGCCGCCGTGGTGCCGCTTTCGCTGACATCGCGAAAGACGAAAACATCGGCCCCGTTGCCGCCGATCAGCCGATCCGCACCGGCCCCGCCGATCAGCACGTCATCGCCGCCCCCGCCGTTCAGCGTATCGGCGCCTGCACCGCCTTCCAGCGTGTCGTTGCCCTGACCGCCTTGCAACGTGTCGCTGCCCGCGCCGCCGATCAGCCAGTCATCGCCCGCGCCGCCCGTCAGCCGGTCCGCGCCAGTCCCGCCGATCAGCACATCGTTGCCGTTACCACCGGCAAGCGTGTCGTTGCCAGCCCCGCCGTCGATGACATTATCGCCCCGGTTGCCCTGAATGCGGTTGTCAAGTTCGTTCCCGGTGCCGTCGATGTTCTGGCGGCCCGTCAGGCGCAGGATCTCGACATTATCCGGCAGGACATAGCTGATATTGCTTTCGATGGTGTCGGTCCCTGCGCCCGGACGCTCGATCACCACGTCTCCGGCATGATTGACGACATAGGTGTCGTCGCCCGCGCCGCCCTCCATTGTGTCGGCGCCCTTGCCGCCGTTCAGGCGGTTGTCGCCGCTGTTGCCCGTCAGGTAGTTGTCCAGTGTGTTTCCGATGCCGTTGATATCGTCCGTGCCGGTCAGGACAAGGTTTTCGACGTTCCTGTCCAGTTTCCAGTTCGTGCCGCTGAAAACCGTGTCGATCCCTTCGCCCGGCTGTTCGACCACCGTATCGCCCGGCGTGACGTAATAGAGGTCATCGCCGCGTCCGCCGGTCAGGACCTCGGCCCTGGTGGTGCCGCGCAGGATATCGTCGCCGTCGGTGCCGGTGGTCAGGTTGTAATCGAGGATCTGGATCTGGACCCGCTTGCTGGATGAGCCGTCCTCGAACCGCAGCCCGCCCGAGATGTTGACCACCAGCCAGGCGGTTTCCGTTCCTTCGGCCAGATCGTCGCGCAGGGTGCGGATGGTCAGGCTTTCGCTGCGATTGACCGGCGGAGTTGCCGCGACGCTCATCTGGCCGCTGCCTGAGACCTGTCCCAGATCAAGCGCATCCGCGGTGCCGTATTCGATATGGTAGTTCCAGCCGAAACTGTGGTTCGACAGGTTGTTGAAGCCGATGCGGACACCCTGCGACTGGCCTTCAGTCAGGGTGATGGTATCGGGCACCGATAGCGAAACATGCGCGCCGGGGGCGCTGACGGGATTGGCGTAGAGGCTGCCGGTCAAGGCGGGGGGCTGGGTCATTGAAACACTCCACTTGTCATTGACGTGCGGAAAACCTACCAGAATCCCGCATAACGTGTATAATGTCTGTTTACCTGTGCAAGCAAGCGGGAAACTGCGCAGCATTTTAGGCAGTTTTGTCCCTTTCGACAGGCCGCGCCACGCCTGGCGCACGCAATCGGGCGACTGGCGGCCTTCGGCAGGCCGCGCCAACGACCGATAGACATTTCCCGCCGCGGAACCTATAAGGCGCGCGACTTTCCTGACCCATTGCTAAGGTAACCCCATGATCCAGGTTTTCGGCCACAAGGCACCTGACACCGACTCGACCGGCTCGCCCATCATCTGGGCCTGGTATCTGTCAGAGGTGCGCAAAACCCCCGCCAAGGCGGTCCTTCAGGGCGAACCGAACACCGAAGCGGCATGGATGCTGACCCGCTGGAACCTCGACAAGCCCGAGATCATCTCGGATGTCGCGGCGGGTGATCGCTGCGTGGTCGTGGACACCAACAACCCCGGCGAACTGCCCGCCTCGATCAATGATGCCGAGGTGATCGAGATCATCGACCACCACCTGCTGGCGGGCGGGATCAAGACGCGCGCGCCCATCAACATCACCATCCGCCCGCTGGCCTGCACCGCCACCATCATGCACGACCTGATCGGGGACGAGGACCTGTCGCGCGCACCCGCCGCGATCAAGGGCGCGATGCTGACCTGCATCCTGTCGGACACGCTGGAATTCCGCAGCCCGACCACCACCCCGCACGACCGTTTCGTGGCCGAGAAGCTGGCCAGGGACCTGGGCCTGTCCATCCCCGAATACGCCGCCGAGATGTTCGCCGCCAAGTCCGACGTCAGCGCCTTTGGCGAGGAAGAACTGCTGCGCATGGACAGCAAGGAATACGAGTTGGGCGGCAAGCAACTGCGCGTCTCGGTGCTGGAAACCACGGCGCCGCAGGTCCTGCTGGACCGCAAGGCGGCGCTGCTGGCCGCCATGCCTGCCGTCGCCGCCGCCGATGGCGCGGACGAGGTGCTGCTGTTCGTCGTCGATATCCTGAACCAGCAAGCCACCCTGCTGCTGCCCAACGACTTCGTGCGCCAGGTCGCGGAAAAGAGCTTTGGCGTGACTGCCGAAGGGGATTCGGTCGTGCTGCCGGGCGTCGTTTCGCGCAAGAAGCAGATCATCCCGGTCCTGGCGCTCTGAAGTCGAAGAAGGTGGCCCAGATGACGCGGATCATCCAATCTCTCGACCAGGTCGCGGCGGATTACGACGTGCTGTTCTGCGACCTCTGGGGCTGCCTGCACAACGGCAAGCGCGCCTATCCCGCCGCCGTCGCGGCGCTGCAACGCTTTCGCGCGGGCGGGGGGCAGGTCGTGCTGATGACCAACGCGCCGCGCCCGGCGAAGTTCGTGGCGCGGCACCTGGCGCATTTGCAGGTGCCGGAGGACTGCTGGGACCTGATCGTCAGTTCGGGCGACGCGGCGCAGGATGCGATGTTTTCGGGTGCCGTCGGGCATGAGGTCTGGGCCATCGCCCCGGACAAGGACGACGCCTTCTTCACCGACCGGCCCGCCGAATGGGCGGAGGGCGCGCCGATCCGCAAGGTCGCGCTGGAAGACGCGCAGGGCATCGTCTGCACCGGCCCCTTCGACGAGGACAACGAACAGGCCGAGGATTATCGCGACCGCCTGACGGTGGCCCGCGACCGTGGGCTGAAACTGCTTTGCGCCAACCCCGATATCGTGGTGGATATGGGCGACCGCCGTATCATCTGCGCGGGTGCCCTCGCCCGGCTTTACGAACAGATGGGGGGAACTTCGCTGTATTTCGGCAAGCCCCACGCGCCGATCTACGACCTTGCACGCCGCCGTGCCGGGCTTGGACCCGACACGCGCGCGTTGGCCGTCGGCGACGGGATCGACACCGATATCCTGGGCGCGATGGATCAGCGGATCGATTCCGTCTTCATCACCGGCGGGCTGGCCCACGACCAGTTCGGCGCGGATGTCGAGGCGCCCGAACAGGCGCTGCTGGACCCCTGGCTGAAGGGGCGCGACCGCAGGCCCACCTATGCCATCGGGCGATTGCGCTGAGGGTCTTGCAACCGTCCCCCTGCCGGGTGATACGCTGACTTCACCGGCGCGGCCATCCGGGCCGTGCCAGCCAGATCGACAAGACAGGGCCGCATTGGCCAAGCGGAGGGCCGCATTGCGCATCCATGACGACTGGAAGGGTCTGCCCGCCGATGCGCGTGGCGCATCCGTTGCGATGGGCAATTTCGACGGGGTGCATGCCGGTCACCGTTCCGTCATCGACGCGGCGCGCGCGGCGGCCGACGCGCCCCTTGGCGTGATCCTGTTCGAACCCCACCCGCGCGAGGTCTTTGTTCCCGACACGCCCCCCTTTCGCCTGATGAACGCCGAGGCGCGGGCGAATCGGCTGGCGCGGCTTGGGGTCGATCACCTGTATCAACTGCCCTTCGGTCCGGTGCTGGCGGGGCTTTCGCCCGAAACCTTTGCCGATCAGGTGCTGAGCCAGGGCCTGGGCATCCGCAATGTCGCGGTGGGCGAGAATTTCCGCTTCGGCAAGGACCGCGCCGGGGATGCGGACACCCTGCGCCGCCTTGGCGCGCAATTCGGTTTCGGCGTGAGCGTTGCGCCCCTGCTGGGCGAGGGGGGGCGCTACAGCTCGACCGCGATCCGCCAGGCGCTGAGCGAGGGCCGCGTTTCCGACGCGGCGCGGATGCTGGGCCATCTGCACCGGATCGAGGGCGAGGTGCTGCACGGCGACAAGCGTGGCCGCGAGTTGGGTTATCCCACCGCCAACATGTCGCTGGAACGGCTGCACCGCCCGGCCTTCGGCATCTATGCGGTGCTTGTCGATGTGCTGACGGGTCCCGACAAGGGCAATTACAGCGGCGTGGCCAGCATCGGCGTGCGCCCGACCTTCGGCATCAACCAGCCCAATATCGAGACCCATATCTTCGATTTTTCCGGCTCGCTCTATGGGGAACACCTGTCGGTCGCGCTGGTCGAATACCTGCGCCCCGAACTGAAATTCGACAGCCTTCCCGCGCTGGTCGAGCAGATGGATCAGGACAGCGCCCGCGCCCGCGCGATCCTGGCCGGACGCTGATGCGCCCGCGTTTCTGGGAACTGCCCCTGCGCGATCTGGACCGCGAGGAATGGGAGGCGCTTTGCGACGGTTGCGGCAAGTGCTGCCTGAACAAGATCGAGTTCGAGGGCACGGGCGAACTGGCCTTCACCCGCGTCGCCTGCAAGCTGCTGGACGGGCAAAGCTGCCAATGCTCGAACTATGCCGACCGCCACCGCTACGTTCCCGAATGCATCGTGCTGACTCGCCGCAAGCTGCGCGAAGTCGCATGGTGGCTGCCCGCGACCTGCGCCTATCGCCTGCGGGCCGAGGGCAAGCCGCTGTTCGACTGGCACTATCTGATCTCGGGCGACCGCGAATCCGTCCATCGCGCCGGGCAATCCGTGCGCGGCTGGACCATCAGCGAGCTTGAGGTCCGCGAAGAGGATTGGGAAGATCACATGATCGAGGACCTGTCATGAATTTCGCATCCGACAATACCAGCGGCGTCCATCCCCGGATCATGGCGGCGCTGGCGGCGGCCAACGACGGCCATCCGCCGTCCTATGGCGCGGATGCGCTGACGCAGGCCGCGCAGGACCGTCTGCGAGAGGTCTTCGAGGCCCCCGGCGCCGCCGTCCATTTCGTCGCCACCGGCACGGCGGCGAATGCGCTGGCGCTGTCGCAATTCGCGCCGCCCTGGGGCAAGATCTACTGCCATGCTTCGGCCCATATCCAGACCAGCGAATCCAACGCGCCCGAATTCCTGACCGGCGGCGCCAAGCTGGTCGCGCTGCCCGGCGAGGATGGCCGGATCGCGCCCGCCACGCTGGCGCAGGCGCTGCATGAAAACGGGCGCGACTCGGTCAATTCGGGCGTCAACTCGGTCTTGTCGCTGACCAATGCGACCGAATGGGGCACCGTCTACAGCCCGCTGGAACTGGCCGAACTGTCGGCCCGCGCCCATGCCGCCGGGCTGGCGGTGCATCTGGACGGTTCGCGGCTGGCCAATGCGATCGCCGCGCAGAATGCCGCGCCCGCCGCGATGACATGGCGCGCGGGGGTGGATGTGCTGACGCTGGGGGCGACGAAATGCGGCTGCATGGGGGTCGAGGCGGTCGTCACCTTCGACCCCGACCGCGCCGCCGGTCTGGGATATCGCCGCAAGCGCGCCGGGCACCTGCTGTCCAAGCACCGCTATCTGTCGGCGCAGATCCTGGCCTGGCTGGACGGCGGGCTGTGGCTGGACCTTGCCCGCCACGCCAACGACATGGCCGCAAGGCTGGGGCAGGGGCTGGCCGCGCTGGAAGGCGTGCGGCTGAACGCCCCGGTCCAGTCCAACGGCGTTTTCGCGACCCTGCCGCGCGAGATCTTTGCCCGCGCCCGCGCCGCCGGTGCGGCTTTCGCGGTCTGGCCCGGCGATCAGTTCGACGATGGCAAGGGGCCGGTGCCCGTCCGGCTGATATGCAGTTGGGACACCCGCGCGGATGAGGTGGACGGTTTCCTGTCCGTCCTGCGCGCGGGCTAGGCCAGCGCCGCGCGCAGCATCGCCAGCGCATGGCGCAAGGTCGCCTCGCGCACCTGCTGGCGGCCGATGTCGCCGAAATCGACCGTCTCGGTCCGGGTGGCCTTTTCCGTGGACAGACCGAAACAGACCCGCCCGACCGGCTTTTCCGCGCTGCCCCCGCCGGGTCCGGCGATGCCCGTCACCGAAACCGCGATGCCCGCCTGCGAATTCGTCCTTGCGCCCGCCGCCATCTGCGCGGCCGTTTCCTCGCTGACGGCGCCGTGATCGGCCAGGGTCTGCGCCTGAACGCCCAGCATCTGCATCTTGGCCGCGTTGGAATAGGTCACGAACCCCCGGTCAAAGACATCCGAGGACCCCGCGATTTCGGTCAGCGCGGCGGCGACCATGCCGCCCGTGCAGCTTTCGGCGGTGGCGATCATCACGCCCCGCGCGCGGGCAAGGTCGAGGATTTCGGCAGCGCCGCTCATAGCATCGGCTCCAGCACCGCGTGGTAAAACCCGGCCAGGATGACCGAGCAGATGCCGGCGAAAAGCCCCGCCCAAAGGTCGTCCAGCATCACGCCCGCCGTGCCGCCCTGCCGGTCCGCGCGCCCGACCAGCCAGGGCTTCCAGATGTCGAACAGGCGAAACAGCAGGAAGGGAACGACATAGCCCGGCCATGCGTCCAGGATCGAGACCCCGTGCCGCGCCAGCGGGATCGCGGTGAAACTCAGCGCCAGCCATTGGCCCGCGACCTCGTCGATGACGATTTCGGAGGGGTCCTGATCCTCGGCGCCGGCGATCAGCGGCGGGATCGCCCAGAAACCCAGGACCGTGGCCAGGATCACGCCCGCCGGGATCAGCCAGGGGCTGGCGTATTCGAAAGCCAGCACCGCCAGTAGCACCGCCGCCGCCGAACCCCAGGTGCCGGGCGCGGGGCGCAGCAGGCCCACGCCGAAGAAGGTTGCGATCAGGCGTTCCATGCGTTCAGCCTTTCAACAGGGTGACGGTGGCGATTGCGGCGATGCCTTCGCCGCGCCCGGTGAAGCCGAGCCGTTCCGAGGTGGTGGCCTTGACGCTGATGCGGCCCGGTTCGGTCCCGGTGATTTCGGCCAGCCTGTCCTGCATCGCCGCGGCGTGGGGGCCGATCTTGGGCTGTTCGCAGATCAGCGTCACGTCGGCATTGCCGATCCGCCAGCCGCCTGTCCCGGCCAGTTCGACCGCATGGCGCAGGAAGATGTCGCTGGCCGCCCCCTTCCATTGCGGGTCCGAGGGCGGGAAGTGCCGCCCGATATCGCCCTGCGCCAGCGCGCCATAGATCGCGTCGGTCAGCGCATGCATCCCCACATCGGCGTCGGAATGGCCGATCAGCCCCTGCGCGTGGGGGATACGCACCCCGCACAGCCAGACATGGTCGCCCGGCCCGAGCGCGTGGACGTCGAAACCGTTGCCGGTGCGGATATCGGTGAGGGGCATGGTGTTTTCCTTGGCGTTTTCGGCGGCGTTTTCCCCGGCGATGCGGGCGGCACGGGTAAAATCCTCGGGCCAGGTCAGTTTCAGGTTGTCCTCGTCGCCCGGCGTGACGGTGACGGGCAGGCCCGCGCGGCAGGCCAGTTCCACGTCGTCGGCCGCGCCTTCGGGATGGGCGCGATGGGCGGCGAGGATGGCGTCCAGCGCGAAACCCTGCGGGGTCTGGGCACGAAACAGCCCCTCGCGCGGGTGGGCGCCGGTGACGGTGCCGCTTGCCACGCGCCAGAGCGCATCGGTGACGGGCAGGGCGGGCGCTGCGGCGGGGGCGCCTTGCTCCAGCGCCTCGACCACGCCGCGGATCACGGCTTGCGACACCAGCGGGCGCGCGCCGTCGTGGATCAGCACATGGGTGACGTCGCTGCCTTCCAGCGCGCGCAGCCCGGCCATCACGCTGTCCGAGCGGGTGTCGCCCCCCGCGATCAGCGTCACCCGGCCCCCCAGTTCCGCCACGCCGCGCGCCATGTCCTCGGGATGCAGGGTGACGACGATTCGGGCAAAGCCGCGAAAGGCGCGGACGGTGCGGGCCAGAACGCTGGTGCCGCCGAAATCGCGCCATTGCTTCGGCTGGGTCCCGCCCGCGCGGGTGCCCCGGCCGGCGGCGGTGATGATGACGGCGAAGTTCTGCGGCGTTTTCATGGGCTCTGCTTAGGGCAGGTCCCCGATCAAGGCAATCGCGGGCGATGCGCGTCGGAAAGACGCAGCCGGGGCGGTCAGCGGTGGCACGAGGCGCGCGAACCCTCTATAACGCTGCGAAACGCCGCCCTTCGCCCGGAGAATGAGATGACCGACCAACCCGTTTTCGATCCTGCCAAGGACGCCGCCGCGCTGGCCGCGGTCAAGCTGGTCCAGCCGGGCATGAAGCTGGGGCTTGGCACCGGATCGACCGCCAATGTCTTCGTCCACCGCCTTGCCGAGCGCGCTGCCGTCGAGGGGCTGGCGCTGCGCTGTGCGGCGACCTCGAAGGCCACGGCGGAACTGGCCGCCTCGCTTGGCCTGCGGGTCGAGCCGCTGGACGAACTGGGCTGGCTGGACCTGACCATCGACGGCGCGGATGAGGTCGATCCCGACCTGAACCTGATCAAGGGCGGCGGCGGTGCGCATCTGCGTGAAAAGATCGTGGCCTGCGCCTCGGACCGGATGGTGGTGATCGCCGACCAGTCCAAGGTGGTCGAGCAACTGGGCGCCTTCCACCTGCCGGTCGAGGTCGTGCCCTTTGGCTGGCAGGTCACGCAGGCGCTGATCCGCAAGGGGCTGGACGGGCTGGAACTGTCCCAACGCCCGATCCTGCGGCGCTTGCGCGATGACGCGCCGTTCCTCACCGACGAAGGCAACCTGATCCTGGACCTGTCGCTTGAGGCGATCCCCGATCCGCAGGCGCTTGCGCTGATGCTGTCGCGCATTCCGGGCGTGGTGGAACACGGGCTGTTCCTGGGCATTTGCGAAATGGCCATCATCGGGCGCGACGACGGATCATCCGTCGAGCTGGTCGCGGAGGTTACGCAATGAGCTTCGATTATGACCTTTTCGTGATCGGCGGCGGCTCTGGCGGGGTCAGGGCGGCGCGGATCGCCGCGGGCCAGCATGGCGCGAAGGTGGGATTGGCCGAGGAAAGCCGCCTTGGCGGCACCTGCGTCATTCGCGGCTGCGTGCCCAAGAAGCTGATGGTCTTTGCCTCGCAAGCCCCCGACGCCATCCGCGAGATGCAGGGCTACGGCTGGAGCGGCGCGGATGCCGGGGCCTTCGACTGGACCTTTTTCCACGAAAAGCTGGAGCGCGAACTGGACCGGCTTGAAGGCGCCTATGGCGGCGGGCTGTCCTCGGCCGGGGTCGAGGTCCACCGCAGCCGCGCGCGGCTGGCCGATGCCCATACGGTCGAACTGGCCGACGGCAGCCGCTTTACCGCGCGCCATATCCTGATCGCGGTCGGCGGGCGCCCGGTGCGGCCCGATATTCCCGGCGCGGAACTGGGCATGATCTCGGACGACCTGTTCACGCTGACCAGCCTGCCGCGCCGCGTGTTGCTGGTCGGCAGCGGCTTCATCGCCTGCGAATATGCGATGATCCTGAACGGGCTTGGTTGCGGCACGACCCTTGCCTATCGCGCCGACAAGGTGCTGCGCGGCTTCGACGAGGGCATGCGCGACTGCGCCACCCGCCAGATCCAGGCCAGCGGGGTGACGATGCTGCCGGGCCTGACCCCCTCGCGCATCGAGCGGCAGGGCGACGGGTCGCTGTGCATGACATTCGGCGACGGCAGCAGCGCCGACTATGACGCGATCTTCTTTGCGACGGGTCGCGCGCCCTATACCGGCGGCCTTGGCCTTGAGGATGTGGGCGTCACGCTTGGCGGCAAGGGCCAAGTCGTCGTGGATGAATGGTCCCAGACCTCGGTGCCGTCGATCTACGCGGTGGGCGACGTGACCGACCAGGTGAACCTGACCCCCGTCGCGATCCGGCAGGGCCACAACTTCGCCGATACGGTCTTTGGCGGCACGCCCCGGCCCAACGACCTGTCGCTGGTCGCCAGCGCGGTCTACCTGCACCCCAACGAACTGGGCACCGTCGGCCTGACCGAGCAAGAGGCCGCCGAAAGGGGACCGATCCGGGTCTATGAGGCCAGCTTCCGCCCGATGCGGTCGCTTTTCGCAGGCTCGGACCTGCGCACGGTGATGAAGCTGATCGTGGATCCCGGCAGCGACAAGGTGCTGGGCTGCCACATCTTCGGACCCGAGGCGGGCGAGATGATCCAGCTTGCCGCGATCCCCATCGGCATGGGCGCGACCAAGGCCGATTTCGACCGCACCATCGCCGTTCACCCGACGATGGCCGAGGAACTGGTCACGATGCGCATCCCCGCGCGCGAGACCGGCGGACAGGCAACCGCGATCCCGCAAGGCAGGATTGCTTGACATTCGGGGCATGATGCCCAGTTAAACCGGAACCAGACTGAAAGCGACGAGGCAAGGCGCATGGCGACACAAGGCCCCTGGGGCAGCGGAGGAGACAATGGCAAGGGCGGTGGCAACCGTCCGCCACAAGGGGGGCCGCAACGGCCCTGGGGCAGTCAGGGCGACAAGGACCGCCAGCCGCCGCAGGGCGGGCGCAAGGGCGAACAGATCCCCGAGATCGAGGACCTGGTCCGCAAGGGCCAGGACCGGCTGCGCGTCCTGATGGGCGGTCGCGGCGGTCAGGGGGGCGGGCCGCGCGGACCTCGGGGTCCGCAGGTGCCGAAATTCCCGATCAATCGCGGCACCATCGGCTTTGGCGCGCTGGCCGCCGCTGCCGCCTGGGTCGTGCTGAGCTTCTACACCGTCGACCAGTCCGCCCGTTCGGTCGAACTGTTCTTCGGCGAACCCTATGCCGTGGGTGAACCGGGCCTGAACTTTGCCCCCTGGCCGGTCGTCACGCGCGAAATCGTCCCCGTCACGGGCGAGCGGGTCGTGGAAATCGGCAAGGGCACCGCCGGGCCGATGGACAGCGGGCTGATGCTGACGCGCGACCAGAACATCGTGGACGTGCAATATCAGATCGTCTGGAACGTCTCGAATCCCGAACAGTTCCTGTTCAACCTTGCCGACCCGCAGGACACCATCCGCGCCGTGGGCGAATCCGCGATGCGCGACATCGTGGCGCGTTCGGAAATGGCGCCGATCCTGAACCGCGACCGCGAGGTCATCCGGGCCGAACTGGAAGAAGCCGTCCAGCAGACGCTGGACAGCTATCAGGCCGGGATCAACGTGGTGCGCGTCAACCTCGACCGTGCCGATCCGCCGCGCGAGGTCATCGACAGCTTCCGCGAGGTGCAGGCCGCGCAACAGGAACGCGACCGGCTGGAAAAAGAGGCCGACGCCTACGCCAACCGCGTCCTTGCAGGCGCGCGCGGCGAAGCCGCCCGGCTGATCGAGGAATCCGAGGCCTATCGCGCCGAAGCCGTCAACACCGCCGAGGGTGAGGCCGCGCGCTTCATCTCGGTCTATGCCGAATATGCCCGCGCCCCCGATGTGACGCGCAAGCGGATGTATCTGGAAACGATGGAAAAGGTATTGGGCGACATGAACAAGGTCCTGCTGGACGGCGTTTCCGCCGAGGACGGGCAGGGCAGCGGTGTCGTGCCCTATCTGCCGCTGGATCAGTTGCGCGGCACCGGACGGCCTGCACAGAACCAGCCTGCACAGAACGGGGGGGCGAACTGATGAACCGCGGATTTTCCATGCTGGCGCTGCCGGCGCTGGTCGTTCTGGTCGTGATCGGCCTGTCCTCGATCTATATCGTCGATGTGCGCGAACGTGCGCTGGTCCTGCGCTTCCGCGAAGTCGTGACCGTGCGCGAGGATCCGGGGATCGGCTTCAAGCTGCCTTTCCTCGATTCGGTGGTGAAATACGACGCCCGCATCCTGGGCCTGCCCACCCGCCCGATGGAGGTGACGCCGCTGGACGACCGCCGTCTGGTCGTCGATGCCTTCGCCCGCTGGCAGGTCGTCGATCCGCAGCGCGTCTACCAGGCAACGCAGGGCGTCGGCCTGACGCGCGTGCAGGATCTGCTGGATCAGATCATCTCGACCGCGATCCGCCAGGTGCTGGGTTCGGTGCCCTCGACCACGGTGCTGTCCGATGACCGGACGCCCCTGATGAACCGCATCCGCGACCAGGCGCGGGCCGAGGCCGAAAGCATCGGCGTGCGTGTCATCGACGTGCGCCTGACCCGCACCGACCTGCCCGAGCAGAACCTTGCCGCCACCTACGCCCGGATGCGGGCCGAGCGTGAACGCGAGGCCGCCGACGAGATCGCGCGCGGTAACGAGGCCGCGCAGCGCGTCCGCGCCGCCGCCGACCGGACCGTGGTCGAACTGACCTCCGAGGCGCGGATGCGGGCCGAGGTGGTGCGCGGTGAGGCCGATGCCCGCCGCAACTCGATCTATGCCGAGGCCTTTGGCCGCGACCCCGAGTTCTTCGCCTTCACCCGCTCGATGACCTCTTACGAGCGGGCGCTGACGGGGGCCAACAGCTCGATGGTGATGCGTCCCGACAGCGAATTCTTCGCCTATCTGCGCAGCGACGGGGCCGAGATGGCCAATCCCGCCCCCGTCCCGCCAAGCGAGGATGAACTGTCCGACCTGATCCCCTCGGTTTCCGAGGATGAGCCGCTGGTCAATGACCCGGTGACGGCGGGCGACGGCTCGATCCTGGGCGAAAGCGCCGGGGTGACGCTGACGCCCATCCCCGAGACGCTGGCCACGCCCCCGCAAGAGGAATCGCTGATCCTGCCCGAGGGCGGCGCGCCCGCGCCCCAGGACGGCGCACCGGCACCCGAGGGCGAGGTTCCCGCGGAACCGGCCCCTGCGCCGGAAGCGGCGCCGGAACAGCAGCCCGCGCCCGCGCAGTAACGGCTCGCGCAAAAAATCATGCGAAAACAGGGGGCGCTGTCATGGCGCCCTTTGCCATTTCACGCGCGGCAAGTCACAATCAGTTCATTCCACGAGAGGGTGATTTATTTGTAACGCACCCCAAATCTCGTCCATGAATCGAAGCCGTCGGCGCCGGGCAGGTTTGCCGGCGACGGATCAGACAAAGGAGTCGTTCCCGATGAAGAAACTCTCACCGCGCTACCTGCTGACGGCCTCGGGTCTTGCCCTTGCGCTGGCCGCCTCGCCGATGCTGGCGCAGGATGCCGCGACCCCCGACCAGCCCGCGCAGACGCAGCCCGCGAACGACAATGCGTCGCTGACGGACAATGCCACGCGCCAGCAGATGCCCAGCTTCGCCGACCTGGTCGAACAGGTCAGCCCCGCGGTCGTGAACATCACCACCACCGCCACCGTGGCGGCGCCCACGCGCCGCGGCCCGATGATCCCCGAAGGCAGCCCCTTCAGCGATCTGTTCCGCGAGTTCGGCTTTCCCGGCGATCCCTTCGGCGGTCCCGGCTTTCCGGGCGGGCCGCAGATGCAGCAGCGCTCCAACGCGCTTGGTTCGGGTTTCGTCATCAGCGCCGAAGGGCTGATCGTCACGAACAACCACGTCATCGACGGAGCCGATGAGATCGAGATCGAGTTCTATTCCGGCCAGCGCCTGCCCGCCGAGGTGGTGGGCCGCGATGCGCAGACCGATATCGCCGTTCTGAAGGTCGAAAGCGCCGAGCCGCTGCCCTATGTCGAATTCGGCGACAGCGACGTGGCGCGGGTCGGCGATTGGGTGCTGGCGCTTGGCAACCCGCTGGGGCAGGGGTTTTCGGCCTCGACCGGGATCGTCTCGGCCCGCAACCGCGCGCTGACCGGCACCTATGACGATTTCATCCAGACCGATGCGGCGATCAACCGGGGCAACTCGGGCGGGCCGCTCTTCAACATGGATGGCGAGGTGATCGGAGTGAACACGGCGATCCTGTCGCCCAACGGCGGCTCGATCGGGATCGGCTTTTCGATGGCGTCCAACGTGGTGTCCAAGGTCGTCGCGCAGTTGCAGGAGTTTGGCGAGACCCGGCGCGGATGGCTGGGCGTCAAGATCCAGGACCTGTCCCCCGACATCGCCGATTCGCTTGGGCTGGAAGGCACGGCGGGCGCGATGGTTACCGATGTTCCCGCCGGACCCGCCGCCGATTCGGGGATGCGCGCGGGCGACGTGATCGTGTCCTTCGACGGCGGCACCGTCGAGAATATCCGCGAGTTGGTGCGCCGCGTAGCCGATGCCCCGGTCGGCGAAGAGGTCGGCCTGACCGTCATGCGCGACGGTGAAGAGGTCGAACTGAAGGTCACGCTTGGCCGTCGCGAACTGGCCGAGGGCGGCGGTTCGGCCCAGGTCTCGGCCGAGCCGGAATCCGCAACCGACCTGCTGGGGATGAGCGTCGTTCCCCTGACGCCCGAGATCGCCGCCGAGCTTGGCATCTCGCGCGAGATGCAGGGGCTGGTCGTGCAATCCGTCGATCCGGCGGGACCCGCCGCCGACAAGGGGCTGTCGGCGGGCGATGTCATCACCGAGGCGGGGCAGCAGCCGGTAAGCTCGCTGGCCGATCTGGAAGGCCGGATCGCCGAGGCGCGCGACGCCGGCCGCCGGTCGCTTCTGCTGCTGGTCCGCCGCGCGGGCGAGCCGCGCTTCGTCGCCCTGCCCATCGAACGCGACGACTGACCGGGCGCATCGCCCAAAAGGAAAGGGGGCGGAAAACCGCCCCCTTTTTCATGCCGTTGCAAAGGCGCCGGTCACTCGGCGGCTTCTTCCTGGGTTTCTTCCTGGGCTTCCGCCTCGCCCTCGGCGGCGGTCAGTTCCTCCATCACCTCGGTCACGGCGTTCATGCCGGCGGTGAAGCCCGACAGCGACAGCGTCAGGTTGACCGGATCATCCTCGGGTGCGCCGAAGGGCAGCAGGGTCAACTGGCCGCTGTTGCCGCGCTTGAAGCCGTTCAGTTCCTCCTCATTCAGCCCGACGCGCGACAGGCAGCCGATCTGCGCGCAGACCATGAAGGGATAGCCGGTCTGTTCGTTCGAATCGATTTGCAGGCGCAGCCCGTGTTGCAGGTCGGTTTCCAGCGGCGCAACGAAGGTCACGATGGCCGAAACCGGACCTTGCACCGGCACGACCGAGGCTTCGGCCACGGCACCGCCGTCGCTGTCGCGCAAAAGCTGGTAAAGCTCGCACGGGTCCTGGTCGTCGGGGGTCTTGACGCAGCGCATCGTCCAGTCGCCAAAGGTTTCGCGGGCATAGCTCTGGCCGGGCTGAGGCTCGGCGTTTTCGTCGGCAGCCGGGGCGGGGGTCTCGACCGCGGATTCGGCAGGGGCTGCGGGCGCGGCTTCCGTCGCGGCCTCGGGTGCGGCTTCGGTGGCCGTCTCGCCGGAAGCATCCTGGGCGGCCGCCATGCCCGCGCTGCCGGCAATGGCGAAGATCGCTGCGATCAGCGCGTTGGAGGTTGTCTTAACCATGATCCTCTTCCTTTGGTCAAACCTTGACCCATGCGCTTATCATGCGGATGCAGGCTTGTCAGGGCGGATGACTGCCCGGCCCATCACAGATTTGCGCGAATGCGGCGAGGGAATGCCGGGGCGGCGATTTGCCGCCAATACAAAGGGGGGGGCGGTTTGGGGGGCGGTTTCGCGAAGGGGAGTTTTGCGAGGTCCGGCATGAACTGCCGGACCCTTGAGCCATCCCTGCCGGACTTCCGGTCTGATTGCCCGAAAGCTAGAATCACTCTGCCACAAGGTCAACTGTCGGAATCGACAGGTCGCAAAAGGGGATCAATGCGAAAAAAAGTCGCGCCCGAGGGCGCGACAGTCCAACAGGGAGGAAGATCCGCCCGCGCATCGCTGCCCGGACGGTAATCCCAGACTGGCACATTCCTGCGCGGTTTGTATTCTATATATGCGCGGTTATGCGCTTTTTTGCCGATGCAGGGGCTTCATGGCTGATATCGTCGATCTGGATCAGGGCACGGTTTTCGTCGGCGGCGGCGGACAGGCCCATGCGGTGCCGCAGCATCTGCTGCTGAAATACGCCAACCGCCACGGGCTGATCGCGGGGGCGACGGGCACCGGCAAGACGGTGACGCTGCAAACCCTGGCCGAATCGTTTTCGCGCGCGGGCATCCCGGTCTTTCTGGCGGACGTAAAGGGCGACGTCGCGGGCATCAGCCAGGCGGGCGGGGGCGACGACAAGCTGCGCGCGGCCTTCGCCAGCCGGGCCGAAACCATCGGGCTGGACCTGGATTTCCAGGCCTTTCCCGTCACCTTCTGGGACATCTGGGGGCAGAAGGGCCACCCGGTGCGCACGACGCCAGCCGAGATGGGGCCTTTGCTTCTGTCGCGCCTGCTGGGGCTGACCGACGCGCAGGAAGGGGTGATGAACATCGCCTTTCGCGTGGCCGATGAGGAAGGGCTGGCCCTGCTGGACATGAAGGACCTGCAAGCGATGCTGGTCTGGATCGGCCAGAACGCGCGGGACCTGGGGCTGCGCTACGGCAATATCGCGGCGGCCTCGGTCGGCGCGATCCAGCGCCGCCTGCTGGTGCTGGAGGGCGAGGGAGGCGACCTGTTGTTTGGCGAACCGGCGCTGGAACTGGCCGACCTGATCCGGCTGGATGCCTCGGGCAAGGGGGTGATCAACATCCTTGCCGCCGAGCGGCTGATGAACGCGCCGCGCCTTTACGCGACCTTCCTGCTGTGGCTGCTCAGCGAACTTTTCGAGCAACTGCCCGAGGTGGGCGACCCCGACAAGCCGCGTCTCGCCTTTTTCTTCGACGAGGCGCATCTGCTGTTCGACGACGCGCCCCCCGCGCTCGTCGCCAAGATCGAGCGGGTGGCGCGGCTGATCCGCTCGAAAGGGGTCAGCATCTGGTTCGTGACGCAAAGCCCGACCGACATTCCCGACAGCGTGCTTGGCCAGATCGGCAACCGTGTCCAGCATGCGCTGCGCGCCTTTACCGCCCGCGACCAGCGCGCGCTGCGTCAGGCGGCGGAAAACTATCGCGCCAACCCCGCCTTCGACACCGCCGATGCGATCCAGCATGTCGGCACGGGCGAGGCGGTGACATCCTTCCTGCAAGCCAAGGGCGTGCCCGGCATGGCCGAGCGGGTGCTGATCCGCCCGCCCCTGGCCAGCCTTGGTCCCATCGGCGAGGAGGCGCGCGCGGCGATCATGGCCGCGTCGCCCATGTCGCTGAAATACGACGAAAGGCTGGACCGCGAATCCGCCTTTGAACTGCTGGCCAAGCGGACCGAGGCTGCCGCGCAGGCCGACCCCGGCCCCGAGGAAAGCCGCGAATACAGCCGCGCCCGGCGGTATGAGCCGGGCGCAGGCCGCCCGGACAGCCCTGCGCGCAGCACGTCGCGCCAAAGCGATTCGATCGCGACCACCTTCGGCAAGAGCCTTGCCCGCCAGCTTGGCACCCGGACCGGACAGGCGCTGGTCAGGGGCGTGCTGGGGTCGCTGCGGCGCGGGCGATAGGCCCGTCCGGCAGATCGCGCGCGCCAAGCAGCCGGGTTTCCGCAAGGATCGCGATGGCCAGCATGACATGGCGCCTGACGTCGTAATCGGCGCCGTCCGACAGGCGGGAGCCGTTCATCCGCGCCTCTTGCTCGCGCAGGGCGGCCAGCGCGCGCTCGGGCGTGGGCAGCGCCTCGCAGCGCAACAGGCGGCGCAGGTCGCGCGTCCGCCGCCAGCCCTGCTGACCCGCCTGCGCGGCCTGCATCAGGATGCGCGGACGCCGCAAGGTGCGGCTTGCGGGTTTGCCCCTGAAGGAAATGACATTCGATCTTCCGGCCATCTTCGCCCCCGTTTCATCTGAACAGCGGCGAAGAAACCACAACCTGCGGCTGTGTTGCGTCACAGCCCGAAGCAGCGTTCGCAATGGCAAGGATTTTTTAGGTTTTGTTAGGAAATATTACGCAATCCATAATTCGCCCGGCATTTTCCGGGGATTTTTCAAACAACTCACGGAAGAGCGTCTGCCCGCTGTTCCGCAGCCATTCAAAAAGGGATTTGTCATGACAGCTTTGACGGGCGGTTTTGCCATCGACGCTTCGGTTTCCGCGCTGCCGGGGGATGCCGATGCGGGGGGCGGGAACCACGCCGGTGAAATCGCCATATCGCCGCGCGAGGCCGAGGACCTGCGGCTGTATCGGCGCCATACCGAGGGGGGCGAATCCATCCGCTCGCTGGCGCGCGAGGCGGGTTGCCACGCCTCGACCATCCTGCGCCGCATCCGCCGGATCGAGGCGCGGCGCGACGATCCGCTGGTCGATGGCGGGATCGAGCGTGACGGCGACGGGCGGGGCTTCAGCCGCAGCGATGCCGAACAGGCGCGGCGCGTCCTGCGGCGGCTGGCCGAATCGGGGGCGGTGCTGGTGCTGGCGCAGGGGATGGAGAAGGCCATCGTGGTGCGCGGCGATATCCGCACCGCGATCCTCGACCGCCGGATCGCCGAGAAGCTGGCGCTGATGGGCTGGGTCGTGCAGCAAAGCGCGGGGCGGCTGGCGCGCTATGCCATCACCGGCGCGGGGCGCGATGCGCTGAAGAAGATGGTCGCCGCCCGGCGTGGGGGGATGCCGCCGCTGTCGGATTTCGCGCAAGGCCAGCCCGTCACGCCCGTCGGCATGGCCGAGGCGTCCGCCCCCTTCGATCACGCTGACCGCCACCGCATCTGGACCGAGCGCGAGATCACCGACCCCGACGACGGCACCCGCCGCCGCGCGCGCTACAACCTTGCCGAAAGCCCCTTGCAGGTGCTGGCGCGCCGCCGCGATGCCAACGGCAAGCCGTTCCTGTCGCCCGAGCTGGTCGAGGCGGGCGAGCGCCTGCGCGAGGATTACGAGCTGTCCCAGCTTGGTCCGCGCGTCGCGCAGAACTGGGACCGCTTCCTGACCTCGGGGGCGGATACGGGGCGCAGCTTCGGCGGGTTCTCGGGCGGATCGGACGGGGCGCGCGACCGCGTGGCCGCCGCGCTGCGCGAGCTTGGCCCCGGCATGGGCGATCTGTGCCTGCGCGTCTGCTGCTTTCTGGACGGGGTCGAGATGACCGAGCGCAGGCTGGGATGGTCCGCGCGCTCGGGCAAGATCGTGCTGCGCCTGGCCCTGATGCGGCTGGAACGCCATTACCGCGAGACATATGGCGCAGGCTCGCCCCTGATCGGTTAGTTTTTTTCCTTATCATCCCCGCTTCAGGCTGCCGGTCCGCCCGGCAGCCTTTTCCATGCCGCGATGCAGCATCGAATTTCCCCGCAAGTGCCGCCCGCTGCCGTTGTTTTCCTGTGCGAAAGGGCCTAATTTCGACGAAACATCATGTAAGGAAGCCACATGGCCGACCAGCCCCCGGTTCTGCGCCACCCGGAAAAGGCACATCGCCCCGATCAGGCTCAGCCCAAGAAACCCACGTGGATCCGGGTCAAGGCCCCCACCAGCGACGGCTACAAGCAGACCCGCGACATCCTGCGCGAGAACCGCCTCTCCACCGTCTGCGAGGAAGCGGGCTGCCCGAACGTCGGCGAATGCTGGAGCCAGGGCCACGCCACCATGATGATCATGGGCGAGATCTGCACGCGCGGCTGTTCCTTCTGCAACGTCCAGACCGGCAAGCCCGATGCGCTGGACGTGTTCGAGCCGGGCCGGGTCGCCCACGCGGTGCAGAAGCTGGGGCTGAACCATGTCGTGCTGACCAGCGTGGACCGCGACGATCTGGACGACGGGGGTGCCGAGCATTTCGCCCAGACCATCCGCGCGATCCGCCACCGCTCGCCCGGTTCCACGATCGAGGTTCTGACCCCCGATTTCCTGAAATCGAAGCCCGGCAGCCTTGAGGCCGTGGTCGAGGCGCGCCCGGACGTCTTCAACCACAACCTGGAAACGGTGCCGGGGCTTTACCCCTCGGTCCGGCCCGGCGCGCGCTATTTCCACAGCCTGCGGCTGTTGCAGCGGGTCAAGGAACTGGACCCGGCCATGTTCACCAAATCCGGCATCATGGTCGGCCTGGGCGAGGACCGTCAGGGCGTCTTGCAGGTCATGGACGACATGCGCGCCGCCGATATCGACTTCATCACCATCGGCCAATACCTGCAACCGACCCCCAAGCATCACCGCGTGGACCGCTTCGTAACGCCCGAGGAATTCGAGGGCTATCAGCGCGCCGCCTATGGCAAGGGTTTCCTGATGGTGTCGGCCACGCCGCTGACGCGCTCCAGCTATCACGCGGGCGACGATTTCGCGCAATTGCGCGAGGCGCGGCTGAAGAAGCTGGGGCTGGGCTGAGCTGCGGGGCGCGCGCGCCCCTGCTGCGACGTGAAGCCTCACGGCTTTTTTTCCTGATTTTCTGGCGCAGCCGGGCGCAAGCGGCTATCACTTTGCTGCAACTGCGAAATGCTGCGCCACGCCTGACGGTGCGGCCCTTTCAGATGGGAAGATGACGCATGAAGGATTCCGCCCTGCCGACCGAAGCCCATTCGCTGCCCGCCCCGCAGGTGCTGGAGGCGCTGGATAGCGCGCCCGGCGGCTTGACTGCGGCCGAGGCGGCAGGGCGGTTGAGGCAGCACGGTCCCAACAGCCTGCCCGAAGCCAAGCCCCGTCCGGCTATCATCCGCTTTCTGCAACAGTTCCACAACGCATTGATCTATTTTCTTTTTGCAGGTGCAGCCGCCGCAGCCGCCCTGTCGCATTGGGTTGATGCGGGCGTCATCCTGGCGGTGGTTCTGGTCAATGCCGTCGTGGGCTTCCTGCAAGAGGGCAAGGCCGAGGATGCGCTGGCCGGGCTGCGCGGCATGATCGCGCCCAAGGCCCATGTGTTGCGCGAAGGCCAGCGGGTCAGCGTGCCCGTGGCCGACCTGGTGCCCGGCGATGTAGTGCTGGTCGAGGCGGGCGACCGCGTGCCCGCCGACCTGCGCCTGCTGCACGCCCGCAACCTGCTGATCGACGAAGCCGCGCTGACCGGCGAATCCGTCGCGGCCTCGAAACTGGTCGATCCGGTGGAACGGGACGCGCCCATCGGCGACCGCAAGCCGATGGCCTATTCGGGCACGCTGGTCGCATCGGGGCAGGGCACGGGCGTCGTCACCGCCACCGGCCAGGCGACCGAGATCGGGCGGATCAGCGAAATGCTGGGCGAGGTGCGCAGCCTGACCACGCCGCTTCTGCGCCAGATCAACGGCTTTGCGCGCCGCTTTACCCTGCTGGGCGTCGTGGGGGCGGTGGTGCTGGTGCTGTTCGCCGTTTATGCGCGCGGCTTTGCCTGGGACGATGCGCTGATGGCCGCCGTCGCCCTGACCGTCGGTCTTGTCCCCGAGGGGCTGCCCGCCGTCATCACGATCACGCTGGCCATCGGCGTGCAGCGCATGGCCGCGCGCAATGCCGTCATCCGCCGCCTGCCCGCGGTGGAAACGCTTGGCGCGACCTCGATCATCTGCTCGGACAAGACGGGAACGCTGACCCGCAACGAAATGACCGTGCGCCGCATCGTCACCGCCGAGGGCGTCACGATGGTCGAGGGTGCGGGCTATGACCCCACCGGCCACGGTTTCGAGGCTGACGGCACCGCCGCCGCGCTGATCCGCGCCGGGATGCTGTGCAACGACGCCCAGTTGAACCCCGGCGACTGGCAGGTCGAGGGTGACCCGATGGAGGGCGCGCTGCTGACCCTTGCGCTCAAGGCTGGGCTGGACAGCGGCGCCGAACGGCAGCGGATGGCCCGGCTGGACGCGATCCCCTTCGATGCCGGGCATCGCTTCATGGCCGTTCTGGTGCGGGCCGCGGATGGCGGTGCGATGGTGCTGGTCAAGGGTGCGCCCGAACGCATCCTTGCGATGTGTGCCGATCAGGCGGGGCCGGACGGCCCGCAGCCGTTGGACGCCGCCCATTGGGACGCCGCCATCGCCGACGCGGGGAACGAGGGTGAGCGTGTGCTGGGCTACGCCATGCGCATCCTGCCCGCCGGGACGCAGGGCATCGACTTTCCCGATGTCGAGGCCGGGCTGACCATGCTGGGCATCACCGGCTTCATCGACCCGCCGCGCCCCGAGGCGATGCGCGCCATCGCCGAATGCCGCAGCGCCGGGATCGAGGTGCGGATGATCACCGGCGACCACGCCGCCACTGCCGCCGCCATCGCCCGCCAGCTTGGGCTGTCCGACGACCCCAGGGTGCTGACCGGGCAGGATCTGGACCAGATGGACGATGCGTCCTTTGGCCCCGCGGTGGCGGATGCGCAGGTCTTTGCCCGCACCAGCCCCGAACACAAGCTGCGCATCGTGCGCGCCTTGCAGGCGCAGGGCCGGGTCGTCGCCATGACGGGGGACGGGGTGAACGACGCGCCTTCGCTGAAACAGGCCGATGTCGGGATCAGCATGGGGATCAAGGGGACCGAGGCGGCGAAAGAGGCCTCGCAGATCGTGCTGCTGGACGACAATTTCGCCTCGATCGTCGCGGCGGTGCATGAGGGGCGGACGGTCCACGACAACATCCGCAAGGTGATCGGCTGGACCCTGCCGACCAACGGCGGCGAGACCCTGACCGTCCTTCTGGCCATCATCCTGAACTTTCACCTGCCGATGACGCCGGTCCAGATCCTGTGGATCAACCTGATCCTTGCCGGCACGCTTGGCCTTGTGCTGGCCTTCGAGCCGTCCGAGCCGGGCGTCATGGCCCGCAAGCCGCGCCGCGCCGATGCCGGGCTGCTGACCCCGTTCATGGTCTGGCGGATCGCGCTGGTATCAGTGCTGTTCATGGCGATCTCGCTTGGCGTCTTCTTCTGGACCCTGGGGCAGGGACAAGAGGTCGAAGTTGCGCGAACAATGGTCGTGAACCAACTGGTCGTGCTTGAGATTTTCTATCTGTTCAGCGTGCGCTACCTGCATATGACCTCGTTCACGCTGACGGGGGTGAAGGGCACCGGCCCGGTGCTTGGCGCCATCGCGGTGGTCGTGGTGGGGCAACTGGCCTTTACCTATCTGCCGGTGATGAACCGCATCTTCGAATCGCGCCCCCTCGGGTTGCTGGACGGGGTGGTGATCATCCTGCTGGGCGTCCTGCTGCTGGCGCTGCTGGAGGTCGAGAAGCATTTCCTGCGCGACCGTTTCCCCGATGACTGATCGCGCATTGGCAAGCGCGGCCGCCGCGCCTATCCTGCGCGGCAGGTCCTGAAGGGGGTGGTCATGCGCGGCCCGGTATCGGCATTGGCGAAAGAGACCGGCATGGCGCTGGCCGTGCTGGCGCTGTGGATGCTGTCGCTGCTTGCCCCGATGCATCAGGGCTCGCGCCTCGTGGCCGAGATGGCGCGGGCGGGGGCCATCGTGGCCGACTGGACGCTGTGCCTTTCTCCGCAGCAGGTCAAGGACGGGACGGGCGCGCCCGTGGCCTTCTGCCCGGCCAAGGGGATCGGCAAGGATGACCTTCATGCGCCGCCGCTTGCCGTCCTGTCCGCCTTGCTGCCGCAGGTTCTGGCCCTTGCCGCGCCGCAACCCGGCGCGCAATGGCACCCCGGCCAGCCGCCACGGACGGGCCAGCCGCGCGCGCCCCCGCTGGCCTGATCCTTTCCGCCCCAGACAACCGGCCGGGGCAGGGCGCATTCGCCCGGCCTGCGCGCTTTTTTCCGAATTTTTCCGTAAGATCAACGGAGTCCATGATGAACACCCGTATCCTTTCCATCCTTGCCGCCGCCTTCCTGCCCGGCCTTGCGCTGGCCCATGATCCTGCGCCCGAACCGCAGGCCCGGCTTGGCGACCTGTCCGTTCAGGGCGCCTTCCTGCGCGCCACGCCTGCCCGCGCGCCGGTGGCGGGCGGCTATCTCGCCATCACCAACGACGGCGCCGATGACGACCGCCTGGTCGCCGTCACCGCCCCCATCGGCGAGCGGGTCGAAATCCATGAGATGGCCGAAGAGGACGGCGTCATGGTCATGCGCGAGATCGAGGGCGGCGTGCCCCTTCCCGCCGGCGAAACCACCCGGCTGCAACCCGGCGGGCTGCATCTGATGGTCCTGGGGCTGGACCAGCAGCTTGCCGAGGGTGAAACGGTCGAGATGGTGCTGACCTTTGAACAGGCGGGCGATCTCAGCCTGCCCTTCGACGTTCTGGCCATCAACGCCCGCCATCATCCCGACATGCCCGCCGGTGACGGCGATGCCGGGCATGACCACCAGCACTAGGGCTGAAGGATGGCAAACACGGCATTGCGCAACTTCCGCCTTACCCTGTGGGTGCTGGTCGCCGTCGCGGGCCTGTCCAGCACCTGGCTTTTCCTGCGCCCCGAACCGCCCGCCGCGCAGCAGGTCGTGACCGACAGTCTTGGGCAGGGCGATTATGAACTGGTCACCCATGACGGCCAGGCGTTCGACCAGTCCAGCCTGGTCGGCCAGCCCTCGCTGGTGTTCTTCGGCTTTACCCATTGCCCCGACGTCTGCCCGACCACGATGGGCGACATCGCGATGTGGGTCGAGGAACTGGGACCGCTGGCCGAACCGCTTCGCGTCTTCATGCTGACCGTCGATCCCGAGCGCGACACGCCCGAGGTTCTGGCCGATTACGTCGGCTGGATCCCCGGCGCGCAGGGCGTCACCGGCCCGCCCCCGGAAATGCGCAAGGCCCTTGCGGCCTTCCGCATCTACGCCAGCCGGGTCGAGTTGGACGAGGGCGGCTATACGATGGACCATTCGGCCTATGTCATGCTGTTCGACAGCCAGGGACGATACGACCAGATCTTCAGCTATCAGCAGGACGACGAAGAGGTGATCGCCCGCCTGCGCACCCTGCTGGAGGCCGAGACCTAGCCCACCGAACCGGGGCCTGGGCATCGCGCCGCGATACCTTATTGCGCATTGCCCGGCCCTCGGGACCAGACAGGACCGCGGATGACCGCGTCCAAGCGCGCGATGTCATGGAATTGCTTGATTTGCCCTCACTTTGGTCACAAGGTTTCCCCAGGTCTTTCGACAGGAGAGGAGAAGGCGAATGGCGCGTTTCATGTTGATGATGATTTCAGCGGTGACCATCGGATCCCTTGCTGGTTGCGATCAGATTGAAGAGAAAATGCTGCCGCCCGCACAGGCACAGCAGGAACATTTCGCGACGGTGCGCAAAGCCATGCTCGACGACCCGAACCTGCGGCAGGTTGTCCGGTCGCAATGCATGGCGGATGCCGCACGGCAAGGTGTGGCCAGGGGCGAGCGGAACGCCATGGGCAGGTATTGCGATGGCCTCGTTCAAGACATCATGAACGGCAAACGCTCTTATCGCGATCCGGCTGCGGCGTCCGCCACGCGCGTAACCCCGACGCTGAGAAGGATGCTCAGCGGGGGCTGAGCGCCCTGACGAACGAGGAAGATGGGCAGGTCTTCACGTCGCTGAAAAAAACCGCGGCCGGTTCGGGCGTTTGTCTTTTCGGCTGCGGCCAGACAAGCCTGCGGTTTTCGCCGCCGTCGTCGAAAAGATCCCCACGCCCGGACCGGGCGCAAACACGCCCTGTCCGCATGATCCGCGCCATTCCGCGCAGCATGGGGCGAGAGGGTGGGCCTGGCTATATCAGCGCCAGCTCAAATGGTTGGCGACATGGCGCGCGTGGCTGGTCAGTCGCGCCGCCTGCAACTCGCCCCGTCCGGCGGGGGTGCGCGTATAGATCAATTCGCCCTGGCCGACGATACCCTGCCAGTTGCGCCAGAAGATTTCGGCGTGCGTCCGGTTTGCGTCGAAACGGCCGGGCACGGCAAAATACTGGAATCTCTTCTGGAACAATCCCGACCGGACGGTGATGATATAGCGCGGATTTCCGACCGGATCGAGGATCTGGCGCAATATGTCGTGAAACAGGCTCTCTTCGAACCGCGTCGCGTGATGAAGGCTGATCTGATAGCCTTGCGGACCGCCGTGAACCTTGGGGCGCGGCTCTTGCAGGGGGGAAAGATCGCCCAGTTCCCGCATGGCCTCGACGACAAGGCGCGCGATGCGTCCCAGGCTGCGCCGGGTTTCCTGGTCCGAAGGGCCTTGACCGAAGATCTCGCGCAATCGCCCAAGCCAGGAAAGGCCGGAAGCGGGCACCATCTGGCGCCGCATTGCGGAACCGATGCCGGTTTCCCGGACCAGCCGAGGCTGGGGGCGATGTTCAAGATGCAAGGCGTTTCGCCAATCCGCCGCCAGGGTATCGTGGCGCCGCGCCATTTCGGCAGTGACCCTGTTGTGTTGTCGCACGTCGCCTTTCGGCGAAAAATGGGAACGGATCTGGCCCGCGTGCCGGTCCAGCCGGGCGAAGCAATCGAAGCGGCGATGCAGGCGCGCGATGTCCTCGCCTTCGATGGCGTCGCCGGGCACGACCGCAAGATGCCAGATGTTCGAGGTCTTTTCGGGGGAGTTGCGGTCGGTGCGCAGCGCCCGGCCACGCAACTGGTTCACCGCGACGAAGCGCGCCAGGTTTGTCCCCAGGATCAGCGAATTCAGCGCCGGCGCGTCCCACCCTTGCCCCAGGAAGGCCTGCGTTCCGACGATGACCCGCACCTTGCCCGTGCCGAAGGCGGCATTGACACGGGCGACGGCCCTGGAAAATTCGGGTCCTGCGATCAGCGCATAATCCGCAAGCCCCGGCACCTCGCGGTGGGGCAGGCCGCCGCAAAGCGCCCGAGGCAGGCAGACGATCTGCCCGGTCAGCAGCGCCAGGTCGCCGCGTGGTTCCGCCAGATGCAGCGCGCGAAAAACCGCGCCGACGTTATATTCCTGCGGATCGTGGTCCAGCTTCAAGGCGACATGCCCGATCCTGTCCATCAGGATCGCCATGCGCAGACCATCCCCGCGACCTTGGCGTTCGAGCCGATGGATATCCAGGGTCGCGGCAAGGCGGGCCTTGTCGTCGAGCAACAGTTCTACCCGGTTGGCGAATCTTGGCGGCGGCAGCATCAGCCGATCGTTGCGCAACGCGCCTGCCGCCTTCAACTGCGCCAGCAAGCCCGCCGGAAGCCCGGTCAGATGCGCCGCCAGGATTATTCCAAGCCATTGCCAGTCGAGCGTCGGCCATTCGGCACCGCCAAGCCGTAGCAATTGCCTGGCATAAGCAGGCACCGGCCGTTGCGCGTCGCGCAGATAGATCAGCATGGCGCTGAACAGTTCGGGGTTGTCCAGGATCTCTTGCGCATGATTGCGGCAATCCGTCATCCACGGCGATTGCGCCAGTATTCCCAGAACGTCAGGATGGGCGCGCAGGGATTGGAACAGTTCCGCCTCGGCCGCGCGGTTCCTGTCATAGCTTCGCCGGTCGGATGCCCGGGCCGCGAAAACCAGGTCCTGATGCGGGCAGAGATCGCCCGTCAGCACAAGTTCGGGCACGGAAATCTCGGCATCGACCGGACCGCAAAGCGCGTTGTAATTGCGCCATTCCCAGCCTTCGGAATCGTAGGGCGGGGTTGCCGTCAGCGACAGCGTGACCGGCTTGTGGGTTTGCTGCAACCGGATCAGGGTCTGCCACCAGGCGCGGCGCAGGTGGTGTGCCTCGTCCAGACAGATCAGGTCGAAGGGCGGCAGGGTCCGGGTGCGGTTCTGGTGGATGTTCTGATAGGTGCCGAACCGCAGCGGCACATCGGCCTGGGGGTCGGTGCTGATCCAGTCGGGCAGTTCGCCATCCAGGAAATCGTCCCGCAATCGCGCGATCCATTGATCGCGCACCAGCAGGCTTGGCGCCAGAACCAGGGTGCGGCGGGCAAGCTTGCGGATGATCTCCAGCCCCAGAACGGTCTTGCCCGCACCCGGTGCGGCGACCAGATGCAGCTTTTCATCGGCGAGATGCGTCTCCATCTCGGCCAGGATGCGCGTCTGGTAGCTGCGCCAATCGTGGCGGAACCGCATCCGGTCGAACGCCTGTCTTGCCGTATCGCCGCTGGGCCGGGACATTCGCGACGCCTTCAGATGGAAAGGCGGCGAAGCTGTTCGTCGAACGCTTCCATCGTCAGGTGAAGGTCGTCGTAGCTTCGCGTGCGGCAAGCGGCGCCGGCCGCCCGGATCAGTTCAAGATAGCCGCGAAAATCGGCGAGGGCGGTTTCGTCGGGTGGGCGAAACGGATCGGTCCGGGATAATTGCGCCCAACGATGGCAAAGATCGGACATCGTCGGCAGATAAAAGAAGATGATACGGCGCAGGGAACCGATGCAGCCCGGATCGGACGCGACCTGTGCGCGCAGGTCGGTGCTTGCGGCGGCAAGGTCCCAGAAAAGCCGCGCCTGGGGCTGAACGGACATCTCGGCTGCAAGGCGGAAACGCTCGGCTGCGCCGTCCACATGCTCCAAGGCCGTTTCGAGGCGCGTCTTCCGTTTCCTTCGGAATATGTTCGCCAAAAAATTCATCAATCAGACCTTGCCGGGCAATGTGCGTGGTCAGGGTAAGGTCAAAGCCGGGTGGAATCAAACGCGATACGAGCGCACGGCTACTGCTGAACCATCAGGCCACGCTGTTCATTTGCATGGGCCGAGCGGGCTTCCTGTCGTTCATGCTTCCTGCCTTTGGCGCAATGCGGACAGCACCTGGTCCGCCCCGTCGTCGATCGCCCGCGTGATGGCGGCGCTTGCTGCCGACGGATCGCGGGCGCGCAGGGCCTGGACAAGATGGGTATAGTTCCGGTGATCCTCTCCGGCGGCGCCGATGCTGCGGGGCAGGTAGGCGAAACCCGGCCCTGCCCGTAGCCAGAGCGTTTCGATGATCTGAAGCAGCACGGGCATTTCCGCGGCCGAGTAGAGGGCGAAGCGCAGTTCCTTGTTGGCCTTCAGGGCCAGGTGCAGGTCGGGTTCGTGGCGCAAGTCGGTATAGGCGGCGATCTGCGCTTCAAGCCTGGCGATGCCTTCTTCGGTGATCCGCTGCGCGGCCATTTCGGCCGCCAGCCCCTCGACACGTTTGCGGATCAGCCTGATTTCCTCGTGTCGCTCCTCGGTCAGCGCCGGAACCCTGAAGGAAGATGCAGGTTCCGCCGCAAGAATCCCCGACGCCGCGAAACGGACCAATGCCTCGCGCGCGGGGGTGATCGAGGTTCCCAGCCGGTCGGCCAGGTCCTTCGTCACCAGGCGCGTGCCGGGGGCCAGCCTGCCCTCGATCAAGGCGTCGCGGATCTGTGCTTCGACATGGGAAACAAGGCTGCGGCGGGGGGCTTGCTCAAATGCTTCGAAGTTCAATGCTGTTCCTCGCGTGACACTGATGCCCATCCTATCAGCACCAGCGGGAAAGTCGTCTGCCATATTAAAATATATGATATATTTTTGCTTGCGCAAAGCCGATTCCGGTTGAATGATGGCAGGCAGCAGGGGGTTGCCAACCAACAGGAGAAATCTGATGCGTCTTCTTTCCGCTCTGACACTGGGGATTGTGCTTGCGGTGCCTGTGGTTCCCGCTTTTGGACAGGATACCGGGCTGGTCGTCGGCCGCTCTGTCTCGACCAATGCGATGGACCCCGGCTTCATGCGCGAAGCGGCCACGATCGTCGACAATATCTTCGATACGCTGGTCATGCGCGATGATCAGATGAACCTTGTTCCCGGTCTGGCCACCGAATGGCGCGCGGTCGACGACCTGACCTGGGAATTCAAGCTGCGCGAAGGCGTCGCCTTCCACAATGGTGAGTCCTTCGACGCCGAGGCGGTCAAGTTCACCATCGACCGCGTGCTGGACCCGCAGGCGAATTCCCCGGCGATTTCCTATATCCGCACCATCGCTTCGGTCGAGGTGGTGGACCCGCTGACCGTGCGTGTGACCACCGCCGAACCCGATCCCCTGCTGCCGACGCGGATGAGCCGCTACCCTGCCTATATCGTGCCGCCCGATTATCTCGCCGAGGTGGGGGACGCGCATTTCGCCTCGAATCCGGTGGGAACCGGCGCTTATCGGTTCGTGGAATTCGTGCCGGATGAACGGGTGGTTCTGGAAGCCAATGAAGAATACTGGCGCGGCAAGCCCACGCTGGACGTGGTGACATGGCGGCCCATTCCCGACAGCACGGCACGGATCACCGCGCTGGTGACGGGTGAGGTGGACCTGATCGAGGATGTGCCGGTGGATCTGGCGCCGATGCTGACCGCCTCGCCGGATGTCGAACTGGTTCAGGTCAAGAACGGCGGCCTGACGATCTATCTGGGCCTGCGCATGGACAAGGAGCCGCTGGACGACGTGCGGGTCCGCCGCGCGCTCGATCACGCCATCGACCGCCAGGCCATCACCGACAACCTTCTGCAAGGCATGGCGACCCCGGTTGGCAGCCAGGTGGGCGAAAGCGATTTCGGTTATCTCGACCTGCCTGTGCCGGCTTACGACCCCGAGCTTTCCCGTCAGCTTCTGGCCGAGGCGGGCTATGCCGACGGTTTCGAAATCACCATGCAATCCTCGTCCCGCTACATGAAGAACAACGAAGTGGCGCAGGCGATTGCGCAGCAGTTTTCCGATGTGGGAATCCGCGTGAACCAGCAGGTTCTGGAGTGGTCGGTCTATACGCAGAAGCAGCCCTTCGATGGACCGATCTACATGCTGGGCTGGGGTTCGACGCAGACGCTTGACGCGGATGCAGCGGTTTATGCCATCATGCGCTCGGGCGAGCCGTATTCCGGCGCGAATCTTCCCGAACTGGACGAGTTGCTGGACGAAAGCCGCCGCATCGTCGATCCCGCCGCGCGCGAGCAGGTGCTGCATCAGGTTCAGCAGCTTGCCGCGGAAGAAGTGCCGCTGATCTCGCTTTACCGCGAGGACGCGCTTCTGGGCCGTGCTTCGGACGTCCGTTTCGAGGGCCGCCCGGATGCGCGCATCGTGCTGTTCGACATCACGAGGGACTGACCGGATGCCGATCCCAGCCAGATTGCGGGGAAACGAGGATGCCTTGCTTGCAGTGTTTCTGATCGTCGCGGCCGTGGCGGTCAGCATCCTGGTGCCGCTGTTCTGGCCTGCCGATCCGCTGCGCGGGACACTGACCGCCACCTTCAAGCCGCCGATGACGGTGACCGAGGCGGGCCTGCATCCGCTGGGCACCGATCAGCTTGGCCGGGACCTTCTGGCCCGGCTGGGGCTGGGAACTCTGATTTCATTGGGGATCGTGTTGTCCTCGGCGGCGATTTCCGTGGTTCTGGGCACGGTTTTGGGCATGATCGCGGGATATTTCGGCGGCTGGGTGGATGTGGTCATCATGCGGCTGGTCGATATCCAGCTGGCGATCCCCTTCATCCTGCTGATCCTGCTGTTCGTGGCGATCCTTGGACCCAGCATCACCAATCTGGTCGCGATCCTTGGACTGACCGGATGGGCGGTGTTCGCGCGCGTCGCACGGGGTCAGACCCTGGCGGTGCGCGAACTTGAATATGTCGAGGCTGCCCGCGCCATCGGCCAGCGCGATGGCACCATCATCCTGCGTCACGTCCTGCCCAATATCGTCGGGCCGCTGACCGTGCTGCTGACGCTGGACCTGCCGCGGCTGATCATCCTCGAAGCCTCGGTCGGTTTTCTGGGCCTTGGGGTGCAACCGCCCTGGCCGACGCTTGGCAACCTGATCGGCGAGGGGCGGGCCTTCATCCTGGTGGCGGACTGGCTGGTGCTTTATCCGGGCCTGATGATCGGCGCGGTGGTGATCGGCTGCAACCTGCTGGGCGACTGGCTGGTCCGCCGGGCCGACATGAAGGTGTCCTAGACCATGAAGGGATTGCGTTTCCTGCTTTCGCGCGCGTTCCAGGGGTTGCTGGTCATGCTGGGGGTGTCGGCGCTGGTCTTCTTCGCGCTGTTCCTGACCGGCGATCCCGCCGCGCTGATGATGTCGCCCGACGCCAGCCAGGCCGAGATCGAGGCCTTCCGCCGGGCGATGGGCTTCGACGATCCGATCTGGCTGCAATACCTGCGCTTCCTGGGCAACCTGCTGCAAGGCGACCTGGGGTTGTCCCTGCGCTATCAGCGGCCCGCGATGGACCTGTTGTCCGAGCGGTTGCCGGCGACCGCGCTGCTTGCGCTGTCGGCGCTGGTCTGGTCCTCGGCCATCGGGCTGGTGCTGGGGATCGTGTCGGCGGTGCGCAAGAATTCCGGGCTGGATTTCGTCATCCGCGTCATCGCCCTGCTGGGGCAGGCGGTGCCGGTCTTCTGGCTGGCGCTGCTGATGATCCTGTTCTTCTCGTTGCACCTGCGCTGGCTGCCGTCGTCGGGCATGGGGGGCTGGCAGCATCTGGTCATGCCGTCGCTGGCGCTGGGGGCCTATTACGTCTCGGCCATGACCCGGCTGGTGCGGGCCTCGCTGATCGAGGTGCTGGGCCAGAACTATATCCGCACCGCTCGCGCCAAGGGGCTGGGCCAGTGGCGGATCGTCGTGCGTCACGGGCTGCGCAATGCCCTGATCCCGGTGATCACGGTGCAGGGCATGTATTTCGCGGCGCTTCTGGGCGGGGCGCTGGTGACCGAGATCGTCTTCGCATGGCCCGGCATCGGGCGGCTGGCGGTCGAGGCGATCCAGAACCGCGACTTTCCCGTGGTGCAGGCGGTGGTGCTGTTCACCGCGGCCGTCTTCGTCGTCACCAATTTCCTGGTCGATGTGGCCTATACCTGGCTCAACCCCCGGATCCGGCTGTGAGCGCGCTGGACGACGCCCTTGCCCTGGCGGCGCGCTGGTGCGCGATCCCGTCGCATGCGGGCGATCCCGCTGCCCAGATGCGGCAGGCCGGGGACCTTCGGGCTTGGCTGTCCGGGGAACTTGGTGCCGTGCTGCTGTCCCCCGCGCCGTCCGCCGCCGACCCGGCCCCCGTGATCCATGCGCGGATCGACGGCGGGGCGTCCCGGACGGTGCTGCTTTACAATATGTATGACGTCATGCCCGCGACCGCCGAAGGCTGGCTGCACGATCCCTGGACGGGCGGCATATCCGAGATGCCCGGCATCGGCCGCGTGTTCGTGGCGCGCGGGGCCGAGAACAACAAGGGACCGCTGGCCGGGATGCTCGTGGCCTTGCGCGACCTCAAGCGCCTTGGGCGGTTGAGGGTGAATGTCGAGATCCTGCTGGACGGGCAGGAAGAGCGCGCCTCGCCCGCGTTGCGCCGCTGGCTGGCGGCGAGGGACTGCCCGCTGCGGCCCGCTGCGGGGGCGTTGTTCCCGTCCTTTTGCGAATATGGCGGCGGGCCGCCCCGGCTGTATCTGGGCTTTTCCGGCATGGCCAAGGGCAGGCTGGAGGTGCGGGCAGGAAGGTGGGGCGGGCCCGCGCGGGCCGTCCATTCCTCGAATGCGCCGTGGATCGCCAATCCCGCGCGGGTTCTGGTCGATGCGCTGGCCCGCATCGGCGGGCCGGAAACCGGAGAGCTTGCGCGGATCGAACCGGATGCCGATGCGGCGCGGCTGATCGCAGCCTTGGCCCGAGATTTCGATCCCGAGGCCGAGCTGCGCTTTCGCAACGCGGCCCGATTTGCGCGCCCCCGGCAGGGCTGCCTCGACCCCGAGGCCCTGTTGCGCCATGTCCTGACGACGGCCTCGTTCAATATCGCGGCACTGGTGACCGACCCCATCGCGGGGGATGCGGTGATTCCCGCAGCGGCTGCGGCGGATTTCGATCTGCGCAGCCCGCCCGGCCTTGCGCCGGATGCGCTTGTCGTGGGCATCCGCGACATGCTGGCCACCGAGCCTGCCTTCGTCGGGGCCGCATTGCAGGTCGCCGACAGCTATCCCGGCGCGCGAGTGGTCGAGCAGGCCGCTGGTGTCCGTGCCTTGCGCGATGCCTATGCCCAAGGGCCGGCCCCACAGGTCTGGCCCTGGGCCATCGGGGCCGCGCCTGCCTATGCCTTCGGCCCCCATGCCGAAAGCTTCCTGATCGGCGGCGCGGGGCGGGGTGGTAATGCGCATGGCGTCAACGAATTCCTGCAAATCGAAGGGTTCGGGCGTTTCATCGCCTCGGTCTCGCATTGGATCGAGGGGATGGCGGCATGATCTGGCTGGGACGCGAGGATGTGCTGCGCGCCGGTGCGCTGGACTGGCAGGCCGCGATGGAAGACGTGGCCGAGGCGGTGCGGCTGCTGCGCAGGGGCGATGCCGAGATGACCGCCGAATCCGTCCTGCCGCTTGGTGACGATCCGCGCGCCAAGGGATATGGGCTGCCTGCCCGGCTTGGGGGCCGCTTTGCCGCCGCCGGGATCAAATGGACGGTGCATCGGCCCGCCGCGCCCAAGGACGGTGAGGCCATCACCTCGACCACGCTGATCGAGGATCTGGCCACCGCCCGCCCCCTTGGCATGGTCGAGGCGGCGCTGCTGACGCGGGTGCGCACGGCGGCGGTCTCGGCCCATGTGTTGCGCGCGTTCCGGCCAAGCCTGCGGCGGGTCGCCCTGCTGGGTGCGGGGGCGCAGGCCCGGACCCATCTTGCCATGCTGCGCGCCCTGTTCCCGGACCTCGATCAGGTCACGGTCTGGAGCCGGTCCGGGCATGAGGCCGAAAGGCTGGGACCGGGGGTTGTCACCCGCCCCGATCCGCAGGCGGCGATCGCGGATGCCGAGGCGGTGCTGCTGTGCAGTTCCGCACCGCAGCCCTTCCTTGGACCCGAGGCGGCGACGGGGGGCCGTCTGGTCCTTCAGATCGGCTTTCACGAAATGAGTTTCGCGGGCATTGCAGCCTTCGACCGCATTACCTGCGACCTTTGGGGTGATTTTGCGCGGACCAGCGCCAAGAGCCTGTTCCAGATGTATCGCGCGGGGCAGTTCGATCCCGCGCAGGTCGCGGCGGACCTGCCGGCCATCCTGTGCGACGGCTGGCGGCCCGCGCCGGGCGAGTCGGTCTATTTCTCAAGCTTCGGGCTGAACCTCTTCGATATCGCGCTGGCGGCGCGGCTGCTGCGCGCGGCGGCCGGGCAGGGGATCGGCACGCACCTTCCCGGCTGATCGGCCCGGCCGCTTACGCGGCCTGCCATTCAGGGCCGGCGACCTGCACCAGATGACCGGGCGAGACTTCGCGCCATTCCCGTGCAGGTGGTTGATAACCTACCGGATGCAGCGGGCTTTTCAGCTCGCGCAACTCGCCGGCGGGGCGGCTGCCGCGAAGGGCGGGATCGGGCACCGGGATCGCCTGAAGCAGCCGCCGGGTATAGGGATGCGCGGGCGCGCCGAAGATCGCCTCGCGCGGGCCGATCTCGACGATTTCGCCCAGATACATGACGCCGACGCAATGGCTGATCCGTTCCACGACAGCCATATCATGGCTGATGAACAGGTAGGAAAGACCCATTTCCGCCTGAAGATCCATCATCAGGTTTACCACCTGCGCCTTGACCGTTACGTCAAGCGCCGAGACGGCTTCATCCGCCACGATCAGCCGGGGTGCGATGCCAAGGGCGCGGGCGATGCAGATGCGCTGCCTTTGCCCGCCCGAAAACTCGTTCGGAAAACGCCGCGCCATGTCGGGGGAAAGCCCGACCTTCGTCAGCAGGTCAGCGACCCTGTCTGTCAGTTCGGATCCCCGCGCCAAGCCATGCGTCACCATCGGCTCGGCAATGGCGTCGCCGACCCGGTGGCGGGGGTCCAGACTCGCGAAAGGGTCCTGGAAGATCATCTGCATCTGCCGCCGCATCCGGCGCAGGGCCGGGCGGTCGAGGTCGAGAATCTCGGTGCCGTCCAGCTTGACCGAACCCGAATCGGGCTGGGTAAGCCGCAGGATCGACCGCCCGGTCGAGGATTTGCCGCAGCCCGATTCACCCACCAGCGCCAGCGTCTCGCCCTGCCGGATATCGAATGAGACGTTTTCGACCGCATGCACCCGCGTCTGTGTCCGGCCTAGAAAATCGGTGCCCGCGTCGTAGCGCGTGGTCAGGTTCCGCACCTCCAGCAGCGGGGCATCGCCATGCACGGAATCGGGCAGTTCGGCGGCGGGGCTGGCCCTGCCGGTCGCGGCGTCGATCAACGGGAAACGCGCTGGCCGGGTTGTCCCGGTCATGGACCCGAGCCGGGGCACCGCCGCCAGAAGCGCGCGGGTATAGGGCTGCCGGGGATCGGCGAATATCCCGGTGGTCCGCCCCTGTTCGACGGCATCGCCGCGCAGCATGACGACGGTGCGGTCGGCCATCTCGGCCACCACCCCCATGTCGTGGGTGATGAACAGGACGGCCATCCTTTCCTCGGCCTGCAATTCGCGGATCAGTTCCAGGATCTGCGCCTGCACCGTCACGTCCAGCGCGGTGGTCGGCTCGTCCGCGATCAGCAGCCGCGGGCGGCAGGCCAGCGCCATCGCGATCATGAACCGCTGCCGCATCCCGCCCGAGGACTGGTGTGGATATTCCAGCATCCGCCGCCCGGCTGCCGGGATGCGCACACGTTCCAGCAGCCGAAGGGTTTCCGTCATCGCCGTCTTGCGCTCCATGCCGCGATGGGTCGTCAGGACTTCGGCGATCTGTTCGCCGATCTTCATCGACGGGTTGAGCGAGGTCATCGGTTCCTGGAAGATCATCGCGATCCGGTTGCCCCGGATGCGGCGCATCGCGCGCTCGGACTGGTCAAGCAGCTCCAGCCCCTCCAGCCTGACCGAGCCGGTGATGCGGCTGGAAGCCGGGTCAAGAAGCCGCATCATGGCAAGCGAGGTCACGCTTTTGCCCGACCCGCTTTCGCCGACCAGCGCCACCGTTTCGGCGGGGGCGATGTCGAAATCCAGGCCATGAACGACCTCGCTCCAATTGCGGCGGCTGCGAAAGGCGACCCGCAGGTCGCTGACGGACAGCACAGGATCGGTCATCGGTATCCTCGCATCAACTGACTTGGCCCCTGCGATGATGGCCAGAGCGGCTTGCCAACATCAATATATGATATATCTTCATATTTGGGCGGGACAATGCAAGGTTTTTCGGCTTCCGGCGTTTCGCCGCATCTGCGTTCCCGCAAGAAAGCGCAACCCGCATAAGATGAGGGCACTATGAAACTTGGAGATATCCCGAAGGTCCCGCTTGCATTCGGGCCGACGCCGGTGGAACGGCTGATGCGGCTGGGGTCCGAACTGGGGATCGAGCTGTTCGTCAAGCGTGACGACTATACCGGCTTTGGCGGCGGTGGGAACAAGGTGCGCAAGCTGGAGTTCCTGATGGCAGATGCCGTGGCGCGCGGGGTGAAGGTTCTGATCACCACGGGCGGGCATCAGTCGAACCATGCGCGCATGACGGCGGCGGCGGCGCGGCATTTCGGCATGCATCCGATCCTCGTGCTGCGCGGAAACGAACCCGACGGCTTTCAGGGAAACCTGCTGCTGGACCGGCTGTTCGGGGCCGAGATCGAATTCCTGGACCCCGATGCCTATTTCGACCTGATCGGTCCGCGCATGCAAGCCCATGCCGATCACGCCCGCGAACGGGGGCTTGAGCCTTACATCATGCCGGTCGGCGGTGCGACGCCGCTTGGGGCGCTGGGCTATGCCGACGCCGTTCAGGAACTGGCCGCGCAATTCGCCGCGCTGGCGCTGCCTGCACCCGACGTCATCGTGACCGCCGTGGGTTCGGGTGGAACGCTGGCCGGGATCGAAATCGGACTGACGCAATATTGGCCCGGCACGAAGGCCATCGGCATCGCCGTTTCGGGTTCGGCCGTGCCTTTCCCTGACCGGATTGCGCCGATGGCGACCGAAGGGGGGCGGCTGGTCGGGCTGGACCGGGTCTGGCGGCCCGAAGATATCCATGTCGAGACCGGCTATTTCGGCGAGGCCTATGCAGTGCCCTCTGCGGCGGGCAATGCCGCGATCAAGCGGCTGGCCATGCAAGAGGGGTTGCTGCTGGACCCGGTCTATACCGGCAAGGGTATGGCGGGCCTGCTGGGGCTGGTCGAGGACGGCACGATTCCGAAAGGCGCACGGGTGCTGTTCCTGCACACCGGCGGCTCGCCCGCGCTTTATCCCCATGCCGGGCAGCTTGTGGCGCTGTAGCCTGTCGTTCGGGCAAGGCCCCGTCCTGTCGGGGCCTTGCCTGTTTCTACGGCCTAGCGATGAACAAAGGTGCCGGGGCCTTCGACGGCAGGCAGATCCGCCTCACCCGCCCATTCGTGCCAACTGCCGGGATGGATGGCCAGATTGTCGAAACCCGCCGACCGCAGCCCATAAAGCGCGGTCGCGGCGCGTGCGCCGCGGTGGCAATAGGTGACGATGCGCTGAGCGGGGGTAAAGCCCGCCTCGGCGGCGATCCGGCGGATTTCCTGCGGGCTGCGATACCGGCCATCCTGCAACAGGTCTTCGTAGAACAGCAGGTCTGCGCCGGGGATACGGCCCGCGCGGGCACAGCAGGCGTGAACATAGCTGCCATCCCATTCGGCGGGGCGGCGTGCGTCCAGGATATGCAGGTTCGGCGCGCGGGGTTCCAGCAATTCCGCCGTGGTGGCGACCATTTCGCGGCGAAAGCTGCCCGCCTGCGCGGGGTCGCCATCGGCGATGGCGCCGGTCGCGCCCGATCCGGGGGCGGTTGCGCCGCCCGCCGCCTGCCATGCAACCAGCCCGCCGTCGAGTATGCGACCGCCATCCAATCCGCACAGTTCATGGAACCACAAGCCACGGGGCGAGCGCATCCCCGTCGCGTCTTCGAAGAAGACGACCAGGGGCGCGCGGTCAAGCCCAAGCTGCCGGAACGCCGCACGTGCGCCCGCCACCATTGCGGCGATGCCGTCCTCGTCGCTGCGGCGGATGAAATAGTCATAGACGTTCAGGCTGATCGCGCCGGGAATCGTTGTCTTTGCCCAATCCTCTTGCGGGCGGGTATCGACGAAGACGGTGCCCTGGGGCGCGGCTATCGCCTCGGAGGCGGAAATCAAGGTCATGGCTGCGTCCTCAATAGCAATCCTCGACCGACCAATGAACGGGAATATCGCTGATCGAGGCGGTGGGCGGCAGGCCAAGGACGGTTTCGACGATTGCGGCGATATCTTCGGGCTGCGTCAGTTCGGCGGTATCTCCGGCGATGCCCGCCGCCATGTCGGTCGCAACGAAGCTGGGACAGATCGCGGTGGTCCGCACGCGGCTGTCGCGCCCGCATTGCCGCAGGCCCTGCGCCAGCCCCATCAACGCGAATTTCGAGATGCCGTAAAGGCCCGACCCGGCGGATTTCACGCGCTTGCCCGACAGCGAGGACATCAGCACGACCCGGCCCGGATGCCGCTTGCCGTCCGGCAGGGCCTCAAGATGGGGCCAGGCAAGCTGTGCCAGCCGCATCGGCGATTTGACGTTCACCGCCATCAGGCGGTCGAATTCGTCGTCCGCGGCCTCCAGCACGGTGGCGCGGCTGTGGATGCCTGCGTTCAGCACCAGCCCGTCCAGCCGTCCGAAGCGCGCGATGGTGGCCTGGGTCCAGTCGTGTTCCGAGGCCGGGTCCAGCGCGTCGTAGCGGCAGGCAAGCCGCTGCGCCGTGTCGGGACCTGCCGTTTCGGGCTGGCGCAGCCCCAGGCTGACATTCCAGCCCGCCGCCTGCATCCGCGCGGCGATTGCGGCGCCGATTCCGCGCGAGGCGCCGGAAATCATTACGGTTCGGGTCATGCCTGTGCCTTTCGTCATGTGCCGGCGGTGTCCTCGTTGCCGGCAGTGGAACGGGCTTGCCGTTCCGCTGCCAGAATGGCGTTGCGCATGATCGTGACGGCCTTTTTTTCATCCGCCGCCTCAAGGATGTTCAACGGTGCCAGCAACGAGATCGCGGTTTCCATACCGCGCAGGCGGTCGTTGGTGATCGGCAGGGTCAGGGTCAGGCTTTCGATGCCTGCGCTGCGCCGGATGCCGCGCATGAAGCCAAGGCGCTGGAACTCGGCGATTTCGGCCTCGATCTCGGGGCGGGACAGATCCCACTCGGCCAGGCGCGGCTCCAGCAGGTCAAGGGACCGGGCGCGGCTGCGCGCATCCATCATGCCAAGGATGCACACGCCCGAGATGCCCGCCCCCATCGGAACCCGCCCACCGATGCCCGAGACATAGGGCTGGGCGGCAATCTGGCCCATCTGGTAGTCGAGGCAGATCGTATCCAGCCCCGACCGCGCCATCAGATAGGTCGAAAACCGGGTGCGCGCCGTGATGTCGATCAGGGCAGGGCGGTAGGTGGCGACGACCTCGTTCACGCCAAGGCTGCGATGGGCCAGTGCATAGGCCGCAGGTCCCAGCATGTAATTGCCGCGATTGCCGTTCTGCACGACCAGCCCGTATTCGGCCAGCGCGACCAGCGTGCGGTGGACCGAGGATTTCGCCTCGCCGGTCGCCTCTGCCAGTGCGGCCAGTGCCATGCCCTTGCGGTCGGCTTGTCCCAAGAGGATCAGGACTTCCGCCGCCCGCCCGGCATTCGAGGAAGATTGTCTGGCCAAATGTCGCTCCTGCAAAGGTCTGCCCGCCTCACGGGTTTGGCCGGAAAGGCGGGCGAGTCAAGCGTCAGGTCCCATGCGCCAGGCGATTTTCGCGCAGGTCGCGGTCGCGGGCCGCCGCATCGCGCCGCGCCGGGTCGCCATATCCGCCGGCTCCGGGGGTCACGATTTCCAGGATGTCGCCGGGCACCAGATCGACCGGCGCACGTTCGAACCCGTTGCGTTTCCCGTTCAGCGAGAAATAGCCGCTTGCCCCCGGCTTGCCCCCGTCCAGCCCCCAGGGTTGCGAAGACAGGCGCGCGCCCATCACCTGCACGCGGCAGGGCTTTTCGGCGCGATAGACCCGGCGCAGGCCCATGCCGCCGACGAATTGCCCGTCGCCGCCCGAGCCGTCCACCAGTTCATAGCGGCGCAGCGTGATGGGATATTCGTTTTCCAGCGCCTCGACCGGCAGGTTCGAGGTGTTGGTCATATGCACATGCACCCCGTCCAGCCCGTCCTTGTCGTGGCGCGCACCGAAACCGCCGCCGATGGTCTCCAGATAGACCCAGAGCGAGCCGTCCTCGCGCCGCCCGTCGAAGCTGGCCACCGCGACCGAGCCGTTCGAGGCCGCGGTGACGCGATGGGGCACCACCTGGGCCAGCGCGCCGTGGATCAGGTCCACGACCCGCTGGCAGGCGGTGATGCGGCCATCGACCGCCGCGGGGTGGGCGCAGCGCAGAAGCGTGCCTTCCTGCGCGGTCACGGTGATCGGCCGCGCGAGGCCCGCGTTCGGCAGAACGGTCGGGTCCACGACGGTCTTGACCGCGTAATAGACGGTCGCCAGCAGCGCCGTATAGACGACGTTCAACCCGGCGCGGACCTGCGGCGGGCTGGTGAAGTCCAGCGCGATTTCGTCGCCCCTGACCTCGATCGTCACGGACAGGTCCAGCGGCACCTCCAGCGATTCGCTGTCGAACACGTCGCGGAATTCATAGCGCCCGTCCGGTATCGCAGCGATCCCGGCGCGCATCTTGCGCTCGGCGTAGTTCATCAGTTCGGACCCCGCGGCCAGCACGGTGTCCAGCCCGTATTTGGCGCAAAGCTCGGTCATGCGGATGTTGCCCAGCCGGTTCGCGGCCAGTTGCGCCCGCAGGTCCGAGATGCGCTCGGCCGGAACCTGGCAGTTCAGCAGGAACATGCGCTGGATGTCCTCTTGCAACTCGCCCTGCCGGTAAAGCTTCACCGGCGGAATGCGCAGCCCTTCCTGATAGATATGCGCATGGCCGCGATCCGCGAAATCCGAATGATGCGCGGTGTTGATCGCCCATGCGACCAGCTTGCCTTCGACGAAGATCGGCTCGGCCAGGACAATGTCGGGCAGGTGGGTGCCGCCCCCTTCATAGGCGTCGTTGCCCATGAACACGTCGCCCGGCTGGATCCCGTCTTGCCCGAAATGGCGCAGGACATAGGGGACGAAGCCGATGAAGCTGCCCAGGTGCATCGGGATATGCTCGGCCTGGCACAGCATCCTGCCCTCGGCGTCGAACAGCGCGGTCGAACAGTCGCGCCGTTCCTTGATGTTGGTGGAATAGGAGGCGCGCACCAGCGCCTCGCCCATTTCCTCGACGGTCGAGGCGAAGGCCGAACCGATGACCTCGACCGTGATCGGGTTCAGTTTCACTTGCGGGATCATGTTCACTGGGCTGCCTCCAGGATGAGGTTCAGATAGGGATCGACGGTCGCGGCCATGCCGGGGGGAACGACCGTGGTGCTGTCCATCTGGTCGATGATCGCGGGGCCGGGAACGACATTTCCCGCCTTCAGAAGCGCGCGGTCGTAAAGCGTTGCCTCGACGAAATCGCGCGCCTCGACCATCCAGACCGGGCGCGCGCCGGTAACGGCGGCGCCGGCGTCGGCGCCTTCCAGCGGCTGGGGCGCGAAATCGGCCTTTTGCACCAGCCCGCTGGCGGCGGCGCGGAAGGTGACAAGCTGCATCGGCTCGCCCTCGGCCACGAAGCCGTAAAGCTGGCGATGTGCGGCCAGGAAACCCTCGCGAATGGTGTCGAAGGTTTCGGTGGTGACGGGGCCGTCGGGAATGGCCACGGCGATCTCATAGTTCTGCCCGGCATAGCGCACGTCGACCGCAAGATTCAGGGCGCGGGCAGGGGGGGCGATATCCTCGGCCTCGAACCAGGCGGCGGCGCGGTTGCGCAGGTCGGTGAAGATCGCCTCGACCTGTTCGGGGGTCGCCTGATCCAGCCGCATCAGGCTGGTGGCCGAAAAGTCGCTGCGCAGGTCGGTCATCAGCAGCCCCAACGCGCACAGCACGCCGGGGGTGCGCGGAACCAGCACCCGGCTCATGCCCAGTTCCCGCGCCAGACGCGCGGCCTGGACCGGCCCGGCCCCCCCGAAGGCCACCAGCGTATAGTCGCGCGGATCGTGGCCGCGCTGGACCGAGATCACCCGGATCGCCTTGGCCATGTTGGCCACTACGATGTCGAGGATGCCGTTCGCGGTCTCCAGCATCTCCATGCCCAGCCTGTCGGCCAGCTTCTGGATCGCGGCCACGGACAGGTCGCGGTCGATCTTCATCCGCCCGTTCAGTAGATATTCGGGGTTCTGCGTTTGCAGGACCACGTTGGCGTCGGTGACAGTGGGTTCGTCATTGCCAAGCCCGTAGCAGGCCGGGCCGGGATTGGCGCCCGCGCTGCGCGGGCCGACCTTCAGCAGTCCGCCGTTGTCGACATAGGCGATCGAGCCGCCGCCCGCGCCGACCGTGTGGATGTCCAGCATCGGCACCTTCAGCGGATAGCCGTGGACAACGGCCTCGTTGACGACCCGGCATTCGCCGCCCGACAGCAGCGCGACGTCCGAGCTGGTGCCGCCCATGTCGAAGGTGATGAGGTTTTCGATGCCGGTCATCCGCCCGATGGCCTGCGCGGCCACCACGCCCGTCGAGGGACCGGAAAGCACCGTGCGCACCGGCATTTCCGCAGCCGTGTCGAAGGCGATGACGCCGCCGTTCGACTGGGTCAGCTGCGGCGCGACCTTCAGGCCCAGGTCGGTCAGCTTCTTCTTCAGCGCGCGGACATAGCCCTGCATCACCGGTCCCAGATAGGCGTTGACGACCGTGGTGGACAGGCGTTCGTATTCGCGGAACTCGGGCGCGATATCGGATGAGATCGCGGTGAAGGCCTCGGGGAATTCCTCGGCGATGATCCGGGCCGCGCGGCGTTCATGCGCGTCGTTGAGAAAGCTGTAGAGGAAGGACACCGCGACCGATTCGACCCCTTGCGCCTTCAGGTCCCGCACGGCTTCGCGGAAGGCGTCTTCGTCCAGCGCCTCTTCGACCGAGCCGTCGGTCCGCACACGCTCGACCACGCCCAGCCGCAGGTCGCGCGGAACCAGCGTTTCGGGCTTGTCGGCTTGCAGGTCGTAAAGATCGGGGCGTTTCTGGCGGCCGATCTCCAGCAGGTCGCGAAAGCCGTCGGTGGTGATCAGGCCGGTCTTGACCCCGCGGCCCTGGATCAGCGCGTTGGTGGCGACGGTCGTGCCATGTCCAAGGAAGCTGATCGCCCCGGCGTCGGTCGATACCTGTTCAAGCCCCTCGGCCACCCCTTGCGTAATGCCGCGCGACGGGTCGTCCGGGGTAGAGGGGACCTTCCAGATCGTCACCTCGCCCGAGGTGTCATCGAACAGGCAGACATCCGTGAAGGTGCCGCCCGAATCCACGCCGATACGCCAAGTCATAGTTTTCCCTGCGTTTGCTGCTAGGGCATCCATGCGCGGCGGCCCTGTGCCGCCTGCCGTCCGCCCGGTTTGATCTGGCTACATATCAGGCTAAGGAACCGTTCATGGTCAATCATATTCTTAAAACAGGGATAATAAATCTAACTAAGTTCCTTTTATAAGAATAAAAGCGAGATTCGCGAAGTTACCTGCCTAGAAAATAAGCAAAAAACGCCTATTGTATTCTTATTATCGGATTACATATGTATTTGTTATCCGATAAATAGAATTTTCTTGACCGCGGAAAAAATGAATCGTTACCTTCCTGAAAGTGAAAGCCGACCGGACGGTGCTGTAGCAGACCCGGACGAAGCTTCGGAAAACCGCCCCGCCAACCGGGCGACAGCAGGGAAAGCAATGTCATGCAGTTGAACAGACGGAACTTGTTAAAGATCGCTACCATGTCCGGCGCCGCGCTGGCCCTTGGCGGGCGTTTTGCCCAGGCGCAAGGGGCGCAGACGTTGCGTATCGGGCTTTCGACCTATCCGCCGCATCTTCGTCCCTGGGTGAACATCGGCTATTCGGGATATCTGGTCGGTTCGCTGCTCAATCGCACCTTGATCAGCTATGACGAGCAAGGGCAGCTTACCAGCGATCTGGCGGAAAGCTGGCAGAACGAAACGCCCGAAACCTGGCGCTTCACCCTGCGCGAGGCGCATTTCCACGATGGCAGCCCGGTCACGGCGCAGGACGTTGAATGGACCTTCGAGCAGATCCGGGCGGATGGTTCGGGCGCTTACATGTATGATGCGTTTCGCCCGATCACCGGTTTCGAGGTCGTGGACGAGCGCAATTTCCGGCTGACCACGGATGCGCCTTTGGCTACGCTGCCGGCGCTGATGACCTTTCCCTTCCTGTCGATCCTCAAGGCCGGATCGACCGATTCCGAAGAGCATGGAATCGGCGCGGGACCCTATCGCATCGCCTATGCGGAAAAGGGCGTCTCGATCGAGTTGGAGCCGAATGAACATTACTACAAGCCGGAGCTGCCCACGCTGGCCGGTATCGTCATCACGCCCTATGTCGACGAAAGCGCGCGCGTCGCGGCGCTGAGTGCGGGTGATGTCGACCTGATCGACTATGTGCCGTGGTCGTCGATGGCCTCGATCGAAAGCGACCCGGCACTGGCGTTGCACAAGGTGGATGCGGGCGCCTTCATGTATCTCAGCTTCAACGGCACCGGTGCCTTTGCCGATCCGCGCCTTCGGCAGGCCGTGGCCTTTGGCCTGCGTCGCAACGAATTCGTCGAATCGATCTTCTTCGGCTTCGGGGCCGAGATGACGGGGTTGCCGCGACCGGCGGGCAGTCCCTTCCGCCACGACGATCAGGCCGGGTTCTGGAACTATGATCCCGAACGCGCCAAGGCACTGTTGAAAGACGCGGGGTATGAGGACGGGCTGACGGTCTCGCTGCTCGCGACCTCGCAATATTCGATGCATCGCGACACGGCGGTTCTGGTGCAGGCGCAACTGGCCGAGATCGGCATCACCGTCAACCTGACCATGCCGGACTGGGCGACGCGGGTGAATCTTGGCAATCAGGGTGCGGGCGATTTCGCGGTGCAGGGCATCGGCCTGGACAACCTGGATCCCGACGCCGTGACCACGCTTGTCGATCCCTCGCTGTCGCCCGTCTTTACCCGCAGCCGCGGCTTCGAGGCCGAGGGGCTGAGCGATCTTCTGGCGCAGGGCCGTGCCGAGATGGACGAGGCCAAACGGGTCGAGATCTACAGGCAGGTGGACCAGACGGTGCTGGATACCACGACCTTTTGCGGGCTGTGCTATCGCGCGACGGGCTTTGCCACCAGGGCCGGGGTCGAGGATCTGGCAATGCTGCCCGATCAGCTTTCGCCCTATTCGCCGGTGCTGTTCGACAGGCTGAAGCTGGCCTGAGCCATCCGGCCGGGCGCGGATTGCCCGTCCGGCATTTCCCGACAACCAGACGAAAGGCTGTTCGATGGGGTGGTTTGTCCGACGCGTGATCCAAAGCCTCTTCATGCTTTGGGTGGTCGTTTCCCTGGTCTTCCTGTCCATCCATTTCGTGCCGGGCGATCCGGCGGAACTTTTGCTGTCACAAGACGGCGGAGCGCCCGATCCCCTGATGGTCGAGATGCTGCGCGAACAGCTTGGCCTGAACCGCCCGCTGGTCGAACAATACGCGCATAATGTCGCGGGGATCATGCGCGGCGATCTGGGCACCTCGATGGTCGATGGCAGTTCGGTCAGTGCCGAGGTCATGCGCCGACTGCCGCGCACGCTGGAACTGATCGCGGCGGCCGGCATCCTCAGCCTGCTGATCGGCATTCCCGCAGGAGTCCTGTCGGCGCTGCGCCCCAGGGGCCGCTTCTCGCGCGGTGCGGCGCTGGCGGCGGGAACGGCACAATCGGTGCCGGTCTTCGTGCTTGGCACATTGCTGGTGATCCTGTTCGCGCAGGTGTTGGGCTGGCTGCCCGCCGGGGGCTTCACGCCGTTTTCGCGCGATCCGGGCAAGCATCTGCAATTGCTGATCCTGCCCGCCGCGACCATCGCCATCGGATTGTCCGCCATCGTCTTTCGCATCACCCGCGCCTCGATGCTGGACGTGCTGCCGCTGGACTTCATCCGCACGGCGCGGGCCAAGGGCGTTCCCGCCCGGCGCGTCGTCATCCGCCATGCCCTGCGCAATGCGCTGATGCCCGTCATCACCGTCTTTGCGCTGCAACTGGGCGGGCTGCTGGCGGGCACGGTGCTGGTCGAAACGGTGTTCAACTGGCCCGGCCTGTCGGGAATGCTGGTCGCGGGGGTGAACGCGCGCGACTACCCGGTGGTGACCGGCGTGCTGGTCGTCGTCTCGGCCTTTTATATCGGGCTGAACCTGCTGGTTGACATCATTTACGGTATCACCGACCCGAGGGTGCGCAAATGAGACAGGCTTTCCAAAGCCCATCGGGCATCCTGCTGGCGCTGATCCTGGCGATTGCCTTTATCGGGCCGCTGCTGCCCTTGGCCGATCCGCTGGCGATGGACGTGGCCGCGCGGTTCGCCGGACCTTCGATCACCCATCCGCTGGGGCAGGACGAATACGGGCGCGACCTCATGTCGCGGCTGGTCCACGCGCTGCGCTCGGCCATCCTGATCTCGGGCGGGGCGGCGATGATCTCGGCGATGATCGGCATTTCTATCGGCGTGATCGCGGGATATGTCCGCGGCTTTTCCGAGGCGCTGTCGATGCGCGTCATGGATGTGATCCTGTGCTTTCCGCCGCTGCTGCTGGCGATGCTGGCCGCGACGCTTTACGGGGCCGGCCCGTCCACGCTGGTGCCGGTGCTGGCGCTGGTCTTCGTGCCCAGCTTCACCCGCGTCGCCCATGCCAGCGTGATGACCGTGCGCGGGCAGGATTACGTGGATGCCACGCGGCTGATGGGGGCGTCAGTGCCGCGCATCATCTTTCGCACGATCCTGCCCAATATCGTCGGGCCGCTGTTCGTGCAGTTCAGCTTTGTCGTCGTGATGTCGGTGATCCTGGAATCCGGCCTGTCGTTCCTGGGCCTTGGCGTGTTGCCGCCGCAGCCTTCGCTGGGGATGATGATCGGCGCCGCCCGGTCCACCTTCGCGCAGGAACCGTGGCTGCTGCTGGCGCCGTGCCTGTCGCTGATCGTGCTGGTGCTGGTGCTGAACGCCTTTTGCGACCACCTGCGGCAGCTTTTCGATCCCAGGCGGGAATCGGGCGCATGAGCCGCAATCGGGGGAATATGACCGTGACGCAACCCGCAGAACATCCGCTGTTGCAGGTCCAGGGCCTGACCGTGGGCTTTCGCCGCGGTGGCCAATGGAACGATGTCGTCCGCGACATGGGCTTTTCGGTCGGCGGGGGCGAGACGCTGGCCATCGTGGGCGAATCCGGTTCGGGCAAAAGCGTCACCTCGATGGCGCTGATGCAACTGCTGCCGCGCGACAATGCGCGCATTTCGGGGCAGGCGCTGTTCCGGGGCACCGATCTGCTGCAACTGGACGAACGCCAGATCGAGCGTATCCGGGGCGACCGTATCTCGATGATCTTCCAAGAGCCGATGACCTCGCTCAATCCGGTGATGACCATCGGCGCGCAGATCGCGGAATCGATCCTGACCCATCGCCGCGTCACCAGGGCCGAGGCCCGGGCCGAGGCGCTCGCGATGATGGACCGGGTGCGCATTCCCTCGGCCCGCAGCCGTTACGACGATTTCCCCCACCAGTTTTCCGGCGGGATGCGGCAGCGGGTGATGATCGCCGCCGCACTGGCCTGCCAGCCCGACCTGCTGATCGCCGATGAGCCGACGACCGCGCTGGACGTGACGATTCAGGCGCAGGTGCTGGACCTGATCAAGGAATTGCAGGCCGAAAGCGGCATGGGCGTGATCTTCATCACCCATGACATGGGCGTCGTGGCCGAGGTCTCGGACCGCACGCTGGTCATGTATCATGGCGATGTCGTCGAAGCCGGCACGACCGGGCAGATCTTCCGCCAGCCGGCGCGGACCTATACCAGCGCGCTGCTGTCCGCCGTGCCCCGCTTGGGCTCGATGACCGGGAACGCCGCGCCATTGCCCTATCCGGTCTTCGATATCGACAGCGGCAAGCTGCGCGAACCCGCGCCGCGCCCCGACACGCTGCGAGAGGATGCGCCCTGTCTGCTGGAGGTCAGCGACCTTTCCAAGCGCTTCACCGTCCAGAGCAAGCTGCTCAAGCGCACCATCGCCCGCGTTCATGCGGTCGAGGGTGTCAGCTTTACCCTGCGGCAGGGCGAGACGCTGTCCATCGTGGGCGAATCCGGTTGCGGGAAATCGACCACGGGCAAGCTGATCACCGGGCTGCATCCGCGCGACGAAGGCCGGGTCCTGCTGGCCGGGCGCGAGTTGGGCGATATCCCGGCGGCCGAGCGCGCCCATGACATCCAGATGATCTTTCAGGATCCCTATGCCAGCCTGAACCCCCGCCTGCGTGTCGGCGAGGCGATCACCGAGCCGTTGCGCATCCACGGCAAGGCAAGCGATGCCGAAAGGCGCGAGATCGCCGCATCGCTGCTGACCCGCGTCGGATTGCTGCCGGACATGGCCGGGCGTTATCCGCATGAATTCTCGGGCGGCCAGCGTCAGCGCATCTGCGTCGCCCGCGCGCTGGTGATGAAGCCCAAGGTCATCGTGGCCGACGAGGCGGTCTCGGCGCTGGACGTGACGATGAAGACGCAGGTCGTCAACCTGATGATGGACTTGCAGCAGGACATGGGCCTGGGCTTCGTCTTCATCAGCCACGACATGGCGGTGGTCGAGCGCATCAGCCACCGGATCGCGGTGATGTATCTGGGCGAGATCGTCGAGATCGGCCCGCGCGCGGCCATCTTCGGAAATCCGCGCCACCCCTATACGCAAAGGTTGCTGGGCGCGGTGCCGGTGCCCGACCCCGCCCGGCGCCACCAGCGCGGCGCGGTCGCGGTGACCGAATTGCGCAGCCCCGTCCGCCCGCCGGACTATTGCCGCCCCGATCGGCGCTATCTTGAAATCTCGGACGGTCATTTCGTCCTGGACACCGGGGAAGACTGGCAATGACGCCAGCCCCCATTCTGACGATGCGAGCCAAGATCCATGTCCACGCTTTCCATCCCCGTCGCCCCCTTTACGGGTGACGATACGCTTCCCGCCTCGGTCGACGTGGTGATCGTCGGCGGGGGAATCGTCGGCGTCACCACCGCGCTTGAACTGGCCGAGCGCGGGATATCGGTCGCGGTCTGCGAAAAGGGCGTGATCGCGGGCGAACAGTCCAGCCGCAACTGGGGCTGGACGCGGCAGATGGGCCGGGACGAACGCGAGTTGCCGCTGTGCATGCATTCGGTGCAGATGTGGTCGCGGATGAACGACCGCATCGGGCGCGACACCGGCTGGCGCCGCACCGGCATCAGCTACCTGTCCTACAACCGGCGCGACCTGAAGGGCTGGCTGGAATGGGAAGAGATCGGCCGCCGTCACGGGCTGGACGCGCGGATGCTGTCGCAGGCCGAGATCGCGGACAAGCTGCCGGGCAATAATGGCGGCATCCTGGGCGTGCTGCATACCGCCTCGGACGGGCGGGCCGAGCCTTGGATCGCAGTTCCCGCCATTGCCGAGGCCGCGCGCGAAAAGGGCGCGCATATCCTGACCGGCTGCGCCGTGCGCGCGGTCGAAACCTCGGCCGGGCGCGTCAGCGCGGTGGTGACCGAACGCGGCACGATCCGCTGCCAGGCGGCGGTGGTCGCGGGCGGGATCTGGTCGCGGCTGTTTCTTGGCAATATGGGGCTGGATTTCCCGCAACTGAAGGTCATCGGCCCTGTGGCCAGCGTGGACGGGGTCGAGGGGCTGACGGACATGCCGGTGGGCGCGGGGGACTTTGCCTATCGCAAACGGCTGGATGGCGGTTTCACCGTGGCGGTCAGGAACAGGAACCTCGCCCCGCTGACGCCGGATCATTTCCGGCTGCTGACCGAATTCTTCCCGACCTTCCTGACCACATGGCGCGAGTTGAGCCTGCGCCTGAACGGCACCTTCCTGCAAGAGCTGATGACGCGGCGGTCCTGGCGCGCGGACGAGGCGACCCCGTTCGAGGCCTGCCGGGTCATGGACCCGCCCGCCGTTCCCGGCTTTACCCGCAAGGCGCTGCGCAACCTGACCCGCGCCTTTCCCGGCTTCGCGAATGCCCGCATCCGCCACGAATGGGCGGGCGTCATGGACGCGACGCCCGACGCGATCCCGGTCATCAGCCCCGTCCATACCGTCCCCGGCCTGCATGTCGCCTCGGGCTTTTCGGGGCACGGCTTCGGCATCGGCCCCGGTGCGGGCCAGTTGATGGCCGACCTGATCACGGGCGACCCGACCCGCGTCGATGCCAAGGTTTTCGACATCGCCCGCCTGCGCCCGCGTTACGGCGCGGCGGCTGCCTGACCCGTTTCACGACTTTCGGAGGAGAAACCCCAAATGACCCGCATTCCCGCCAAGGCTTTCGAGGGAAAGCCGCAGGACTACCGCAACTATATCGACGGCGCGTTCGTGGAAAACGGTGCCGCGATGATCGAGGTGCTGAACCCCGCCAACGGCCAGCTTCTGGGCCGCATTCCCGAAACCGGCGCGGATCAGGTCGATGCCGCCGTCAAGGCCGCGCGCCGCGCGCAAGGGGATTGGGAAAAGCTGCCCGCCATCGAGCGCGCGGGCTATCTGCGCAAGATCTCGGCCAAGCTGCGCGAACATCGCCTTGAACTGGCCGATGTCATCGTCAAGGAACAGGGCAAGGTGCGCGCGCTGGCCCAGATCGAGGCCGATTTCACCGCCGATTACATCGATTACATGGCCGAATGGGCCCGCCGGATCGAGGGCGAGGTGCTGACCAGCGACCGCCCGGATGAGACCATGCTGCTGCTGCGCAAGCCCATCGGCGTGGTCGCGGGCGTGCTGCCGTGGAATTTCCCGTTCTTCCTGATCGCGCGCAAGATGGCGCCGGCGCTGGTCACCGGCAACACCATCGTCATCAAGCCCAGCGAGGAAACGCCCCTGAACGCCTATCTGTTCGCGGAACTGCTGGCGGAAACCGATCTGCCGAAGGGGGTCTTCAACCTGATCGGCGGCCGGGGTGCAACGGCGGGCGAGGCGCTGGTCACCCATCCCGGCATCGACCTGATCACCTTTACCGGCAGCGTGGCCACCGGGTCGCACATCATGCAGGCGGCGGGCCGGAACCTGACCAAGGTGAACCTGGAACTGGGCGGCAAGGCCCCGGCCATCGTGCTGAAGGACGCCGATCTGGACCTTGCCGCGCAGGCGATCCATGCCTCGCGCGTGATCAACACCGGGCAGGTCTGCAACTGCGCCGAGCGCGTCTATGTCGAACGTCCGGTCCACGACGCGCTGGTCGAAAAGCTGGCGGTCTTGTTCAATGCCACGCGCTATGGCGATCCTTCGGCTGCGGACGATCTGGACATGGGGCCGCTGATCAACCGCGCGGGGCTGGACAAGGTGGCGGGCGCCGTCGATCTGGCCTGCCAGCAGGGCGCGACCGTGGTGACCGGCGGCAAGATCGCCGACCTGCCCGAGGGCTTCCACTATGAGCCTACGCTGCTGACCGGGGTGAATGCCGGGATGGACATCATGCGCCGCGAGACCTTCGGCCCGGTCCTGCCGATCCAGCCGGTCGACAGCCTCGACGAAGCCATTGCATTGGCCAATGACAGCGAATACGGGCTGACCTCATCTATCTACACCCGCGATCTGAATGCCGCGATGAAAGCCGCGCGTGAGTTGAAATTCGGCGAGACCTATATCAACCGCGAGAATTTCGAGGCCATGCAGGGCTTCCACGCCGGGCGCCGCAAATCCGGCATCGGCGGGGCGGATGGCAAGCACGGGCTGTATGAGTTCACGGTGACCCATACCGTCTATATCAAGGGATAAGCCCGCCCGCTTGCTGCCGTGGCGTTCCGCCGATGTTTCGGATGTTCATCCCTGTGCCGGCGGGGGCGGTCTGGTAACTCAGGCCCAACCCGCCGCCCATCAGCCCGGCATGGGTATGCGCTCGCCTCAGGGGCTGCCCGTGCGGTTGTCGCACGGGCCTTTTGTTCCTGCCGCCCCCACAGGGGTGTTGCGGCCATACCCGGCCCGTGAAGGCACATGGGAACGCGACTATTCCACCACTCGGATGGGCAACGTCGTTTCCGTGAGTGCCTTGCTGCGCCGGGGTGGTTTCCCTACTGCGAACATCTCAGTTATATGGGGCGCATTCAGGTCACCGAATATGTGAAGGCGCGCCATGCATGATCGGTTGGGCAGCGGCCCTTTCGTCTGATCGTGTGTATCATGAGGACAGTGAAACGTCGCAAAAGGGAAAATTCGGGGATATCCGGGCGTTGTCCAGAGCAGGAGCAGAACTTATCAACGGATCGAACGTAACTTGAGAATGCAGATAAATAAAACGCATAGTCTGTCCATCGCGCCGATGATGGACTGGACCGATTCGAACTGCCGGCGCTTTCACCGGCTGCTCAGCCGCCGCAGCCTGCTTTACACGGAAATGGTGACCGCCGCGGCCATCGTGCATGGCGACCGGGGCAAGCTGCTGGACCATGACGCCGCCGAGCATCCGGTGGCGCTGCAACTGGGCGGCTCGGACCCCGCGCAACTGCGCGAGGCGACCCGAATCGCGGCGGATTGGGGCTATGACGAGATCAACCTGAATGTCGGCTGCCCCAGCGATCGTGTGCAATCGGGCTGTTTCGGCGCGGTGCTGATGACGCAACCCGCGCTGGTTGCCGATTGCGTGGCCGCGATGATTGCCGCCAGCCCGGTCGAGGTCACGGTCAAATGCCGTATCGGCGTCGATGACCAGATCCCCGAAGATGTGCTGCCCGCCTTCATCGCCACCATGCGCGCGGCGGGGGTCCGGCGCATGACGATCCACGCGCGCAAGGCCTGGCTTCAGGGCCTGTCACCGCGCGAGAATCGAGAGATCCCGCCGCTGGACCATGCGCTGGTCCACCGCATGAAGGATGCCTTTCCCGACATGGACCTGTCGGTCAACGGCGGCATCGGCTCGATGGCGGAAATACGCGATCACCTGCGGGTGATGGACGGGGTCATGGTCGGGCGCGCGGCCTATCATCAGCCCTGGGACATCCTGGGGGGCGCGGACGCGCTGTGGGACGCGGCCCCGCCCTTTGCCGATCCGGGCGAGGCGGCAGAGGCGATGCGCCCGATGATCCTCGATCACCTGCAGGGGGGCGGGCGGCTGCACCAGTTCACGCGGCACATGCTGGGCCTGTTTCACGGCAGGCCCGGCGCGCGGCAATGGCGGCGGGTGCTGTCCGAGGGTGCCTCGACCGGCGGAATCGAGGTCTACGACGCCGCCCTGAGCCGCACCCGCCCCGAGCAGTGATCGCCCTGCCGGTGCATGGCCCGTGCCGGCGTGCGGCGTGCCCATTGTCTATGGCTGTCCGAGATGGAAATCCGTCAAAAGCTTGCCGAAGGCGAGGATATTGGCCTGATTCTCTGAATTAAGATCAGGAACAGATATTATTTATTTGAAATAAAAAGATATACTTAAAGAATTGTTCTGACCGGGGCCGTTGTTTGGTGGCTTTCCAGCCAGGCAGCGGGACCGATCCCGGGCCTTTCCATCTTGGTAGCGGGTCAGGCGCCTGCCCGTCAGGAACAGGTGGCCGGATGTGAAATCCACCCATGTCCGGCGGGTGCCGCGCGAACCTTTTGCGCCGCCAAGGTCAGCAGCGCAAGCCGGGCGGCGATCAGGCCGGGTTCGTCCGGCTCATGCCTTTTCGCGTGCCTTGGCGGCGTTCCACAGCGCGTCCATCTGTTCCAGGGTGCTGTCCTGGGGGCGCTGTCCCTGTTTGGCAAGTTCGGCCTCGATCATATTGAAGCGTCGGGTGAATTTTTCGTTGGCGCTGCGCAGCGCCTGTTCGGGGTCGATGTCCAGATGACGCGCCAGGTTGGCCATGACGAACAGCAGGTCGCCGAATTCCTCGGCCATGTCCTCGGGGGTCTTGTGGTCGCGGGCCTCGACCAGTTCGGCGGTTTCCTCGGCCAGCTTGTCCAGCACCTTGCCCGCATCGGGCCAGTCGAAGCCGACGCGGGCGGCGCGGTTTTGCAGCTTGATCGCGCGGGTCAGGGCGGGCAGGCCAAGCGCCACGCCGTCCAGCACACCCTTTTCCGCCTTGGCGGCGCGTTCCTGCGCCTTGATCGCCTCCCAGTCGCTGACCTGCTGGCGCGCCGATTTGTCGCGGTTCTCGTTGCCGAAGACATGGGGATGGCGCGCGATCAGCTTGTCGCAGACCTGTCGGGCGACCTCGTCGAAGTCGAACATCCCGGCCTCTTGCGCCATCTGGGCGTGAAAGACCACCTGCAACAGCAGATCGCCCAGTTCCGAGGGCAATTCGTCCCATGCCTCGCGCGTGATGGCGTCGGCGACCTCATAGGCTTCCTCGATGGTATAGGGTGCGATCGAGGCGAAATCCTGCTCGATGTCCCAGGGACAGCCGCAAGCGGGATCTCGCAGCGCGGCCATGATCGCGCGCAGGCGGTGGACCTGGTCTGGGTGCTGCGGAACGGGCAGGGGCGTCGCGGGGGCGGAAGTGGTCACGGTGTTCTCGCTCTGCTGTCGGTCTCTGGCGGCAAGCCATAGCATCCGCCTGCGCGGAATTCGAGCGGTTCCGCCCCCCTTGCCCCCCTGCCTCGCCCCCAGCCGCCCCCACGACAAGGTGACCTGGCCGCGGTTGTGCGACGGCAAGCAGTTTCTTGCCTTCCCCCTTTCCGCCCGATAGGTTGCGCGCCAATTCGGGCCGAACCTTGCGCCCCCCTGCAATCCATAAGGGAACCATCCATGCTTGTGACCCCAGCCTATGCCCAAGGCGCCGCCCCTGCCGGTGGAGGCCTCGAGTCCTTCCTGATCCTGATTCCGCTTTTCCTGATCATGTATTTCCTGATCATCCGCCCCCAGCAAAAGCGGATGAAGGAACACCGCGCCCTGGTCGAGGCCCTGAAGAAGGGCGACGAGATCGTGACCCAGGGCGGCATCATCGGCAAGATCACCGCCGTCCGCGACAATGAGCTGGAGGTCGAGATCGCGCAGGGCGTCAAGGTCCGCATCATCCGTTCGACGGTTGCCTCGGTCGTGAACCGCACGGCGCCCGTGGCTGCGAACAACTGAGGGAACACCCCTTTACATGTTGCAGATACCGCTCTGGAAGCGTCTCGCCATTCTCGGGCTGGTGTGTTTCGGCCTGCTGCTGGCGCTGCCCAACCTGTTCTACAACCGCGTGGAACAGCATAACGATGCGCTGGCGCGGGTCGAGCAGACCGGCGTCACGACGCCCGAGGATGCCGCGCTGATCGCGGGTTGGCCAAGCTGGATGCCGTCGCGCATCATGGCGCTTGGGCTTGACCTGCGGGGGGGTGCGCATCTGCTGGGCCAGATCCACCTCGAGGACATCTATCGCGCACGGATGACCGCGCTCTGGCCCGATATCCGCGACCAGTTGGCGTCCGAGCGCGAACAGATCGGCGCGGTCCGCCGCGTCACCGGCGGCGACGACCAGTTGATCATCGAGATCGGCAATCCCGCCGGCCTGTCCCGCGCGGTCGAGATCGCCCGGCAATTCGCCACCCCCGTCACCACCTTCACCGGCGCGGGGCAGAGCGACCTGAACGTGACGGGCTCGGGCAATCGCGTCACGATCACCATCACCGACGCCGAGAAATCCGCGATGGCCGACCGCACCGTCCAGCAGACGCTGGAAATCGTGCGCCGCCGGGTGGACGAGGTCGGCACGCGCGAACCCACCATCATGCGGCAGGGCGCCGACCGGGTGCTGATCCAGGTGCCCGGCATCGGTTCGGCCGAAGAGTTGAAGGCGCTGATCGGCACCACCGCGCGGCTGACCTTCAACCCGGTCGTCAGCCGCGTCGCCGATCCCCAGACCCGGCCCGGTTCGGGCAATATGCTGGTCCCCTCGATGGACGAGCCGGGCATCTTCTATGTGCTGGAAGAACGCCCCGTCGTCACCGGCGAGGACCTGACCGACGCCCGCCCCGCCTTCGATCAGGCCGGGCTGCCCGCCGTCGATTTCCGCTTTGGCCCGCAGGGCGCGCGGCGGTTCGGCGCCTTCACCTCGGCCAATATCAACCAGCCCTTCGCCATCGTGCTGGACGATCAGGTGATCTCGGCCCCGATCATCCGGCAGCCGATCACCACCGGCTCGGGCCAGATCTCGGGTGCGATGAATATCGAGCAATCGACCCAGCTTGCGGTGCTTTTGCGCGCGGGCGCATTGCCTGCCGAGATGACCTTCCTGGAAGAACGCACCATCGGTCCCGAACTGGGGCAGGACAGCATCGACGCGGGCCGGCTGGCCTCGATTATCGGGACGGTCGCGGTCGTGGCCTACATGATTGCCAGCTACGGGCTGTTCGGGACATTCGCCTCGATCGCGGTGCTGACCAACATCGCCATCATCATCGGGGTGATGTCGGTCATGGGCGCGACCCTGACCCTGCCGGGCATCGCCGGGATCGTGCTGACCGTCGGCACGGCGGTGGATGCCAACGTCATCATCTATGAACGCATCCGCGAGGAGTTGCGACGAGGCAGCCGCGTCGTCAAGGCCATCGATTCGGGCTTCAAGGACGCGATGAGCGCGATCATCGACGCCAACGTGACGACCTTCATCGCGGCGCTGGTGATGTTCTTCCTCGGCTCGGGTCCGGTCAAGGGGTTCGCGGTGACGCTGACCATCGGTATCGCCACCTCGGTCTTTACGGCCATCTTCTTCACGCGGTTGATGATCGTGTGGTGGGTGGAATGGCGCAAACCCAAAGAACTGATCCTGTAAGGGGGTGAACTCATGGCATTCCGGCTGAAACTCGTCCCCGATGAAACCCATATCAACTGGTTCAGGGTGCAATGGCTGACCTTCGGGATCTCGGCCGTGCTGATGGTGGCTTCGGTCATCGTGACCATCGTGATGGGGCTGAACTTCGGGATCGACTTCCGCGGCGGCACGACCATCCGGGCCGAGACCTCGACCACCATCGACGTCGGCGAATACCGTTCGGCGATGGGCACGCTCGGCCTTGACGACGTCGCCATCACCGAGGTCTTCGACCCGACCTTCGGTCCCGACCGCCACGTCGCCCAGATCCGCCTTGCCGCGGGCGAGGGCGACGCCGCCGTCACCCCCGAGGAGTTGAGGCGGATCGAGACCGCGCTGAAGGCCGTCGATCCCGACGTGCGCTTCACCGCCGTCGAATCGGTCGGCCCGAAGGTGTCGGCGGAACTGATCAAGACGGCCATCTATGCGGTTGCGGCGGCGACCTTCGGGATCATGGTCTATATCTGGCTGCGATTCGAATGGCAGTTCGCCATCGGCGCGGTGGTCGCGCTGATCCACGACGTGCTGCTGACCGTCGGGCTGTTTTCGCTGTTCCAGATCAGGTTCGACCTGTCCACCATCGCGGCGCTGCTGACCATCGTGGGCTATTCGATCAATGACACGGTGGTGGTTTTCGACCGATGCCGGGAAAACCTGATCAAATACAAGAATATGCCGCTGATCGACATCATGAACCTGACCGTGAACGAAACGCTGTCGCGCACGGTGATGACCGCGGTCACCACGATCCTTGCCCTTGGGGCGCTGATGATCTGGGGCGGCGACGTGATCCGCGCCTTCGTCTTTGCCATGCTGTGGGGGGTGACGGTGGGCTGCTACTCGACGCTTTACATGGCCAAGAACATCGTGCTGTGGCTGGGCGTCAAGCGCGACTGGTCCAAGCCCGACAAGGACAAGCTGCCCGACGCCTTCCGGGAAGCCCCCTGAGATGGTGGGGATGGAGCCCAGCGAATTTCACGGGGCCGTGCCGGTGGACGGCTACGGCCCCGGCTTTTTCAGGGTGGGCGGCAAGGTCAGCCACGGCGCGCTGATCGTTGCCGGCGACGGTCCGCGTTCGTGGGGCGGGCTGGACGATCTGGCCGGGCTGCTGGCGCTGGCGGGCCAGGTCGATGTGCTGTTCCTAGGGCTTGGTCCCGACATGGCGCCCACCCCGCCGGGACTGGCCGCCCGGCTTTCCGCCGCCGGAATCATGGTCGAGCCGATGTCCACCCCAAGCGCCGCGCGCAGCTACAACGTCACCCTGTCCGAAGGCCGCCGCGTCGCCTGCGCGCTGATACCCGTATGAATCCGCTGGTCGCCGTTCAGGGCCTTGCCGTCGCGCGGGGCGGGCTGCGCGCGTTGGAAGGCGTCTCGTTCACGCTGTCCGCCGGGCAGGCGCTGGTCCTGCGCGGTCCGAACGGCATCGGCAAGACCACGCTGCTGCGCTGCCTTGCCGGGCTGCAACCCGTCATCGAGGGCGATATCGCCGCCGCGCCCGAAAGCCACGCCTATGCGGGCCACCTGGACGGGCTGAAACCCGCGCTGACCGTGACCGAGAACCTGCGCTTCTGGGCCAGCGTCTTCGGGCAAGGCGGCGTGGGCGATGCGATCGCGCGGATGAACCTTGGCCCCCTTGCCGCGCGGCCCGCGCATATGCTGTCGGCGGGGCAGAAGCGCAGGCTGGGGCTTGCGCGGCTGTTGGTCACGGGGCGCCCGGTCTGGCTGCTGGACGAACCCACCGTGTCGCTCGACAGCGCATCGGTCGCGCTGTTCGCGGATGTGCTGCGCGGGCATCTGGCGGCGGGTGGCGCGGCGGTCATTGCGACCCATATCGACCTTGGCCTGCCCGAGGCGCAGCTGCTGGACCTGGCCCCCTTCCGCGCAGGTCCCACCCGGCGCGGCACCCGCGCCGCCGGTTTCAACGAGGCTTTCGCATGATCGCCCTGCTGATGCGCGACCTGCGGCTTGCGACCCGCGCGGGCGGAGGATTCGGGCTGGCGCTGGCCTTCTTCCTGATCGTCGTTTCGCTGGTGCCCTTCGGCATCGGCCCGCAGGGGGGCACGCTGTCGTTGATCGCGCCGGGCATCCTGTGGGTGGGTGCGCTGCTGTCGTGCCTCTTGTCGCTGGACCGCATCTTCGCGCTGGATCACGAGGACGGCTCACTGGACCTGATCGCGACCTCGCCCCTGCCGCTCGAAGGGGTGGTGGCGATCAAGTCGCTGGCCCATTGGCTGACGACCGGGCTGCCGCTGGTGCTGGCCGCGCCGGTCTTCGGGCTGCTGCTGCACCTGCCGGGGCAGGCCTACGGGACCCTGATGCTGTCCCTGCTGATCGGCACGCCCGCGCTGTCGATGCTGGGCGCCTTCGGGGCCGCCGTCACGGTCGGGCTGCGCCGGGGCGGGCTGCTTTTGTCGCTGCTGGTCCTGCCGCTTTACATCCCCACCCTGATCTTCGGGGCCGAGGCGGTGCGTCGCAGTGTCGCGGGCGGGGCGATCGCGACTCCGCTTGTCTTTCAGGCCGCGATAACGCTTGGAGTTCTGGCGCTTGTCCCCTTCGCCGCCGCCGGGGCGCTGCGCATCAATCTGCGGTGACCGTGCCTTGGCGGGCTTGAGCCGCGCCGGGGCGCAGGATAGGAAAACCCCATGTCGATCTGGGAATATGCAAATCCGACCAAGTTCATGCGCACATCCGGGGCGGTGCTGCCCTGGGTCGTGACCCTGGCCGTCCTGTGCTGCGTGACCGGCATCGCCTGGGGGTTCCTGACGCCCGAGGACTACCGGCAGGGTTCGACCGTCAAGATCATCTTCCTGCATGTCCCCGCCGCGCTGATGGCGATCAACATCTGGCTGATGATGCTGGCCGCCTCGCTGATCTGGCTGGTCCGGCGCCACCATGTCAGTGCGCTGGCCGCCAAGGCCGCCGCCCCCATCGGCGCGGTGATGACGCTGATCGCGCTGGTCACGGGCGCCGTCTGGGGCCAGCCGATGTGGGGGACGTGGTGGGAATGGGACCCGCGGCTGACCTCGTTTCTGGTGCTGTTCTTCTTCTACCTTGGCTATATCGCCCTCTGGTCCGCCTTCGAGGATGCCGACAGCGCCGCCGACCTGACGGGCGTGCTGTGCCTTGTCGGTTCGGTCTTTGCGCTGCTGTCGCGCTATGCCGCCTTCTTCTGGAACCAGGGGCTGCATCAGGGCGCCTCGCTTTCCGTGCAATCGGGCGAGCGGATGTCGGCCGTCTACCGCTATCCGCTTTACCTGTGCATGCTGGGCTTCTTCCTGCTGTTCCTTGCGCTGCTTCTGATCCGCACCCGCACCGAAATCCGCCGCCGCCGTCTGGCGGCGCTTCTGGCCCGTGAGAATCGCACATGATCGAGCTTGGCAAATACGCAACCACCGTCCTGATGGCCTATGGCATCTCGGGCCTGCTGCTGGCGGGCATCATCGCGCAAAGCGTGATCGCCAATGCCCGCGCCCGCCGCGCGTTGGAGGCGCATGAGAAGAATGGCTAGGATCTCACCCCTCATGGCCGTGCCGCTGGTCGCCTTCCTGGGTTTCGCCGGGATGGCGGGATGGGCGCTTCTGCGCGACGATCCCACGGCGCTGCCCACCGCGCTGGCCGAACGCGAGGCGCCGCCGGTTGGCGCGACGACCCTGCCCGGCAAGACCCAGTTGACGGATGAGATGCTGCGCGAGCCCGGTGTCAAGCTGGTGAATTTCTGGGCAAGCTGGTGCCCGCCCTGCCGCGCCGAACATCCCACCATCGCCGAGCTGGCCGAGCGTATCCCGGTCTATGGCGTCAACCTCAAGGACCCCGAATCCAACGCGCTGGCATTCCTGCGCGACGAGGGCGATTCCTATCATGCCATCGCCACGGACCCGCGCGGACGCATCGCCATCGACTGGGGCGTCTCTGCCCCGCCCGAGACCTTCATCATCGACGGCCAGGGCCGCATCCTCTACCGTTTTGCCGGCCCGCTGATCCGCGACGATTACGCCAACCGCTTCCTGCCCGAACTGGAAAAGGCGATCGCGGCGGAAAACTGATCGGTTCTTAAGGGATTGCGGCCCGCCGCGTCGCGCTGCCCTCTTGTTCTTGTCATGGGCGCGGGGCTATGACGGTCGGGCACTTTATCGCAGCAGGACATCATGGCACAGAATATTGCCCCGCAACCCGGCATCATGGAAATCTCGCTCTATCAGGGCGGGGCCTCGCATGTCGCCGGGCGGACCGATGCGATCAAGCTGTCGTCGAACGAAAACCCCTTTGGCCCCTCGGATCGCGCGCGCGAGGCCGTCATCCGCGCCGCCCACAACCTGCACCGCTATCCCGGCACCGATCACGCCGGACTGCGCGCCGCCATCGGCGAGGTTCACGGGCTGGACCCCGAACGCATCCTCTGCGGGGTCGGCAGCGACGAGATCATCCATATGCTGTGCCAGGCCTATGCCGGGCCGGAAACCGAGGTGCTGTTCACCGAACACGGCTTTCTGATGTATCGCATCAGCGCCCATGCGGCGGGCGCCACCCCGGTCCAGGTGCCCGAGCGTGAGCGGGTGACCGACGTGGACGCCCTGATCGCGGCGGCGACGGATCGCACCCGGCTGATCTTCGTGGCCAACCCCAACAACCCGACCGGCACCATGATCGAACTGGCCGAACTGGAGCGCCTTGCCCTCGCCGTTCCGCAGGCCATCCTCGTGATCGACGCGGCCTATGCCGAATATGCCGATGGCTACGACGGCGGGGCGGAATTGGCCACACGTCTGCCCAATGTCGTGATGACGCGGACCTTTTCCAAGATCTACGGCCTTGGCGGGCTGCGGGTGGGCTGGGGCTATGGGCCGCGTGAAATCGTCGATGTGCTGAACCGCGTGCGCGGTCCCTTCAACCTCTCGCAACCCGCGCTGGACGGGGCCGAGGCGGCGGTGCGCGACCGTGACCACATCGCCCGCTGCCGGGCCGAGAACAGCCGGATGCGCGCATGGCTGGCGGAATCGCTGGCGGAAAAGGGCGTGCCTGCGGACCCGTCCTTCGCGAATTTCATCCTTGCCCGTTTCGCGGATGAGGAAACGGCCACCGCCTGCGACCGGCGGCTGAAGAACGAAGGGGTGATCGTGCGGCAGGTCGGCGGCTACGGCCTGCCCCATTGCCTGCGCATCACCGTGGGGGACGAGGCGTCCTGCCGCCGCGTGGCCCATGTGATCGGCCTGTTCATGGCCGAGCGCGCAGCAAGCGGGCAGGGCGCATGAGCGTGATCTACGACCGCGTGGCGCTGGTCGGGCTTGGCCTGATCGCCGGCTCGATGTCGTTGGCCATGCGCGAGAACGGGCTGGCGGGCGAGGTCGTGGGCTATGCCCGCAGCGCCGACACCCGCCGCATCGCGCAGGAAATCGGGCTGGTCGACCGGGTGGCCGATGATCTGGCCGAGGCGGTGGCGGGCGCCGATCTTGTGGTTCTGGCCGTGCCCGTGGGCGCGATGGGTGCGATCGCCGCGCAGATCGCGCCGCATCTGAAGCCCGGCGCGGTGGTGACGGACGTGGGTTCGGTCAAGCAGGCCGTGGTCGAGGCGGTCGCCCCCCATATCCCCCAAGACGTCCATTTCATCCCCGGCCACCCGCTTGCCGGGACGGAACATTCGGGGCCTCGGTCCGGGTTCGCCACGCTTTTCGTCAATCGCTGGTGGCTGCTGACGCCGGATGAGGGCGCCGATCCCGAACAGGTCGCCCGCCTGACCCGGCTGATCCGGGGCATGGGCGCCAGCGTTGAAATCATGGATGCCGCGCGCCACGACCTGGTGCTGGCCGTGACCAGCCACACCCCGCACCTGATCGCCTACACGATGGTGGGCGTCGCCGATCACCTCAAGCGCGTCACGCAATCCGAGGTGGTCAAATATTCCGCCGCCGGTTTTCGCGACTTCACCCGCATCGCGGCCTCGGACCCGGTGATGTGGCGCGACGTGTTCCTGCAAAACAAAGAGGCGGTGCTGGATATCCTCGGCCGTTTCGCCGAAGAGCTTTTCGTGCTGCAACGCGCTATCCGCATGGAGGACGGCGAACATTTGCAGGAATATTTCACCCGCACCCGCGCCATTCGCCGGGGCATCATCGAGGCCGGGCAGGACACCGCCGCCCCCGACTTTGGCCGCTCGTCCGCCGCCGAAAAGCCCTTGGCCCCGCCCGAGGAATAGGCGCTTCGATCCGCCTGCGGTATTCTGCCAGTATCCGCGCTGTTGTCTGGCCCGCAGTTGTTTGGCCCATTGTCTGGGCACGTCCCTTGCGGACAGCCGGTCAGGGTGCGCCGATCAGCAGGGGTGCCTCGGCCACGGGGACGCCGCCGAACAGGACCTGGCCATCGGCAAAGACCAGCGGCAGGCGGATTTCATCACCCTGCGCCGGGCGAAAATCCACCGTGGCGGGCATCGGGTTTTCTGCCGCGCCGCGCATCATGGCTTGCAGCATCAGGACCGCGTTCTGCGGGATCAGCCCCAGGGCGGCCAGCGTTTCGACGATGGGCTGGGCGTCGGCGGTGTAAAGCACTGCGATGCCCTCGGCCCGGCCCTGCGCATCCGGCCGTAGCCGCGCGGCGAGGGATGCCGACATATGCCCCACTGTCAGCCGTGTCTCGGCCAGTTCCAACGCGACGGGCCGGGGGGGCTGCCCGCCGCTTGCGGCCTGCGGATCGACCAGCCGGTCCAGCCAGACCCGGCCCTGGCCCTGCGCGGTGATCCGCCCTTCGGGCCAGCCTTCGGGCGGGGTGAAACCGGGCAGGGCGGCGGGGTCCAACGCCTCGACATGCAGGCCGACGTCATAGGCCGAGCGGGCGCCTTCCGGCCAGTCGCCGTCCGGCGCGACCGGCTGCAACGACAGGCGCAGCGGCGCGGCCAGCGGCTTGCCGTTCAGCGTCACGGCCTCGGCCCCGATGCGCAGATGCCCCAGCGTCATCTGGCGCAGCGAGGCAAGGCTGAACGTCGCCTGGGGCGCGGTCAGGCCAAGGTCGAAGGACTGGCCCAGGTGGCGGATCTCGATCCGCTGGGGCAGGTCGGCCACGAAATGGTTGGGCCGCAGGCTGCGCGCGGACAGGTCCAGCCGGGGCAGGGCGATCCGGGTGCCGGGCAGGGTCGCCTCGATCCCCGTCAGTCTTGCGCCGATCCGCGCGGGATTGCGCAGCGGTGCGGTCTCGGCCACCCGGATGTCGGGCTGTCCGGCAAGGCCGGTGCGCAACTCGCGCGCGACGAAGGTTTCGGCCAGCGCCCAAAGCACTGCCAGGACGACAAGGATCAACGTCAGGAAAATCAGCAGGCGGCGCATCGGGGACAGGTCTTGCAGCTTATCCGTCTTGGAACGACGCGCATCGTGGCCTAAGTTTTTCCCGAACGAAAGGCTTGCAGGCAGGGATCGGCGGATTCGCGAATGACGGCTGAGGAACAGCGGCAATATTGGGTCTTTGCCTATGGCTCGTTGATCTGGGATCCGGGCTTCGACGCCGCCGAAAGCGTCGAGGCACGGCTGGACGGCTTTTCGCGCAGCTTCTGCATGGAATCGGTTGTCTATCGCGGCACGGTGGAACGGCCCGGACTGGTTCTTGCGCTGGACGCGGACCCGCTGGCCCATTGCCGCGGGCTGGCCCTGCGCGTGGCCGCCGTCCATTGGCCCGAGACGCTGGCCGCCCTGCGCGAACGCGAACTGACGACCGGCGCCTATCGCGAGGAACTGGTGCCGCTGGACCTGGCCGATGGCCGCCGCGTTCAGGCCGTGACCTACATCATGCGGCGCGAACATGTGCAATATGTCGGCGGCCTTACCGTCGAGGAACAGGCCCGCATCATCGCTGCCGCGACCGGCGGGCGCGGGCCGAACCGCGACTATCTGTTCAATACCGCCCGCCATCTTGCCCAGATCGGGCTGCGCGATCCCGCGCTGGATGAATTGTCGCGCCGGGTTCAGGCGCTGATCGCCGCGAACTAGGGCGATCCGCTTGCTTGGCACGGCTGTCATATCTGCCTAAACTCGGCTCGAAATCACCAAGGGGACAGGATCATGTCTGACGCCGACGACAGCGGATCGCGCGACCCCGCAGGGGGCGACCGCCGCATCAGGGCCGTGCGCAGCGACGCGGCCAGACCGGCGCCCGCCAGCCATCCGCATTTCTCGCAGCCGGTGCGTCAGATCGTCCTGATGCTGATCGCGCTGGCTCTGGTCGGGGCGAGCGGCTGGTATGCCTATGGGCGGATCATGTCGATCTTCCTGACCAACCCGATCCTGAACGGGGTGATCTTCGGCGTTTTCGTGCTTGGGGTGCTGACATGTTTCTGGCAGGTCGCGCAGCTTATCACCTCGGTCAGCTGGATCGAGGGATTCGCCCGCCGCCGCCGCCGCGCCATCGAGGGCGGGGCTTCGGCCCCCGCCCTGGACGAAGAGGGCGCGCCGAGGTTGCTCGCGCCCCTGGCGGCGCTTCTGGGCACGCTTGGGCCTGCGGGCGGGACGATTTCGACCGCTTCGTCCCAGTCGATCCAGGATTCGGTCGCCGCGCGTATCGACGAACAGCGCGATATCACCCGCTACATGACCAACCTGCTGATCTTCCTTGGCCTTTTGGGAACCTTCTACGGGCTGGCGATCACCGTCCCGGCGGTGGTCGAGACGATCCGTGCGCTGTCGCCGCAGGAAGGCGAAAGCGGCTTGCAGGTCTTCGACCGGCTGATGGAGGGGCTGGAGGACCAGCTTGGCGGCATGGGCACGGCCTTTTCAAGCTCGCTTCTCGGGCTTGCGGGGTCGCTGGTCGTGGGCCTGCTGGAACTGTTCGTGACCCACGGCCAGAACCGTTTCTACCGCGAGTTGGAAGAGTGGATGAGCGGTTTCACCCGCGTCGATATCGGCGGGGCGGGGGCGGCTGGCACGGGCGGCGATGCGTCGGCCCTGCAAGGTTTCCTGGATCAGTTCGAGGCACGGCTTGCCGATCAGGTTGCGGGCCTTCGCGACGACCGCCATCAACGCGACGAGGCGCAGGCCCGCCAGGCGCAGGCATCGCAAGACCAGGTCCGCCAGTTGGCCGCCGGGATCGAGGGGCTTGGCGAACGCATCCTTGCCGCGAACCAGTCCCTGACCCAGGCGCTGGCCCGCATGGCCGAGGGGCAGGATCGCCTGGTCGCCCTCGCGCAGCAGGCCGCAGCCGATCAGCCCGCTTCCGCGCAAGAGGAATCCGACATGATCGAGGCGCGGATGCATCTGCGCTCGCTCGACTATCAGCTTTCCCGGCTGATCGAGGAAATGGCCTCGGGCCGCGCCGACATGGTCGCCGACCTGCGCGAGGACATGGCCGCCCTGACCCGCGCCATCCGCCGGCTGGAGCGCGGCGATGAGGTTTAACCGCAGCAGCACCAACCGCTTCAGCACCAGCATCTGGCCGGGCTATGTCGATGCGGTGACCTCGCTTCTGATGGTCATCATGTTCGCCCTGACCATCGCGATGGTGGTGCAGGCGGTGCTGCGCGAACGCATCGACAGCCAGGACAGCGAACTGGACCAGCTTGGCCTTCAGATCAGCCAGATCGCGCAGGCCCTGTCGGCCTCCGAAGCCCGAGAGGCCGCGCTGGACCGCGACCTTGCCGCCGAGCGTGATCGGCTGGCCGCCGCCGCCGCCGAAATCGCCCGCACGCGGGACGAGATCGACGCGCAGGCCGAAGAAGCCCGCCTTGCCGCCGCCCGGCGCGAGGCGCTGGAGGCTCTGCTGGCCGACCTGCGCCGCAGCAATGCCGAAACCACGACCCGGCTTGAAGAGACACAGGCCCGGCTTTCCGATGCCGAGGCCGCCCGCCTGACGGATGCCGCCGCCGCCGCCGCCCTGCGCGAAAGGCTGGAAAATTCGCAGGCCGAACTGACGGCCATGACGCTGCAACTGGAATCCGCGCGGCAAGAGGCCGAGGACACCCTGACCCTGCTGGCCGCCGCCGAATCAGCGCGCGAGGAACTGGCGCGGCAATCCCGTGAACAGGTGGGCGAGGCCGAACGCCAGGCCGCCCTGCTTGCGCTGGCCAACGAACGGCTGGCCGAACAGCAGGCGGGCGCCACCCAGGACCAGCGCCGCGTCGCCGCCCTGACCCAGCAGGTCGCCCAGTTGAACGCGCAGCTTGCCAATCTGCAAGCCGTGCTGAACATCACCGATGAGGGCCAGCGCGAGGCCGCGCTGGAGGTCGAGAACCTCGGCCAGCAACTCAACGCCGCCCTTCTGCGCGCCGCCGAGGAAGAACGCCGCCGCGTGGAACTGGAGCGCGAGGCCCGCGAACGCGCCGAGGCCGAGGCTGCCGATCTCAGCCGCTATCGCTCCGAGTTCTTCGGCAGGCTGTCGCGCATCCTCGAAGGGCGCGAAGGGGTGCAGGTCGTGGGTGATCGCTTCGTCTTTTCCTCGGAAGTGCTGTTCCCGGCGGGCGAGGCGACGCTGGCCTTGGCCGGGCGCGACCAGATCCGCAACGTGACGGCGATGCTCGAACAGATCTCGGACGAGATGCCGGGCGACATCGACTGGATCATCCGCGTGGACGGCCATACCGACAGCCAGCCCCTGTCAGGCCTTGGCCGCTATCGCGACAACTGGGAACTCAGCCAGGCGCGTGCGCTGGCGGTGGTGCGCTACATGATCGACGACCTGGGCTTTCCGCCCGACCGGGTGGCCGCGACGGGTTTCGCCGACACCCGCCCCGTCGATCCCGCCGACACGCCCGAGGCCCGCGCCCTGAACCGCCGGATCGAGTTGAAGCTGACCGAACGCTGACCTCCCGAACACCGACCCCTTGCCAAGCACTACCGCGCCGGTCTAAGAGCCTGCCCCAAGGGTGGTTAGCTCAGTTGGTAGAGCGCTTCGTTTACACCGAAGATGTCGGGGGTTCGAGTCCCTCACCACCCACCATGCCTCTGTGCCGTTTTCTGCATGTTCCTGAGTGCCTTAAACGGCATTCTTGAAGTCTGCGGACATCTTGTCATCATATCCGAAGATGTCCGCGGTCACTCCTGTGTCACCTGGAATCCGGGCAGGATGTCACGGGAAATACATGACCATCCCGTCATAACGACACGACGAGGTTGAGGCGAAGGACGGCCTCACGACCCTCGCGCGCCGTTACCAAGGCCGCCACGAACTCCTTCAGGCTGCGGCCCTCATGGTGCTCGCCATCCCCTTCGATCTGCCATTCGAGCAGTTGCGGCATGGCCATCGTGATCGTCCCCCAGACTGCGCCGCTCTTGTTCTGTTGCATGTATCTTGCTCCTCATGTGTTGGTAGGAATCAGGATAGCAAGACCAGGAGCACGGCACAAAATGGACGGAACAGGTTCAGAGCGGGAATGTGGCAACAGAGATACAACCGGCTGTGAGCAGTCCAAGGCCCAACACGATAAAAGGCCGCTTATTGCCGCCGTTCCCGCTGATCGCAGCGAATCGTTACTCTGAGCCCATCAGCGACATTCGATCAGACCGTAGCAAGGCAGGCCGTTCGCTTGTGCAGCGGAAAACACGGCCCATTGTCGCCGCTCGACCTCCAAATATGCTGCTTTTCCGCATTCCCAGGAGCTGCAGGTCGTCTTGCTCCGCAGCGAACACTTAGCCCGCATGGTAGCGGGCAGCTCATGGCCGTCAGTCGTCGCAATCAGTGGCGACCAGACAATGTATCCGAACCGCATGCTCGCGTTGCGGCGGCATAACTGCTACGGCATGGTCGCGACCGGGACAAAGCCGAAGTCCGCTGAGGGAAGGAGCGGGGACTTGCGAGAGTTTTGCCCGTTTGGGTTTTGTGCGCTCTTGATACATAAAAGTTGCGCAAGTTCATCTAATACATTATAAAAAAATAACCCTGATTTCTGAGGTGTCTGGATGGCTGTTTCTATTTCATTCTTCAACAACAAAGGCGGCGTTGGCAAAACAACTTTGCTTTGCAATGTCGCGGCTTTCGCTGCGGAGGAATATAATTTAAGTGTCCTCGTCATTGACGCCGATCCACAGTGCAACGCCACTCAGTATATGTTCGAAGATAAAAAACTTTCTTATTTTTACGAAGAGACCTCTTCTTTTACTATCTACGACATAATTCGCCCGCTTTCTCTCGGGAAAGGGTACAGCAAGGACCTCAAAGTTACAAAAAGTGCACGTTTTGGCGTTGATGTTGTTCCTGGAGATCCTCGCTTGGCGCTCACCGAAGATTTGCTGGCGAAAGATTGGGGGTCCGCGATCGGCGGTGATTCTCGAGGTATGAGAACGACTCTGATGTTCGCGGAGTTGATGAAACGCTGCGATGATTATGACTTGGTCCTCTTCGATGTCGGACCTTCTTTGGGGTCCATAAATAGAGCCGTTCTACTAGCTAGTAATTATTTCGTTGCGCCGATGTCGATAGACATATTTAGCGTTAAAGCCATAGACAATATTTCCGCATGGATGTCGAAGTGGAGCAAGCAATGGGAAGTTGGAGTGACTAATGTTGATGATCCTGACGAAGTAGATACCGATTTAGCTCGGAGCTTGGGTTTTCTCGGTTATGCATCACAGCACTATATTGCCAAGGCAGATTCCACGGGAACAAAACGGGCCGTAAATGCCTATGAAAAAATAATGAAGCAATTTGAAGGTATCGTGAGCGCGGAGCTGTCCCGCATCGCCCCTCCCCCGAGGGGCGTCAAAAAACTCTCTCTTGGGGCTATCCCAAATTTGCACAGTCTAGTTCCAATGTCTCAATCGGCTCGTGCTCCCGTGTTTGCCTTGAAAGCTGCTGATGGAGTTCGGGGTGCACATTTTACAAAGGTCAAAGATGCTCGAAAAACCTTCGGGGTGGTCGCCGATGCGATACTTAACCGTGCGGGGCTGATTTGATGATTGACTGGCCCGATCAGCTTAAAATTGATTTGTTGTCGCGGCGTGTGGTTGTGTTTTTCGGGAGCGGTATATCGAAAAGCTCCACCGGCAGAGACGGCGTAACTCGCCCTCCTCTCTGGAGTGAATTTCTCAGCCGAGGGTTGGAGAAAGCTGGCACTAAAGGCACTTCACACATCAAGAAAGCGATCTCTCAGAATGATCTTTTGCACGCATGTGAGTGGTTAAAGAAAAAATTGGACGACGACTGGGAGCCATTCCTTCGGGAGTGCTTTATAGATCCCGACTACTCTGCGAGTGAAACTCACAAAGCCATATTCAATTTGGATCAAAGGATTTACATAACCCCAAATTTCGATCAGATATTTGAAACTTTTGTTATATCTGAAACTGGAGGTCGAGTCACGGTTAAACGCTACTGCGATCAAGATGTCCATAATTTCTTACGTGAAGACAGAACTCATGTGATAAAGCTCCATGGCACAATTGACTCACCAAATGAGCTTATCTTTACAAATCATGATTATGCTCAGGCTCGGGTAAAACATTCCGCTTTTTACGACGTGTTGGATGCATGCCTCCTATCCCATACGTTTCTGATATTGGGCTGCGGCATATCCGATCCCGATATTACTCTTCTACTCGAGAACCAGAGATTTAACTTCCCAAATTCTAGGCCGCACTACTTCGTTACTTCTTCGAAGATGCCTGATGACCTGAAGAGGTCATTGAGAAAGAACAGAAATCTCAAGTGCCTCACATATGACCCCAGAGAAAATCATTCTACACTGTTGCAATCTCTAAAGAATCTTGCAGAAACTATGAATGACGCACCGTTGCTGCCCGTAGAATTAAGTGGCAATGATTCAGCTCAGTAGTACAATTGACAGGCCGTTTATGAGGGGTGGTCAGCGCCGGCGTTCATTCATCGATATCCGATCACACTCGACGGCAGTGCAGTCTACCGATTTGGCTCTGACTTTTATGTCCCCGGATTGCCCAAAACCGGAGCTGATTACGAATGTCCGGGTCGGGGTTTTCCCGTCTGAGGAATTGGGATGGCAATAGGGTAGGCAAGCAATTGCCTTGCTCTGTCGCTTCAGCCGCGCCGCAGTGCCTGCGTCGGTTAGCTTTCGGCCCCTTAGGGTGGAAGCGACAGTGACTTCGCTGCGGTCAGCCCGAACGGCTGCTTCATGAGGTTGCTGCGACAGCCATGCCGCGCTGTCGTCAGGTTGCTTTTCGCCCTACGGATGGGACCTGAGGCGATGCTGGGCTTGGTCGCGCGCACCTGCGAATGGCAGCTTCGTCTCGCATAGCGGAAGTTGATTTCTGCTTCAGCAAACGACAGCTTGGGCGGCTTGGCGTCGTGGAACAGCCGGACCGCTTCCCCGTCGTCGGTGTTCGCCGTGACTTGGAAGCCGTCCGCCTCGATCAGGCTCAGGGCCGGATATTCGGCGATCAGGAGGGCCTCGAAGATCGCGGCGTCGAGGGCGATCGGTGTGAACCGGCATGGAAAACTGACCCCGTAACGGGGTGATCGGCTTCCAAAAC